>JBDRIT010000061.1:0-31740 GCA_043815665.1 Pseudomonadota bacterium
CTTATGGGCAGCGACGATCTCCTCCATGGACACAATCCCATCAATCTCCACGCAGTCGAGAGCTACAATCAGCTCCTTCGTTTCTCCGAGCGCTACCTCGTAGGCAGCGGCTCTGGCCCTGCCGCGCTTGCCCACTCCTTCACCGATATTGAAGGGAACGCTGCGCGACGCTCTGCGCATTTGACTGCGAAAGTCCGCTTCTCCCCGCGGGAACTGGGCGATGATGCATCCGGTCCTTCGGTAGAGATCGAGGGCGCATCGGTACACATCCAGTTTATGAAGGTCGTTCCGACGCGGTCTATCCATTGGCTCCTCCTCTTTTTTTCCGTGACCGTGACCGTGACCGTGACCGTGACCGTGACCGATGGATGGACGCGGCCACTATGGGTTTCGCTTTGGGCCCGCGTGGAGGAAGCAGAGACGACCCACGAAGATGTCAGAAGATCCCTTTTGGGGACCGCGCCCCATTGCATCCTGAAAGCATGCGTTTGTGTTTCTCGTGCTGTTCTTCACGGCCCAGGTGAAAGGCGGCTTCAAGGGGTTGACCGGTGCCTTCCGACGCAAAGATCAAAATCAGGTTCGCGGGGTGGCGCAGTTCCGACGCCACCGACGTAATGGCTGCAACACGGAGGTCGATGCCGCAACTGTTGAAAAATACGGGATAAAACCCGAACCGGATCGAGTGGGCCCCGGGGAGGGAGGGAGGAAGGGGAGACTACTCGGTGACCTCGAACTCCGTCGGCTCCTCCTCGCCCTTGACCTCTGCGTTGTAGTACGCGTAGGCCTGGGAGCCGCCGGTCTGAGCCTTGAGGGGGTACAGCGCGGTGAGCTTGTAGGTCACGACCCGCGGCTCACCGATGGCGAGGCTGTCCAGGTAGAGCAGGAGCTGCTTGCCGGTGACCTCGAACTCGGAGATCACCATCTCGGCCTTCTGGGCGACCAGATCGTCGGTCTCGAGCTGGAACCCCGGGGGCAGGCCGAGGTCCACGAGGACCATGCCCTGCACCGCGGCGCTGTTCGCGGTCACGGTGACCGTTGCGGTGACCTGGTCGTCCACCTGGAGCTGGGTCTTGTCGTAGGACACGTCGATAGAGATCGGCCCATCCGCCGGGATGTCCGAATCCGCCCACGGAATGAAGTGGGTGGCGACGATCTGGTAGGAGAGGTTGCCGTAGCCCTGGTAGTCGAGCTCCAGGGTGTTCTCTCCGACCTGGAGCGCGTAGGACTCCACCTGCCACACGACGTCCTTGTTGAAGTCGTTGAAGTCCATGGTCCCGAGGACGTCGCCGTTGAGCAGGACGCTGACCGTGGCGTCCGTGGGGCCCGGGTTCGCGGTGGCCGCGCCGATGAAGGTCTTCAGCGCGAGGACCGTGGCCTGGGTGTTGTAGCCCCAGTTGCCCTGCGGGTCCTTGGTGGTGATCAGCCAGTTCACCGCGCCGGTGACGTTGCTCGGGTAGGCGCCCGCAGCGATGAAGGCCAGGGAGGCCAGGCCCGTGAGCTCCACGTCCGCGGCGTTGCCCCCGGAGTTCACCAGGGTGGACCCCGACGCGGCCCAGTGGATCCTGTCCTCCTCGACGATCTTCTCGCCGTCGATGTCGGAGAGGAGCCCCTGGAGGGTCGGCCCGTTGGCGCCGGCCACGGCCAGCGCGTTGGCGCACATGGCCTTGGTGTAGAAGTCGTTCTCGGCGCCGATCTTCCCGTTGATGTAGGTGGTCGCCTGCTGGTTCGGATAGCCCGCGTGGGCCAGGGACCAGGCGATGTAGCAGGTGGCCCGGAGGCTGCCCGCGCCGAGGTTCTCGTTCCCCGCGTGGAGGTGGGTGTCCTCGGTCCAGGAGCCGTCCGACTGCTGGCGATCGACCAGCCAGTCCGCAGCGCGGGCAATGACGGCCCCGTCCACGGAGCCGTAGACCTCCATGGTGTCCGTCATGGCCTGGATGACCAGGCCGGTGAGGATTGCGTTGCCCGGGTCGTCACCCTCCCACCAGTTGTAGCCGCCCGAAGCACACTCGAAGGTGAGGATCCGCTGGTACCCCACGTTGATGTACTCCATGGCCTTCATCTCGATCTCGGGGGTGATGGTCTCGGTCTCGATCATGTAGTTCATGGCAAGAACGTTTGGCCACGCCGACGACGTGGTCTGCTCGAGTCAGCCACCTGGGAGTTGGAGCATGTTGTCCATCCCTCCCACGACCTGGCTGGAGAACCCGGGGTGGATCTGGACCACCAGGGTCTCGGAGTTCTCGATGGAGTTGTTGGGGATCACCACGCTCTCGACCATGTGATCCTCGACGGTCTGCCCCGGCTCCGGGGAGCTCGCGAACTTCGCGCCGATGGTGGCGAGCATCTCCTTGCCGTCGGGCTTGACCTCCACGATCCGCTGGACCGCGTCGGACATCTGCGAGCCGTGGCCGTAGACGGTCAGGGCGTGCCAGCCGACCTTGGTCACGGTGACGGGGAAGGTCACGCCGGTGACCTCCTGGGGGCCGAGGGTCAGGTTGACGGTGTTGACGCCGGAGAGCTCGAACCAGTCCTCCTCCATGATCTCGAGCTCCACGTTCTGGGAGGTCTCGAGGTAGTTGTACACCGCGATGGGGAACGCAATCTCGTCACCTCGGGTGAGGTACTTCGGGAAGTCGATGTCCACGAAGAAGTCCTGGAACACCACGATGCCGTTCGCGGCGCTGCCGAGCTTGCCGTCCGCGGAGTTGCCCATGGAGCTGACCCGCCACTGGGTGATCGAGTCCGCCAGGGGCACGGTCACCGAGGCGGTGCCGTCGGCCTCGGTGATGAGGCTGGGCTCCACGAAGAGGGTCTCGGGGAACCAGGAGCGGACCTTGACGGTGTTGTCGCCGCTCTCCTCACCGCCTTCCTCGCTGGTCGGATCCGGCTCTCCCGGGGGCTCCGCGCCCGCATCCTGGTCGACGCCGCCCGCCATGGGGCCGCCGTTGGCGTTGTCGAACTCGCCCCACTCACCGCCGCCGCCGCCGTGCTTGCGGACCACGTCCCAGAGGAAGAGCTCCGCGGACCAATCGTCCCAGGTGCCCTCCTTCTCGTCGGGACCGTCGGACTCGATGACGATCTTCATGTCCCAGGAGTCCACGCCGGTCACGGTGATCCGGTAGGGGTTGCCCCAGAAGTCGAAGTAGTTCGCGACGTGCTTGTCGAAGTAGGTGCCGATGTTCTCCATGGTGAACACGCCCGCGTCCGCGAGCTTGCCAAGATCCGCGACGATCACGTCCTTGCGGCCCGTGTAGAAGGGCTCGAGGACCTCGTCCAGCTTGAACTGGCTCTTCTCCCAGCTCGAGAACATGGACTGGCTGGTGGGCACGTCGCCCAGCGCGGCCAGGGAGGCCCCGGCCTTGGCCTGCCAGGAGTCCTCCTCGGGGCTGCCTGCCTCGATCTGGTCCTTCTGGGTCAGGAGCTGGCCGAAGCTGGAGCCGGTGCCGGGGCCGATCTGATAGGAGGGGTTCGCCAGCTCGTCCTCGAGCTGGAAATACAGCTTCAGGAGGCCGGGCTTGGACTCGCTGAGCGCGAAGACCGCCTCGTCCACCACCTGGATCCCCAGCGCGGCCTGGGCCGGCGCGCCGTCCTGGTCCGTCACGGTGTAGCTCAGGACCGCCTGGTCGCCGGGGAGATAGGTCTCCTTGTCCGGCGTCATGATCACGGAGAGGCTGGTCGCCGGCTCCACGTAGACGATCCGGCCGTCCCGGATGAACTGGCCCGTGTCCGAGAGGAAGTAGGCCTCGAGGACCAGGTCCTCGGTCATGGAGTTGTCGATGTCCAGGAAGGTCTGTCCGTACCCATTCTGCATCTGGATGGTCTGGGTGAGCACGGTCTGGTTCTTCCGAATCACGTCGAAGAAGACCCGGTCGTGGCCGCCGGACGTGTGGACGCTGACCTCGATGGTCTCGCCCACCGCGTAGACGGCCTTGTCCGTGCGGACCAGGACGCCCTGATCCTGTGCGCCCACGTTGTAGCTGAAGGATGCGGACGCGCTGTCGCCGCCGCTCCCCGCCACCGCGACGCCCACCTGGAGCACGTCCTCCTGGGGGGTCAGGGTGAACATCGCCAGGCCGTCGTCGCCCACGTCGATGGTGTCGTCGTCGAACTCCGCGCCGTTGATGGTCAGGGTCGCGGTCCCGGCGAGGGGCCCGCCGGTGGGATCAGAGAGGAAGAGGAAGAAGCTGTTCGGGACGTCGGGCACCACGACTCCGCTCTCGGGCAGGAGCGCGATGTCCATGAGGGAGTTCGTGACCAGGATGTTCTTCGCCTGGGTCACGCTCTGGGAGGCGAGGTCGGAGACCTTGATCTCCATGAGCACGAGGGCCTTGCCCTGGTCCAGGGGCTGCCCCACGAGGTAGTCAGGCAGGTCGTAGTCGAAGATGTACAGGCCGACGTCGTTGGTCTGGCCGGTGAGAATCGTGTCCGGGGTCCACTCGGCCTCGTACTTGTAGACCGTGACCTCGACCTGGCCGCCCGCGACGGTCTTTCCGAAGAAGTAGTCCGCCTGGACCTCGCCGTGGATGGTGTCTCCCGGCATGTAGAAGGTCTTGTCCAGGGTCGCGCTCACCTTGAACTTCGGCAGGGAGTACCGATCCACGGTGACGGTCTTCTCGGTGGCCACGTCGTCGAGGGTGGCGACGATCTTGTAGGCGCCCATGTTGACCTGGGTCGCGAGGGTGAACTCCGTCGCCGCGACGCCGAAGTCGTTGGTCTGGACCGCCTGCTTGAAGACCTTGTTGCCCTTCGCATCCTGGACCTCGAACAACAGCTCCTGCCCGGCCTCGGGGGTCAGGTTCGGCTTCTCGAGGGCGAGGGCCCGGATGTACATCTTCTGGCCGGGCTGATAGAGGGGCTTGTCCGTGGTCACCAGGACCCGGCTCTCCCGCACCACCTGCATGATGCCCTCGGCGGACTCTTCACCATCCGGGGTCATCACCAGGGCCTTGACCTCGACGTCGCCCTCCACCTTGGACTCGAGCTCCACGACCGCGGTCCCGAACGCGTCGGTGGTGACCTCGACCTCCCGCTCGTCGTCATTGGCGTCCTTGAGGATCACCGTCACCAGGGTGTCCGCGATGGGCTGATCGGTCATCGGGTTGTTGACGATCACCCGTGCGAAGCTCTTCTGATCAGGGAAGATGGTCTGCGGAGCGTAGACGATCACGTTGAGCTTCGGCAGGAGGGCGAAGAGGCTCCGATACCCCTTGATCGTCCCGTCGGGCGTGTCGATCCGGTAGTCGAGGACGTAGGTCGACTGATCGCCGGTGCCGTCCATCGGCGGCGTCCGATCGAAGGTCGCCACCACCGTGGTCGTCCCGGGCGCTGCCTTGTAGAGCCCCGTAGCGGTCTCGTTCCAGCTCCCGTCCAGGTGCCGGATCGTCAGTTCGAAGCTCCCCTTGATCGTCGCGCTGCCCTCGACCGTCAGGGGGATCTTGACCTCAAGGTTGCCGCCCGTGAGGGTGGCCGACATGAGCTTCTCCTCGAGGGAGACCCGCCCGACCTCCGTCTTGTCCGGATCCCCGACCCGGGGGCCAGAGCTCTCGGACTGGCAGCCCGCGAACAAGACGAACGCTGCGGCCACCGCCCCGAACCAGAGTGTGTACCTATTCATCACACTTCCTCCCTGTGTGCATGGAGTGCACATAGCCCCGATCCGTCCCCGAACATCGAGGAGCGCTTCGTTGCTGTGTGTCCATGCCATCATCACATTGTTTCCTTCGATTTGTCACTCGAACCGGTCTGGGACTGTGCAAGGGGTGTGCCACCTTCACTTCCCGTAGCGGCCGAGCTTGTTGTACAGGGTGCGACGATCGATCCCGAGGTCCTCCGCGGTCTTCTTCTTGTTGCCGCTGTTCCGATCGAGCGCGTGGAGGATCACCTCCCGCTCCACCTCGCCGAGGGTGAGCCCGCTGAAGCGCTTCAGGCCGGATCCCGAGGGGTCCTGGGCCCTGCCGCTCGAGAGGTGGGGGAACTGGGTGAAGTCCGCCACGTCCAGCACGTCCCCGTCGGAGAAGAGCGACACGTTCTTCAGGACCATCTCCAGCTCCCGGACGTTCCCGGGCCAGCGGTATCGAGCCAGGAGGCCCAGGGCCGCCGGCGCGAAGCGCGTCGCCCCCGTGATCCCCTGGCGCCGGTTCTCCCGCAGGAAGTGATCCACCAGGACGGGGATGTCCTCGCGCCGCTCCCGGAGGGGCGGCACCTCGATGCGGACGATGTTCAAGCGATAGTAGAGATCTTCACGGAAGCGCTTCTCGGCGACCTCTCGAGCCAGGTCCTTGTTGGTCGCGGCGATGACCCGCACGTCCACGTGCTGCGTCATGTGGCTGCCCACCTTCTGGAACTCTCCCTGCTGGAGGAAGCGCAGGAGCCGGGTCTGCAGCGCGAGGGGCATCTCGCCGATCTCGTCCAGCATGAGCACGCCGCCGCTCGCGGCCTCGACCAGCCCGATCTTGTCCTGGGTCGCATCGGTGAACGCGCCGCGCAGGTGCCCGAAGAGCTCGCTCTCGATCAGGTTCGCGGGGATCGCACCGCAGTTCACCGCAACGAAGGGGCCCTTCCCGCGGGTCCCGTAGCTGTGAAGAGCCCGCGCGACCAGCTCCTTCCCGGTCCCGCTCTCGCCCTCGATGAGCACCGTGATGTCCTTGTCCAGGATCCGCTCCATGAGGTGGAACATCCGCCGCATGAGGGGTGCCTCGCCGATGATCTCAGGGAAGGGCGACCTGCCGGACATCTCGCCGATTCGCCGCACGTCGTTCGGGGGAACGGCGGAGGCCTCAGCGAGCTGGGTCTTCAGCTCCATGGCGCCGCGCTCGAGGGCCTCGATCCGCGCCAGGGCCTCACTCAACTCCGCCTCCAGGTCGGTCTGCCGCAGGGCGAGAGAGAAGGCTGCGGAGAGGGTCTCGGCCATCCGGGCCTCCGCAGGTCCGAAATTCTGGGGGAGGAAGCGGTTGTCCACGTACAAGGCGCCCACGGGCACGCCGTCCATCAGGATCGGCGAACACAGCACGCTGCGCAGCTTCATCGCGGCCACGGAGGCCTCCAGGGCGAAGGCCCCCTTCTGCCCTGCATCGGTGAGGAGCACCGTCTCGCCGGACTCGAGGACCCGCCCCACGATGGTGTTGGAGACGCGCCCCGTCGCGCCGCGCAGGGTCTCCTGGTCCATGTTGCGCGCCGCGAGGATCCTGGCTTTGTCCCGCTTCTCCGACCGCTTCACCAGGAACCCGCGCTCGGCGCCCAGGGCCGAGACGGCCAGATCCAGGAGCCGCTCGAAGGGGCTCCGCCGCCCCCGAGGCCCCGAGAGGGCGTCGATGATCTTCCTGCACTGCTGCATCCTCGCCTCCGCTCCACTGTCGATTTCGGGTCGCCCGGCGACAGTGTAGAAAGATTACACACACGAATCAAGCACCGGGGGGAGATGGCGAACCGCGCCGGATCCGTATATATTGGGGGCGTGTTTTCCATGGAGAAAATCGAGATGAAAAGCCTGCTCTGCCTCTGCCTGATCCTTGCGGTTTCCTGCTCGACGGAACCCGGAGACCCCGTCTCGTCGGGCCTTCCGGACGCAACCTCCCAGGACGCGGCGGGAGACATCGCCTCGCAGCCTGACGGCGCCGGCGACCTGGAGGGACCGGATCTCGGGATGGACCTGGCCGGGGACGGGGGGAGCGACCTGCTGGAGCATTGTCTCCCCGGGGAGGGCTGCTTCCTGGATCCCTGCCAGGAGGCCTCGGACTGCCAGTCCGGGATCTGCCTGGAGCACCTGGGCGATTCCGTCTGCACGGTCCAGTGCGTCGAGGACTGTCCCGCGGGCTGGGACTGTGCGCAGCTGACCGCCTTCGAGCCCGACGTGGTCTTCGCCTGCGTCTCCCCCTTCGCCCAGCTCTGCCGGCCCTGCACCACGGGCACGGACTGCTCCGGGGCGGGAACGGAGGACGTCTGCGTCCGCTACCCGGACGAGGGCTCCTTCTGTGGGGCAGCCTGTGCGACGCACGAAGACTGCCCCGACGGCTACGCCTGCCTCGACTCCATGACCACCGACGGCGCCGACGTGAAGCAATGCGTCCACGGCGAAGGGGTGTGCCCCTGCAGCCAGGCCGCCATCGCGCTGGGGTTGACGACCCCCTGCGACGGATCCAACGAGTGGGGGACCTGCGAGGGGACCCGCGCCTGCGCGGTCGGGGGCCTCACCGGGTGCTCGGCCCCGGCGCCGGCGCAGGAGGTCTGCGACGGCGCAGACAACGACTGCGACGGAGCCCTGGACGAGGCCACCTGCGACGACGCCAACCCCTGCACCCAGGATGCGTGCAACGGGGTGGACGGCTGCGGCCACATCGCGCTGGAGGGCACCAACTGCGACGACCAGGATCCCTGCACCGTGACCGATCATTGCCAGGCCGGCCAGTGCATCGGGACCACCGTGGTCTGTGACGACGGGAACCCCTGCACCGACGACCTCTGCGACGGCGCGCAGGGGTGCCAGTTCGTGGACAACTCCCAGGCCTGCGACGACGACGACCCCTGCACCGTGGCGGACAGCTGCAAGGGCGGCGAGTGTGTCGGCACAGCGGTCAGCTGCGACTGCCAGACCCTGGCGGACTGTGCGGCCATGGACGACGGCAACCCCTGCAACGGCACCCTCGTCTGCGACACGACCTCCCTGCCCTACCATTGCAAGGTGGCCCCGGGCACCGTGGTGACCTGTCCGCAGCCCGCGGGGCCGAACGGCGCCTGCCTCGTCAGCGTCTGCAACCCGGAGGGCGGCCAGTGCGAGGCGCTCCCGGCCAACGACGGCGGCGTGTGCAGCGACGGCGACACGTGCACCCTCGGCGACGTCTGCGCGCAGGGTGTCTGTGCGGGGGCCTTTGCGCTGGATTGCAGCGACGGCAACCCCTGCACCAAGGACACCTGCAATCCATTCAGCGGCTGCGGTCACAGCCCCATCCCCGAGGTCTGCGACGACGGCAACCCCTGCACCACGTCGGACCAGTGCGTGAACGGACAATGCGCCGCCGGCGGTTTCCTCAACTGCAGCGACAACAACGTCTGCACCGACGACTACTGCGACCCCGCCGAGGGCTGCGTCAACGTCGCGAACACCGCCCCCTGCAACGACGGGAACCAGTGCACCGTGGCCGACACCTGCACGGGCGGCCTGTGTCAGGCCGGCGCCCCGGTCAGCTGCGACGATCTCAACGGATGCACCACGGACAGCTGCCTGCCCCTGGTCGGCTGTACCCACGGCAGCAACAGCCTGCCCTGCGACGACGGCGACCCGTGCAGCAACAACGACTCCTGCTCCGGCGGCGTCTGCCTGGGCCTCGGGTCCAAGAACTGCGATGACGGCAACCCCTGCACCACGGACTTCTGCAATCCCATGGTGGGGTGCGACCACGGCAACAGCACCGCCCCCTGCGACGACGGAGATGTGTGCACCGTCGGGGACGTCTGCGCATTGGGGACGTGTCACAGCGGGGCCCCGGTCTCCTGCAACGACGGCAACCCCTGCACCGAGGACTCCTGCCTCCCGCAGGAGGGGTGCGTGCACGCCGACGCGGGCGGCGGCTGCGACGACCTCAACGAGTGCACCATCGGCGATCAGTGCGTCGGCGGGGTGTGCATGGGGGAAGGCGCCCTGGCCTGTGACGATGACAACCCCTGCACCCTGGACATCTGTCTCCCCCAGGGCGGCTGCGCCCACGAGGACCTGAGCGGCCCCTGCTCCGACGGGGACCTGTGCACAGTCAACGACAGCTGCCAGCAGGGGCTCTGTGCGCCGGGGCCCGCCCCGATCTGCGACGACGGGAACCCGTGCACCGAGGACAGCTGCGGAGCCGGTGGGTGCCAGTTCGCTCCATTGATCGGCGCTCCGTGCGACGACGGCAACGACTGCACCCAGACCGATGCCTGTGTCGCCGGCCTCTGCGTCGGCACCGTGGCCAAGGACTGCGACGACGGTGACGTCTGCACCACGGACTACTGCGACCCAGCCCAGGGCTGCGTGCACCTCCTCAACACCGCGCCCTGCAACGACGGGGACGTGTGCACCCTCGGCGACGCCTGCCACCTGGGCGCCTGCATCGGCGCGGCGCTCCTGGTGTGTGAGGACTCCAACGCCTGCACACAAGACTCCTGCAACAGCCTCGTGGGATGCCAGTTCACGCCCATCCCCGGCGACTGCGACGACGGCATCTTCTGCACCATCGGCGACCACTGCGTGAGCGGACAATGCCTGCCCACCGCGTTCGAGACCTGCGACGACGGCAACCCCTGCACCGACGACACCTGCGATTTCATGGAGGGGTGCCAGCACAGCAGCAACACGGACCCCTGCGACAACGGCGACCTGTGCACCGCTGGCGATTCCTGTGTGGCCGGTCAATGCGAGGCCGGGGTCGCGATCGTGTGCGATGACGCGAACGTCTGCACCGACGACGGGTGCGCCTCCGACACAGGCTGTGAGGTCACCGCCAACGCCGCGGGCTGCGACGACGGCGACGCCTGCACCGACGGCGACGTCTGCGCGGACGCCACATGCTCCGGGGCACCGATCAGCTGCGTCGACGGTGACCTCTGCACCAACGACTCCTGCGACCCCGACACCGGCTGCGTCTTCAGCGTCATCCCCAACTGCTGCGGCAACCACATCACCGAGCCTCCCGAGCAATGCGACGACGGGAACCAGCAGTCGGGGGACGGCTGCTCCGCGACCTGCCAATCGGAGTTCTTCGCCTTCCAGAGCTCCCAGGTCATCGACGGCAAGACGGTGACCTGCTCCTCCACCACCAACAACGGGACGTACACGCAGTGCGACAACCTGAAGGTGGACGGCCTCTACTTCCCCAACGGGATCCAGTGCGGGCCGCTCTGGAGCAGCGCCAACTCCAGCTACTCGAACACCCAGGGATTCTGCGCGTCCCTCACGGGCAGCAACCAGTTCTCGGTGTACTACGTCTGCAACAACTCCCAGCCCAGGGCCACCTGGTACAACCACGTCTGGGGCTTCTTCAACGACAACGGATACACGCAGCACGTGCGGTGCTACTACTGACCCCGCCTCCCACCGGGGGAGCGACGGTTTCGTGACCCCGGCCACCGTCCTTGACGCCACAGGGAAAGCCCACGATAGTGGAGAAGGAATCGTCCTATTTGTACATGAAGGGAGAGTGAGCCCGCGTGGGAGGTGCTGCCGCCCACATGCCCCGTGCAGGGCGGGTTCCTGCGCGGTCCTCGCTCCCTCGGGAAGCAAAGGTGGACCATGGAGGTCCTGGTCTTCCACATCGACGCGCAGCGCTACGGCGTGCATCTGGCCGCGCTCCGGGAGGTGGTCGCTGCGGTGCGCATCACCGCGCTCCCCGCGGCGCCCGCGGTCGTCGAGGGAGTGATCGACGTGCGGGGCAGGCTCGCTGCGGTGTTCGACCTCCGGCGACGTTTCCAGCTCCCGCCCCGTCCGCTTCACTCCACGGAGCGCCTCGTCATCGCAACCGCCGGGGCGCGCCTCGTCGCGTTCCGCTGTGATCACGTGGAGGGTCTGGTCGCCTTGGACCCGGCACACCTGGAGGACCCGCGGGAGGCCGTCCCGGGGGCGAAGCAGGTCTGCGGTGTGGCGCGCCTCGAGGACGGTCTCCTGCTGATCCACGACCTCGAGGCCTTCCTCTCGGAGGCCGAGACGGAGGCCCTCGAGGGGGCCCTGGAGACGCAGCACCGAGGGGACGGGGAATGAGCGAAGGATGGACGAGCACCGGGATGGCCCGGATCGCAGAGTTCTGCCTGTCGCACACCGGCCTGACCTCCATCGAGCGACGCGTCCCAGAGACCGAGGCTGCGGTCCGACGGGCGATGGCGCGCCGGAGCCTGGCCAGCCCCGAGGAGTACCTGCTCCGCATCCAGGAGGACCCGGCCCTGGTCGACGACCTGGTGGACGAGATCGTGGTCGGAGAGACCTACTTCTTCCGGGAGCCCGAGACCCTGCAGTTCCTGGTGGAGCAGGTGGTCCCCACGCTGGCTGCCTCCCGCGCCCCCGGACACGTCCTGAACGTCTGGAGCGCCGGCTGCGCGACGGGCGAGGAGCCGTACACCCTGGCCATCCTGCTCGACGAGACGGTCTGGCGCGGCCGTCTCCGGATCCTCGCCACGGACATCTCCCGGGCCGCGCTCGCCCGGGCCGAGCGTGCGGAGTACAAGGCCTGGTCGCTCCGCACCACCTCCCCCGCCGCCACCGCACGCTATTTCCGGCGCGTCAGGGATCGATTCGCCCTGGTGAAGCGGTACCAGAGGATGGTCGAGTTCCGGCACCTCAACCTCGTGTCGGACCCGTTCCCGGACCTGTCCACCGGCATCGCCGGATTCGACATCATTCTCTGCCGCAACGTGCTCATGTACTTCCCCGACGACGTCGTCGAGGGGGCAGCCCGGCGCCTCTTTCGATCCCTGGTCCCGGGGGGGTGGCTGCTCGGCGGGGCGTCGGACCCGTCCCTGGGCCCTTGCGCGCCCTTCGAGGTGACGGTGAACGAGGCCGGCGTGTTCTATCGGCGCCCCGACGCGGCGACGACCTCGGAGGCCGCCCCGCGCCGGGCTCCGGCGGCCCCCGTTGAGGATGCTCCCCGGGTGACGTCGATCCCCGGGGCCCCCTCGCCGGGGCTCGTCGCCCCGCCGAGGGGCGAGCCCCCGGAGGAAGTCTCCGCGACCCCGGAGGCAGCGGACCGTCGGGTGCGCGCCCTTGCGAACCTGGGACGGGCCGAGGAGGCCGAGGCCCTCGCACGGAAGACAACCTCCCTCTTCCCCGACGCGGCGGGGAGCCGCTTGCTGCTCGCCATGCTGCTGTCCCAGACCGGGCGGACCGCTGAGGCCCTGTCCGAGATGCGCAAGACCCTCTACCTCGACCACGAGGCGGCCCTGGCCCATTTCGTCTACGGCCTCCTGCTGGCGCGCTCCGGCAAGAGGACCCGGGCCCGACGAGCCTTCCGGAACGCCCGGACCCTGGCCTCCGCGCTGCCGGCGGAGGCGGTGCTGCCCGACTCCGAGGGGCAGCTCGCCGGGAGCCTGGCCGAGGCAGCCGCCGCCCAGCTCGCGATCATGGATCGGGGACCGGGAGGGACCGGATGACGCGCATCGCAAACCCACCGACCGCGCCCGAGCAGGACGCTGCGACGGACGCCGCGCTGCTGGACGACCGCGCCCGACTCCTGGCGAAGCCCGTGGACGACGCCGCGGACCTCGGGGCCGAGCTCGAGCTGGTCCTCTTCGCGTGCGGCGGAGCCAGGTACGGGATCGAGACCCGGTTCGTGCATCGGGTCCTGCCCCTGCCGCGCCTCACGACGATCGCGGGGATCCCGTCGCCGTTCCAGGGCGTGATGGCATGGTCGGGCCGCATCCTGCCGGTGATCGCGCTGGAGCGGCTCCTGGAGGACGTGAGGGAGGCCGGGAGCCCCGCCGGGGGGCAGCTCCTGATCCTCGGCGACGAGGCGCCGGAGCTCGGGCTGCCGGCCACCCGCGTCGACCGCGTCGCGCGGGTGCCCGAGGCATCGATCCAGTCCTTCGGCGACACCGGACCCCATGGCGCCCTGCTGGTCGGCATCTGCGATGACGGATCCGCAGTGCTCGACGGCCGGCGGCTGCTGGACGACCCGCGCATCACGCCACAGGAGCCGTCGAAGACCACGAATTCAGAGGCGGGGGCCGCGACCGGCGCGCCCCATGAAGGGAGGAAATGATGAAGTTGACGATCAGCGGCAAGCTCGCCATCGGGACAGGGCTCCTCCTGGCGCTGTTCATTGCGTTCGGGACCCTGGTCTACACCCAGGTCCGGGAAGCCGACCGGGAGCTCGAGGTCATCGCCACGGTCCACATGCCCGTGCTGAAGGCGGTCGCCGCCATCGAGAGCGACCTCGCCTCCCTCGGCTACCACGCGCTCGGCTACCTGCACGGTGAGAGACAGATTCACCTGGAGCGCCTCCGGGTGAACCGGGAGGAGCTGACGGTCCACATCGAGGACTTCCGCACGTCCGGCGCGGCCGCTGCTCTGAAGCGGGAGGTCACGGCCGTCGAGGCGCGCCAGCGTGAGCTCAGCTCCATGGTCGACCGGCTGATCCGGCTCAGTGACGAGCAGGGCGCGCAGATGGTGATCTTCGTGAAGAAGCTCGCCGAGATCGACGATCTCCTCGACAAGATCGTGGAGCCCGCGTGGACGGCCCAGGGCGCACCGGCCCACGGGAAGCTGGTGGCGGCCATGGAGCTGGAGATCAACATCAATGGGATGGCCAACGCGCTCGGGAGCTACCTGCGGCTCCCGGTCGCGAGCCTGCGCGAGGCCTTCAACGCGGACGTGGGTGATTGTGCCCGGGTCATCGAGGGGCTCGAAGGGGCGATCTCCGACGGCGCGGAGAAGGAATGGGTCAAGAAGCTCACCGTTCATTTCCAGGAGGCGAGGGACGTGGGCCTGCAGATCCTGGCAGCGGAGGACACCTCGCGGGCCGATCTGGGCACCTTCGTGCAGATCCGCCAGGCGCTCAGCCGGGAGACCCTGGATCCCCTCAAGGAGAGCGTCCTCGCGCGCTTCGAGCAGGGGCGCACCGACGCATCGAGCGCGGCGGAGCAGGCGACCCGCTTCACGATCTTCGGGATCCTCGCCGGGCTCCTGGTGGGAGGCCTGGTGGCCTTCGTCACGGCCCGCACCATCAGCGCTCCCCTGCGACAGGCGATCGCTCGGCTTGCGTCCTCGAGCGCGGAGATCCAGATGGCCATGACAGAGCAGGCCTCGGGGGCGGAGGAGCAGGCCTCCGCGGTGTCCCAATCCGTGTCCACCGTGGACGAGCTCCAGCACATCTCCGAGCAGGCGAGCCAGCGGGTGAAGGCCATCGTGGAGATGGCCCACAAGACCGAGTCCGTCGGCGAGGAGGGCAGCCGCGCCGTGGCGGAGGCGAACCGCTGCATCAACCAGGTCCGGGAGCGGGTGGAGACCGTGGCCGGGAACATCCTCTCCCTGGCCGAGCGCATGCAGGCCATCGGGGAGATCATCGCGACGGTCAACGACATGGCGGACCAGACCAATCTCCTGGCCCTGAACGCGTCCATCGAGGCCTCCCGGGCGGGGGTGGAGGGGAAGGGCTTCGCGGTGGTCGCCCGGGAGGTGAAGTCCCTGGCGGACCAGTCCAAGGGCGCCACGGGGCAGGTGCGCAAGATCCTGCAGGACATCCAGAAGGCGACCAACGACGCGGTCCTGGCCACGGAGGAGTCGACCAAGAGCGTCGCCGTGGCGGTGCCGGTGCTGGAGCGTGCCGGGCAGACCATCGATGCCCTGTCGCAGACCATCTCGGAGGCAGCCCAGATGTCCGTCCAGGCCATGGCCTCCGCGGGACAGCAGTCCACGGGGATGGCGCAGATCCAGCAAGCCATGCGGAGCATCGATCAGGCCACCCGGCAGAACCTGTCCGCCACGCGCCAGGTCGAGCAGGCGGCGCGGGATCTGGGGGAGATCAGTCAGCAGATCGGGACGCTCGTGGGGCGACGGGGAGCCTGACGCGTGGATCCGAAGGAGCTACAGGCGCGGCTGATGGCCAGCTTCCTGGTGGAGCTGGACGATCACGTCGCCGCCATGAACCAGGCGCTCCTCGCGCTGGAGCGGTGCGACGCGGCGGAGGAGGACCACGCCCACGTCGACGCGCTGTTCCGCACCGCGCACACCCTGAAGAGCGCGTCCAGGGCGGTCGGCGTCAGCGCCATCGAGGCCGCGGCGCACCGGGTGGAGGGCGTGATCACCTCTCTGCGGTCCGGGGCCCTCCCGCGCTCCACCGGCCTCTTTGAGGCTCTCTTCGGTCTCGCGGACGGGATCCGGGAGGCCGGGAAGGGGCTCCGGGCCGGACAGGGAGTGCCCGCGACGTTCTTCGACGGGGTCCTGAAGCACCTCGAGGTTGTAGCGAGTCTGTCCCCGGGAGGACCGGCGGCACGCCCCTCGAAACGACCCGAGCCGGGCCGACCCCGGCACGGCGCGACGCAGGATCCCGGGATTCAGCCCGGGACCCCCGTGACCGTGCGCGTGGCCCCCCGGAGGCTGGATGACATCCTCTCGCTCTCCCACGAACTCGGCCTCCGCATGGCCCGGATCGGGGCGGACCTCGCCGAACTCGACGGGCTGCAGGACGACGTGGACCGGGTCGATCCCCGCGGGGACCTGCGGCGCAGGCTGGCCCGGGTGCGCGGGACTCTGCGCGCGGACCTGGCGTCCACGGACCTCGCCATGGGACAGCTCGAGGAGGAAGTACAGCGGCTGCGGATGTTTCCCTTCCTCATGGCCTGTCAGGGGCTCGACCGCGTGGTCCGGGATCTGGAGGCCGAGGCCGGGAGGGAGGCGGACCTGGTGGTCTCGGGGACCGACATCGAGATGGACCGAGCCGTGCTGGAGGGCCTGAAGGCCCCCCTGCTCCACCTGGTCAGGAATGCCGTCGGGCACGGGATCGAGCCCGCCGCCGCGCGGGTTGCGGCCGGGAAACCGTCCCGGGGCACCATCCGCGTCGCCGCGTCCCTCCTTCAGGGTCAGGTACAGGTCGTCGTCGAGGACGACGGCCAGGGGATCGATCTCGAGGCCGTCCATCGGGTGGCCCGGCGCCAGGGACTGCCAGGCGGGGCCGACGAGGAGACGCTCCTCCGGCTCCTCCTCCGACCCGGCTTCACCACCGCGGGCGAGGCGAGCGTGCTCGCGGGGCGGGGCGTCGGCCTCGACGTGGTCAAGACCCGGATCGAGGAGCTCCAGGGGACCCTGCGGATCTCCACCAGCCGTGGACGGGGGACCGCTGTCTCCCTGCAGGTGCCGCTCACCTTGACCACGGTGGCGGTCCTCCTGATCGCGGACGGGGCCGTCTGCTACGCAATCCCCAGCGCGCAGGTGGAGCAGGTCCTCCGGGTGACCCCCGGGGCGCTGCTCCACACCGGTGGGCGGACCATGGTCCAGATCGACGGCGTGGCGCTGCCCGTCGCGCCCCTCGCGAGGATGCTCGATGGCGGCGCGGCGCCGGCCTGGGGAGATGGAGAGTTCGTCCCCGGCGTCGTGCTCCGGGCGCAGGGGCGACGGGGTGTCCTGCTCGTGGAGCAGCTCCTGGAGACCCGGGACATCCAGGTGCGCCCCCTCGGCCCCCGCCTCGGGCGGATCCGTCACATGTCCGGGGCCGCGACGCTCTCCGACGGCTCGGTGGTCCCGATCCTCTATCCACCCGCCCTGCTGGAGGCGCTGACCGGGGCGGGCCCAGAGGGGGCCTGGGCCCCACCGGATGACCGGGCGGAGGGCCAGCCGTCCGCGCGTCTCCTCCTGGTGGATGACTCGCTGACGACCCGGAGCCTGGAGCGGATGATCCTCGAGTCCGCAGGGTATCAGGTGACCACCGCTGTGGACGGAGCCGAGGCCTGGGATCTGCTTCAGCGAACCGAGGTCGACCTGGTGGTGGCCGACGTCCAGATGCCGCGGTTGGACGGGTTCGGCCTCACCGAGGCCATTCGTGCCTCGAAGCGGCTCTCGGATCTGCCCGTGGTGCTCGTGACGGGACTGGACAGCGAGGAGCACCGGCAGCGGGGACTCGATGCCGGCGCGGACGCCTACATTGTGAAGAGTGCGTTCGACCAGGGGCAGCTCCTGGAGACCATCGCCAGGCTGCTCTGAGGAGGAGGAATGATCCGGGTACTGGTTGCGGAGGACTCCGATACGGTCCGCAGGCTCCTCGTCGAGATCCTCGAGGCCGATCCGGAGATCCTCGTGGTCGGAGAGGCGCGGAACGGCGAGGAGGCCGTACGGCTGACGAAGCGGCTCCGTCCGGACGTGGTGTCCATGGACATCTTCATGCCTGGAATGGACGGGTTCGATGCGACCCGGCAGATCATGTCTGAGGTGCCGACCCCCATCGTGCTGGTGACCGCGAACCTGGACATCGACGAGGCGGTCCGGTCGATGAACGCGATGCAGCTGGGCGCGCTGCACGTCATGATGAAGCCCACGGGACCTGGGACCTCCTCCTTCGCACGGGACAGTCAGGAGTTCCGCCAGATGCTGAAGACCCTGTCGCAGATCCGGGTGCTGCGTCACCCGCGAACCATGAGGCGGCCCGACGCGGTCGCAAGCCCGCCCCCCCTGCGGAAGAGCACCTGGCGGCTCCGGGGCGACAGGCACGGGATCCGCGTCGTGGCGATCGCGACGTCCACCGGCGGCCCGGCCGCGCTGCGCCAGGTCCTCGGCGGGCTGCCGGCGCGCTATCCCCACCCGATCCTGGTGGTCCAGCACATCTCTCCGGGGTTCATCGGGAGCCTCGCCACGTCGCTCCGCCAGGTGACCCGGCTCGACGTGAAGGTGGCGGAGGACCGTGAGCTCCTCCGCGGGGGGACGGTCTACCTGGCCCCGGATGGCGTCCAGATGGGCGTGAAAGGGGGGCGGGTAGCCCTGTCGAGCGCCCCGGAGATCCGCGGGTTCCGACCCTCGGCGACGTTCCTGTTCGAGTCCGTGGCCGACTGCTTCGGACGGGCAACCCTGGCGGTGGTGCTCACGGGGATGGGGGAGGACGGGGTCACGGGGCTGTACAGGATCCGAGAACGGGGTGGATACGTGCTGGCCCAGGACGAGGACTCCTCCGTGGTCTTCGGGATGCCCGGCGCGGCCGTCGCGTCCGGGCTGGTGGACGAAGATGTCACGCTCGCAAGGATCGCTGATCGATTGATGGAGGTCATCGGAGATGTCTGAGAGCGACGAGCGATGGCACATTCTCGTGGTCGAGGACAGCGCGACCCAGGCTGAGCGCCTGCGCCTGGTGCTCGAGGAGAGCGGGTTCGCCGTGACCGTGGCCCGGGATGGGGCCGAGGCGCTGGACCGTTTGAAGGGGTTCAAGCCGGATCTCGTGGTGTCCGACGTGATGATGCCCCGGATGAACGGATACCAGATGTGTCGCGCCATCAAGCGCGATCCGGCCCTGCGCGACGTCCCGGTCCTGATGCTGACCACCCTCCAGGATCCCGTGGAGGTGCTGGAGGGGTTGGAGTCCGGCGCGGACTCCTATCTCACCAAGCCCTGTGACGACAGCCTGCTCGTGCACCGGATCAATGCCCTCCTCTTCGCGCCGGAGGAGGCGGACGTGGACGAGGAGGAGGCACCCCCCATCGAGGTGATGCTCCCCGGCGGTCCCCGACGGATCCACTCGACGCGGCGGCGAATGCTCCAGGTGCTCCTGTCCACCTATGAGAACGCGGTGCGGCAGAACCAGGAGCTGGCCGCAGCCCGGGAGTTGCTGGAGCGCCTGAACGAGAGCCTCGTGACGGAGATCGGCGAGCGGCGGCGGGCCGAGGCGGACGCCCAGCGCCTCAACGCGCGCCTCGAACGGTCCAACGAGGAGCTGGAGCGGTTCGCATATGTGGCCTGCCACGACCTCGAGCAGCCCCT
Source organism: Pseudomonadota bacterium (assembly GCA_043815665.1). Taxonomy (GTDB): domain Bacteria; phylum Myxococcota_A; class UBA9042; order CAIXZC01; family CAIXZC01; genus CAZNWW01. The sequence continues at coordinate 19,409 of JBDRIT010000061.1, forward strand.
CAACCAGATCGGCATGCTCACGGAGGTCCTGGGGCGGTCCATGGAGGGACGGCTCGACGCACATCAGTCCCAGGCCATGGAGCTGATCACGACAGGGGTCGGGAGGATGCGCTCGCTGATCCTCGATCTCCTGATGCTGTCCCGGGTGGACTCTCAGGGGAAGCCCCTGGCGCCCGTCGAACTGGACGGGGTCCTTGCGGTGGTCCGCGGCACCCTGATCGACGACATCGCGAACTCCGGCGCCGCGCTCCACGTCCCCCCGCTGCCTCGGGTGATGGGGGACGAGGGCCAGCTCATCCAGCTCTTCCAGAATCTCCTCGGCAACGCGCTCAAGTTCCGACGGGCCGCCGTCCCGCCGGAGATCCGCGTGGAGGCCGTCCTCCAGGGAGAGCGCTGGCGCTTCTCCGTCCGGGACAACAGCATCGGCTTCGATCCATCGAAGGCCACCGAGGTCTTTCAGATCTTTCGTCGCCTGCACACCCAGGACGAGTACCCCGGGACGGGGATCGGCCTGGGCATCTGTGCGAAGATCGTGGATCGGCATGGAGGGAAGATCTGGGCCGAGTCCGAGCCCGGGGTCGGATCGGTGTTCTACTTCACCCTGCCGGTCGTCGCCGATGGGCGAGCTCCCGATACCGATTGACGAAGACGCCGCAGTGGTTGCCTCCGCCCACGCGCCCGCTACAATAGGAGGCCGACGCAACCCGCTGGGTGGAATCAAATGAAGTTCATCGGACGCCTTCGGATCCTGACGGTCCTCCTCTCACTCCTCCTCCTGCCAGCCTGCGGTGGCGGCGGCGGTGGGAGTGGCGACAGCGACGACGATGTCACACGGGGAGAGGACGTGCCTCTGCAGGAGTTCTGCCTGGCGAACCCCGGCGAGGAATGCGACGACGACGACCCCTGCACCCTGGGCCCGGGGATCTGCATCAGCGGAGAGTGCATCTTCGAGGACGTGACGGACTGCGGTCCGGTGCCGGACTCCTGCTCCGCCAACCCCACCTGCGACGGGGAGGGCGGCTGCATCTGGAAGATTGCCCCCGGCTGGTGCCGCATCGACGGGGAGTGCAGGGACGACGGACAGACCCAGGCGGCCAACGGGTGCCTCCGCTGCGTCCCGGACGAGTCGCGCACGTCGTGGACCCCGGTGAGTGGCTTCGAGTGCTTCCCCGCGGACAACCCCTGCACCACCAACGGGACCTGTGCCGAGGGCTTCTGCGTGCCGAACGCCATCGGCGTCGAGTGTGCCTCGGATCCCGACTGTGCGTCCGCGGACGACGGCGATCTCTGCAACGGAGTGTGGACCTGCGAAGATTGCCAGTGCGTGCTCGATCCGGGCAGCGTGATCACCTGCGACACCGGCGGCGACACCCAGTGTGCGATGACCGGGTGCGACCCTGCCACCGGGCAATGCATCCCCATGGTCCAGCCCAACGGAATCGCCTGCGAAGACGGGGATCCCTGCACCAACGGCGACACGTGCCAGGCCGGCGAGTGCACCTCCGGGGCGGAGTCCGATCCGGTCTGGACGCCCCTCCCCGGCCCCGTCGGGGCTTGGCTGGACGCGGTCGTGCGGTTGCCGGGCAATCCCTCTCCCATGCTCGCCGTCGGCCGCGGCGGCGGGGTCTATCGGAGCCTGGACGGGGGCACCACCTGGAGCCTCGGAGACCTCCTCGGCTGGGGCGAGGAGCGCGGGGACTGGCTCATCGTGGGGCACGGCGGGATCAAGCCGGTCCTGGTGATCTACGGGAACAGCCTCTTCCGGTCCCTCGACGGCGGCGTCCAGTGGTCCGAGGCCATGGCCGGCTGCGAGGCCGTGACGGAGGCGGCGGGGCTCCCGGGCTCCTTCCTCGCAGCCTGCAACGGAAAGACATACTTCTCCCAGGACGGGGGCGCAACCTGGCCCCAGTCCGGCGGGAACCTCCCGGGGTCCGGCAACCGCGAGGTCGTCGCGCTGGCCGCGGCGGACGCCGCCACCTGGTACGTCGGGACGCGGAACGAGGACGGCGCGGGCCGGGGCAAGGTCTACCGCACCGGCGACAGCGGCGCATCCTGGGCCGAGGTCTCCCTGCCGTCACTCCCGGACCCCGTCGCTGTCTCCCGCCACGGCCTCCTCGTCGATCCGTCGGCCACGACCCGGGTCTTCGCCGGCCTGTCCCGTCCCGACGGGACCGCCTTCCAGTTCGGGGAGACCGCGCTCTACCGTAGCCAGGACGCCGGCGCCAACTGGGAGCCCCTCGCACCCTCCTCCCTCGGCAGCACCCTGGTCCCCCTGACCCTGGACTCCATCGGGCGCCTCCTCGTCGGGGTGGACAAGACCCTCGCCCGGGGCGGCAACTACGGCTCCGGCCCCTGGGCCTTCATCCCGGCTCCCCCCATCGGCAGCCCCGTCCAGCTCCACGGGATCACCCAGGCCCTGATCGATCCGACCAACGAGTTCTCCTTCTACGTCCCCGCGGCCAACGGCCTCGCGTTCGCGAAGGATCTCGGGCAGACCTGGGTGCTCTACGACAAGGGCCTCCGCTCGGGGCGGTACAACACCCTCATGGTCGCGTCCACGGGGACCCTCCTCGCAGCGGACCCCGACGGCGGGCGTGTCCTGCGGTCCACGAACGAAGGCGCCACCTGGGAGGCTGCGGCCCTGAGCCTCGACGGGGACAACAAGATCCTCGCCTCCCTCGGGGAGGCAGCCGACGGGCGGCTCTTCGGCCTGACCACGGAGGGCGGCCTGGTGAAGTCCGACAGCGACGGCGCGGACTGGATCCACCTGGACCCCGACACCAACCCGCTCTTCACCGCCTGCACCGCGATCGGTGCGCCCACACCCGAGGGAGCCGGCCAGGGGCGGGTCCTCGCGTTCATGGACGGGGTGGGCCTCTGGCGCAACGACAACGGCGCGATCCCGGGAGTCGAGGCCGCGTGGACCCTGTCGAACCTCGCGGTGCGGGCGGCCACGGATCTGGTCCCGCTCCTGGACTCATCGACGGTCCTCTTCCTGAGCACTCCCCGCGACCCGAACACCGGCACCGCCCGGATCTTCCGGACCACCGACGCCGGGAACAACTGGGACCCCGTGGCCTCGGCCGACGGCGACGGGTTCCGGCTCTTCCCCCATCCCGGCAACGGCAGCTACGCCTTTGCGGGCCTCCTGGGAGACCTGCCGAAGCTGTACCAGACCACCAACTCCGGTGCGTCCTGGTCGCCCATGCCGAAACAGCCGACCTTCGCCAACGTCCGCAGTGACGGCGGGCTCCTCGAAGATCCCGCGGTGGCCGGCGGCCTCTACGCGGCGCTCTGGCTCTCCGGGATCTGGAAGTTCGATCCCGAGGCCGGGGTGTGGGCCCTCCTAGAGGGCTCCCCCGAGACAGCGATCTCCCTGGCGGAGGATCCCACGGCGCCGGGCAGGATCCTGGCGGCGGACGGCGCCGACGCGGTGCTCTGGGCCTCTGAGGACGGCGGGGAGACCTGGCAGGTCGAGGAAGACTTCGGCGCGAGCTTCACCCGAATCCGCAAGGTCGTCGGGCGCCCCGGCGTCACCGCGGTCCTCCTGGACGGTCCCGAGGCGGGCGAGGGCTCCCTCCGTCTCCGCACCGGCGCGGCGTGGTTCGCCGCTGACGATCTACCGGGCGGCGCCTGGGACCTGGAGACCTATGTCCACCCGGAGACGGAGCAGACGACGCTCCTGGCCGCCGGCGAGGGCGGCGGACTCTACCGTTCGAGCGACATGGGCGTGTCCTGGCAGCCTGTCGGGGGCTACCCGGACACCGCGTCCTACGACATCGAGGTCTCCGCGAATGGCGGGACGATCCTCGCCACCTCCGAGTGCGGCCTGGAGGGCTCTGTCTGGCCCTCGGGCCCGGAGGCCACGGCCTGCGGCGTGATCCGATCCACGGACGACGGCGCAACGTGGGCACAGATGCTGTCCCTGGAGCGGAGCTGCGCCGCGCTGGTCTTCGACCCGGTCCTCCCGGCCCAGGCCTGGGCCGCGTGCCCCGGATCGGGGCTCTACCAGACCTCCACTGCAGGGGCGAATTGGCAGAACGTGAGCTCCGACGTGGGCCTGCTCACGTCCCTGCCCCTGGCCTTCTCGGACGTGACCACCTTCGATGGTCGCCTGGCCCTCGGGTCCGCGGTCACCGGTGTCTACCTGACCCAGCCAGGCAGCACGACCACCTGGGTCACCGACGCCACGCAGCGCCCGCAGCCGCGCCTCGAGGCCGTGCGCATCGACGCGGACAAGGCCAACGAGAACCGGATCCTCGTGAGCGCGCTCCCCGGAGGGATCTACCTCACCGAGGACAACGGCAACCACTGGTTCGACGTGGGCGGCGCCCTGGCGCCGGAGATGGGCTGGGGAAGCCGCCTCCCCATCAACGCAGCGTTCATCCACTCGGACGGCGCGGACCCGGCCTTCGGCGATGGCGTCCACCTCTGGGCCGCGGTCGAGGGCGCCGGGCTCTGGACGGCCGGCCCGGGGCTCTGGAGGTGGAGCCAGGCCCTCTCGGGGCTCCCCACCATGAACACCGCCCACCCGTACACCCTGGTGGAGGCCGCGGGAGGGATCCTCGGGGATCTGCGGATCTGGCTCCTGGCGACGGAGGGCGTGTTCCGCTCCACCAACGGCGGACTCACGTGGCAGTCCATCAGCGCGGGCCTCCCGCCCGGGGACCTCCTCGCGTTCGCGCCCCCTGCGGGGCCCAACATGTTCGCGTCGGTGAGCGGCCGTCAGGTCTTCTGGGCGTCCGGCGACGGGGCGGCCTGGGCGAAGGCCGAGACGATCCGCCCCTTCAAGGCGTCCTGGCCCCTCTGGTCCAACCGGCGGGTGGGCTTCTGGTCCTGGATCTCCGCGGACACCGGGGTCGGCAACCGGGTGACCCTGTCCATCGATCCCACGGGGCTGTGGCGCACCGAGGACGGCGGCCTCACGTGGGATCCCTACGGCCGAGGCCTGCCCCAGGGAGGGACCTACGCAGTCCTCGGGGACCAGGATGCGCCGGGGAGCCTCTTCGTCGGGACGGAGGACGGCCCCTACCTCGCCACGGACGGCGAGGACTTCTTCCCCATCGGAGAGAACTGGGTGCCCCAGTGGGGAGCGCCCGTAGAGTTCTACCAGGATCCGGCCCTGCCCGATCGGATCTTCGCGGTCACCGAGGGATCGACCCAGCACGGCATCCCCGAGTTCGAGGACGAGGAGACCCTGTATCCCAGCCGGTCCCTCGTCCGCACCGAGGACCGCGGCGACACCTGGGTCACCTCCGGCGAGGGGATCCCCATGGACTCCGGCCCCCTCCAGATCCTGGCCGATCCGTCGGCCGAGGGGGTCTACTTCCTGGCGACGGCGAAGGCCGGAACCCTCCGCTCCTCGGACGGAGGGAGCAGCTGGGCGCCGTGGAACACGGGCCTCCCCGGTCCCCGAACCGGCGCGTATGGACAGCTGCGCGGGCGCCCCATGGCGCTCTCGACCGACGGCGAGCGCCTCATCCTCGGGACCTCGGGCTTCGGCCTCTTCGAGCGGACCCTCTCCTCCACCTGCGAAGATTGATGGGAGCACGTCGGACTGCGTTCGACGTCGTGGTCGTGGGCGCCGGCACCGCAGGCGCCGCCGCAGCCGCGTTCCTGGCCGAGTCCGGTCATCGGGTCGCCATCGTCGAGCGCCGCCCCTTCGACGAGGGAGGGGCTCGCTGGATCAACGCGGTGCCCGGGTGGATGTTCGATCGCGCCGGGGTCGCCCAGCCCGAAGGCGAGGAGCGCCACGGGATCTTCGGGACGGCGTCGTTCCGATCGCCCCTGGACCGGGCGACCCTGGACATCGACGGGGTCCCGGCCTGGGACGTGGACATGCGCGCCCTGGGAGACCGCCTCCGGCGCCGGGCCACGGACGCGGGCGTCAAGGTCTTCGAGCGCGCCACCCTCACCGGAGTCGAGCACCGGGATGATCGTCCCCGGGCCATCGAGATCGATCTCGCGCTCCCGAAGGGCCCGGGACGATCTCTCCGCCTCACCGCCTCCCTCTTCGTGGATGCGACGGGGCTCACTGGCGCGCTCCGCACCCGGGTCCACTCGTTGCAGCGGGCGTGCCCGCCGGTCGCGCCCCGGGACATCTGCACCGCCGCGTCGGGGTTCCACCGGATTCGGGACCGGGACGCCGCGTGGCGCTTCCTCGACCGCCACCGCCTCGAGCCGGGGCGGACAGTGAGCTGGATGAGCCCCGAGGGGGGCTTCTCGTCGATCATCATCAGCATCGACGAGGCAGTGGCGAACGTCTCCTTCGTGGTAGGGACCATCGCAGACGGGCGGCACCTCACCGGCCCGGAGCTCATGCGGCGCTCCGTCCAGAGCTACCCCTGGGTCGGTGAGCGGCGGTTCGGAGGTGAAGGCCTCATTCCCCTGCGACGCCCCTACGATCGCCTGGCCGCAGCCGGGGTGGCCCTCGTCGGGGACGCGGGGTGCCAGGTCTTCCCGGTCCACGGCAGCGGCATCGGGAACGGGATGATTGCGGCGCGGCTCCTCGCCGACGCGACCGCGGGCGCAGCGGATCCCGGGGCGTCCAGTGTCCTCTGGGGCTACCAGGCGGCGTACCAGCGGGAGCGGGGCGCACACTGCGCGCCCTTCGACGTGTTCCGGCGGCACGCCCAGACCTGGACGCCCGAGCACGTCGAGGGGCTCCTGGACGCGGAGGCGCTCTCTGAGGCCCTCTGGTCCGAGGGAATCCTCCAGCGCCTCGCCGTCCCGGATCGAGAGGCGGCCCTGCGTGGCGCCCGCGCGCTGGTTCGACGACCGATGATCGTCGGCGGCGTGGCCCCCCAGGTCGCACGCATGTATGCGGTCAGTGCCCTCTATCGCAGCTACCCGCGAGAGCCAAACCTCCGCCGGCTCAAGGCCTGGTCACAGGCTGCGGGGGCGTTGTTCGGAGAGCGTGGGGAGATTCGGGGCTGAAGGCTCACTCCCCGGCGAGGGCCCGTTGGACGGCGGCGAGGAGCTCGGCCGCGGAGTGAGGCTTGGCGAGCGCTGCCTGGAACCCCCACTCCCGGTACTCGGCCATGACCGGAGCCGCGGAGTAGCCGCTGGAGACGAGGGCCCGCAACGCGGGATCGTACCGCCGGAGCTCGTCAATGACGTCCGCCCCTCCCTGACCGCCGGGGACCGTGAGATCCATGATCACCAGTGCGAAGGGCCAACCGGCCTCCCGCGCCGCCCGGACCGCGGGCAACACCTCCGCACCGTCCCCAACGCAGGACACCTCGTAGCCGTGCTCCTCGAGGATGGCAGTGAGGGTCTCGAGGACGATGGCCTCGTCGTCCATCAGGAGGATGCGCCCGGTTCCGTGCGGCAGACCCCCTCCCGAGGGGTTCTCGCCGGGCTCTGCGCGGCCGCTCGAGGCCGGCAGGTGGACGGTGAAGCGGGTCCCGACGCCCACGGTGGAGTCGACGCTGATGTAGCCGTCGTGCTTGCAGATGATGGAGTACGCGGTGGCGAGGCCCAGGCCGCTCCCCGTCGCCTTCGTCGTGAAGTAGGGATCGAAGATCCGCCCCAGATCCCCCTCGGGGATCCCGACCCCCATGTCCGCGACCACGAGGCGGACGTACCTCCCTGCCGGGAGCGGGAGGGGGGTGTCCCCGTCGAGCTCGACGGTCTCGGTGCGCACCTCCACCGTCCCACCATCCGGCATGGACTGCTGGGCGTTGATCAGGAGGTTGCTGATCACCTGGCCCATCTGCCCCGAGTCGATCTCCACGGGCCAGGGATCCGCGGCGGTGACGATGTCGCAGCGCACCTTGCTGCCGCGGAGTGAGAACTCCGCCGCCTCGCGGACAATGTCCTCCAGGTAGCCGACCCTGCGGTCGGGCTCCCCCCCCCGCGCGAAGGTCTGGAGCTGCAGGGTCAGATCCCGCGCACGGATGGCGGCGCCCTCGGCCCGGGCCAGCCGCGCGGACTGCCGCTCGTCGTCCCTGGCGAAGGTGCGCGCGAGGCTCACGTTCCCCAGGACCCCGGTGAGGATGTTGTTGAAGTCGTGTGCGATCCCGCCCGCGAGGACCGACAGGGATTCGAGCTTCTGCATCCGGAGCAGATCCGTCTCCATGAGCCGGCGCTGGTTGATGTCCTGAACGATCGCGATGCCGCTGATCTTCTGCCCGTCCTCGTCGAAAAGGTCCGTCGCGGACGTTTGTCCCCAGACGGGCGCGCCGTCCTTGCGGAGGTAACGCTTCTCCATGTGGAGCGCCCCCCCGCCGGGTACTGCGATCATGGCGGTCTGGGCGATGGTCTCGGCGACGTGGTCCGGATGGGTGAGGTCGACGGCCCGTATGGAGCGCAGCTCCTCCTGCGAATACCCGAGGAACCGACAGAAGGCGGGGTTCGCCTGGACGACGCGGCCATCCGGAGAGGTGACCACGATGCCCACCTCCGCGGTCTCGAAGATCTGGCGGAACCGCTGCTCGCTCTCCCGCAGGGCCTCCTCGGCCATCTTCCGACCGGTGATGTCCTCCACGACCCCATCCACCCGCAGGATGCGGTTGTGTTCGTCGAAGGTCCCGTGGGCCACGATGCGGGTCCAGAACGGAGTCCGGTCCTTCTTGAGGAGCCGCGCGTTGAAGGTGATGGTGTTCGAGCGCTGGAACTCGTTGTCCAGGAGGGTCTGGATGAAGCGCGTACGATCCTCCGGGTTCTCGTACGCAATGGTGGCGGAGCCCAGGGCCATGACCTCGTCCACGGAGTCGTACCCGAAGATCCGCGCGAAGGTCGGGTTCACGCTTCCGAAGGTGCCCTTCATGGGATCCGACAGGGAATAGACCCCGATCCCGAGGTTGTCCACGAGGCTGCGGTACCGCTCGCTGCTGGCCAGGAGCGCCTCCTGGATGGCGGTCAGATCCGAAATATCCACCATGTGCATGAGGATGAACTCCCCCAGCGACGAGAGATGTACCTGCGTCGACCTCCTGACCCCCTGGGGTGAGGAGAAGGCAAAGAGGTGGTGATTCGGTTCTCCGGTCTCGAGAAACCCCCGCCACCGAGCCTGGATCCGCTCCCGCTCCTCCTGGCTGATGGTGGCCAGGTGCAGGTTGAAGAAGATGTTCTGGCTCTCCGCGTCGGACAGACCGGTGAACTCGGCAATCCGGGGGCTCCTGTAGACGAAATCCCCGTTCCGTTCGAGGATGCACACCCCGATCGAGGAGCTCTCGAAGAGCGCATCGAGGATCTGCTTGGATGGCAACCCGGCAGCGACGGGATCGGTCCCGGCGCGCAGGCGGCGGTTCTCCTCCTCGAGTTCGACGATCCGCCGCAGGAGTTCGTCCCGCCCATCGATCATGCTCCGCCCCCTCCCGCCGCGTACATTGCTGCGAATCAACTCATCTGGAGCGTCCGTTGTCAAGGTGGGACGCGGGTTGCGGCACGGAGACGCAGTTGACCTCCCGCAAACCATCCGGAACATTGGTCGTCGGGGGACTCGAGCCCGGGTCCCGAGATCACAGCGCCCCCGGCGGACGCCACGGACACGCCGCCGAAGCCCGGGGGCGGGTGCGCCGCGCCCCCGCGCCGAGCGCCGCCGGCGGGCTCCTCCTCCTCCTCTCCTGCACGCTCCTGGGCGCGGCGTTCCGACGCCGCCCGGTGAATTAGTGCTTGCCATCTCGCCACGCCTTTGCTAAATATCCTGCCGGCTTGGGGCTGTAGCTCAGTTGGGAGAGCGTAGCGTTCGCAATGCTAAGGTCAGGGGTTCGAGACCCCTCAGCTCCACCAAGTTTCAATGGTGAACCTTCTCTCCGCCGGTAACGGCGACGAAGGCATCACCGCGTCCAAGACACGCACCACGGCCAGTTTCTAAGCGCTTCTACGCTTCCGCCCGTCCCCGACCCCGCCGCCAACAAGAGGCCTACCCCCACCGCCGATCCCGCCCATCCGGCCGTTTTCGACCGCCAATCTCTCTCCGTTTCTCCCCTGTCACGAGGCCTGGGGGGGTAGGCACCTACCCCCGAGAAATCCGAGATTCGTCTTTGGTTCCAACATGTTCTGAGAAATGGCCCCGATTCTCCAGGTTTACCGAGCACAAGGTATCCGTGTGTGTCCGGTAAACCGGGTGGGAGGGGGTGCGAGCGCAGCTGGTGTTGAGGCACTCGGCGACATCGAAGGTCTCGTAGGCGCACCAGCGGTGGATGCACTTCGTGCAGACGTCCCTACGGAGTCACTTCAAGCTCAGGACCGAGGATCCAACCTCCCCCTCCGTTTTCGATCCCCACGGAGTCCCTCGCCGAGATCTGAAAATGGTAGGTCTGCCCCTGCTGAAGCCCAGTAACTTCGTATTCCGTGACATCTCCCTCAACCGTGTAGTTCGTTTCGGGGACGCCGAAGTCCTGACAGAGACACTCGCCGTCCTGGAGGACGCGGTACGAGGTAACCTCCTGGTTGTCGTATGCAGGGGTCCAGGTCAGCAGGACGCCGGTGTCACCGGTGGGCTCCGCAGTGAGGACTGCGTCTGGAGGCCAGGACACAGGGCACTTGTCTTCCCAGTAAGTAGCACACTCCGTCTTCACCTGAACGGTGGGTCCGTCTGTACTCCAGTTCCCGGCAGCGTCTCCGGCTTGAACCTGAAACACGTAGACCGTGTCCGGCTGTATTCCTTCCGGGTGGAAACTGTACGCGTCATCGGCGTCCACCTCTCCGACCATCACACCATCCTGGAAGATGGCGTATGTCGTGACGGCCACGTTGTCGGTGGCCGGGCTTTCCCCATGCCCCTGCTCGTGACCCCAGTTCAACCATGCCTGGTAGGGGCCCACGTTGCTGGCCTTCAGGTAGGCGAGTTGCGACCATGTCGGAGGCTCCTCGTCTGGTCCTACATCTGGAGCCGTCGACTCATCGACCTGCTCTATGGTGTCGACGTCTGGCCCGGCATCAACAGAGTCTTCGGCACCAAGTACGTCAGCGTCCAGGGCGAACTGGTCGACTGCGTCAAGAGGTGTCGTCGAAGCATCCGCGGCGACATCATCCGAATTCGAGGATTCGTTCTCATTGTCGCAGCCGGAGAAAACGAGCCAGGTACATAGTACCAGCACCCAGCTCCGCCTAATCCCGCACCTTGCTTCGAAGCTTCTTTTCATGTCGTCCTCCTCCGTTGTGGAAGGAGCAGCACCCGGGTAGGCGTACCACTCCTGTCGGTTCCCTCTGGCTTGAACAGTCCTCGCTGCACATTGCACCCTCATGAATCTCGCCCACGAGGGTGCCAACGTAGAAAATATCATCACCTCCCGTGCCCATGTAAACGGTGTGTACAGCCATCTCGTTCCTCCGTTCTTGGCCGACTTTCGCCAGCCACCGAGGCGGACCGCCGACTTCGTGTCCCTGGAGGCACCCAGTGCCTCCGTGTCCGCTTGTAGTCCTTGCAACTGGTGTGCCAGCGACTTGCTGGAGGTGGAATCTACCGGAGTTCGACTACCTGCTCGTCCCACCGCACCGCTACGCCCTGGCGCAGCTTGACCACCGAGAGCCCGTCCGGCTCATTGCCGGCGACGACGGCTTCGACGATCTTCGGCGACAGCAACGTCAGGTTCAGCATCTTGGCGATGTAGGAGCGCTCGAGGCCGACGGCCTCGGCGAGGGCCTTGATGGTGGGGAATCTCCCCGACTCCAGCAGGTCCTTCCAGCGGAAGGCCCGGGCCAGGGCGAGGGGCAGGGGACCTTGCGCCTGCTGGGCCTCCTCGGGCAGCACGATCTCCTTGCGGCCGCCGCGGCGCTTCATCCGGATCGGGATCGAGACCGTGGTCTTGCCCGCGGCGTCCGCGGTTGCGCGGAGGCCGGGCTCGCCACCCTGGTTCCCCATCACAAGCTCCACGACGTGCTGGATGCCGTCCGCCCGCAGGGTGATCTCGAACCGATCGATGTGCAGGGTGGCGCGCTCGACCACGGTGCGCACGAGCTGCTGCTGTTCAGCCGGAAAGAGGTTGTCCCAGATGCTGTCCAGCCGGGCCAGCTCCCGGGCCAGGCCCTCGGTGGCCTTGGGGGTCTGATCGGCGAGCTCGATCCGCTCCGCGGCCGCGGCCAGGTCGGCCTCGAGTTCGGATCGGCGCCGGTCCAAGCGGTCGAGCTCGCCGCGCACGAACGCGTTCTCGCCGGCCTTGAGCCCCTGGAGCAGCTGCTGCCCGCAGGCCTTCACTCCCGCCAGCTCCTCCTCGATGCGGCGCCGCTCCTCCTCGAGCTGGCCCTGCTCCGCGTTCTGGATGCGTGCGACGGCCTGGAGCGTCCGCTCGACCACCTCCGGCGACCGGAACACCTTCCTCAGCAGATCCTTGACCAGGTCCTCGACGATGCCTGCGGAGATGCTCTTCACCTCGCAGTTCTCG
>JBDRIT010000062.1:0-15385 GCA_043815665.1 Pseudomonadota bacterium
GCGCGATCGCGAAGAGCGAAAAGATGTGATCGATCGTCAGACGGCGACGGCGACGGCAACGGCAACGGACCATTCTTCCAGCCGAGTCGAGCCAGAGTTCGATAGACCGCTGGGGGAGCGGCGACTTTGCGATTGCCCTGGTCCACCCCGGCCTCGCGCTGGCGGGGGGACGCAGGGTCGGGTATATTGCGCACCAGTTGTGAACGCGTTCCAGAGGAGAGCCCCATGGCACGAGCCCGTCGTATCCGCCTGATCCTCATCGCCCTCGCGACGCTCCTCCTGATCTCCTGCGGGTCGAAGACCGGCGACGGTGACGCGGGCGGTCCGGGGAAGGACTCCGTCGGCGATCCGGACTGGACCACGGGGGACGTGACCGTGGACCCGGACGGCGCCGCCGGCGTGGACACCAGCCCGGACACGGAGCAGCCTTGCGTGCAGGGGCAGACCAAGTGCGTCATCCACGACGGCACCTGGGAGGTCCACTCCTGTGTGAACCTGGTGTGGATGTGGACCCACGACTGCGCGGACATGGACCTCTGCGTGGACGGGAAGTGCGTCCAGGAAGCGGACTGCGAACCCGGCGAAGTGAACGGTTGCTACTCTCTGTCCCAGTACCTGGAGTGCAACCCCGAGGGCACCGCGTTCGTTCCCGTGAACTGCCCCGACGCCGAGATCTGCATCCTCGGCGAGTGCTCCGACACCGAGTGCATCCCCGGCCAGGCGCAGTGCCTGGACGCGTCCACCAAGAAGATCTGTGGCGACGACGGGACCTGGAGCGAGCCCGACCCCTGCGGTTCGGGGATGACCTGCGTGGGCGGGAAGTGCCTCTCCGAGTGCCTCAGCGACCCCAAGTGGAACAACTCCTACATCGGCTGCGAGTACTGGACCCTGGACCTGGACAACTACCACGACCCCTTCTCCGGGATCCCGCCGGATGAGGCCCTGCACGGGATCATCCTGGGCAACCCGGGCACGGCCACCGCGACGATCACGTTCAAGTCCTTCGCGTCGGACGTCCCCTTCAACCTCCTCACCACCACCGTCGAGCCCGGGGCGGTGCGGGTCATCGAGATGCCCCGCATGGACATCGACGGCTCGGGGATCACCGATCACTCCGTGCGGGTGGTGAGCAACCGGCCCGTGGTCGCGTACCAGTTCAACCCCCTGGACTTCCAGGCCGCGTACTCCGACGACTCCTCCCTGCTGATCCCCGCGGAGATGCTCGGGAAGGAGTACCTGATCCTCTCCTACATGACCTCCCCCCTGGAGGCCTTCCCCATGATCGGCATGCCCTCCCAGCACGGGTACTTCACCGTCCTGGCCGTGGAGGAGGGGGAGACCAACGTGAGCGTCCGCCTGGTGGGGCAGGCCGAGTCGCCCCAGGATCCCGACGTGATCCTCCAGCAGGGCATCTACCACCAGTTCGTCCTCCAGCAGGGCCAGGTCCTCAACCTCCAGGCCACGGGGAAGGTGATGACCGGGATCCTGGATCTCAGCGGCTCCCACGTCATCGGGGACAAGAAGCTCGCGGTCTTCTCAGGCCACGAGGAGGCGGTGGTTCAGGCCGAGGGGCTGGACTGTTGCTGCGCAGAGCACATGGAGGAGCAGCTCTTCCCCCTGGAGACCTGGGCCAACTCCTACCTCTGCGTCAAGGCCGCCCCCCGGGGTCCGAGCGACATGGACCTCTGGCGGGTCCAGGCGGGCACGGGCAACGTGACCCTCACCACGGATCCTCCCATCGCGGGGATCAACGGCGCCGTCCTCCAGAACAAGGGGGACTGGGTGGAGGCCTTCACCGGCGCCAGCTTCGTCCTCACGGCCACGGGGCCGGTCCAGGCGGCCCAGTACCTCTCCAGTCAGGGCTGCACCGACGACTACATCGGAGATCCGGCCATGGTCATGGCGGTCTCCGAGACCCAGTACCGGACCCCCTACGCGTTCGCCGTCCCCGAGGACTACAGCAAGGACTGGATCACCGTGGTGCGGCCTGCGGGGGCCGAGATCACCCTGGACCAGGTGGCCCTCCCCGACGGGCCCTTCGCGCCCATCGCGTCCTCCGGGTACGAGGTGGGCTACTTCGAGGTCCAGGACGGGCCCCACTACATCGAGGGCGAGGAGCCCTTCGGGATGTACCAGTTCGGCTTCGACGGGCCGTCGTCCTACGGCCACCCCGGCGGACTGAACCTCATCGTCCAGCAGCAACTCTAGCCGTCGATCGGAGGTCCCCATGCACATCCTGGTGACCGGCGGCGCCGGGTTCATCGGGTCTCACCTCGTCCCGGCGCTCGTCTCCCGGGGCCACCGGGTGCGGATCCTCGATGCCCTCACCGAGCAGATCCACGGCCCCGGCGCGGAGTTCTCCGCGGCCCTGCGCGAGCAGGCCGAGTGCCTCCGCGGCGACGTCACCGAAAGTGCGGATGTGGCCCGGGCCCTCGAGGGCGTGGACGTGGTCGTCCACCTGGCAGCGGAGACGGGCATGGGCCAGTCCCAGTACGAGATTGTCCGCTACACCGACGTGAACGTCGGCGGGACCGCGCGGCTGCTCCAGGCCCTGGCCGATCACCGCGGTGCGGTCCGGCGCGTGGTTCTGTCCTCCACCGCCCGGGTGTACGGCGACGGCCCCTACCTCTGCGAGGACCATGGGCGGGTCTTCCCGGCGCAGCGGTCCGTGGAGCAGATGTCCAGGGGGGACTGGGCCATGCGCTGCCCCGACTGCGGCCTGGAGGTCCACGTCGCACGGTGCCTCGAGGACGACCTCCGCCAACCCGGGTCCATGTACGCGGTGACCAAGTGCGCGCAAGAGGACATGGTTCGCCTCTTCGGCGCGGTCTACGGTCTCGACGCGGTGGTCCTCCGCTACCAGAACGTCTACGGCGCGGGCCAGGCCTTGCGCAACCCCTACACCGGTGTCCTCTCGGTCTTCTGCACCCGGCTCCGCAACGGCCTCGTCCCCGAGGTCTACGAGGACGGGGACGAGTCCAGGGACTTCGTCTACATCACCGACATCGCGGAGGCGACGGTCGCTGCGGTGGAGCGGGACGGCCTCGGAGGGGAGACGATCAACGTCGGCGGAGGCGGCCGCTCCTCGATCATCGACGTGGCCCGCTCCATCGCCCGGGCCTTCGGCGCCGACGACTCCATCGAACCGGTGGTCACCGGGATGTTCCGGGCCGGTGAGGTGCGCCACATGGAGGCGGACATCACGACGGCGCAGCGTCTCCTGGACTATGCGCCGACGGTCCCCCTGGACGAGGGGATCCGGCGCCTGGTGGCCTGGGTCCGCGAGCAGCCGGTCGAGGTCGATCGTTCGGACGTCGCCTTCCGTGAGCTCGCCGAGCGGGGCCTCTCCAAAGGGAGAGACCGCCTGTGAGCGCGGGGCGGGCTGTCGTGGGGGGCCTGGACTTCTACGGCTACAACCGGCGGATCCGGGATGGATTTCGGGGGGAGGGTTGGGACTGCGACACCATCAACATCTGGTTCCCGATCTATGATCGCCGATTTCTGTCTCACCTGCTCTTTGGCGTGCTTCCCCGGAAACTGAGCATCCGCTGGCCGCTGGAGGCGGCCTGGAGGCATGCACGTCGGCGGTTTGTCGATGCGGTCCTGCGCAGCGAGTTCGACCTTCTCCTTCTGATCCGTCCGGACCTCCTCACCGCCGCCGATCTGGAGACGATCCAGCGGGCCCGTCCTCGGGCTGTGATCGCCTGCTGGCTGATGGATTCGCTGGCCTATCACCCCAGGTTCCTGGAGAGCCTTGACGGCATCGACAGAGTCTTTACCTTCGATGCCGCAGATCTCCCGTCCCTCCGGGAGGTCCACCCGCAGGTCCGGTACCTCCCCCTGGCCTTCGACCCAGCGGATTACCGGCCGTCTCCGACGCCGCCGAAGCCTCGATGGCGGGTGTCCTTCATCGGGGCCCCCCATGCGGATCGTCTCGCCCTGTTGGAGCATCTCTGCTCGGAGTTGAACCTGGGCCCGGGGGATGTGCGGTTCGTGATCGGCGCGTGGAAGGTGCTTCCCGTGATCGGTCGCAGGGTGCTGAATCGCCGCTCCTGGCTGTTCCGGGATGGATTCCTGGACATGGAGTCCACGGATCACACGGCCTGCCAGGACATCTATCATGGCTCGGAGGTTTGTTTGAACATTCACCAGCCCTTCAACCCACGGATCCTCCGGGGATTCAACATGCGCGTCTTTGAGGTCTGTGGGGCCGGCGGGTTCCAGGTGGTCGAACACCTCGATCGGTTGAATGACGCCTTCCCCGAAGGAGAGGCGCTGTGGACCTACAACGACGCGGACAGCATGGTGCGGGTCGTCCGGGAAGCCCTGGCCGATCCCGAGGAGCGTCGCAGAACGGCAGCCCGCGGCGCCGAGCATGCACATGCACATCATACGTTTCGCCACCGGGTCAAGGCCATCACTGAGTTCTGTTCAG
Source organism: Pseudomonadota bacterium (assembly GCA_043815665.1). Lineage (GTDB taxonomy): Bacteria > Myxococcota_A > UBA9042 > CAIXZC01 > CAIXZC01 > CAZNWW01. The sequence goes on from JBDRIT010000062.1 coordinate 4,436, forward strand.
GAGGTCGACAATGACTGATCCGGGGCTTCGCATTGCCTCCTACAGGCCCGGCGATGAGGAGATGATTTGCGCGTTGATGGAGGTGGGCAGCTCGACGACCTTGGACCAGGAGAGACTGCTTCGGCTCTGGAGGTGGCGCTTCGTCGATGCCCCGGTTGACGAGATCTTCATCGACCTGGCCTGGGATGGCGACCGCCTCGTTGGACAGTATGCCGTTCAACCGATCCGCATGCAGATCCACGGGGTGCCCCGTCTCTGGGTCATCTCCCTCGACACGGTCACCCACCCCGACGACCGGCGGCGCGGCATCTTCGGCGTGCTGACCGACCACCTCTACGCCCGGATCCGGGACAAGGCCCAGGTGGTCTTCGGATTTCCAGGGGAGCGGGCCTCCTACTTTGGCATGTACAGGAAGCTCGGATGGATCCCGGTGGAGCCACACCCCAAGCTCGCCCGCATCGGTGTGGTCCCGCGGCGCCTGACCGTGGGCCAACCTGCCCTGCGCGCCGCGGCTGCGCTGGTGGACAGGCTCGTTGCGCCTGCCCAGGATCTGCTCGTGGGCCTGTTGGACCAGGGCCTGCGTGCGGGTCGGTTCGACGCGGTGGTCACGGACCGCGTCCCGGAGGATGTGGACGGGCTCTGGGCGCGGCTCTCCGGGGGCGAGGGGATCCGGGTCACCACGGATCAGACCTACCTCCGGTGGCGCTATGATTCCCACCCCTTCTGCGCCTACGAGTACGTCGCACTCAGGGGCCCTGATGGACTGGTCGGCCTCGCGGTGATTCGTCCGCCTCAGAAAGGCGAACACAGCCGCTTCGGGCACATCATGGACGTCCTGGTCGAGCCCGGCCGGGGGTCCACGACGGCTGCCGCGCTGATCGGTGCTGCGCTCAGGGCCCTGCAGGCCCGGGGGGGGCGGACGGTCTGGGTCTTCGCACCGGTCGGAGGGCGGCTGCGGCGGATCCTGACCGGCTTCGGCTTCCTTCCCATGCGGGGTCGAGGGGGGGAGTGGCCGTGGACCCTCGGTGCCCGGGTCCTCGGCGATGGGATCCGCCCCGAGGAGGTCCTTGACGCACCCGCCTGGCACATCGGCTGTGGCGTCATGGACATGCTATAAGATGATGGAGGAGCGAACGTGCATCCATGTCGCCTTGCTCGCCGAGACGGGAGGCGCGGCGGCATGGTCCGGTGACCTCGCCGCCGCGCTGAGGGCAGCGGACGGCGTTCAGCTGACCGGTGTCTTGCTCCAGGCGGGTCCTGGGCCCAGGACGACGGCCTCTCAGCGCGTCCACGCAGGTCTTGAGCGCGCCCTGTTCGGCTTGCTCCATCCACTCCTGGAGATCGTCGCTCCGGACGTCGCGTTTTCCGGAATTCCGGTGCTCCGGGACCTCGCCGGGGTTGATGTCCTGATCTCCCTGGTCGCCGACCGACCCTGCTGGCCCCTCCTGGGCGGATTCTCGGGTCAGGTCTGGGCCTTCGGGCCGGCGAGCCATCGCACATCCACCGGGCCCGGGGGCTTCTCGCCGGGGGCCGGACCTGCGGTCACGGCCCTCTTTCTGTTGGCCCCGGACCCTGCAATGGACTGTGTCCTGGAGCCGGTGGTCACCGCAACCCACCGGCGCTCCGTCCACCACAGCGTGGCGGTGGCCGTGGCGTGGTGGCCGGCGATCGCGGTCCGGCGCCTGCAAGCACGCCGACTGGGGCTCGAACTCCCCCCGACGGCGGAGTCACCGCGCCTCCGCCGCTTTCACGGGGCCGGAGCGCTGGAGGCGGGCCGCGTGTCCCTGGGGGTCACCGCTCGCTTCGTACGTGACCGGCTCCGTCGCAGGCGTGTGCGAGAGCAGTGGCAGCTCGGGTTCCAGCTCGGAGGGGGGGAGCTCGACCTGTCCCGTCTCGTCCGCGTCAACCCGCCGCCGGACCGGTTCTGGGCGGACCCCTTCCCATGCCGTCGGGGGGACGGATGGGTTGTCTTCTTCGAGGAGCAGCTCGACGGGGCCCCCCATGGGCACATCTCCGCGCTCGCCGTGCGACCGGACGGGACCTGGGAGTCTCTGGGGACGGTGCTCGAACGGCCTCATCATCTGTCCTATCCATTCCTGCTGGAGTGGGAGGGTGCGATCTTCATGATTCCCGAGGCCGGCGCGACGGGACGCGTCCAGGCCTACCGTTGTACCCGCTTCCCAGACCGTTGGGAGGAGGACGCTGTGCTCCTCGATGGGCCCGGGCTCTACGACACGACCCTGGTCGAGACCGGAGGGCGGTGGTGGATGTTCACAACCGCCGGCGGCGGCGGGGCCGCCGTCGACAGCCTCCTCCTCTTCCACGCGGAGGCCCCCTTCGGGCCCTGGATGTCACACCCTCTGAACCCGATCAAGGTGGACGCCCGCAGCGCCCGGTGCGGGGGGGGGATCCGGGGGGCGGGCGGCGCGTTGTTGCGTCCGGCTCAAGACTGCAGCGAACGGTACGGGAGATCCCTGACCTGGCAGCGGATCGAGGTCCTCTCCCCGGTCGCATATCGAGAGCGCACCGTCGGCAGTGTGGTGCCTGGTTGGGACCCGGATGTCGTTGCCGTACACACCGTGAACGCGTGCGAGGGCCTCGTTGTCGTTGACTTCATCGCGGTCCGGCCGACGGGTTGAGTTGGGAGAGGGGAGCATGGTTCGGAGACGGTTTCTGGTGCAGGGAGGGGGGGGCGGCCACGCTGGCCGCAGCCAGCGGCGCCTCCGGGAGAGTGATCGGCCTCCGCCCGCGTTTGACAACCCCGGGGCTGTGGTGGGATGCTCTACCCGAGCCAGAGACAGGCACACCAACAAGATGAGGAGAACGGCATGAACAAGCGGATGGTGTCCATCGGTCTGGGGATTCTCGTCGCGGGGGGCTTCGTCGCAGCGAGGTACTTCCTGTTCCCCGAGCTGGAGATCAAGGCGCGCAAGGCTGCCGGCGCCGGCTGGACCGAGGCGAAGCCCGAGATCAAGGGGAACATCAGCTCCGCACTGAGTGAGGGCTTCGTGGACATCGACCTCAAGCAGGGCGTCCTCGACCAGGTCGCTACCTGCGTGACTGACAAGGTCGTCGAGTTCCTCAACAGTACGGACTGCGACTACTACTTCAACGAGTCCACCACCACCGAGGCGGAGCATCTCGCTGCCCAGGAGGCCTGCCTCAAGGGGGTCGGCTACGACGCAAAGGAGATGGAGTTCACCCTGGCCTGCGCCAAGCAGCACGTCCCCAAGGACTGGAACATCATGCGCCCCCTCCTGTCCCGGGAGATGGACGTCGCGCTCCAGGGCCAGATCCTCGACGCGGCGAAGCGGAAAGGCGCGGTGGACTGCGTGGTGGGGAAGACGGTGGAGCTCCTGGGAAAGACCGAGTGCGCACCCCTCAACCAGGCGGCGGAGACCGCGGAGCAGCTCTTCACCCCCGCGGACGAGTGCTTCGAGAACGCCGGGATCAAGGCCGAGGCCGAGGAGGCCATCGGCGCCTGCATCACCGCGGCGCTTTGAGTCACTGCGCGCAGGGGATTCCCTGCTTGACGTAGAGCTGGAAGGCCCCGTCGCAGGCCTCCTCGGACCATCCCCCGCCTGCCTTGGTGTGGAGCCCCCCCGGCGGATAGACGTCGGGCATGCCGTAGGCCTCGCAGGAGACCCCCAAATGGTAGCCGGTGCCGGGCAGACCGCCCGAGGTGCCGGGGCTGGAGAGGCGCAGGGCCAGGGGTTGGCCCGCGGTGAACCCCGGCGCGGGGTTGAAGAAGACGAAGGTCATGGCGCCATTCGGCGAGTCGGGGAACATCCACGGCTGCAGGATCACGCTCTGGAGGACCGCCCCTGTGGGGCTCCCCCCGGACAGGCTGACCACCTCCACCTTGAGATCCGCGAGGACCCCTCCGACCTGTGAGGTCCAGACCAGGAGATCCGCCGCCTGGAGGTACCCGTCCGCCACCGGGACGATGACCTGGGCGATCTCGTGGCTTCCATCGATCCCTCGATTGTTGACCCACTCCCATTGCCCCACGCCGTCGCAGTTGAAGAGGCACGCGCCGCCGTCACAGATGGCGCCGCCGCCGCCGCAGTTTCCCCCGTCGTTCTGGGGCGTGTGGGTGCAGCCCAGGGCGGGGGAGCAGGCATCTGCGGTGCAGTCGTTCAGATCCTCGCAGACCGCGTCTTGCGGCGCATTCTGGCAGCCGTTCAGGGGATGGCAGGTGTCCGTGGTGCAGCCGATGCCGTCATCGCAGGCGGCGTCCTGGGTTGCGAAGACACAGCCCTGGCCGATCTGGCAGGAGTCAAGGGTGCAGTCCACGGCGTCATCGCAGAGGCTGTCGTAGGTCAGGTACGTGCAGCCCTGGAGCACGTCGCAGCTGTCCACGGTGCACGGGTGCCCGTCCGCGCAGAGCCCGTGATCCGGCAGGTGGGTGCAGCCCTGGCCGGCCTTGCACGCGTCCGCAGTGCAGACGATCCCGTCGTCACAGGCGCCGTCGTCCGGTGCGTGCTGGCAGCCGTCCTGGGGGTGACAGGAGTCCCCGGTGCAGGGGAGGCCGTCATCGCAGAGGCCATCGTCGGTCCCATGGGTGCAGCCGGTCAGCGGCTCACAGGCGTCGAGGGTGCAGGAGACCCCGTCGTCGCAGGCCGTGGCCTGCGCGGTGAAGACGCAGCCCTCCCCCGGGACGCAGCTGTTCGCGGTGCAGTCGATCCCGTCGTCGCAGGCCCCGTCCTGGGGCGTCGAGACGCAGCCCTCCCCCGGGACACAGGCATCCGCGGTGCAGTCGATCCCGTCGTCACACGGGCCATCGTCGGCCGCGTGGATGCAGCCGCTCAGCGGCTCGCAGGCGTCGATGGTGCAGCCGATGCCGTCGTCGCAGGCGCCGTCCTGGGGGGTGTGCCCGCAGCCGTCCACGGGGCTGCATGCGTCCGCGGTGCAGTCGACGCCGTCGCCGCAGACGCCGTCCTGGGGGGTGGAGACACAGCCCAGGTCGACATCGCACAGGTCCGCTGTGCAGTCGACGCCGTCGTCGCAGGGGGCGTCGTCGGGGAGGTGCTGGCAGCCGGTCTGCGGGTCACAGAGGTCCGCGGTGCAGTCGACGTCGTCGGCGCACGCGGGGATCGTGTCGACGTCGACCTGGCAGGTGCCGCCCTCCGCGTCCCCCGGGATCGCGCAGACCAGGGTCCCGTTGCAGAGGTCATCGTCCTCCAGGGGGGCGCAGCCCTCGTCGTCCACGCAGAGGCAGTCTTCGATCGGGGCCTCCCCGGGGGGCAGGAGGGGGCCCGCGCAGAGCCCGGCCCCGCAGAGGTCCGGGCCGGTGCACGGGTTGCCGTCGTCGCATGTAGCGCCCTGCATCGCCGCCTGGTCGTGCCAGCAGAACCCCTCCTCGCAGCCGTCCGCGGTGCAGGTGTTTCCATCGTCGCAGTTCTTCTCATCGGCTCCGAGGCACGCGCCTTCGAAGCACGCGTCGCTCTCCGTGCAGGGGTCGTCGTCGTCACAGGGGCCGTCCTCGGCCTGGCAGAGGCAGGCCCCCTCCACGCACGCGGCGGCCTGGCAGACAGGGCAGTCGTCGCAGTCGCCGCAGGGGCACTCGCCGTCGACGCCTGCGACGCCGCACTGGATCCCGACGCAGAGCAGCGCGCAGTTGGGGACACAGGCGCCCTCCTCCTCTTCGTAGCCCGGCTCGCAGAGCTCCGCGGGGAGCTCCGGCGCTGTGTCCATGGGGAGCAGAGTGTCCAGGCCGGGGTCCGTGTCTTCGGGCGCGTCCGTGTTGATGACGTCCTGGGGAGGTGCGGTGTCCTCCGCGCTGCCGCCGCCGTTTCCGCTGTCGCATCCCATGGTCGACAGCGCGACGAAAAGGCTGAGCACACGGCACATCGGAAGCAGGGATGAGAGACCTCGTGGAGCCATGGAGTCCTCCGTCGCGTCAGGGAGCCCCAATGGTACCCACCAGGGGGCGCGGGCGCAACGCCTCGCCCGGGCTCACGTACGCGCGTTTTGTCTTCGCCCCACGCGTACGGTATTCTACCCCGGAACCCAAGAGGGAGGTCGCGGCACATGAGGCGGAACGTTCTCGAGATGGTGACCCTGCTGATCCTGTTGACACTGGCGGCGCCTGCCCACGCGGAGCTGCCCCACGTCTTCAAACACGACCAGTTCTCGGACAGCATTGCGGCTGCGTCCCAGGAGCTGAGCGGGATCCCGCTGGGGACTCAAGCGGGCTTCGTGCCCGGGGAAGCCTTCGGCGTGATCTACAAGCCGCTGGAGTACATGTACCCGGTGAAGATCCAGGGCATCGACGTCGTAATGGCAGCCATGCCCTACGACCTCGAGGGCAGCCAGGCTCACGCGGTCATCGAGATCTACTTCTTCGACGGCGAGGGCCCGGACCCGGGGGGCGCGCCGGTGTTCACCTTGAGCACCCACGACGTCTTCAACGAGGCGATCATGGACCTCGGGGCGCCCCTCAAGGGCAACACCGCCATGAGCTTCGAGTTCGACTGGGGGGACGCCCAGGGGCACCCGCCACTGCTCACCACCGGCAGCTTCCTCGTCGCGATTCGCTTCACTGAAGCCGTGATGGATCTCGAGGTTCAGTGGGGCACCTACCAATGCGGTATCGAACCGATCCTCGGTATGTGCGGGTGCCAGAAGGTCGGGACCCTTCACGACCAGATGTCCACCCCGGGGGGCAACGTCCTCCACATCATCGATCCTCCGGGAACCTGCGATGGCGGAATCGCCACCAAGTGGTACTCGTTCGCGACCTTGGGGGTCACCGGCGATGTGATCCTCCGGGCCCGGGCCTCAGTGGCTGACGCCCCCTGTGTGCCGAGCTGCCTGGACAAGGAATGCGGAGACAACGGCTGCGAGGGCTCCTGCGGCCAGTGCACCGGCGCTGGGGAGTCCTGCGTGGCCGGGATGTGCGAGGCCTGTGCGCCCGCCTGCGGCGTGAACGAGTGCGGGGACGACGGCTGCGGCGGCACCTGCGGCACCTGCGGCGCAGGCGAGGACTGCGTCCAGGGAGCGTGCCAGGGGCCCTGCGTGCCCGTTTGCGAGGGCAAGGCCTGCGGCGCCGATCAATGCGGCGGCAGCTGCGGGGACTGCGCCGCGGACAAGACCTGCAACGCGTCGGGCCAATGCGTGGGCGAGGGCGTCTGTGATCCTGTTGCGAACTGTATCGGCAAGAACTGCGGCACCGACGGCTGCGGGGGATTCTGCGGGATCTGTCCCGAGGGGGAGGACTGCGTCCAGGGCGCCTGCTCCGGGGGCGGCGGCGAGGAGGAGGAGGGGACGTTCACGATCAAGTTCGTCTCCCCCGACGAGGGATGCAACGACGAGGACACCGCGATCACGATCACCGGCACGAAGTTCGTGGACGGGATGACCGTGCAGCTGACCAACGCGCAGAGCCAGGAGTACCTGGTCGCGGTGACCCTGGACAGCACCATGATCCGGGCCACGGTGCCCGCGGGGATGAAGACCGCGAGCTACGACCTCATCATCATCGCGCCGGACGAGACGTCCAAGCTCTACCCCGGGGCCTACAAGGTGACCCGCTGCGGAGACACGGGCTGTGGGGTTGGCGATCCCTCCCGGGCCACGGGCCTGGGCCTCCTGCTCCTGCTGGCCGGCCTCGCGCTGGCCTGGAGGAGGGTCCGGGCATGAGAGGGTGGGGCGCCGTGGCGATCTGCATCGCCGCGGCTCTGGCCGCAGCGGGCCCCGCAGGGGCCTTCGAGACCAACGGCCGGCACTGGGACCAGATGCCCGTGGAGTACTGGATCAACCCAGCGGAGTGTCCGACCCTCGCGGACGGCTCCACGATCATGGACATCGTGGCCGCGGCCACCCAGTCCTGGGCGGATGTCGCCTGCGCGGACATCGCGTTCGCGTTCATGGGCACCACGGACAAGGTCTGGGACAACGACGACCAGAACACGATCTTCTGTGTCTCCGACCCCGAGGACTGGAAGTTCGGCGAGGGCGCGGCCGGGGCGACCCTGTGGCTCCCCAAGCCCGAGGGGTACACCGTGGAGGTGGACCTGGCCCTCAACGCGGCGGACCTCGAGTGGCGGCCCGGGGGTGGGAACGCGCTGGAGCATGGGATCATGGACCCCCAGGGGATGATCACCCACGAGCTGGGCCATTGGCTCGGCCTGGCCCACACCCCGGACTCCTTCGGGACCATGTACTACGGGCTCCTGCCCAACGGGATCCAGGCGACCCTCAGCGGCGACGACAAGGCCGGGGCGTGCAGCCTCTACCCGAACGAGACCGTGGAGTGCGCTGCGGACGGGGACTGCCCGGAGGACCACCACTGCGTGGAGATCCAGGGCGTCTCCGTGTGCGACGAGGTCCACGACGGCCCCGGCGACCCCTGCGACAAGAGCCACATCGACTGTGCGGGGATGTGCTGGGTCTCCCTCTACGAGTGTCAGCACATCTGCTACTTCACCGATCAGCTCCAGGGGACCGCCGGCTACTGCGCGCCGGTCTGCGATCCCGACGGGGGTCTCGAGTGCCCCGAAGGCTTCGACTGCACGGCGATCCCGCAGCTGAACGGCCACATCTGCATCAAGGGGTTCATCCCGATCTGGCCCACGGGGGACGATCCCCCCGTGGCCGTGGAGATGGTCTCCGAGGTGGTGGAGGAGCCCGGGGCGGACCTCGTGGTCCAGGAGCTCACGGAGGAGGCGACGGAGGGCCCTGGCGAGGACACCCCGGCGGCGGTTGACACCGCGCCGGAGGAGCCCGGTGGCGGCGACGCGGGGGGGGGCTGTGCGGCCGGGCCGGCGCCGGCGTCGTTCATGACGTTGCTCCTGCTGTTGCTCCTCGCGGCACTCCGCAGGGTCCCCTGTGGGAGGCCCGTCCACGGGCCGAATCGGGGCGTGGACGCCCCTCCCACGGGGTGAGGTGCCCATGAACGCGCTGCGGCGTCTCCTCCTCCTCCTCCTCCTCGCCCCCGCCGGCTGCGCCGGCGACCCGGGCTGCGACGGGGAGAGGCTCACCGTCGAGGGGGACCTCGTGACGCTCTTCTCGTCGATCCGCTTCACCCAGGCCCACGCGACCCTCTCTCACGTCCGCCACGACGACCCGTGGGAGGACGGCCGCATCGACCGGGTCGTCCTCGAGCTGGCGGTGGGCGGCGACTGCAGCCTCTCCCTCACCGCGGAGGGCTGCGCGGACGAGGAGCGGCGCCTCCCCATCACGCAGATGATCTTCGTCGCCGGCGCCGCCTGTCCGGATCTCGGCACCACGCTCCCCTACGTGATGAAAAAATCCGAGCCCATCGGGGATCTGCAGCTCGAGGACGTGGGGGTCCCGGGTCGGGATCGCGCCCGGGCCTGCTTCGACTCCCGGATCACCGTCCGCCTCGAGGGCAGCCTCCATCCCGTCGCGGGTGGTGACGATCCCCTGCAGGTCCTGCCGACGACCCTGACGGTCGAGGGGACCTTCGTCTCCACGGGGATCGCGTCCGAGGCCGCCGCCTGCGGCGACGCGGGGAGTGACGTGATCATCGGCGGTGACGTCGGCGGCGTGGACGTTGGTGGCGTGGACGTCGGCGCCGAGGTGATCCCCGGCGAGCCATCGGTGGCGTTGACCATCCAGTGCCCGGAGTGCAAGACCGACGCAACCGTGCGGGTCAACGGCACCCCGGGGGACAGCGCGGGGATGCCCGCGTTCGTCTTCGTCTTCCACGAACCGGAGTTCCCCGTGGAGGTGACCCTGGGCCAGGCCAGGGATCCCGCGGGGGTGGCCCTCCCGTGGCCCGCGGGGAGCGTGACCTTCCAGGCCTACCAGGACACGGTGCCCGGGGGCAGCGTGGCCGAGCCCGGGGAGCCCCTCTCCCCGCCGGTGACCGTGGAGCTGGTCCCGGACCAGGTGAACGCGGTGACCCTGGTGATCGACGCGACGGGCGAGACCCTGATCACCTGCACACCGGAGGCGTGGTTCTGCGTGGACCTGGGGACCGCTGCGGAGTGCAACGCAGCGGGGGATTTCTACGAGGAGACGACCTGTCCCTTCGGCAACAAGTGCTCGGAGATCACCGGGACGTGCGCCCCCATGGTGTGTGGCCCGGCGTCCGTGGCCTGCGCCACCCCGACGTCGTGGCGCAAGTGCCTCCCCAGCGGCACGGGCTGGTCCGTCGAGACCGCCTGTCTCGACGGCAAGGTCTGCGCGAAGGGGATCTGCATGAAGGAGGAGTGCCTCAGCCAGGTGGTCTTCCTGGTGGACACCTCCCAGAGCATGAACCTCCACTGGGGCGCGGTGGCCGCGAGCATCGGGGCCCTCACCAGCGACAACCCCCTCTCCACCATCGGTCTGGCCACCTTCCCGGAGTTCATGTCGATCTGCGAGGTCCCCCAGGACCTCAAGGTCCCCTTCGCGGCCGGCGCGGGTCCCGACGTGGCCGCCTGGTTCGAGGAGCACCAGCCCTTCGGCCAGACCCCCCTCCTCGCAGCGATGAACCACATGGCCGCCGTCCTCCCGGACATCTTCCCGGGGGGGGGAGCGCTGGTGGTCCTCTCCGACGGCGCGGACACCTGCGCCTACTCGACCCTGCCATACGAGGAGCGGGAGGCCCTGATCGTCGGGGAGCTGGGCGCAGTCACCGCGGGGCTCTTCGCCGACCACGGCATCAAGACCGTGGTGGTGGGGTACCTGTACGAGGGCAACACCGACCAGCTCAACGCGATCGCCCTGAGCGGCGGCACCGGGATGGCGTCCTACACCGAGGCCGGGAACGAGGAGGAGCTCACCATGGCCCTCGTCGCGCTGGTGGAGGATCTCAAGGAGTGCTTCAACTAGCGTGGGAGGGGCGTCCACGCCCCGATTCCCCTGTGGGAGGGGCGTCCACGCCCCGATTCCCCTGTGGGAGGGGCGTCCACGCCCCGATTCCCCTGTGGGAGGGGCGTCCACGCCCCGATTCCCCTGTGGGAGGGGCGTCCACGCCCCGATTCCCCTGTGGGAGGG
>JBDRIT010000063.1:0-6430 GCA_043815665.1 Pseudomonadota bacterium
AGGAGCGGCTCGAGGCCGAGCAGACCAGCGAGGACGCGGAGCGGGACAAGGCCCTCCGGGGGATCCGGCGAGAACAGGAGGAGATTCAGCGGGGGATCGAGCGGGCCCTCGGCGAGCTCAAGGAACTGGACGAGCAGAGCCGGCGCAGGTCCGGCGGTTTTCTCGGCTTCCTCTCGGACTGGGGCGTCGAGCGGAAGCGGGAGGAGCTCCGCCGTCAGGTGAAGAACCTGCGAGCGCAGTTGCAGCGCAGGGTGGACAAGGCCCGGGATCACGAGGCGGAGAGGGCCCGGCAGGCCTCGGCCCGCGGGCGCCGTTTGTCCTCCCATGCGGTGCGGCTCCACGAGGCGGAGGCGACGGTGGAACGGCTCGCAGCGGTCGTCCGCGCTGCGGCCAGGGAGGCCGGCCTCCCGGAGAACTGGGGGAGCGCGGAGATCGATCGAGCCCTGGAAGCGATCCGGCAGCACCAGCAGGGGCTCTCCGGGACCCGCCGCTGCCAGGAACTCTGGGACGAGCAACGGACCGAGATCCTGGCGTCGCAGGAGCAGAAGCGCCAGCTCCGCGACGAACTCGGGAGCGCGCTCGTGGGGAACGCAAATCTCGTCTGCTCCACCACCACGGGGATCGCGGGGAGCCCCATTGCGCGGGACGTGGACTTCGACGTCCTCATCGTCGACGAGGCCAGTCGCGTCACCGACAGCGAGTTCCTGATCGGCGCGGTGCGTGCTCGGCGCTGGATCCTGGTGGGGGACGAGCACCAACTCCCCCCCTATGTGGAGCAGAACGACGAGCACTTGCTCCACGCAATGCTGGCGCTCTCGCGAGGGGAGGCGGAGGCGGGCCAGGAACTCGATACGATCGTGTCCGAACTCGGGCGGCTGTGGGAGGAGGACGAGGAGCTGCACCAGTTCCGAGTGAATTCCGTCCTCGAATTCGCCGGGGATCTGCAAACCCATCACTGGGGACGTTGGGCGCGCGCCGCGAGCGAGGAGCTGCGCGGGCAGGCCGGTCATGGAGCCCAGGGGGAGCGCGATATCCTCCAGACCATGCGAGACTACCTGGTCCATAGTCTCTTCGAGCGCTGTATCTGGGTCCTCGCCGAGCGGCCGGGGCTGCGCCAGCGCCTCGAGGAGCAGCGGCGCATGATCCCGCCCATCGCAGAGATCGTGTCCGAGCCGGTCTACGGGGGGCGGTACCGGACCCCGGCAGACCTGGCGATTCGCCCGTTGCGGACGCCGACCTTCACCCACCCGGTCACCTTCCTCGACACTGCGGCCCAGGGCCCCCGCGCGGCCGAAATACTGGTCGGCAACGGCTTCGTGAACAAGCTCGAGCAGGACTGGGTGGTCGAGGCCTGCCGTACCCTCGACCGGGAGCTTAGCGGATCCGGGGAGCCGGTCCAGAGCATCAGCATTCTCTGCTTCTACCGCCGCCAGGCCCTGGAGCTCCGTCAGCGCCTTGGCGCGCCTCATTTCAAGCGCTTCAAGAAGCTGCGCTTCGAGGTCATCGACGCGATCGACAAGATCCAGGGGCAGGAGAGCGACATCGTCATTCTGTCGTTCTGTCGGACCTCCGGCGCGCTGCTGACCCGCAGCGTGCTCTCTCCGAAGCGCCCCAACCTGAACTCCCTGTTCGGGAAGTGGCTCCAGGACGTGCGGCGCTTGAACGTGGCATGCACCCGCGCTCACCGCATGCTGCTTCTGGTCGGCCATCGGCCGACCCTCGCCCACCTTGGCGGGGCGTCGGACAAGGGCATGCACGGCCGAGCGCGGAGGTTCTACAAGCACCTTCTGGAGAGATTCGAGGCCCACGGGGACGAGATGCAGGTCGTGTCGGACTTCGGCGAACGGAGGGCGTCATGAGCGAAGCGCCCCGAATAGCCTTCGAGGAACTCGGGTTCCGGTGGACCGGGACGAGCAGCGGGCCGGATGACGAGCGGCTCCGGATCGAGGCCGCGCACATCCCCCTGCACTTCTGGCCGTCGGTCCGGTACGTCTACGAGGAGGACCGGCAGCTCGGGATCCTGGAGCGGCACCTCCTCCGCTGCCTGCGGGACCTGGAGCGGGTCAGCGTGGAGCAGGCGGCGCAGGGGATGGGGGTCCCTGCCTGGGTCCTGGATTCGGCCGCCCGGTGCCTGGTGGCAGCCGGCGCTGCGCAGGAGATCTCCGTAGGGGTCCTCGAGGCGGACCCCGAGGCCGTGTCCCAGGCCCTGGAGCAGGAGCGGATCCCCGAGGAGCGGGAGCGACAGTGCGGGCTGCTGCTCTTTCCGCACAGCAGCGAGCTCGTCGCGCTCGACGGCGGGTCGCGGCACCGGGCGGCGGCCGCCTTCAAACGCATCCGCCCTGCCCTCTCAGCGCCCTGTCCGCCGTCCCTCTCCGGTCGCCCGGTCGCGGAGCTGGCCGCAGAGATCTGGCGCGACGGGCGGGCCCAGGGGCTGCCGGAGCGCTTCCTGCGTTTCCAAGACGAGCGGCTCGCCGGCCCTTTTCCGGAGCTTCACCCGGCGTACCTTTGCAGCGGGCACCTCATGCTGTCGAAGGAGCCGGCGTGGCTGGACCTGGTTCTCCATGGCCGCCGCCAGCGCCGCCAAGAGATGACCGAGGTGGAGGAGCATATCAGTCTCCCCGCACCCCCACTGCTGGCACAGCGGTGGATCCAGCAGACCGAGTGCCTGCCCTCGTCCCCGTGGAGGGAGCGGGCCCTTTCGGCGCTCCTGGAGCGCGACGCTGTGACGCGTCCCCCTCTCTCGACCGGCCCGGCGCGGTACCGCTGGCCCCTCGGGGAGGCGGTCGCGCAGGAGGTCGCAGCGCGGCTCGATCCGACGGCGCCGACCGCCCTGCAGGTGGTCGACGCGGAGGCCACCGTGGAGCTCACCGTGGATTTTGAGCCGGCCGGAGACGCTGCTGCCCGGGTGTTCGCGGTGGAGTGGGTTGTCCGCCAGGCTCGAGCCCGTGCCCGGGAGCTCGACCGGACACTCCTGACGGTGCTCCTGCGCGAGGCCCGGGCGCGCTACGGCGTCCCTGGGGACGCAGGGGGCGCGCTCGGCGTCGACGGGATTCGCTCCATGCTTTGGGAGCGAAAGGCCTTCGCTGCCGTCCATCGCTTGCGGGAGAAGGAGGACCTGGCCTATGACTGATCGAGTCGACGTCGGCGCGCTCCCGGTTCCCGGGGGCTACTTCCTGGTCTCCGGGCCCCTGGCCACCGTCCCCGAGCGCCATCCGACGAGCTCCAAGGAGAAGTTCCTCCACTGCGCCACCTACCAGGGAGAGGAGCACAGCATCCGGGGCGTGGTCCTCGACTTGATCCGACGCGCGGAGAAGAAGATCTTCATAGCGGCCTTCCGCATCGGGGACGAGGAGCTGCTGGCGGCGCTCGAGGAGGCCGCGGTGCGCCTCCAGGGAGGCGTTTATGTGATCACAGCGCTTGACCCGGACAGCCTGCGCCGTGGCCTCGGGGAGGTCGAGGACGACGCAGAGGCCGACGTCAAGGCTCTGGGCAAGCAGTTCCGGCCCTTGGCGGAGATGGGTCTGGCGGTGCGGGGCCATCGGTCCTGCCACGCGAAGTTCCTGGTGGTCGACGATCGCGCCGCACTCGTGTCGAGCGCGAACCTGGAGCCGCGGGCCTTCGGGATCACGGGCGAGAACGGGGTCCTGATCCACGACCGGCGCGAGGTGGGGCGCCTCGCGCGGTTCTACTCCCGGCTCTGGTCCTCTTGCCAGTACGAGGTCTCGGGTAGCGGGAGCTACAAGGTCGTCGAACGGGCTCCGGAGGAGGTCGGCTTCGCCGTCCCCGCGGAGGATCGGAGGCGCTCGCCGCGTGTGATCTGGACCTGCCACTCGGAGGCTGGGCTCGAGGAGCGGGAGATCCTCGGATCGATCCAGGAGGTGATCCAACGCGCCGAGCGCGAGCTCCTCCTCTCCTCGTTCAGCCTCAGCGGCCTGACCGAGAACGAGGAGCTGCTGGTGGGGCCCCTGCGCGACGCGATCGGGCGCGGGGTCTCGGTGCGCCTGTTGGTGCGCGCCCGGAACCACGTCGCCGGTCACCGGCGGGACGCGGAGACCCTGGCCCGGCTGGGCGTCGAGATCCGGGGGGACGCGCTGAACCACGCGAAGGGGGTGATAGCGGACCGACGCCTCGGGGCCCTGTTCTCCGCGAACTTCGACGCACACCACGGCCTCACCAGCGGCGTCGAGGCCGGTGCGCGCCTGGACGGGACCCGCGCTATCGAGGACGCTCGGCAGTTCTTCGAGCGCTCCTACGCCCGCGCCGAGATGCGCTTCGCGGTGGATCCCAGCCACCGGGACATGAGTTCAAGGCTGGCGATCCGCTGGCGGAGTGATTGGCCGCTCGCCGACACTGTGCAGATCCGTAGCGACGAGCGGAGCTGGGAGCAGTTGGCGAGGGACCTTGTCTCGGGGCCCGTCCTCTTCGCTCGCAGCGGCGACGGCGATCTCACGTTGTTGGCTGGTGCTGGCAGCTATTCCTTTGCGGATGCGCGTGAGGGTGCGGACGAGGTCACCCTCGGCCAGCGCAAGGCGGGCCCGCTGAGTCGGGAGCTGCTCGAGCAATGGCTCTCCGTCCGTATGCAGGATCCCACCAACCGTGGCCTCTGCCCCGCGACGCTCGTGTGGCGGGTTCTGTAGCCGCAACGTCCGGAATCCTCTTCATCTTTGACCTTCCCCGATCTCGGGCGGCGGGATACACTTCTGGAAAGATGCTCAGATGATCTGCGGAAGAGGTTCCATCCCGGGAGAGAACAGATGGACGACGTGCTATGGAATTTCCTGAAAAGTCTGGGCATGGAGGATGGTTTGCGACCGATCCGGCCCCTCGTCAAGCGGATCATCACCGAAGCCGATGAAGCCCGGAACAACGAGAAGGGGCGGTCCTTCTTCCGTACTCACCATTTGTCTTTTCACCTCTTCGAGACCTGGGCTCGCCTCGTTACGACGCTGTGCGCCCGTCTCGTTCATGTACAGGAGCTCCCCGCCGCTGCCACGCTCTGGGAGACGCTGGATTCCCCGGAGCGGGTGGGGGTCGGGAACATGTCCCTGTTCATTCGGGCCTATCTGCGCGAGGCAACCGCTGAGGATCCGATAGCGTGTCTGCTCACACGTCGCTTCGAGGACTCTTTGGTTGAACTCGGTGTCTGCTCAAGGCGGCAGGGGCACAGCGAGAAGACCACGGCGGAACTCTTGGCCGATGTCCGGGACCGCGTTGCCACGCTGCTGGGTGGTCTGCCGGAGACTTGGGACAAGGCCCTTGAGAAGGTCCCCCGCTACCGGAACGACTGGATCGGCCACGGGGTCGTGGCGATGGAGGCAGAGTATAAAGAGCGGCTGCCGGGCCTTCTAGCACTCTTGCTTCTCCTCTGGTGGGAGACCATTCGGGTGAGCGTGAAGCGATTCCGGGTGGTGTCGACCGTGGGCGGGGCGCTCCAAGAGAAGGATCTCGTCAAGAACGCGAGCTGGGAGCTCTGCGCTGAGCAGTCCCCCTTGGGCGAGACTGACTGGAGAGCTGGGGATGTCTGGTGCCAACTTCGCTATCCTGTCAAGGATAAGTGCTGGTTTCTGTTGTCCCCGGTGTTCCGGTGGCGCACGGATGAGGAGCTGCTGAACCGGGGTGACGTCGGGGAGAAGGAGCGCCTGGTAAGCCTTTCCTCCGTGGGTGCCAAGGGCGTAGGATCCCGGCTCCAGTATCTGAGCTACGCTGGCCCCACCTACCGACCGGAACCTGTCGAGGACTCTTGTCTCCTGCAGGAGTTCCGGGAGTTGTTCCACGTCATCGAGCGCCGGCCGGGTCTTGCGAAAAGGGAGTGGGTCGATAATAAAAAGTACCAGCTCGAGGATTCGTTCCAGGAGGGACTTCTGAGGCAGGACCTTCGTGCCCAGGACTTCCGCGCCGGCGAGTCCTGCTGGCTCACGATCCTGGGCATGCGGCCCGACTCGGACTCGCAGGATTCCGACCGCGTGGTCCGCGGCTTCGAAAGGGAGATCCGGCTCCTGCTCAACCAACCACCACCCTCCCTGCCGACCGTGCACGGGCACGGGCGGACCGAGGGTGGTCTGCGTTACTACGCGCATCCGCGGATCCCTGGGGTGCCGTTGCCTGCGTTGGTTGAGGGATTGAAGGAGCTCAAGGAAGGATCACTTACGGGGAAGGATCTCGAGGACTGCTGGGGGGGCCTCTCCGGCCAAGGGAGCGCAATGTCACGGACCGAGCCTGAGGGACAGGCTCGTCGTGTCCACGCGTACATGATCGATTGGCTACGGGGCCTGGTCCTGGGACAGCAGCACATCGTGGTGAAGTCGAGGTGCCGCTGTCCGGCAATCACACTTGATCGCGTGAGGGTCGTGGACTGGGGGCGGAGAATCCTGTGGGCCGACCTTTCGGGGCTGACCTCGCAGGAGCCGGGCGAGGAGGGGATGCCAGCCGC
>JBDRIT010000064.1:0-16960 GCA_043815665.1 Pseudomonadota bacterium
GACGGCAGGATCCGGGGCATGGCCCTCCCCGGCGTCATCGCCCGCGCCCTCAGGGTCCACCGCCGCCCCCTCCGGGTGGTCCTCCCCCTGGCCCTGTGTCTCCTCTTCACCCTCGGCCTGAAGTGCGTCTCCCGCCGCCGCTGCGTTGCCTGCCGGTAGCCACCCGCCACCGCGTGCCCCCCCCTGTGGGAGGGGCGTCCACGCCCCGATTCCCCCTCCCAAGTATGGGAGGGTCTTTGAAGCCGAGTTGAGCGGACGAAGTTCCGCTCGTACGAGACTGATGCCCCCCGGGCACAGGCCCGACAGGCGGCCAGTCCAAAAATGGACTGTGGCAGTGCCCTGACTTCTGACTCGGTGCTTTAGCAGTCACCGCCATCCCAGCTGCAGGCTGAGTTGTAACAGGCGTTGTCACAGTATCCGTCGCCGATCCAGTAGTTCGGGCAGCCCGGCGCGCATTGACCGGATTCGCAGTCACCGCCGTCGTAGTTGCAGGCGGCGTTGTTGCAGGCGCTGTCGCACATGCCGTCGTCGATCCAGGAGTCGGGGCAGCCCGGCGCGCAGGGGCCGCAGTCGCCGCCGTCGTACTGGCAGGCGGCGTTGTTGCAGGCGCTGTCGCACATGCCGTCGTCGATCCAGGAGGGAGGGCAGCCCGGGGCGCACTGGCAGTCGCCGCCGTCGTACTCACAGGCGGCGTTGTTGCAGGCGCTGTCGCACATGCCGTCGTCGATCCAGGAGGGAGGGCAGCCAGGGGCGCACTGGCAGTCGCCGC
This sequence comes from Pseudomonadota bacterium, assembly GCA_043815665.1. Classification (GTDB taxonomy): domain Bacteria; phylum Myxococcota_A; class UBA9042; order CAIXZC01; family CAIXZC01; genus CAZNWW01. The sequence continues at coordinate 770 of JBDRIT010000064.1, forward strand.
CGTCGTACTGGCAGGCGGCGTTGTTGCAGGCGCTGTCGCACATGCCGTCGTCGATCCAGGAGTCCGGGCACCCCGGGGCGCACTGGCAGGGGCCGCAGTCCCCGGGGCAGGTGGTGCAGGTCTCGCCGGCGTCGCAGGCCCCGTTGCCGCAGGTCGGGCCGACGTCGCAGTCGCCCGCGTCCCAGTCGAACTCGGCGCAGAAGAAGTTTGCGCCGTAGGAGCTGTCCGGGTCGTCGCAGAAGCCGTCGCCGATCCAGCTCTCCAGGTAGCACTCGTCGTCGCAGTCCTCGATCTCCCCGTCTGGGCAGGACAGATCGCAGTCGCCACCGTCGTAATCGCAGGCGGCGTTGTCGCAGGTGGCGTCGCACATGAGGTCGCCGATCCAGGAGTCCGGGCACCCCGGAGCGCACTGGCAGGCGCCGCAGTCCAGGGGGCAGGTGTCGCAGGTCTCGCCGACGTCGCAGGCCCCGTCGCCGCAGAACCCCGGGCATTCGCCACAGTCGCCGGGGCAGTCTTCACAGGCCTCGCCGTCGTCGCAGATCCCGTCGCCGCAGACGCCTGGGCATTCCCCGCAGTCCAGGGGGCAGCTGCCACAGGTCTCACCGGGATCACAGACCCCGTCGCCGCAGAAGCTCGGGCAGACGCCGCAGTCCTCGGGGCAGTCCGTGCAGCCTTCGGCAGGCTGGCAGATGCCGTCACCGCACTGGACGCAGGTCCACGCGCCGCTCTCGCAATGCCCATTGAGGCAGGTGTCGACGGCAGTGCAGATGTCTCCGTCGTCGCAGGGCGTGCCGTTGGGCTCGGGCTGGTGGTAGCAACCGGTGGCGCCGTCGCACTGGTCCGATGTGCAGGTGTTCCCGTCGCTGCAGTTGAGCGCCGTACCGACGCAGGCGCCCGACTTGCACTTGTCTCCGACGGTGCAGGCGGCGCCGTCGGTGCAGGTCACTCCCTCCTCGACGAGGAAGTTCTCGCAGACCCCGGTCAACGGGTTGCACGCCTCGGAGACGCAGGGTCCCCCGGTGTTGATGCACTTGATGATGCTCACGGGGTCGATCTGGCACTTCCCCTGCGTGCACACCAGGACGCCGTTGCAGAGATCGCCGTCCTCGTATTCGAGGCAGTCGTCGTCCACACTGCACTCACACTGGCTGGCGCTCGACTGGCATGCGCCGGCGGCGCACTGGTCGCCCACGGTGCAGGTGTTCCCGTCGTCGCAAGGGGCACCGTCCGCGACCGGGGCGGCAACACAGTCCCCGGACGCCGGCACACACGCCGTGGCCATACAGGGGTCGTCGCCGCTCGTGTCGCAGACCACGATGGTCTCGGGATCGACGACGCAGGTCCCTGCAACACAGGCGAGGACGCCGTTGCAGGCGTTCATGTCGTCGAAGGGGCCGCAGTCATCCACAGTGACACAGTCGCACGCCCCGGCCGACGCTCCGACGCACTCCCCCGCCAGGCAGGTGTCGTTGACGGTGCAGTCGTTGCCGTCGTCGCAGGGACCGTCGATCGAGGTCTCCGTCCACCCGATTCCCGGGTCGCAGACGAGCTCCAGGCAAGGGTTGGGGGCCGTCGGCGGGGGAGGGGACGGGACGCCGCCGGTGCACGAGCCTTCGAGGCAGTAGGCCCCCTCCGTGCACAGGTCTCCGTCGTCGCAGGGGGAGTAGTTCTTCTGAATCCCGAGGACGCAGACGCCCACTGCCGTATCACACACGGCGATCTGGCAGGGCCCCTCTGTGGCGACCAGGCCGACGCAGTCGGCGTTCGTCATGCATTGGGAGGTGTCGGAGACGGACAGATCATCCCAGACCTCGGCCGGGACGTCCTCGTCGATGACCCAACCGTCATCCTCGCCGAACCCGTCGAGGAGGTCCGTCAGGGACTGGCTGCCGCAGCCGCCCAGCGTCAGTGTCGTTATGATGATGGCAACAGTGATTCTTCGATGCATGAACTCACCCTCCCCGTCTTTTGCTTTGTCTCGGAGCTGTTTACCCAATAAAAGCACTCGAACCGTCGCAGTTCAAGACATTTCCCGACCGCCGCCAGTTTTCCCGTCTGGATGATGGACGCCGGGCTGGTCCAAAGGAACGATTGGCACACCACGGGCACATCCGAGTCGGGCCTGTGCCCCGAGAGCATCAGTCTCGTACGAGCGGAACTTCGTCCGATCAACTCGGCTTCAAAGGCCCTCCCACAGGGAGCGGGGACGGTGGGGAACCTGCGACGAACCCGGAGGCTCACGGCGTCAGCGCCCTTCGGACCAGCTCCCGTCATCCTCCTCCGCCGCCGGTGTGGCCGGGGCCGGTCCGTCATCGGGGGGCGGCTCCGGGGGGGCCTCGGGGCCGACGTCGGGGGGCGCAGTGGCCGTGGGCCGGGAGAGGAAGGCGATGGGGCCGACGTGGAAGGTCCCTGCGGGGATCCGGGCCCGCTCCTCGTCGATGTAGAGCTCAAGCTTCGTGGCCGATCCGAAGCGCTGGACGAACCGGCCGATGTCGACGCGGTGCTCCTCCCAGGACGCGCCCCGGTGGTTGACCCGCCGCGTCCAGGTCTCGCCGTCCCGGCTGGTGAGGCGGACCATCACCGGCCCCGGCATCTCGTTCAGCGGACCCGGGCGCAGCCAGATCGACAGGAAGGGATGGGCCCGCAGGGAGCAGGACTCACCGGCGGGAGCCAGGGTTTCCTCGAGGCCCTGGGGGCTCCCGTCCGGGGACCGATGGTACTCCACGGCGAGGTACCGGGTCGGCTCCTCGGCGCCGCTCCCCCGGATCTCACCCTGCCGTAGCTTCACCCGGGTCGAGGCGCTGACCGTGCCCCGCCGGCCGCCGATGCGGTTCGCCTCGGGGAGGGAGAAGTCGTCCACGACCAGCGCCATGCGGTGCGGCACGATGGCCCGGCGTGCGAAGACGCTCAGGCGCACCTTCTGGCAGTTGTCCGCCCCCGCGCACATCTCCAGCCAGGTGGGCTCCGGCGACGCGGGGACGTCCAGCTCCACCTCCTCCTCCGCGCCGAGGCCGCGGAGGGCAACCACGGTCTCCCCGCGGCGCACCACCCGGAGGTCGATCCCCAGCTCCTCCTTGCGCACGAAGGTCCGATCCCAGGCCACCTGGATCGGAGAGACCACCGTGGCCTTCTCCTCGGGCCAGAGCATCAGGGAGCCCATCTCGTCGCCCTCCCCCTCGACCCGGAAGCTGAAGCTCCTCAGGGTCTCCTCGTCCCCCCGGGGCACCGCGGCTTCGACGGTGATCCGACCGCCCCGGCAGCTCTTGGGGATGTGATAGACCGCCTTGGTCCCGTCCTGGTCGAGGGCCCCGCCGCAGGGGTCAGCGACGAGGCGGAAGAGCAGATCGGTGAGGTCCGCGTCCTCAGGGATCGGTCGGACCTGGAGGACCACCTCCCCCCCGGGCTTGCCCAGGTCCGGCCAGGAGGTGATCTGCAGATCCCGGGCGCCTCCGAGGTCCAAGGGCAACGCAGGCTGCCGCAGGCGCGGCTGGACAGGGGCCCCGGAGTGCACAGCGGTCGTCTCGTCTTCCCCGGAACATCCGAGGAGGAGCAACGCCAGGACCGCCGCGAGCAGGGTTCGTCCGTACACTGAACCTCCCTTTACGAACCCAGGGTTCATGGGCCCCAACCGCAGGTCACCTCGACCTCGGACTGCGTCCCCGCATCGTAGCGGATCGGGATCCTGCGATCCAGGGGGCTCCGGGGCAGAAGCACCACCTGGAGGGAGCGCTCCTCGGGGTCATGGTCCTGGTGGATCGCAGAGAGCCGGAGGTGACAACGGGCGACCTCGTCGAAGGGGTTCACCATCTTCACCAGGACGTCGGCCCGGCCGGCCCTCCCGGGGAGGATCATGTGGGAGAGCAGCAGGCGCCGGCAGGGCGCGTCGTCCACGACGATTCCGGGCGGGAGGGTCGCCGGGCAGCGCCGATCCAGGGGGTCACCCACCTGTGGAATCATGTGGCAGGGACGCAGCAGGATGCCCATCCACCGCCGGACGTCGGCGAGGAACCGGCAGGCGGGCTGCCCCGCGGGCGGGACCCGGGAACACATGGACGGATCCCTGCGGACAAGGGCCACGCAGAACGGATTCCGCTCGGCCTGCATGGCCTCAAGCTGCTCCACACAGCGGCGATGCGACCCCCGCGCAGCGGCAAGGGCCTCCGGGGCCACCTCCCCGGCGCGGACCGGGGCGGCCAGCTGGGCCAGGACCAGGAGCCCAGGAAGGATGCGGGACAACGGGTCCATCACTCCTGCGCCGGACGGAACGGGAAGAACACGTGCTCGATGCCCGTGAGGTAGCACTTGTTCACCACGTCCATGATGCGCTGGTACTCCGTGGCGGAGTCCGCCTTGACGCTGATCCCGACCCCGGGGTTGGACTCCTTGAGGCGCTCGAGACGAAGCTCCAGCTCGTCGAGGGTGCCCACGGGGCGGCCCTCCACCGCGTCCCCACCGTCGGCGGCGGGGACGTACAGGAACATGTCCCCCTCCCGGGTGACGTAGATCGTCGGTCGCTTCGCGGTGACCACGGCGCGCGTCTCCGAGGCCTTGGGCAGGAGGATACGGAATGCGCTCTCGCGGGTCTTGAAGGTCGTGGAGATCAGCAGGAAGATCAGCAGGATGAAGACCACGTCCACCAGGGGCGTGATGTCGATGCCGGGGCCGGGGGACCGGCGCGTTCCCTGGCGCAGGTTCATTCCGTGGCCCCGCCACGGCCGGAGCTGCCCGCTGGAAAGAGGGCCTCGAGCATGTCCAGGCCGAACTCCTCGAGGTGCATCGCAATCCGGTCGATGCGGGACTCCAGGAAGCGATGGCCCAGGAACGACGGGATCGCCACGGAGAGACCGGCCACGGTGGTCAGGAGGGCCTCCCAGATCCCGCCGGCGAGGTCACCAATCTGGGGCTCCACCGAGGACTCCACGGCCTGGAACACCTGGACCATCCCCGTGACCGTCCCGAGGAGACCGAGGAGGGGAGCCACCGTCGCGATGGTTGCCAAGAGGCTGATGTAGCGACGCAGGTAGCCGACCTCCATGAGGCCGGTCTCCTCCATGCGCTCCTTCACACCGGCCCGGCTCCCGCCCACGGCCCTGAGGCCCGCGGTGACCATCGATGCCAGGGGACTCGGGGTCTTGTCCGCGATGGAGTGGGCGGCGTCCAGGCTCCCCTCGCGGATCAGCTCGATGATCGAGCGGGCGGCCTGCTGTGGAAACACGCGGACCGCCCGGGTCGCCCAGAGCCGCTCGATGAACACAGTCAGACCCAGCACCGAGGCAGCCACGATCACGGGGATCAGCGGGCCACCCTTGGCCAGGGTATTGAAAAACTCCATCTCGTCCCGTCTCCTCGTCGTGGGGGTGGCGACCGGCGATCAGCCGCCGTTCATCGGGAGGAACACATCGAAGGTCGTTCCCTTCCCTGCCTCCGAACGAAAATCGATGGTCCCCCGGTGATCGTCAACAATTTTCTTCACGATTGCGAGGCCCAGACCCGATCCGTCCCGTTTCCCGCGGGTGACGAAGGACTCGAAGAGCCGATGGCGGATCTCGTCGGGGATCCCCTGCCCTGCATCGGAGAAGCGGAACCGCACGCGGTCATCTCCGGTCTCGGTCACCTCGATGCGGAAGAGGCCCCCTTCGGGCATGGCCTCCCGGGCGTTCCTGGCCAGGTTGAAGACCATGCGCCGGATCTTGCCCTCATCCACCTTGATCTTGCTCTTCACCCGGCAATCCATCTCCAGGGTCATGTTGAACCCTGCGAACTCGTGCTCGAGCTGCTCCCGCAGCTCGTCCATGAGGCGATCCACGAAGACCGGCCGCTTGAGCATCTCGGCGTCGCCGCGTGCGAAGGCGAGCACCTCACCGGTCATGGACGAGAGGTGCTTGAACTGCTTGAGGATCAGCTGGGTGTACTCGGCCCGCTGCGGCGCATCGTCCTCGGCCTGCATCATCTGCACGTACCCGGAGATCACCGTCATGGGGGTCTTGAAGTCATGGATGATCCCGGACAGGGTCTTCCCCAGCACCGCGAGGTTCCGCGCCTCGATCAGCTCCTGCTGGCGCCGGAAACGGTTCACGGCCCGCCCCACCTGGCTGGCCAGGAATGCGACGAGCTTGCGATCATCGGGGGAGTAGTCCTCGGATCGGCGCTTGGGATTGGCCAGGGCCAGCACCCCCACGGGCTCCCCTTCGGGGCCCGGCACGGGGACGCAATAGGCGACCCGCAGCTCGATGTCCAGCTCCGGATGCAGCGGTCGCAGGTCTGGTTCCTGCGCCGCGCCGCCCACGGACTGCTCCTTTCCGGAGCGCAGGACCTCGCCCATGACCCCACCGACCAGCGCGTTGTTCAGCTTGCGGATCTTTCCGCCGCGCTCCAGGTGGTAGAGGTCCCCCCCGGTGTCGTGGCGGATCATCAGGGCGCCGACCTCCGAGGTGACCGACTCGATGCACAGGGTCAGGATCCGCTCCAACAGGTTGTCGGGATCCATGGTGGAGGTGACCTCGGTCTCGATCCGGTACAGGAGCTCCAGTCGCTCATAGTTTCGCTGGAGGCGATCCTGCGCGTCCCGGAGCTGGATGTTGGTCTTCAGGACATCGGAGAAGAGCTTGGCGTTCTCCAGCGCGATCGCCGCCTGGGTGGTCATGGAGGTGAGGAGGTGCTCATCCTCCACGGTGAAGTACCCATCCCCCTTCTTGTTCATCACCTGGGCGACGCCGACGATGCGGCCCCGGGGGGTGCGCATGGGCTGGCAGAGCATGGAGCGGGTGCGGTAGCCGGTGAGCTTGTCCACGTGGGCATTGAACCGCTGATCCCGATAGACGTCCTTGAGGTTGACCCCCGTCCCCGAGCGCGCGGTCCACCCAGCGATGCCCTCGCCGAGCTCCAGGACGATCTCCTCCACCACCCCACCCACGGTGATGTGGCTGCGGAGCTTCCGCTCCTTCTCGTCCACCACGTAGAGCGTCGCGCGATCCGCGTCCAGGAGGTTGGTCACCTGGAGGGTGATCGTCTGGAGCACGTCGCGCAGGTTGAGGCTCTCCCCGAGGGCGGTTCCCATCTCCTGGAGGGTCGCCAGACGGCGCTCCAGGGTCATGACCCGCTCCGAGAGGAAGGCCACCTTCTCCTCAAGATTTGCGCTCATCCTTTCCTCACCTCGTCGACCTCGGCCCAGTCGTTCCCCCAGCCCAGATCCACCACCAGGGGCACCGACAGCTCTGCGGCCCCCTCCATCGCCCGGATCACGATCTCCCGGGTCTCGTCCAGCTGCGAAGGCGGCAGCTCGAAGATCAGCTCATCGTGGACCTGGAGCAGCACCTTCGCGTCCTGCCCCGCCGCCTCGAGATCCCTCACGCAAGCCAGCATGGCCAGCTTCACCACGTCCGCAGCGGAGCCCTGCACGGGGGTGTTCACCGCCATGCGCTCCGCGGCCGCCTTGGCGTTGTGGTTCCTGCTGCGGAGATCCGGGAGGGGCCGCCGCCGCCCCAGGAGGGTCTCCACGTACCCCTTTGTCCGAGCGGCCTCGAGGGTCATCTCCTGCCAGATCCCCACCCCGGGATAGCGGTCGAAGTACCGATCGATGAAGGCCTTCGCCTCCCGGGGCGACATCTTGTAGTCCCGCCCCAGGCGGTACGAGCTCATGCCGTAGAGGACGCCGAAGTTGATCGTCTTGGACAGCGCCCGCATCTCGGAGTTCACCTGTTCCGGCGACACGGAGAACAGCTCACACGCGGTGCGGGTGTGGATGTCCTGCCCCTCGCGGAACGCCTCGAGGAACTGGGGATCCCCCGAGAGGTGGGCCATGATCCGCAGCTCGATCTGCGAGTAATCCGCGGCCAGGAAGCAGCACCCCTCCCTGGGGATGAAGGCCTTCCGGATCCGGCGGCCGTCCTCGGATCGCACCGGGATGTTCTGGAGGTTGGGCTTCTCGCTGGAGAGGCGCCCTGTGGCTGCGATGGTCTGGCTGAACGACGTATGGAGGCGCCCCGTGCGCGGGTTCACCAGCCTGGGCAACGCGTCCACGTAGGTGGACTGGAGCTTCGCGACCCCCCGGTACTCGAGGATCAGGGCCGGCAGGGGATGGAGATCCCGCAGCTCCTCGAGGACCGCGCTGTTGGTAGAGAATCCGGTCTTGGTCTTCCGCTTCGTCGGCAATCCGTGCTTGTTGAAGAGGATGTCCCCGAGCTGCTGGGTGGAGTTCACGTTGAAGGGCCGGCCGGCGACCTCATGGATCTCCCGCTCCAGCGCGATCATGCGCTTGTGGAAGCCCAGGGACATCTCCCCGAGGACGTTGGCGTCCAGGCCGATGCCCCGGATCTCCATGTCCGCGAGGAGCTCCGACACCGGCAGCTCCACCTCCCGGAAGAGCGGCTCGAATGGCTCCCCCTCCATGCGGGCCCCGAGCTCCCGGGCGAGGCGCCAGGTGATCCACGCGTCCTCGCCCGCGTAGCGGGCGGCCTCGTCCAGGGGGACGTCCTGGAAGCCCACCTGGACGCCGCCCCGGGTGGTAACCTCCTTGTAGCTCACCGTGCGCCAGCCCAGGTGGTCCATCGCGAGGGAGTCCAGGGAGTGGGAGAGCCGCCCCGGGTCCAGCAGCGACGACGCGATGAGCGTGTCGAAGGACAGGCCGGCGACGTCGTACCCGTTGCCGCGGAGCACGACAGCGTCGTACTTGAAGTTCTGGCCGATCTTCCCCCGCCCGGGATCGGCCAGGAGGGGTCCGAGGACCTCCCGCACCTGCACCGCAGGGAGCTGCAGTCCGGTCCGATGCCCCACGGGAACGTACCAGATCCGGTCCTCCCCCGTGCAGAAGGAGAGCCCCACGAGATCCGCCTCCGTGGCTCGCAGGGAGGTGGTCTCCGTATCCACGGCGAAGCTCTCGACCCCCTCCAATGCCCGGCGGAGCCCGTCCAGGGCGACGGCGTCCGTCACCAGGGTCACCGGGGGCATGGCCGCGGGATCAGCCTCCACCCGCGCCCGGACGGCTTCGGGGGTGGGGCCGATGGAACGGAGCATCGAGCGGAACTCCAGCTCCTCCAGGAGGGGGATGAGCCGGGCATGGTCCTTCTGCCGCGGACGCAGCCAGTCGAACCCGGCGGGGAGCGCAACGTCCTCCCGGAGGGTCACGAGGACGCGGGAGAGCAGGGCCATCTCCCGGGACTCCTCGAGGAGCTTCCGGGTCCGGGGCTTCTCGATCTCGCCCAGGCGGGCATAGATCTCCGCCAGGGTGCCGAAGCGCTGGACGAGCTCCGTGGCCCCCTTCGCCCCGATGCCCTTGACGCCGGGGATGTTGTCGGAGCTGTCCCCCATGATCGCGAGGACCTCTCCCACCCCTTCGGGCGGGACCCCGAACCTCTCCTCCACCGCGGCGGAATCCCAGACGCGGTCCCGCATGGCGTCCACCATGGTGACCCCGTCCCCGACGAGCTGCATCAGGTCCTTGTCCGCCGAGGCGATCACGACCTCGAGGCCCGCCTCCTGGCCCCGACGGGCCAGGGTGGCGATCACGTCGTCGGCCTCGAAGCCCTCCACCCGCACCACGGGCACACCCATGGCGTCGGTGAGGGGCTCCATGTACGGGAACTGCTCCCTGAGGTCCTCGGGGGTCGGCGGACGATGGGCCTTGTAGGCATCGAACAGCTCGTGCCGGAAGGTGGTCCCGATGGGATCCATCACCACCGCGGCGTAGGCGGCCGGGTGCGCGTCGAGGGTCTTGAGGAGCATGGAGAGGTAGCCCTTGAGGGCGTGGGTGGAGAGCCCCGCCGAGTTGCTCATGTGGGGCAGTGCGTGGTAGGCGCGGAAGATGTAGCCCGACCCGTCGATGAGCACGAGGACCCGGGGCCCCTCCTCGGTCACCGCGGGGGTGCCGGCCTCCAGCCCGCTGAACAGATCCATGACGCTCGCCTCCCCGCTCCGGATTTTTGACGACTCCCTGCATGCGTATGATTATCAGATTCGACGCGCGGAGACCACCCGTACGGGAGGGTTCGATGGACAAAGAGCACGACACCGACAGGGACTACGACCGGATCTCGGAACGTCACAACGTCCGGATCCGCGTGGTCTTTGACGACTCGGTCAACTTCAACTGCGCCGCAACGCTCAACCTGTCCAAGGAGGGCGCGCTGCTCTCCTCGGACATCCCCCTCGAGCGCGGCACCCGCATCACCCTGATCCCCCTGCCCGAGAATGAGGTCGAGGAGGACGCCCTGGACCTCCTGGAGTTCACCGGCGAGGTCGTGCGCTCCTTCGAGGACATCATGGTGTCCGCTTACGCCAAGGACCGCTTCCGGATGGGCATCCGCCTGGACGTCGACGCGGCGCAGCAGCAGGCGCTGTCGGACTTCATCGAAAAACGATCCCACTGACCTCGACTCAGTACAGGTACCCTCGGAAGCCCTCGTCACCTGCGCCAGTGGTGCACCTCGTACAGCCGCAGCCACTGGTTCGCGGTCCCCGGCCCGACATCGGACGCCAGCAGCAGCTTCACCGGAAACCGCCGCAGGAACGCCTCGGCCTCGGGGCCGGTGTGGTTCCGCAGGTGCTCGGGCTCCAGCCCGTCCAGCGCGGCGACCTCGTCCCGCACCTCGGCCTCCTCCCGCACCAGCGCAAAGGCGGTGTTGTCCACCACAAGCAGCCGGCCGCCGGGGCGGATCGCAGAGAGGATCCGAGAGTAGGCCTCCCAGGGATCGTCCAGGTGGTTGTGGCTCCGCAACACCAGCGCATGGTCCACGGAATGAGGGGGCAGATCCAGGGTCTCCGCACCCTGTTCCAGGATCTCCACCTGCCCGAACCGCGCTGCCAGGGCCCGCACTCCGTGGCCGGGGGCCGGGTCCAGGGCGAGGTAGCGGGTGATTGTGCCGTCGGACAGGAGGGCCTCGAAGAGCCCGGGATAGCGCCCGACGCCACAGCCCACGTCGAGGATCACGCCGGAGATCCCCTCGAGGATCCCGCGCACCTCCCGCTCCGCTGCGGCGAAGCGGTCACCCTCCACGGGCCGGAACGCGCCGCCGCAGTTCCCCGCGAGGGGGCAGCCGCGGCACCACACCTGGGGCTCGGTGCCCTGGAGCTGGGCTGCGAAGTCGTCCACCAGGACCGCACCGGCCCGATCGACGTAGACCTGCCCGAGGCCGTGGGTGATCCCGAGGAGTGCCCCCCGATCGAAGTCCCGGGTGTCCGTCACCGTGGGCTCCACGCCGTCGCCCCGCACCCGATGCACCGTGCGCCAGCCGGGGGCCGGGCCGCCGGCCTCGACCCCGGCGCGAACTGGACAAGCGTCTGGAGCCGTCACCAGCAGGGTCTCCCCCGTCGGCGCCAGGTTGAAGGAGTTCGAGCGACCCCCGGTGATCGGCGACACCTCCGCCTCGGGGAAGAAGTCCCAGGTCCGGGACCAGGTGCCCCGGCAGTCGTCCCCGATGAGGCAGCCCCGGCACTCCGCCCGTCGGGCCATGTTGCGATAGTCCACCATGGGGAAGTGGTCCTCGTCCGCCTCCCGGATGCAGACCAGATCGTCGGTGAAGAGATCCGCGAAGCGGTCGATCCACCCGTCCATCATGCAGAAGGGCAGGCCGTCCCAGGCCAGTCGTGATCTCGGGAGGCCCAGACGCAGGCCGTGCCCCAGCGCGTCGCACATCGCATCCGCCGCGACCGCGGGGGACGGGATCTCGTCGGTGCGCTCAAGGACCGCACCCCGGGGCTCGACGTAGCTGAGCTTGATCCGCACCCTCGGGATCGCGGCCAGGAGCTCGACCACGGGCCGCAGCCCGCCCAGGTTCCGGTTCACCACGACGGTGTTGGCCGTAAGGCGGATCCCGGGGTGCCGGGCAGCGTTCCGGAGCCCGGCCAGGGACTGCACCTGCGCGCCCTCGATGCCCACCAGCGCGTCGTGGGTCGCGGGATCCGCCGCGTGGAGGGAGAGATAGGCATAGTCCATCCCTCGCGCCGCCAGGCCATCCACCAGCTTGCCATAGGAGAACATGCGGCCGTTGGAGATGATCCCGAAGGCCAGGCCGAGGGCGCGGGCCAGGGTCGCGGCCTTCAGGAGATCCTTGCGGGTCCCGGGCTCGCCGCCGGAGAGGACGACGCCGTGGAACCCTGCGTCCCGGACCTCACGAATCCGTGAAGCGAGGGCCTCCTCCAGGAGGTCCGGGATCCCCTGGAGGCGCGCGCTGTGGCAGAATCGGCAGCGGTTGTTGCATCGGTACCCGACCTTGAGGATCGCACGCGCCATCCATCGACCTCCTCTCGCCAGCCTAACATAGGATGAATCTCCTGCGAACGGGTGTCGTCTGTGATAGCCTTTCGCACAAACCCGACCGGAGCGACCCATGTACGGCCCCACCCTGTTCCTCGCCGCCCTCCTCCTCCAGCCGGCGCCGGACACCTCCCCCCCGGCCTCGATGACCCTCGCGGATCTCATCGCGCAGCCCACCTGGTGGACCGAGGCGGGGCGCGACGGGTTGGACGAGGCCATACGGGATGAGCGCTGGGCGGAGGTCGCACGTCTCGCTGGGGATCTTCGGAGAGACGCCACGGATGAGGACGCAGCCCGCCTCGCCTTCCTGGAGGCCCGGGCCCGCATGGAGCTCGGGACTCTGGAGGATCTGGCCGTGGCCGCGGCCCTCTTCGAGGGCGCTGCGCAGGCCCTCGAGGACCTGCAGCCCCGGGCCTGGTGGGCAGCAGCCCGGTGCCGACTCGGCCGCGCCGAGACCGGCGCCTACCTCGCAGCCCTCGAACGGATCCCCCAGGAGGATCCGATCCTCGGGGAGCCGGCTTCGCGGGCGCGCTGCCTCGCCCAGGTCACCGACGGCGCCCCAGGGAACGACCCGGCCCCCATCTGCCGTGGGCACCTCGACCGCTTCGGTGAAGACCCCGACGTCCGACTCGCCCTGGCCCGCGCCCAACTGGCAGCGGGCCGGCTGCCCGAGGCCCACGCCGAGCTGGTACGCACCCAGGTTCTCCACCCCACCCGCTCGGTCGCGGAGGAGGCGGGGAAGCTCCGGGGGGTCCTCGAGGCCGCCCATCGGGATCTGCGCAGGCCCCTCACCCCTGCCGAGCGCCTGGCCCAGGGAGATCGGTTCTACGACGCCTACCGGTACACCGACGCCCTGGACGCCGCCCGTGAGGTCCTCGACGGCAAGCCCAAGGAGGGCTCCGCTGCGTGGTGCGGCGCGAACCTCCTCGGGGGCCGCACCCGCGCCCGACAGCGGGAGCAGACCAAGTCCATGCACTGGTACGACCCGTACTTCGAGCACTGCGACGTCTCCGCCGAAGCGGATCCTGCGCAGATCCTCTTCGTCGCAGGGCAGGCAGCGTTCAAGGCGAAGATGGACCACCGCTGCCGCGCCTGGCTGGGGCGCCTCGCGGCAAACCACCCAGGCTCCCGCTACGCCGACGACGCCGTGATCCTCCTGGCCCGCCTGGCCCTCCGGGAGGACGATTCGAAGACCGCCCGAGGGCACCTCGAGCGCCTCGTGAAGGGCATCGGAAACGGTGACATGGCCCCTGAGGGGGCCTGGCTCCTGGCTCGGATCCTCTGGGACGAGAAGCGCTACGATGATCTCCTGACCTGGGTGGACGAGGCCGCCCCCGGGTTCCGACGAAACACCGACTACCGCAGCCAGGGGCGTCTCCTCTACTGGCGGGCCCGGGCGCTCCAGCGCACCAGCCGCCACGCGGATGCGGGTGCGCAGTACGAGGAGATCGTCTGCGCCTACCCGTTCTCCTGGTACGCGCTCCTCTCCCTGGAGCGCCTCGAGGCCTGGAAGCAGGGCAAGGGACAGGAAGCCCTGGACGCCTGCGCTGTCGGCCAAGGAGCGGAGGACGCGCCGGGACCGGCGTCGATCCCCGCGGCGCCGCTCCTCCTGAACGCCTCGGTGCGGCGAGGGCTCGCCCTGCGCCGACTCGGCCTGAGGGACTGGGCCGTGGAGGCCTGGCTCGGGATCGAGGGGAACCCCATCGAGGACCAGCTCCTCCTGGCCAAGGCGGCCTTCCTCCACATCGAGGGCGCCCACAGCCACGCGCATGATCTCGTCCGTCGGCGCCTCCCCCATCTCCTGCTCCACTTCCCGGTGGGCGAGTCGCAGTTCTGGTGGGAGGTGGCCTACCCGCGCCCCTTCCTCCCCGTGGTGGAGCGCCACGCCCGGCGCCAGTCCCTGGACCCCTGGCTGGTCTACGGGATCATCCGTGAGGAGAGCGGGTTCAACCCCCGGGCCGAGAGCTACGCCCACGCGATGGGGCTGATGCAGCTCCTCGAAAAGACCGCACGCTGGATGGCGGAGGGGACGTCGATCCGGGTGAGTCGGGGACAGCTCCGGAGGCCGGACACCAACGTGGCCCTCGGCACGAAGTTCCTGCGCTACCTCTTCGATGATCTGAAACACCCGGCCCTCTCCGTCGCGGCGTACAACTGCGGGAAGGGTGGAATCAACCGGGTGCGGGCTCGGGAGCGCACCCGTCGCCTCGACGAGTTCGTGGAGCGGATCCCCTACGATCAGACCCGCCGCTACACCAAGCGTGTCCTGTCCTCGGCGGCGCTCTACCGCCACCTCCACTGGGGGGGATGGCGTCCCGGCTCCTTGAAGTTGAAACTACAGAGGAAGAACTGAGGGAGCGGTCATGGGCCTCTCGGGGTCGGTCGAGGGTCAGGAGCCGGGTACCATCACGAAAATCGCGATCCCTTCTACGCTGACATCGTCGGGGGGGACCATGCCCTCCACGTCCGACCTCAGCTCAAAGCCGCACTCGAGGTACGGCAGAAGCTCAAGGCGTTGGGTCACCGAGAAGACCAGCTCCTCGTCGGTGCTCCGGTCGAGGCCACGCTCGAAGCGTGCGATCTCCACCTCAGCGAGTCCGCAGTAGGGGCTGGCCGGCCGGATGTAGACGATCATTCGGTCGATGAACCCGAGGTCGTCATCGTCCCCGGGTTTGATCGAATCTTCGTTGAGCCCCAGGTAGAAGGACTCCAGGTAGAACGAGGACATGTCGCCGATCTCGGCGAGGTCCTGGTCCACCCGGACGGGCTCGAAGAGCTCACCGAAGATGCGAACGCCGGCCTTGTGCAGGATCTCGTTCCCCTGGATCACCGCGACACCGGTGCTCACCGGGAGCTCCAACTCCACCGACCAGCAACCGGAGGCCATCAGGGCGACCACGGCGAGGAGGGAGATGAAGTGGTTCCGGGAGGCGTTCATGGGTCACCAACCTGTCAGAGGACGCGCCCGCCTACGGACCCGTGTGGAGTGACTTTAGGCTTTTTTTCCAGGCTCAGATCGGTTGACTGAACTGCACGTCATCGAGGAGTGTGTCCAGCTCTCCCGCCAGGAGGAGGGTGCGCATGGCGGCCAGTCGGAGGATCGCCTCGGGAGGCGGATCACGCCAGACCCAGAGGCTCACCAGACGGCGGCCGTCGAAGTGGAGGCCCTGCAGGGCCGGCGTCCCAGCTTCCCCCAGGACCCGGAGCGTCCGAAGGGTGTCGCCCTGGAGCCAGTCCCCCAGGAGCGCCGGGTGGTTGGACGCCGCCTCGAGATCGGACCCCACCGGGATGGACCGAAGCTGGAACTCGAAGCGGACCCCCGGGATCGGGGTGTTCTCCACCAGATGGACCCAGCGCACGGGGGGCTTCGTCGGCCGGATCGCGAAGCAGAACGGGACCCGGCGACCCACGGGTGCGGACAAGGTCAGGAAGATCTCCTCGCCAGCCACCTGCCCCAGGAGCCCCCCCTGGCCAACGTGGACATGCCCACCGGCCATGGGAACGACCCAGGCGCCCTGGCGGTCGCGCCGCGTCCCCTTGAGGAGCCGCGCCGCCTCCACAGCCACGGGACGCGTCGGCTCCCGGTGCCGGCGCCGACGGATGTGCTCAACGATGACGAAGACCGCGCTCACGACGAGGAAGACCGGGAAGAGGCTCGGTTCGGCGACCCAGAAGATCGCGAGGACGAGGAGCACCAGGAACCATTTCCAGGTCGGCATGTCCACAAGGTAGTCCGGGCCGGCACCATGTCAAACAGGCTCCCCGTGGCCGTGGCCATGACCGTGGTCGGTTTCCTCACGCAACAGCACCCAGGGTGATCGCAAAGTCGACGTTGAACGCGCTTGACCGATCCTCGGGATCATGATCGTCACTTGACGTCGAGGCCTTGCGCTTCGGCAGAGGGAGGATCATGCCGAAGCGAGAGTCTGGAAGAGTTGATA
>JBDRIT010000065.1:0-8851 GCA_043815665.1 Pseudomonadota bacterium
CTCGGGATGACGGGAGGGGGGTGCTCGGGATGACGGGATGGGGGTGCTCGGGATGACGGGAGGGGGGTGCTCGGGATGACGGGAGGGGGGTGCTCGGGATGACGGGAGGGGGAGGCCTCAGGATGACGAGGTGGCCAGCCAGGCGCGGATCGCGGCGAGCTGGCCGTCGCCGCCGAGGCCGGCCTGCTTCAGGACGGTGGCGGCGGGGCCGCTGCCGAGGTAGTGGCCCGCCCGGAAGGGGTGGAGGGTCGCGGCGCGGCCCCCGGGGGAGGTGATCCAGCGATACATCGTCGGCAGGGTGAAGCCCGTGATCCCCATGGCCCGGGCGGCGTGGTCCGGGGGGTAGATCCGCTTGTGCTCCTGCTCAGGGAGGCGGTCGAAGAGCTCCTCGGACACCACCACGTAGACATGGAGATCGATCCCCTCCGCCTCCAGGGCCGGCAGGGCCCCCTGGACGAAGGCGTAGGTCACGCCGCTGCCCTGGAGCACGAGGACGCCGTCCCCTTCGCCCTGGGCGGATCGGAGGCGGTAGACCCCGGTCACCGCGGCGTCCGCCGGGGCCAGCCCCAGGGCCGCTCGATCGAGGACGGGTACCGCCGGCCGGGTGACGAAGGGGGCGATCACCGCGGGGCGGGCCTTCAGCGCGGCTGCGAGGAGGGGCCAGATCTCCCGAGGCTCCCAGGGGGTCAGGGTGATCAGGGTCCCCGGGGGGAAGTTGCCCTGGAGGAGCTGGAGGGCCTGGGGGTCCGCGTGGGTCGGGCCGTCCTCCCCGGTCTCGAGGCCCGCGTGGCCGCAGACCAGGATCGCCGGGTCGAAGGCGTGCGCGAAGCGCTCCCCCTGCGCCTGCTGGCCGATCGCGTGGAGCCGTGCGGAGATGTGACCCAGGGGCGCGAGGAATGCGCCGTAGGAGGAGCCTACGCCGATGTGACGCCCGAAGCTCGACACCCCCGTGAGGATCCCCGCCATCGCGTCCTCGCAGATGCCCCCCGTGGACAGGAGCCGGGAGCCCGGGTTGGTCCGGGCGTTCCAGAACCCCGGCGGGAACTCCGCGGCGGCCTTGCGCACGCTGGTGGAGTCCAGGAGGTCCGCCGCGGCCGCCAGGAGCGCGCCGTCGCTCACCCGGTTGAGGTGCCCCAGTGCGTCTCCCAGGGCCCCCCGCAGGGTGGCGTCGGTGCCAGGAGCCGGGACCATCCCCTCCGGGGCCTTGCGGGACGCCGCCGCGGTGAAGACCGCGGCCCTGCGGGGCCCGTCCTCCCGGGGGGCTCGACCCCAGGCGTCGAGGCGCTCCCGGGCCCGGCAGAGGTGGGCGCCCAGGCGCTCCACCGCGTCGGTCTCTGCAGCGAGCGCGCCACGGACCACCTCGAGGGTCTCCCAGTAGCAGGCCTCCACCGTGTCGGGCTGCGCGCCGCCGCCGCAGGCGATGCCCTGGCAGGTGGGGAGCGCGTCTTTCGCCATCTCCAGGGCTGAAGAATCGGGGCGTGGACGCCCCTCCCACAGGGGTGCGAGGGTCTGGTAGAAGCCTTCGCTGCACATGGCATGGCCGCCGCCGTGGGATGCGCGCCCCTCGACGCCGTAGCGCCAGCCCTTGACCGTGCGGTAGACCACCGCCGTTGGCTGGCCGTTGTCCAGGGTCGCGGCCCGCCGCTGGGCAGCCAGGACCAGGGCCAGGTTTGTGCCGTCGGGGACCCGGATCACGTTCCAGTCGTGGAGGTGCAGGAGCTCCGCCGGCTCCCACTGTACGTAGTCCCCCGGAGCGTCGCCCTCCCGGCACACCCGGTCCGAGTCGATGGAGGACTGGTTCCAGTCCACGTGGAGGACCAGATTGTCCAGGGACGCGGTCCCTGCCGCGGCCAGGGCCTCCGCGACCCGGCCGGGGGTCAACCCGCCCTCGCCCTCGATGACGTGGACCCGCGGTGCGTCCGCACCGAAGATGTCCCGGGCCGCGAGGGCCAGACCCACGGAGGCAGCGAGGCCGACCCCCGAGGCGCCCGTGGCCAGGCGCACGAAGGGGATCGCCGGGGTGGGGTGTCCGTCCAGGGCCTTCGCTCCGAGATGCCGGAACTGCGTGGTGGACGTGGTGGGGTTGCGCCGGAATCCCAGGAGGTCTTCGAACCGCAGGCGGTGGGCCGGGTCGTCGGGGAGGAGCTCCGTCGCCGCCATGCGGGCGATCTCGTCCCGCAGAGCCCACATCGCGTAGAGGCCCAGCGCCTTGTGTCCCGCTGCATACGAGATCACGTCCGCGTCGACGCGGTCCGGGGTCGAGAGATCGTAGTCCATGCCCCGGAAGAGCAGGCCGGCCACCATGCGCCCCGAGGAGATCGAGCCCCCCG
Organism: Pseudomonadota bacterium; assembly: GCA_043815665.1. GTDB lineage: Bacteria > Myxococcota_A > UBA9042 > CAIXZC01 > CAIXZC01 > CAZNWW01. The sequence continues at coordinate 2,331 of JBDRIT010000065.1, forward strand.
GATGTCCGGACATGGGTGCGTAGTTGAACAGCACCGCGCAGAGGGCCCGGTAGAAGCGGTCCAGGACCTCGAGGGCCCGCAGGTCTCCCGTGGGCGCCGCGGTCTCCTCGCCGATGTCGATCACCACCCCGCGTCTCGGTCCGAAGCTCATGGCGTTCCCCACCGCGCAATCATGGAATACTCCTATATATCAGGAAGCCCGCCGTGAACAGTTTTCTGGGGGGATCGCTTGACCCCACCGGCCTGGATCTCAGCGCAGCCATCGACTCCGTGCTCGCCGGCGTCCACGCCCGGGGGGATCGGGTGCCGTCGATCGGCTGCAACATCAAAGTGGAAGTCGCCTGGTTTTTTGTGGGAGGGGCGTCCACGCCCCGAATCGGCCCGTGGACGGGCCTCCCACAGGGAAGTCGGGTCTACGGCCCCGCCCACAGGGTCCAGGTCAGTGAGAGGAACAGCGTGGCGTCGCCGTAGAGGAACCCGGTGACATAGCCCTGCTGGGTGGGGATCATCCCGCCGATCCAGACCGTGGCGCCGTCGAACCCCTCGGGGGCCGCGTCGGTGAGGAGGTCCTGGATCCGGGCCATATAGCCCAGGAGGGTGGCCAGGCGGGCGGAATCTCCGGCCATGAGAGCTGCACCGAGGCCCAGGGAGGACGCGGCGAGCCCCACCCCCATGAGGATCGGCCCCGAGTCCATGTCCTCGACCCCCCGCCGTCCGTCGGGCCACTCCGCGAGACCCTTCACGATCCACCGCTCCAGCCAGTAGCGTTTCACGTACCGGGCCCACAGGGCCTTCGCCGCCGCCGGGTCGAGCTGCGCCATCAGGGGGATCCGCAGGGACAGGTCGCAGCCCCGGGGCACCTCCACGGGTGAAAAGGTCTCCGGGTCCACCCGGCTCACCGGGAGGCCGGTGTCCGGATCCGTCCCGTGATCCCGGACCCAGAGGAGGTGCCGTTCGATGGGCTCCCGGCCCGCCTCCGCGGAGTCCTGGCGATCCCGCTGGGCCAGGAGGACCAGGCAGGGGATCGTGTCGAAGGGATAGACCACCCCGGGGAAGCTGTCCAAGGGCGGGCCGTTGCGTTCGAGGAGGGCCTCCCGGATCACGTCGGCGAGGCGCTGGTGGTCCGCCTCGTAGCGGTCGTCGCCGCCCACCGCGCGCCACAGGCCCAGGGCCAGGCCGAGCTGGCAGAGGTAGACCGCGTGGCCCCCGTAGGAGCCCAAACTCCGGAGCCGCCCCTTCCGGGCCTTCACCCGCTCGACCGTCGCAGGGATCGCCAGGTCCAGGAGCGCCGCCATCTGCCGCAGGGCGTGGTCCCGGTAGCCCGGGTCCCGGAGCGCGAGATGACCATAGGCCAAGGCCGGGAAGGTGAAGGGGAAGAGGTCCCCCTCGGGGAAGCGGCGGCACTGGTCCCGGACCCGCCGGCCGTAGGCACCGGGGTCCTCCAGGTATCCGTCGAACCGCTGGATCAGGGTGCGGACCGTGGCCTCCCACTCGGCCGCGGTGCCCGCGGCGAGGCCCTCGGGGGCCTGGAGCGCCGGGGGCGGGGGGGCCGCCGGGAGGAGGAACGCCAGGGTGAGGAGGAGGGCTGTCATCGCGCAATTGTACGTCGTTGGAATCCCCCGGGGAAACCTTGTAGTATCATCCCACGAAACCGGGCGAGGTGGACTGATGCGGCGAGCATGGATTCTCATGATGGCGTTCTCGATCTCCTGCAGCAACGGCGGCGGCGAAGGAACCTCGCCCGAGGACGTCGCGTCGGACGTCGCCTCGGACGTCGCCGTCGACGCGGTCGCGGACGTGGTCCCGGATGGGCCCCACCCCTGGGACGCCGCGGACACCACCGAGGATGTCGGACCCCCGGAGCCCGTGGAGCACGGAGGGGTCACCGCCGAGGAGGTCGAGGGAGCGCTGGTCCTCTCCAACGGGCTGGTGGAGATCCGCTACGACCTGGAGGCCGGCACCTGGGACACCTTCGGCCCCGACGGCGAGCCGGTGGTCCTCGCTGCGGAGGCCCGGGTCGTGATGGAGGACGGGACCTTCGAGGGGGTGATCCTCGGGACCGGCGGGAACGCCGCCCTCTCCTGGGAGGCGGAGCCCGTGGACGACGCGCTCGGCGCCGGGGTCAAGGTCCGGGTCGTGGTCCCCGGCGACGGGCCGGTCTTCCACGTGGAGCTCGGCCTGCGGGGCGCAGAGACCTTCCTCCTGACCCGCTCCCATGCGGCCTGGCCGGCGGAGGGGGCCGACGCGCTGCGGGTGCGGAACGCGACGCCCTTCGCCGTGGACGGTCGGACCGGGGGGGCCCTCTTCGTCGGGGCGGATCCCTGGCAGCACATGGTCCTGGACAACGGCTCCGACGCGTACTTCGACTTTGCGGCCCGGGTGTTCCGGGTGGGCCAGGGCGGTTCCCTGTTCTTCCCTCCGGGGAGCGTGGCCAACTGGAACATGGCCGTGATGGATACGGAGTCCGATCGATCCCTGACCGCCGGCTTCCTGACCTTCAACCAGGCCATCGGCCTGATCCGCCTGCACCACGAGCCCGCGGTCGCCATGGAGCTGGACGGCCGCACGGGGTTCTCCCGCTTCGAGGCCTTCGGGCACCTGGAGCCGCCGGTCCCGCCGCCCTCGGACTCGGCGCTCTTCGCTCCGGACACCCGCACCCTGTCCTCGGAGGTCTTCTACCTGGACGTCGGCGCGGCGAACCCCTTCGACGGCCTCGAGGGGTGGGCGGCGCGCTTCGCCGCCTGGCACGGGAAGACCGTCTGGACCGACATCCCGACGGGGTGGAACTCCTGGGGCGGGGGCTTCGGGAGCGGCGGCCTCGGCGCGCACCTCGACGAAGACCTGATCCTTTCGGAGCTCGACGCGATGATGGAGGACCTGGCGCCCTTCGGCATGGACTGGTTCTTCCTGGACGACGGCTGGCAGGTGGATCACGGTGACTGGGAGTCCAACCCCGAGTTCTTCCCGCCCCACGACGGCCAGGAAGGCATGCACTGGATCGCAGACCAGATCTACGCGGCGGGGGTGACCCCGGGGACCTGGATCGCGCCCTTCTGGGTCCACAAGAACACGGCGCAGGTCGCCGCGGACCACCCGGAGTGGCTCGCCCCGATCTCCGAGATGGGCAACGCCCTCATGGACCTGGACAACGACGGGATCCTGGATCTCTCGAACCCCGAGGTCCTCGCCTGGCTCCACGACCTCTTCACCAAGGTCACCCAGGAGTGGGGCTTCAAGTGGATCAAGATGGACTTCGCCTACTACGCGCTGTTCCCTCAGACCCTGCACAACCCTGAGAAGACCGCGTCGGAGGCCTTCCACGACGCGATGCAGGTCATCCGGGACGCGATCGGCCCGGAGACCTTCTTCCTCTCCATCTCCGCGATGGGCCTCTGCATGGACACCGCGGACGGCTCCCGCACCACCCTGGACAACGAGCCCATCTGGGGGGACGACTACGGCGCCGGGATCAAGGTCTCCCAGCGGAGCGCGGCGCACCGCTACTACCTGAGCAACCTCTGGGTCAACCACCCCGACCTGCTCTTCTATCGCCCCAACCCCTTCGGCCTGACCCTGAACGAGGCCCGGGCGTGGACCTCCCAGGTGGCGCTCATGGGGAGCATCGTCAAGCTGGGCGAGACCTACACGGACATGAGCGCCCACCCCGAGTGGCTGGCCATGGTCCGCCCCATCCTCCCGGTGTACCCCCACTCTGCGCGACCCCTGGACCTCTTCGAGCTCATGAGCCCGGAGACCTGGGTCCTGCCCGTCACCCGGGAGGGACGGATCTGGCACGCGGTGGGCCTGTTCAACTGGGGGGTGAACAAGAACCTCGTGACGTCGGAGTACTTCACCGACGCGCCCCGGGTGAAGACCCTGGAGTGGTCGATGATGGGGCGGGCGTCGGAGGAGCAGCTCCTCCTCTTCGATGCGTGGGAGCGCACCTGCGAGTGGGCGGACGGCCCGTCCTGGTCCGTGGAGATCCCCCCGCGCACGGAGCGGGTCCTGGTGGTCCGGGAGGTCCCCGAGGTGCCCGAGGTCGTATTCACCACCCGCCACCTCCTGGGGGGTGCGATGGAGGTGAGCGACGAGCTCTTCGTGGAGGGGGAGGTCGCGGCCCTCGGCTTCCAGCTCGCCAACCCAGCGGGCTTCGAGGTCACGGTCTACGTGGCCGGGGCCGGCCTGGAGCCCACCGCGATCATGGCCCCCGCGGACGCGACCCTCGCGCCGGGGCCCTGCGCCGGGATCTGGGCGGTGACCTTCACACCCACGGAGGACGTCACCAGCGTCCAGGTGCAGTTCTGATGCGCCGGTTCGTTGCGGCGCTCCTGTTCCTTGCCACCGCCTGCGGTGGCGGGACTTCCAGGGTTCCGGACGACACGATGTCCCCGGACACCGCCTCCCCTGACGCGACGGTCGACGCCGCGGTGGACACCGGGGTGGATACCGGCCCCGACGCGCCTCCGGGCCCGACGTGGTCTACCTGCCCCGAGCACGCGGGCGCCCTGACCCTGACCGAGAAGGCCGCCTACCTCGACGCCCTCCTGCCCGCGCAGCACCACCCCGACGACCTCCTGCGCTCCGTGACCCTGGACGAGGACGGGGCGGTGGTGACCCTCCACAACCTGCCGAGCACGGGGCTGTGGACCGCGATCTACCTGGCCTCCCAGAGCCTCCGCTATGCGGTGACCGGGGATCCGGAGGCCCAGGCGAACGCGGGGCGCGCGGTGGAGGGGCTCCACCACCTCACTGCGGTGACCGGCGTCCCCGGGCTCTATGGCCGATCGTACACCCGGCCCGGCTACACCTACGCGGGAGGCACGAGCGAGGGACCCTCCTGGCACGCCTCGGACGCGCCGGGCTACGAGGGCTGGTACTTCAACTTCGACGTGTCCAAGGACACCATGGACGGGATCATGTTCGGCTACGGCGTGGCCCTGGAGCACCTGGACGATCCCGCGATCCTCGGAACCCTCCGCCAGGATGTCGCCGCGTTCGCGAAGCATCTGCTGGACAACAACCTCCAGATCATCGATTGGACCGGTGAGGTCACCGAGCACGGGAAGATGTACCACTCGGCCATGGACGACTTCCCGGGCTTCAACGCGCTCCTGGTGACCTCCTGGCTGCGGACCGCGCTGTCCGAGTCCGGGGATCCCGCCCTGGAGCACATCTACTACGACTGCCTCATGCGGCGCGGGGACCGGACGGATTGTCCGCCCTTCGATCCCCTGGACATCGGCTCGTACATCAACTCCATCGAGGTCTCCCTGGCGACCTACCTGTCCGACTGCCAGACGAGCTACGACCACATCGACATGGTCTTCCACGCGATCTACCCGATGCTGCGGCGGGAGGACGATTCGGACCTCCTCGGGCGGCTGTCGGAGGTCCTTGAGCAGGACGTCTGGAACCCGACGGATCCGTCCCTTGACCCGCCCTTCCGGGTGTCCACCCACAGCCTCTACATCTTCCTCTACGGCGGGCTCTCAGGGAAGGCCCCCGGGGACGACCCGCTCCTGGACGCGGCGATCCACGACGGGGTCTGCACCCTGCGGCGCATGCCCCACGACCGCACGGACGTGGACGTCCCCGCGGGGACCCAGGAGACCTTCTGCCTCAACCGCATGGGGGATCCCAACGCCGAGGAGATCATCCCCGTGGAGGAGCGGACCTACGACAACTACATCTGGCGCCTCGACCCCTACGAGATCCCCCCGGGGCACGTCGCGGTCCCCGGATACGTCCACACCGGCGAGGACTGGCTCCTGGCCTACTGGGTCGGGCGGTACCACGGGTTCATCGGCGCGGGGATGTAGCGCCTCCCCCCACAGGATTTGTTTTGGAACGAAGCGTTTTCCGGGTATTCCGTGCCGAACCCTGCTCGCGCGGACTGCGGAGGTGCCGATGCGTGTGTTTCTCTCGTTGATGATGGTCCTCACGATGGCGGCCTGTGACAGCGGCAACGGCAGCGGGGTGGACACCGCACCGGCGGAGGACACGACGGCCCCGGTAGAACCTGGGGGTCACGTGCTCGCGCTCGTGGGGCTCCCGGGCGCTTGCGTAGGCCTCCGTCTGGAGGTTCGCGGGGAAGACCTCCACGTCGAGGCCCCGGGGCCAAGTGCGCGTCAGCACCGTGGAGGTGTAGTCGTTGCCTTCGGCGAGGTGCTTGCGGACCAGGTCGTCGCCCCCACCGGCGTTCGCCTACCCGCATCGAATGAAACCAGGCACTTGGGTGCCGAGTTTCTACTTAGTCTCCTTCCATAAAGTCCCTTCGTGGCGAGAAGCCGGGGCCGCTTCGACGGCGAGGCGCGAGGGTCGAGATCGCCGGAATCGTAGCCAGCGCCTACGTTGAGGACGGTCTTGGCCCGATGAACGAAAACGAAGCTGCCGAAGATGGAGCCGGTTTCGCAGCAGAAGGGGGTTTGTGGACGGAGACGAGGTAGCGCTCGGAGAAACGAAGGAGCTGATTGTAGCTCTCGGCTGCGTGGAGATTGATGGGATTGTGTCCATGGAGGAGA
>JBDRIT010000066.1:0-23911 GCA_043815665.1 Pseudomonadota bacterium
TTCCCCGCTCCCCTCCGAATCTCTAGACCAATGGTTTCGGGCGCACTTCCTGGGTTGAGCCCAGGGCTTTCACACCCGACTACTTGGTCCGCCTACACGCCCTTTACGCCCAGTAATTCCGAACAACGCTTGCACCCTCCGTATTACCGCGGCTGCTGGCACGGAGTTAGCCGGTGCTTCCTTTGGAGGTACCGTCAAACTGGCAGGGTATTGTTCCCACCAGGGTTTCGTCCCTCTCGACAGAGCTTTACGACCCGAAGGCCTTCGTCGCTCACGCGGCGTTGCTGCGTCAGGCTTTCGCCCATTGCGCAATATTCCCCACTGCTGCCTCCCGTAGGAGTCTGGACCGTGTTCCAGTTCCAGTGTGACTGATCATCCTCTCAGATCAGCTAGTCATCGAAGCCTTGGTGAGCCGTTACCTCACCAACAAGCTAATGACCCGCAGGCCCATCTATCGCCGATAGCTTTCATGAAGAGGCCATCTTTCCTTATTAGTCCGCAGACTAACAAGCGTACGCGGAATTAGCTCCGGTTTCCCGGGGTTGTTCCCCAGCGATGGGTAGCTGGTCTGAGAGGACGATCAGTCACACTGGAACTGGAACACGGTCCAGACTCCTACGGGAGGCAGCAGTGGGGAATCTTGCGCAATGGACGAAAGTCTGACGCAGCGACGCCGCGTGGGTGATGAAGGCCTTCGGGTCGTAAAGCCCTGTTCTGGGGGAAGAAATCACTTCGGTGTTGACGGTACCCCAGAAGAAAGCACAGGCTAACTCCGTGCCAGCAGCCGCGGTAATACGGAGTGTGCTAGCGTTGTTCGGATTTACTGGGCGTAAAGCGCATGTAGGCGGCTTGGCAAGTCGGATGTGAAATCCCGGGGCTCAACTCCGGAACTGCATTCGAAACTGCCTTGCTTGAGTCCGGGAGGGGGTTGCGGAATTCCGTGTGTAGAGGTGAAATTCGTAGATATACGGAGGAACACCCGTGGCGAAGGCGGCAACCTGGACCGGTACTGACGCTGAGATGCGAAAGCGTGGGGAGCAAACAGGATTAGATACCCTGGTAGTCCACGCCGTAAACGGTGGATACTAGGTGCAGGGGGTATTTGACCCCTTCTGTGCCGAAGTTAACGCATTAAGTATCCCGCCTGGGAAGTACGGCCGCAAGGCTAAAACTCAAAGGAATTGACGGGGGCCCGCACAAGCGGTGGAGTATGTGGTTTAATTCGACGCAACGCGCAGAACCTTACCCAGGTTTGACATCCCGGGAATTCGCCAGAGACGGTGAAGTGCCCCTTCGGGGGAGCCCGGTGACAGGTGCTGCATGGCTGTCGTCAGCTCGTGTCGTGAGATGTTGGGTTAAGTCCCGCAACGAGCGCAACCCTCGCCTCCTGTTGCCATCATTCAGTTGGGCACTCTGGAGGGACTGCCGGTGTTAAACCGGAGGAAGGTGGGGATGACGTCAAGTCCTCATGGCCCTTATACCTGGGGCTACACACGTACTACAATGGTCGGTACAGAGGGCCGCGAAGCCGCGAGGCTGAGCAAATCCCAAAAAACCGGCCTCAGTTCGGATTGCAGGCTGCAACTCGCCTGCATGAAGGCGGAATCGCTAGTAATCGCAGATCAGCACGCTGCGGTGAATACGTTCCCGGGCCTTGTACACACCGCCCGTCACACCACGGGAGTTGATTGCTCCCGAAGGCACTGAGCCAACCGCAAGGAGGCAGGTGTCCACGGAGCGATCGGCGACTGGGGTGAAGTCGTAACAAGGTAGCCGTAGGGGAACCTGCGGCTGGATCACCTCCTTTCAAGGAGTGCCAGCCCTTCAAGGGCAGATGTCTGACACCGTCACCTGGCGGTGAGTAGGTCTTCGGACCGAAAGCGGCAGCCAGGCCGGACGTGAGACATCGGCACTGCTCAGGTCAAACCGATTCTAGAGATCGATGTTCTGTCTTTCAGTATTCAGAGGGCAAGCCGCTCTGCGGGCCTGTAGCTCAGTTGGTTAGAGCGCACGCCTGATAAGCGTGAGGTCGGTAGTTCAACTCTACTCAGGCCCACTTCGACCCAGCCGGGGTCGCGCGTTTATGGGGCTGTAGCTCAGCTGGGAGAGCGCCGCTTTTGCAAGGCGGAGGTCGGCAGTTCGAGCCTGCTCAGCTCCATGGAAACATCGCCTCCTTGAGGCGAGGGGGAGCGGGCAACCGCTTTCCGAAGTTCTTTGACAATCCGTGATGTAAAATAAAGTAAAGGTGAACCTTCAGTAGCTGAAGGATCATCGTATAAGCTTCAAGCTTGTACGTTGAGTCCCAAATCGAATGCCGATTGTTTCTAAACTGATGATCAAGCTACTAAGGGCACACGGTGGATGCCTTGGCGACAAGAGGCGATGAAGGACGTGGTTAGCTGCGAAAAGCTTCGGAGAGCCGCTAGCAGGCCTTGACCCGGAGATATCCGAATGGGGAAACCCGCATGGGGTCATGCCCATGCACCCGCAAGGGGGCCAACGGGGAGAACTGAAACATCTTAGTACCCCCAGGAATAGAAAGTAATAACGATTCCCTGAGTAGCGGCGAGCGAACGGGGAACAGCCTAAACCGATCCATGCGTTAAGGTCGAGCACCTTGTATGGTCGGGGTCGTGGGATCCAGTCTGAGAGCTGCTCGAGGCTCTCGGGGAGTTACAAAACTTCGTTATAGCCGAACCCCTCTGGAAAGTGGGGCCAAAGAGGGTGATAGCCCCGTAGGCGAAATGGCGGAGACTCCCTGGACTGGACACCCGAGTACCATGGGACACGTGGAATCCTGTGGGAATCTGGGAGGACCATCTCCTAAGGCTAAATACTACTTGTCGACCGATAGTGAACCAGTACCGTGAGGGAAAGGTGAAAAGTACCCCTGCTAGGGGAGTGAAATAGTACCTGAAACCGTGTGCCTACAAGCAGTGGGAGCCGGTGTGGTTTCGGCCATACGGGTGACTGCGTACCTTTTGCATAATGGGCCAGCGAGTTAATCTTTGTGGCGAGGTTAAGCCGTCAGGTGTAGCCGTAGCGAAAGCGAGTCTGAATAGGGCGATTAGTCGCAGGGATTAGACCCGAAACCAGGTGATCTACCCATGAGCAGGGTGAAAGGCGAGTAAAATCGCTCGGAGGCCCGAACCAGTTGAGGTTGAAAACTCTTTGGATGACTTGTGGGTAGGGGTGAAAGGCCAATCAAACCTGGAGATAGCTGGTTCTCCCCGAAATATATTTAGGTATAGCCTCGCGTGTGGGTGCCGGGGGTAGAGCACTGGATGGACTAGGGGCCCTATCAGGTTACCAAACCCAACCAAACTCCGAATACCGGTCATCTTAGAGCGCGGGAGTCAGCCTGCGGGCGATAAGGTCCGTAGACGAAAGGGAAAGAACCCAGACCGTCGGCTAAGGTCCCAAAGAGTATGCTAAGTGTGAAAGGAGGTGGGGGCGCACTGACAACCAGGAGGTTGGCTTAGAAGCAGCCATCCTTTAAAGAAAGCGTAACAGCTCACTGGTCGAGTGCCTCTGCGCCGAAAATGTAACGGGGCTAAGCATACCACCGAAGCCGCGGACTCTGTCTTTTCAGAGTGGTAGGGGAGCATTCCACCATCCGGTGAAGGTCTGCCCGTGAGGGAGGCTAGAGGTAGTGGAAGAGAGTCTGCTGGCATGAGTAGCGTTAAAACCGGTAAGAATCCGGTTCGCCGTAAACCCAAGGATTCCGGGGTAAAGCTTATCTGCCCCGGGTTAGTCGGCCCCTAAGCCGAGGTCAAATGGCGTAGGCGATGGGAAACAGGTTAATATTCCTGTACCGATGGGTGTTCTGTGAAACTAGCGGGGACGGAGAAGGATAGGCCAGCCTACGATTGGAAATGTAGGTTTAAGCCTGTAGGGGGACCCCTTTGGACCCGATAGGGACAAACGGGGGGTCATTAACCCTGAGAGGTGATGAGGGGTGGCGGCATTGCCAAAGCCTAACTGGTTGATTCCATGCTTCCAAGAAAAGCCGCGAGTGGAGGACATTCGTCGACCGTACCGTAAACCGACACAGGTGGGTGGGGAGAGTATCCCAAGGCGATGAGATAACTCTGGTTAAGGAACTCGGCAAATTGACACCGTAACTTCGGGATAAGGTGTGCCCGCATCAGGTGATGGCTTTCGCGGCCGGAGCCGAAGCGGGTCGCAGTGAATCGGGGGTAGCGACTGTTTACTAAAAACACAGGACTCTGCTAAATCGTAAGATGATGTATAGGGTCTGACGCCTGCCCGGTGCCGGAAGGTTAAAGGGAGGGGTTAGCCGCAAGGCGAAGCTCTGAACTGAAGCCCCGGTAAACGGCGGCCGTAACTATAACGGTCCTAAGGTAGCGAAATTCCTTGTCGGGTAAGTTCCGACCTGCACGAATGGCGTAACGACTTCCCCACTGTCTCGACCAGGGACTCAGCGAAATTGAAATGTCGGTGAAGATGCCGACTACCCGCGGAGGGACGGAAAGACCCCGTGGACCTTTACTACAGCTTGGCAGTGAGTTTCGAAGTGGCTTGTGTAGGATAGGTGGGAGGCTTTGAAGCCGGGGCGCTAGTCTCGGTGGAGCCATCCTTGAAATACCACCCTGGTCACTTTGGGGCTCTAACCTGGTCCAGTGAATCCTGGGCGGGGACACTGTCTGGTGGGTAGTTTGACTGGGGCGGTCGCCTCCAAAAGAGTAACGGAGGCGCGCAAAGGTTCCCTCAGGCCGATTGGAAACCGGTCGCAGAGTGCAAACGCATAAGGGAGCTTGACTGCGAGACAAACAAGTCGAGCAGGTGCGAAAGCAGGTGTTAGTGATCCGGCGGTCCCGAATGGAAGGGCCGTCGCTCAACGGATAAAAGGTACCCCGGGGATAACAGGCTGATCTCCCCCAAGAGTTCACATCGACGGGGAGGTTTGGCACCTCGATGTCGGCTCATCGCATCCTGGGGCTGTAGCCGGTCCCAAGGGTTTGGCTGTTCGCCAATTAAAGCGGTACGCGAGCTGGGTTTAGAACGTCGTGAGACAGTTCGGTCCCTATCTTCCGTGGGCGTAGGATACTTGAGAGGATCTGCCAAAGTACGAAAGGAACATTGGTGGACGAACCTCTGGTGATCCAGTTGTCACGCCAGTGGCATCGCTGGGTAGCTATGTTCGGGAGGGATAACCGCTGAAAGCATCTAAGCGGGAAGCCTGCCTCAAGACTAGGTATCCCTATCAGGCCCCTTGGAGACTACAAGGTTGATAGGCCAGGTGTGTAAGCGTAGCAATACGTTCAGCTAACTGGTACTAATAGGCCGATTGGCTTGATCATTGGTTTGGAAACGACCGGACATTCGGTTTGGGACTCAACGTATAAGCATTACATCACGGGTTGACGAAATTGATAACTCGATTTGCAGGCGGTTTTTGCGGAGGGGCCACACCCGATCCCATCTCGAACTCGGAAGTTAAGCCCTCCAGCGCCGATGGTACTGCGACCAGTGGTTGTGGGAGAGTAGGTCGCCGCCTGCATTTATACACAAGGGGGTCCGGATTATCCGGACCTCCTTTTTTTTCTCCCGTGGTAGACTCCCCGGGGAGGTGAGGCCATGTTCACGGGCCTGGTCCAGCGAGTCGGTGAGATCCTCCGCGCCCGTCCCTGCACAGGGGGAAAGTCCCTCGACATCCGTGCCTCAGAGTCCTGGACGGATCTCGTCCTCGGTGAGTCCATCGCGGTGGATGGCGTCTGCCTGACCGTGACGGAGTTCCGGGACTCCCACTTCTCAGTGGATGTCTCCTTCGAGACCCTCTCACGGAGCACCCTCGGCGCGGCGACACCGGGTCGCAGGGTCAATCTCGAGCGCGCCCTGCGCCTCTCCGATCGCCTCGGCGGGCATCTCGTCTCCGGGCATGTAGACGCCATCGCGACCCTGCGGTCGATCCGGCCCAAGGGAGAGTTTCGGGAGATCGTCGTTGACGCCCCTCGGGACGCCATGCACCAGATCGCAAAGAAGGGCAGCGTTGCGTTGGACGGCGTGAGCCTCACGGTGAACGAGATCTCCGGAGATTCCTTCGTACTGGCGGTCATCCCGCATACCCTCTCCGGCACGACCTTGGAGGGGTGGCGCCCGGGGCGGAAGATCAACCTTGAAACCGACCTCATCGCCAAGTATCTTGAACGACTGACGGAGCGTTCCGGCGCTGCGACGCGGCTGGAGGAGTGGTTCTCTGGAAGCTCCACCCCCGGGCGGGAGGGACGATGACTCTGAGGACTCGAGTCTGGATCGTCGCAGCGGTCGCTGTCACGATGGGTTCGGCGTGCGACGGTGGCGGCGGGAGCAGTGGCGGTGAGGGCGAGACAGACACGGCGGGTGGCGGGAGCGGAGATCTCGGAGCCGTGACCGAGGTCGCCGTCCAGGAGACCATGAGTCCTGCGGACTTCATGGGCGAGGTAGAGGGCGACGCGACCCTTCAGGCCTGCTGGAACCGGATGACTGGATTGGGCTTCGGCGGGGTGACCCGGGCAGGCCGCACCTCCCAGGCGGGGGTCGAGGTCATGTGGGGCCACGCGGTCGACGGGGACAGCCGCCCCGGCGCCCTGGTGCGCCACTGCACCGGCGACGACTGCGTGGTGGCGGTGCAGACCTACAACGCGGGCAAGGCTGCGTGGGTCGATTGTGACGGCGGCACCCTCGAGCCCAGGGGCGTGGGGTGGCCGATCCTCCTCAAGGCCCTCGACGGCCACAAGTTCGATGCCCCGACCCATGTGAAGCAGTACGCGCTGGATCTCCCGGAGGAGCTGCCAGAGGTGGACATCTCGGCGAGACACTTCTACGTGGTCAACGCGTTCGGTGACCTCTGGGGCGGCGGGGACGTCAACCTCAAGGGGGTGGTGTCAGCGGCCAAGACGGCGGGCGTGTTCGACGAGGCGATCGAACAGTCCTATGTCCAGCTCTCCCGCATCGACGACATCCTCCTTGGATCCCATCCCTTCGACGTCCTCGTCTGGTTCGGGCAGGGTGTGCGGGAGGAGGCCAAGACCGGAGAGGTCTGGAAGCCCATCGGCATGACCGCCAACGCGGGTGGTTTCGGTGACGTGCTCTACGATCGTGACCGCATGGAAGAGCTCCTGTTCGCCAACCCTTTCCGCGGCCCCGGGATCATCTTCCTCGCAGGTTGCGAGACCATGGGGGACGGAAACGGCGGTGGGACTGATGCATGGGATGACAACCTGCCCAGCATCCTGGCCAACGGACAGAGGACCGTGCTGGGATTCCGGCGCTGTGACGATGCGCGGCTGCTGAAGCAGGCGACGATCACCTTCTGGGAGGAGTACCTCGACGGCGGAACGATCCAGGACGGGGTCGATGCGGCGAATGCAACCCTTGCCGAGGCGAAGAGCGGCATGACCCTGGAGCTTGACTGGCTCTCGGATCCCGAGAAGACCCTCCAGCTCGGCCTCGATGATTTCTGGCAGGACTACGTTGGCGCGGATGACCCTGGGGAGGTGATGATCCAGGCCAACATCAACGTCGCCAACATCTGCTGGGATGGGGGTCCGGACGGCGACACCTATAGTGAGATGGAGTTCTTCGTCTCTCCCTGGGTGAACCCCCTGACCTGGGAGGGCCCCTTCTTCGAAGGCACGCGGGTGAACGAGGAGAACGACGTGGACCTCTCGTTCAAGGGCTCACTCACGGATCTCCGTCCCGGCGCGCACTTCTACTTCGTGGTCCAGGGCAGCTTCAGCCCGAAGATGAAGGGGATCACTGTTTACGCGGACGCTCAGATCGACAAGATCACCGTGGACAAGGAGAAGCCCGACGAGTTCACGGTCCTCTTCAGGGGCGCAGCGAAGGGCACACAGTACACAAACGAGACCGGAGACACCTGCCAGATGCAGGACACCCAGCTGCTCTCTACCACCGGCGAGCTCTCGAAGCTGCAGGTCAAGATGGCCTGGACCGGCGCTGGGGATCTGGTTGAGCAGGTGAAATAGGAGGACCCATGCCCAGGTTCATTGAAGGTCAGCTGAACGCAGAGGGGATCCGCTTCGCGGTGATCGTCTCCCGTTTCAACCATCTGATCACGGATCGTCTGCTGGAGGGTGCACTGGACACGCTCCTCCGCCATGGTGCGGAGGACGGTGACATCACCGTCATTCGCGTCCCCGGCGCCTGGGAGGTCCCCGGGATCGCTGCGAAGGTCGTGGAGAAGGGAGAGGTGGACGCGGTGATCTGCATCGCGACGGTGATCCGGGGAGGCACCCCCCACTTCGATTATGTCGCGGCAGAGGTCTCGAAGGGCGTCGCTCAGGTCGGGATGGGCGGGAAGATCCCCGTGACCTTCGGGGTCCTGACCACGGATTCCCTCGAGCAGGCGATTGAGCGGGCCGGGTCCAAGGGCGGAAACAAAGGCGCCGAGGCCGCGCTCGCGGCGATCGAGCTTGTCCGGGTGTATCAGGCGCTGTAGAGTCCTATTGATGCGGGAGCCAGTATCCATGGGTGTCCGACGCAAGGCACGCGAGCAAGCCCTTCAGGTGCTCTTCGGTTTGGAATTCAACCAGACTCCTGCCAACCTCGCTGTACGCCACTTTCAGCTGTCATTCTCCGAGGAGAGAGAGCCGGATCCGTACCTGGCACGACTGGTGCTGGGAGTCGCGAGCAACCTCGAGGAGCTCAACGACGTGATCCGGCGGCATTCGACGAATTGGCGGCTCGAGCGCATGGCGATCGTCGACAAGAACATCCTCCGCCTCGCCAGCTACGAGCTCTTCCACGAGGAGGAGGTTCCTCGAAAGGTCGCGATCAACGAGGCCATCGAGATCGCCAAGAAGTACGGATCCGAGGACTCCCCCTCCTTCGTCAACGGTGTCCTGGATCGTGTCGCCCTGGAGGCGCGCGGCGAGGAGGGCATCGAGGGGCCTGAGAAGGAAGGCGGAGGAGACGCTGAGTCACCCACAGCGCTCGTCGAGGCCGATGAAATTTGAGCTGCTTACCCCGGCCCTGGTCGAGCTGGATCAGTCCGCTGGAGATCTCCTGGCCCTGCCGGTGTTCAACGTGGGTGCGCCTCCGCACGGCCTGTCTGGCCTGGTGGACTGGCGTCTCCATGGAGCGATCTCCCGACTCCTCGCCGATCGCGGTCCTGGACTGGATGAAGAGCTGTCCGTAGAAGCAGGCAGCTTCAAGGCCGAAGCCGGGGAGCGCCTGCTCCTGCCCGCAGGTCGCAAGGTCCCCTTCGACTGGGTCCTCTTCTATGGTCTCGGTCCCCCGAAGGGGTACGGCATGGAGCGGTACCGCACCGCGGCGGATGGGCTCGTCCGCGCAGTCACCGGCCTCAAGGTTCGTCGGGTGGGGATGGTCCTTCCTGCTTGGCGTGAGGCGGGGGTCACTGCCCGCGCATCGGTGGAGATCCTCCTCCGCGGACTCTGGGCGCGCAAGGTCGGCATCAAGGAGCCACTGGACGAACTCATGGTGATCGAGGAGATGGACGCACACATGGACATCTCCGAGTCAGCGCACAACTTCCTGACACGCATTGCGCCCTCCGTCAGCTGACAAGGGGGAGAGCATGAAGAGACGTTTTCTTTGGGTCGCCGCGTGGGTCGTCGCTGGAGGCTGTGACGGTGACGGGGGGACATGTCGGTCGATTGATGACCCGCCACCCTATGGCGGCCTGGTGATCACCGAGATCATGGCCGCTCCCTCCGGAGGCGGAGTCGGGGCCGAGTGGGTGGAGCTGCGCAACGTCCTCCCCTGGGCTGTCGACCCGGACGGTCTGCGGTTGGTCAGTGGCGACGCCGAGGTGGCCCTCGATTGTGATGGACCGGTCAACCCGGGGGGGGTCTTCGTGGCGGCTGGGAGCGCGAATCCTGTGATGAATGGGGGCATTCAGGACGTCATGTGCGTCTGGAGTGGCCCGCTCCTCCCGGATGAGGTCCAGGACCTGCCTGCGAACCCAACGGTGGCAGTCAGGACCAACCGGCTCCGGATACAGAGCCCCGATGGAGCCCTCATCGACGATGTGCCCTTTCTGGTCTCTGGCGTTGGCTTCCCCGAGGTGGGTCCGGGCGTCTCCATCGAGCTCTGCGCAGAGCAGATCTCCGCGGCGGCAAACGACCATGGACGGGCGTGGCACCTTGCGACCGTGGCCCCCCCCGCCCGGTTCACCGGTGGAGATCTCGGGACCCCGGGCATGATCGGTTTCTCCTGCGGGCTGGCCCAGGCGGAAGAGGGGGGGGACTGATGCGCGGCGTGTTCGTCCTGGCGGTCCTTTCCCTGGGGGTGTTCCTCGGATGTGATGAGGCTGGCGGCGGGACCTGCGGAGGAGAGCCTGTCGTGGGGCTCCAGGGGACCAGCGTCCCCGCCTTCTGCTACCTGGCCAAAAACGGGTGTTCGGGGGGGCGTTGGGATACGGTGACCTCGGTGTACGACGGGGACACCCTGACGTTGTCCGACGGATCCAAGGTCAGGCTGCTCGGGATCAACGCACCGGAGCAGCCAGATGGGGGCGCCGCTGGTGATCCCGACCATGATCCCGTGACCTGCGGGGGTCCTGACGCCGGCAACTATCTCCGCTCCTGGGTCATGGGCCGGCAGGTCTGCTTGCGGGACTCCCCCCTCGAGGGACCTGAGGAGGACAAGTACGGGCGCCAGCTCAAGTACGTCTTCGTGGACGGAGTGAACGTCAATCTCCTCATGGTTGCGACAGGGCATGCCTGTTACTACGACGCATTCTCCGAGGCCTACTGTCACGAAGCCTACCTTGCAGAGGAGGCGCGGGCCGACAGCCTGTCCCTCGGGATCTGGGGACTCTGTGCGGACATCCACGCCGATCCCTGTGCGCGGAACGATTAGGGCCCGTGACGAAACAAAGTGATCAGGGTCAGGGTGTCGATGCGCCTGGGATGCAACACGCTCCTGGCGGTGCGTCGCAGGGAGAGCAACGCAGCAGGGCGGGATGCAGCGGAAGCCGAACGAGCGGGTTGTTTCGGAACGGGTCCTTCGGCGAGCCCCGGCATTCGGTTCTTTGACTTCTATCGGGATTCCTGTTTTCCTCTGGGGAAGGAACAAGGGGCCAATGGTCTTCACCAACGTCACTGACCTGAGCGATCCGAGGAACCTCGCAAAGGTGATTCGCGAGTATTTCCATCTCAAGGTCTGCCCGGTCAAGAGCTCGACCCTCCCGGAGATCCACCAGCGGGTCAAGGTGCGGGTCCTGTTGCCCATGGATCAGGTGCTGGACCTCGAGGGACGGGTGATCCGTCTCCTGGGGAGCCGCGGCTTCCTGATCAAGTTTCGTCGCAACATCGACATGTCCAAGCTCCGCAGCCTCGCCGGCCTCCCCGCAATTCCAACGGGAATCAACCTGCATCCCGGTGCCGCGGAGGCGCCTTACGAGGAGCCGAACGAACCATCCGAGGAGGTCTGGGAGCCCTCCCCCGCGACCGGCCCCGTCATGGGACAGCTGATCGGGCGGGTGATCGACAACCGCTACCAGGTCACGAGCATCCTCGGCCAGGGGGGGATGGGGGTGGTCTACGAGGCCAACCACAAGTACCTCAACCGCAAGGTGGCGATCAAGGTCCTCCAGCGCGCCCTGGCGTCGGACGAGGCCTACGTGGCTCGTTTTCTTCGTGAAGCCCAGGCGGTCGCAGCGCTCAAGAACCGGCACACCATCACGGTCCATGATTTCGGCGTCACCGAGGATGGGCAGCTGTATTTTGCGATGGAGCTCCTGGAGGGCCTCTCGTTGACCGATGTCATCGAGGGGGAGTCGCCCATCCCCTTCGATCGGGCCGTGGAGTTCCTCAAGCAGGTGTGTGATTCCCTGGCGGAAGCCCACGAGGCGGGGATCCTCCACCGGGATCTCAAACCCGACAACCTCTTCATCACCCGAGATGAGGATGGACAGGAGTTCGTTACGGTCCTGGACTTCGGGATCGCAAAGAAGCTGACCCAGTCGACCCCGGCTTCCCGGATCACTGATACGGGCATGATCCCCGGGACACCGCACTATGTGAGCCCGGAGCAGGCTCATGGCCGTGAGGCGACGCCGTGCTCGGATCTATACGCGTTGGGGGTCATCCTCTACGAAATGCTCTGCGGGCACCCGCCCTTCGACGCGGACAGCGGAGTCGGGGTGCTCCTCAAGCACATCCAGGAGCTGCCGACGCCCCTCACCGTGGCCCATCCCTTCCTGGACATCGACCCGTCCGTGGACGATCTCCTGGCGATTCTCCTCGACAAGGAGCCCGAGCGGCGTCCGCAGACGGCCCGGGACTTTGCCAAGCTGCTCCTCGAGACGCGGGATCGGATTCGTCGGGAGGAGGAGACTCTCATGGAGGCTCCGACGTCCGACATCTCGCTGTCATCAACGAGGGACACCGGTCCCCCCATGGCTCCCTCCGCGATCAGGAAGAACGAGCGTGATGTGGACTCCACGGCGCCGGGTACGCTCCGCATGATCACCAGGGCAGGTCCCAGGGCCCGGCATTCAGAGGACATGGACACCATCGACTCCATCACCCTCGAGGACATCGAGGAGGAGACCACGTCCAGTCCAGGGAGTGAGGGTATCGAGCAGGATGGCGGTCTGTCCTGGCTGTGGATCACGCTGGGTATCGCCGCGGCTGCAATCGTGGCTGGCCTTCTGGTCTGGAGACCCTGGATCCACCTAGGACTTTGAGGCGTCTCGCATCCGATCCAGTCGATCCCACTGCTCCGTGGTGATCGAGTCGAGGACGTTGAACTCCCCGCCATGCGCTGACCGCATCGGGGTCTCGGACGTCCACGGCGGTTGGCAGGACCTTCCCCCCGGTCTCCTCTGCGAGCTCTTCGTCATCGACCGCCCCAATCTGGTCCCACCGCCGGTGACGACGACTTTGTCCTTCAGCAGGCTCGGGCTGAACATCGTTCCCTCCCTCTCTTTGGGGCAGTTATGGCGATCCCGGCCTTGGAGAACAAGGGGGTGGGACGTATACTGCCGCCACGGAGGTGGGGCCCTGAAGTCGGACAAAGTATCGATCATCGAGCAGCTGCGTTGTGGACCACCGATACGAACACGGATCGCGGGGCTGGTCCCCTCGGGCCACCCGTCCCCGGACCGCAGCTTCTTCGCCCCTGCTGTGTGGAGTGTGGACCAACGTCTCGCAGAGTTGGAGGCGTTTTCGATTTCCTCCTCGAGGTCGTTTCAGGCGGCAGCCTGTGCAGGCGTTGACGCGCTCGGGATTCCCTCTTGACACCGGGAGGTCGGGGTCTGATCTTCATGGTGGCGCCAGGAGGGACAGCGTGAAGGTCTACCACCAGAAGGAGCTCCCGGATCATCCGTGGAGGAACCCGGTCCTCACCCTGGGGAACTTCGACGGGGTCCATCTCGGTCATCGGAGGATCCTCGACCGGGTGGTCAAGCGTGCCCGTCAGGTGGAGGGCGAGGCCGTGGTTGCGACCTTCTATCCCCACCCGTCGCGGATCCTCCGGCCCGATCGGGGCCCCCTGCCCCTGATCTCCCTCCAGGATCGGATCGCGGCCCTCGAGGATGCCGGCGCCGAGGGGCTCTGGGTGATCCCCTTCGACGAGGAGATCGCGGCCCAGGAGGCTGAGGACTTCATCCGTGACTGGCTTGTCGGGCGCGTCGGTGTCCAGGGTGTGATCCTGGGACCGGACGCACGCTTCGGCCACGGTCGCCGCGGGGATCCGGACATGCTGCAGGAGTTCGGCAAGATCCACGACTTCTTCGTCGAGGTGGTCCCCGATGTGGACCTCGAAGGGGAGCGGATCTCCAGCACCCGCATCCGTCAGGTGATCACCGAGGGGCGCGTCGACCACGCGGCGCGGCTCCTGGGGCGACCGTATCGCGTCCGAGGGGAGGTGGTGCATGGACACCGGCGGGGGCGGAAGCTGGGCTTCCCCACCGCGAACCTGGCCGTGGAGGACCTCCTCCTGCCCGGAAACGGGATCTACGCATGTCGCGCCCGGATCGGGTCCGACCCGGCGGACACCCGGGAGCTCGAGTGCGTGGTCTCGGTGGGGGTTCGGCCCACCTTCGACAACGGCCCGGTGATCGCGGAGGCCCATCTCCTGGACTTCAACGAGAACATCTACGGTCACGTCCTCACCCTGGAGTTCGTCGAGAAGCTCAGGGACGAGCGGAAGTTCCCCTCCGTGGAATCCCTCGTAGAGGCAATGTTCCGGGATGTCATCGATACCCGCCGGGTCCTCGCAGGCCTGTAGTCCAACGGGGCCTTCGGTCAGCCATGAACCATCCGAGTGGTCGCGCGCGCGGTCGCCAAGCGCACCGGCTTCGGCGTGGGTGGGGGTCCGTTCGGCGCGTGGGGACCCCCCGTCCTTTCAGACCGCAGCCACGTCTGAGTGGTCGCGGAGTACATCTCCCCGAGGAATCCACTCCAGGGGCCATCACGTCGACGGGACCCCAAGGCGCCTCTCGGACCTCCCACCCCACGCCGAAGCCTCCAAATCGGAGCCGACATAAAAAGAAGAGAGGCCGGCCACCCTCCCCCACCCACCCACCCACCCACCGTCGGGTTGCCGGCCTCTCTTTTTTTATGGCTCTCCCTTTACTTTGCGCTTGGCACTGGGGGCCTGCGTGGAGGGGTATCACCTGGCCCGGCGTGAGCCGCAGCCAGGTGATGGCCCCGGAAACGGAGCAGGCCCCCGGAGACCGGCCGGTGTGGACGAGTCGGGCGATGCCCGAGAGGTTCCCCCTAGATCCCTCGCTACGCTCGGGATGACGGGAAGAATCGGGGCGTAGACGCCCCTCCCACAGGTGGGGTATCCCAGAACCCGGATGGTTCGAGGCCGGTCGACGAGCTCCCGGTTCGGATTGGATCCACGTCACTTGGCGCCGAACGCTGCTCAATGATGGCAGGAGCCGCCGCCGCCGCCGCCGCCGTGGCGGCCGCAGGATCCGGCCGGGGCCACTTCGCGCAGCTCTCCGCGCTCTGCGGCCGCGATGTTCTCCCGGATCGTGCCGTCGACGGCGCGGTAGACCCGGATCCCCTGCTGGTTGAGCTTCATCAAGGCATTCATGCCGATCCCGCCGACGATGACTCCGTCGACGTCGTGTCCGGCGAGGGCGCCGGCGGGGTTGCACTGGCCGTGCTCATGGATCGCCCTTGTGTTGGTTACCTCCACGGTGGCGCCGGTCAAGGTGTCGTGGATGAGGAAGTGGGGTGCGGAGCCGAAGTGGCCGTGCGGGGTTCCGTCAATGCCGCCCGCCTGTTGAGAAGGAAAACAGAGCTTCATTGGGTGTCTCCTGCTAATCTACGCAGTTCCTGGTGACTATACTCCGGAGGGATTGGAATGCGCTACACCACGATCGTCGTCGCCGTTCTTCTTCTCCTCATCACCGCGTGTGGCGACGACAAGAGGTCCGCAGCGCCGCCGGCCCCCGCAGCGCCCGGCAGCCGCGGTCCTGGCGACGAATGCGCCAAGCCCGAGGATTGCCAGGAGGGCCTGTGGTGCTTGAACGGGCGCTGCTCCAGGCCGCTGAACCGCGGCATGGAGCGCAAGGAGGAGATGGAGCAGATGCAGGACGAGCGCTACGAGCAGCTCGACGACAAGGTGCGGTCCATCGAAGAGAAGATGCTGAGGTAGGTCAGGGGCATTGCTCGTTGGGTTCGCCCGGCGTCCCGTAGTCACCGCTCGTCATCACAGAGGCCAGGGAGGTCTCGCACCAGTTGGCGCCGTCGTCGTTGTCCACCTCGTTGAAGGCATCGGGATCGAGGTTCATCGAGGCGCCCTTTGGGTCCGGGAAGTCCGGGCCGCCGTCGTAGGCGACGGCGTCGGAGACGGCGCCTTTGGAGCTGAGGATCACCTCGTCCGAGCCGTTGCCCAGGAGGATCGAGGACGCGTACTGGTAGTCCGCCACGAACCCGCCGTTCTGGACAGGATCATCACTGAGGGCCAGCACCATGTAGGCCCCGGACCCGATCCAGAGGGGGCCGCCGTTGTCGATCATGTGGTAGTCCGCGCCCTCGTCCTGGATCTCCCATCCGTTGATGTCGATGGGGTAGTCCCGGGTGTTGTACACCTCGATGTACTCACCCAGGGTGTCGTACACCGCGTCCGGGTTCTGCATGATCTCCGTGATGATCACGTCGCCGGGGTCGGGGATGTAGACCTCGATCATACAGGCGGGGGTGCAGCCGTCCTCCAGAGCCTGGTTTCCGTCGTCGCACTCCTCGCTGCCGTCGGTGACGCTGTCGCCGCAGCTCGGCAGCGCGCAGTCGGTCCGGCAGGCGTTCGGTACATCGTCGGCGTTGTCCTCCCCGGTGTCGCAGGCCTCGTCGTAGCCGGGATCGTGGATCCCGTCTCCACACCAGGGCAGCGTGCAATCAGGCCTGCATGCGTCGGGGGCCAGGATGTTGAACAGCGCGCCGTCATCGCAGTCCTCGTCGCTGTCCTGGACGTCGTCGCCACACCAGGGCAGGGTGCAGTTCAGGCGGCAGGCGTCCGGGACTTCGTCGGAGTTGAGGTCGCCGTCGTCGCAGTCCTCGTCGCCGTCCTGGACATCGTCTCCGCAGGACGGGAGGGTGCAGTCCGTGCGGCAGGCGTCGGGGGTTTCGTCGGAGTTGAGGTCGCCGCCGTCACACTCCTCGCCGTCGTCGGGCCAGCCGTTCCCGCAGCCCGGTGCGTAGGGCTGACAATCCAGGCCGCACGCGTCGCCGCCGATGAGGTTGCCGTCGTCGCAGGTCTCCCCGGTGTCGATGACGTTGTCCCCACAGGATGCGAGGTCGCAGTCGGTGCGGCACGCGTCGGGGAGCGCGTCGGAGTTGAGCTCCCCGTCATCGCACTCCTCGCTGCCGTCCTGGATCCCGTCTCCGCAGATCACGACGTAGAGAGTGCAGTCGCCCTGGCAGCCGCCGTCGAAATCGACGTTGTTTCCGTCGTCGCAGTCTTCGCCCTCGTCCTGCACGCCGTCCCCGCAGCCCGGGAGGGCGCAATCGGTGCGGCATGCGTCGGCCGCCTCGTCGGAGTTGAGCGCGCCGTCGTCGCAGGCCTCGCCGTCGTCGATGAGCCCGTCCCCGCACCAGGGCAGGATGCAGGTCAGCCGGCACGTGTTCGGGAATGCGTCGGAGTTCAAGAGGCCGTCGTCGCACTCCTCGCCGGTATCGGTGACGCCATCCCCACAGGACGGCAAGGCGCAGCCGGAGCGGCAGGCGTCGGGGGTCTCGTCGGAGTTGAGGTCGCCGTCGTCGCAGGCCTCCCCCTGGTCCAACACCGCATCCCCGCAGAAGGGGAGCAGGCACGAGGGATCGGGAATGCCCACGAAGACCACGTTGGTCAGCCCGCCGAACGTGGAGTAGGGGATCTGCCAGGGGCTGGCGCCGGTCTCCAGGTCCACCGCAACCACCAGGAGCGCCATCACCTGGTTGACCAGGGGCTCCCCCGGGAGGAGGTCCTGCCAGGTGAGGGCCATCTCCATCTGGCCAGCCTCCACGTTGGCGAGGACGGTGCCGGCCATGGCCTCCGCGCCGGTCAGAAGCAGTCGCCGCGCCCCTGCGTCCTCTGCGCCGAAGCCGATGACCTGGGCCCCTGCGACTGTCCCGATCACCACGTCCGCAGCGAAGCCCGGGAGATTCGCCGTGAGGTCCACCGCGAGGGCCAGGTCCAGGGCCTGCTCCGTCATCGTCGGGATCGTCGCCAGCTCGGCGAAGCCTGTCCCGGCGCCGAAGTCCGTGTCGATGAAGATCAGCAGCGCCTCACCCTCCACCGGGACCATGTCCAGGGCGAGGTAGAGGTTGCCCTGATCCACCTCGGTGTAGAAGTGGATCGGCTGCACCGGGTCGGCCTTGGTCGCGGCGAGGCTGTCCTCCTGCCAGTCCTCCCAGAGGTTGCCGTCCAGGAGCGGGGTGCCCACGGGGGCCTTGCCGCTGAAACAGCCCAGGGGGGTACAGACATCGGTGGTGCAGAGGAATCCGTCGCTGCAGATCGGCTTGTTCTCGCAGCCCTCCAAGGGGTCACAGGTGTCCAGGGTGCACTCGAGGCCGTCGTTGCAGTCCAGGGCGAGGCCCTCGCAGGCCCCCAGGGAGCATTTGTCGTGCTTCGTGCAGACGCTGCCGTCGGAGCAGGACAGGGTGTTGTACGGGTGGAGGCAACCCGCTGAGGGATCACAGACATCGTTGGTGCAGATGTTTCCGTCGTCGCAGTCCAACGCGCCGTAGCCACACTGCCCATCCTGGCACTCGTCCACGGTGCACTCGTCCCCGTCGTCGCAGGGGGTCAGCTCGTTGCAGCAGCCAGCGGCGAACTCGTGCTGGCAGCCCAGGACCGGATCACACCAGTCATCGGAGCAGGAATTCACGTCGTCGCACTCCGACGCGGAGTTGCACAGCGCGACGTAGACCGTCTCCATCAGCGAGACCCGGTCGTAGAAGAAACCGTCGGTGATGGTGAGCCTCACCTTCCATTCCCCGAGGTCGGACTCAGTGCTCGGATGCAGCCTGACGCGGACCCTCGTGTGTTCGCCGCCGGGGAGAGGAGAGACCGAGTCGAGGGTGGCGTGCAGGGGGCCCGCAAGGCCCACGAACAGTGGGTGCTTCGAGTCGGTGTCCTTGACCAGGACCTGGACCAGTGCGTCCTCGCCGGGTTGGAGCAGAAGGGGCGCCGGGTGATCCAGGATCCGGGGTGGCGAGCCGGTGCCCACCAGGACATTGTCCAGGGCCCACAGGGCCAGCTCGTTCCCCTGGGGCACCACGGCGCAGAAGGCGATGCGGAAGTTTCCAGTGGTGATCTTCTGGGGCAGGCCCGCCATCCAGGGTGTCTTGCGATTCTCGATCGCGGCCAGGGGCATGGACCAGGCGGTCTCCACCTCGCCGGGGAGGCCGGCGGGCCAGGCGTCCAGCCGCAGCGCACCCGGCACCGCGGCAGGGAGCACCTCGATCCACTGCTCCCAGGTCACGGAGACGGGGCCAACCGGGTGGCTGGCGAACACCGGAGACATCAAGCAGCCCTCGCTCGAACCCAGCTCCGCAACGAAGGAGAGCCCCTGGCGCCGATCGGGTCCCAGGGGGCCGCCCCCGGAGAGCGCACTCCAGGCACCGGCGAGGGGGCCCGTCGGGGACCATCCTGTCGCGACCAGGGGCAGCGGCCTGTTGAAGGACTCCCAGCGGTTGAGGGAGAGGACGCAGGGGTCCATCACGTCGATCTCGCAGTAGCCCTCATCGCTGCACCAGGACTCCTGGCAGGCGCCGTCGGGTGTCGGGCAGTCCCAGTCAGCGACGCAGCAACCCTCGAGGGACCCGGGCATGAAGCGGCACTCGTAGTCCAGGCACAGGTCGGCGGTGCA
The DNA here is from genome assembly GCA_043815665.1 of Pseudomonadota bacterium. GTDB lineage: Bacteria > Myxococcota_A > UBA9042 > CAIXZC01 > CAIXZC01 > CAZNWW01. The sequence goes on from JBDRIT010000066.1 coordinate 19,301, forward strand.
GAAGTTCACGTCTTCACACTGCCAGTCTCCCATGCAGCAGCCAGTGGTGGCCTGGTAGATGCACTCGTCACTGATGCACTTCACGTGGGTGCAGGGATCGTCGTCCTCCAGGCAGTCAGCAACGGTGTTGCAGCAGCCCTTGCCCTTCGGGATGTGGGAGCAGTTGCTGTTCCCGGGGTTGCAGATGTCCTCGGTGCAGGCGTCTCCGTCGTCGCAGTCCTCGTCCACGATGCAGCAGTCCTCCTGCGGGATGTGGAGGAGGCGGCACTCGTGATCGATGCACGCGGGGACCTTGCAGGTGTCGATGTCGGTCATGTAAGGGACACAGTCCTGGGCCACCAGGCAACACCAGGGGATCCACTCGTGCGTACAGACGTGGGGGCCGAGCTGACAGATGTCCTGGGTGCAGAGGTTCTCGTCGCTGCACTCATTGTTCGCCTTGCAGCAGTCTGGCATGGGCGAATGGGTGCAGAGATGCGCGAAGAGGTTGCAGGCATCGACTGAGCAGGGATCCCCATCATCACAGTACTGGGGTGGACCCGCGAGGCAGTACTCGGGATCCACCAGGTGCTGGCACTCGAAATCCACGCAGCTGTCGATGGTCTCCGGGAGCTCGTCCACGCAATCGGGGTTGGCGAGGCAGCATTGGGTGCCGCCCGGGCTGGTGTGGTGGCAGGTCTTGTAGAAGTCCGACGGCTCCTGCTTGCAGAAATCGATGGTGCACGGGTTCACGTCCATGCAGTCCGCGTCTGCGATGCAGCACCCGGGCATCTCCAGGGAGATCGTGTTCCGGCACGCGTGGTTGGAGCAGGTGTCCAGGGTGCAGGGGCTGCCGTCGTTGCACTGGGTGTCCAGGTTGCAGCACCCGGCGAGCGGCTGATGCACGCAGGTGAGGGTCTGGGGCTGACAGATGTCGAGGGTGCACGGATCGCTGTCGTTGCAATCCACTGGGTAGAGGCAGCAGTCGAAGATCGTCTCGTGCCGACAGAGAGGGTTTCCGCTCTTTCCGCAGCTGTCCAGGGAGCATGGATTGTCGTCGTCGCACACGGGGGACGTGAAGTACAGGAAGAAGCCGTCGGTGTTCGGCTCCCCCGGGGTGCCCTTGTCCACGCCCGCGCCCCAGGGCAGGGACGCGGGGAACCAGTGGGTCGGGGTGTTGTTGTCCAGGTAGGGGCTCGCCAGCTCCATGGACGCACCGGGCGTCATGGTGTAGGTCCCGCCGTACTGGACCCTGTCCATCTCCAGGCCCTGGGTGTTCTTGAGGATGATCTCGTCCGCGCCGTTGGAGAGGATGAAGTTGTAGTACACGTAGTCCGGAGCCAGGCCGCCGTTGGCCTGGGGGTTGTTCGACCGCGCCAGGAGGAGGTAGCCTCCGGGGGGGATCACCAGGGAGGTGCCCTGGATGATGTGGCCGTCGGCGCCTTCGTCCCAGAGGGACCAGCCGTTGACGTTCACCGGTGCGAGGGATGCATTGAACAGCTCGATCCACTCCCCGGTGGTGTCGTCGTTGCCCTCGGGATTGTTCATGAACTCGTTGATCACCACCGTCGCGTCTGGAGGCGCGACGCAGAGGTCGGGATCGGGGATGCTCTCGCAGGTCTTGTACAGGGCATCGTCCTGCACCCCGCAGAGGTTGATCAGGCCCGCCGGCGCCTGGGGGCAATCCATCGCTGTGGAGCAGCAGCCGGGCTTGTTCGGATCCGCGACGCTGACGCAGGTGCCGGTCTCGGCCTCTCCTTCGAGCAGACACTGGGCGTCGAGGCACGAGTTCATGGGGACGCAGTCGTTGTCCACCGTGCAGCAATCCATGGAGGTGCGCAGATGTCGACATTCACCGGCCGCGCAGACCGTCTCGGTGCACGGATCCCCGTCGTCGGTGCAATCCTCTACGGTGCCGCAAGCCTCGAGGGCGAAGTGCCCGGTCTCCTGTGGCGACGGCGGCTGTTCGTCCGCACCGCAGCTGGCGAGCAGGATGAACGCGATGAGCCAGGTTCTCGACATCGGCTCCTCCCGGGGGGACTGGACCGGTCGGGTCTCAGAGTTGGGCCTCTGCTGTGAGCCAGGCCCGGATTCCGGACAGCTCCTTGCCCCAGCGCTGGGAATCCATGTGGATCTCCAAGAACGCAGTATACAGGTCTTCGATGATCTTGTGGAGTTGTTCGAGGAGCCAGAAGCGTTCGATCACCCGCTCGTCCGACTCCTCCTTGAGGAGCGTCGGGAGGCGTACGGCGGAGAGCGCGAACTTTGGACCGTTAAACGCGAGCTTCCACTCGCGATCGTCCCCCTTGCCCACGGTCAGCACCGCCTCCTCCACGACCTTCCCGCGGCGGAGCGCTTCGAGGGCTTCGTGGCTGTGGGCGGGGGTCTTCCCCTTGAAGAGATCGACCTCCTTGGCGACCAGGGGGGAGATCATCTTCACCTTGTCCTCGAACCAGATCTCCACGGGACCGTCGGCGGTCTCCACTGCGCCTTCGCCGAGGGTGGACTTGTACAGGAGCCAGGTGAGGAACTCTGCGCCGAAGTGGCGGGTACGTTCAATGCGATCTGAGAGATCCATGTCCCCCTCCGTCTAGAGTTCGGGCTCGACCAGGAGGGCCGTGTTCCAATCCATGAGCTGGTCCGCCCGCTCCTCCCCGAGGCTGGCTGCGGCGACGGTGTAGGGCGCGTCGGACACCAGGCGCACCCCGAAGGTCTCGGTGAAGAGCTCCTCGAAGGGCTGTACCAGGGCCGCCGCCCGGCTGAAGAACCAGGCGCGGCCCGAGTCCGTGGCCCATACCAGCTCGGCTAGCTTGATGTTCGGGACCATCCGGTTGAGCAGGTTGAAGCGGACCTCGTCGGCCAGCTCCTCCTGCTCCTTGCGGTTCAGCCGATCGCGTCCCTCCTTCTTGAGACGCTCGGCCACTGCCTTCTCCACGTGGAGCTTCAGCTGACCCCCCGGAAGTGAGAGCACATCCATCCGCAGGGTCAGCACCAGGATCTCACCGCGGAAGAGGGTGGCCCGGGAGAAGTCGGTGGAGAAGGGGTCGTCGCTGAGGACCCACCCCATGGACCGATCCTTCTCGGTCCCGGGCAACAGATCCTGAAATCGGGAACGGGCCATCTCCTCGAAGACCTGATTCCAGTCCTTCGGGGTCCCCTGGACCCGGTATGCGCTGGCCGTGATCGGCCCCGAAAATGCTCCCATGGATGTCCACCTCCTGTTGACTCGTGATTCGCCCTTTTCACCTCGGCGAAAAGGGCGAAACACGAGTTGGAGGCGGGATCATACCCGATCAGAACATGTTCTTCATCATGAACATGAGGTTCGCGGGCCGTTCTGCGAGGCGGCGCATGAAGTAGGGGTACCACTGGGAGCCGTAGGGGAAGTAGAGGCGCACGGGGTAGCCGTCGGTGACGAGCTCTGCCGCCCGCTCCCTGCGGATCCCGTGGAGGAACTGGAACTCGAACGCGTCCTTGGGCAGGCCACGGGCCTCAGCGACGCTGGCGGTGTGCTTGATGAGGGACTCGTCGTGGCTCGCGACCGCGACGAAGAAGCCCCGGTCCGTCGCCTCGGCCGACAGGGAGCGCTCCACCAGGTCGGCGAAGGCCTGATCCACCTCTTGCTTCCTCTGCAGTCCCACCGCGGGGGGCTCCTTGTACGCACCCTTGACGAGGCGGATGTTGCCGCCGATGCCGATGAGGCGCTCCAGGTCCTCCGGGGTGCGGTGCAGGTAGGCCTGCAGGCAGACCCGGACCCGGGGCGTGAGCGCCCGGGCCTTTTCGTAGATGTCCAGGGTCAGATCGGTGTAGGGGTGGTCCTCCATGTCGATCTCGACCATGGAGCCCGTCTCCTCCGCCTTGCGCACGAGGCTCAGGATCCGGGCCTCGGTGGCCGCCGGGTCCTGGGCGAGGCCGAGCTGGGTCGGCTTGCAGGAGATGGTGGAGCAGAGCTCCTCCCGCTGGATGCGGAGGATGAGCTCCTCGTACTCGTCCCGGGCCTGGTCGGCGATGTGAGGGTCCAGGACCGCCTCACCCAGGTGGTCCATGGTCAGCAGGAACCCGGCCCCACACTGGAGCTTCGCGCTCTCGACCGCCTCGTCCAGGGTGTTCCCCGCGATGAACCGCGCCACGGTCCCCCGGGTCATGCGCCAGCGGCTGATGCGGCGCTTCCATTTCTCGGAGGCAGACATGCGGAGCAGGATGGGTCGGAGCATTGTCATCCTCCATGTCAGGACGCCGGTAACATAGCGAGTCCACCGCGCTGCGCCAAATGGTATTTTCGTGTGTACGTGAACGGGCACGATCCGGTTGAAGACGATGGTGGCGGGGATCGGCGGGGGGAGAAGCGCATGAGAACTCGTCATGTCCGTTTTGGGAGTCTGGAGTGGTCAGACGAACCGTAACCGTTCGGTTGAGGTTGTTCCATTGAAAATGGAATCTCGAACCTGACCCTGGACCCTCTGCGCAGCAGCTGGAGCATTGGTTGAGAATCAGGGCAATCGCAAAGTCGCCGCTCCCCCAGCGGTCTATCGAACTCTGGCTCGACTCGGCTGGAAGAATGGTCCGTTGCCGTTGCCGTCGCCGTCTGACGATCGATCACATCTTTTCGCTCTTCGCGATCGCGCCTGGGTC
>JBDRIT010000067.1:0-17655 GCA_043815665.1 Pseudomonadota bacterium
GTCCGCGATCGATGTCATCGTCGAGGAGCGGGAGGCCGAGGGCCCCTTCAAGTCCTTCCATGACTTCTGCATGCGCGTGGATCTCCGCCGAGTGAACCGTCGGGTCATCGAGTCCCTGGTCCATGGGGGCGCGTTCGACCAGTTCGGCGTGAACCGTGCGCGCATCGAGGGGCGCCTGGATGACATCCTCGCCATCGCGCATGGGCAGCAAGGGGGTCAGATTCCGCCAGATGACATATAGCGCAATACATCCGTGATCTTTTAGGCTGAGGAAGAACCCACCGTTCTGCTCGATGCGGTCGAAGGGGTGGTACAAGAAGTACCCCGGGTCGAAGAGGAGCAGGCAGTTCTCAACAGGTACTCCATCTCCGTCAACGGCCTCGGGGCCTCGCCCCACACCGCCCTAGGGAAGGGCGACGTCGTCGCCCTCGTGCCCAAGGTCGAGGGCGGCATCCGGTAGCGCAGCCCTCGCCGGGCTTGTGCCTGTAGTCAGCGCCTTGAGGAAATATCTCATTGAGATATTCTCTCGTCGCACTGGGAATGGTGTCATTGGCGTAGTCGTGAGCAAAGCCCTTCCTCGGGCACCTGCATTCATCCATGGTGCCTGCTCTGTTGCCAGCCGTCGAGCGGCCTCGAGGGCATGGTCGAAGCGGGAAGCCTGCTTTTCGTATCGGATTGAGGTTCTCACCTGCCTGTGCGAGTATAACAGCAGCATCACACAAGGGGGAGGAATCGATGACGGCTGACCTGAGGCGACGATACGTCGGATACTTGGTGAAGCGTCAGTTCAGCGAGAACCTCGTGTCGGATCTCCTGTGGGCGCTCCTGCGGACGGTCGACGGGCTTACGGAGTACTTCTTGGCGGAAGTCCTCGAGTTCCCAGAGACCCGTGGGCTGCAGTTCCGGTGTGAACGGGAGTTCAACCTGGACGAGAAAAGGGAGTCGCGACCGGATCTGGTGTTCCTCTCAGAGGACAGGGGCCGCGCGCCTCGGATGGTGGTGATCCTCGAGAACAAGCTCTGGGACACCAGCTACCACTTCGAGCAGTACCGGGAGGCGGCGGAAAACCGCTTCCCGAGGGAGAGGACCCGCTGCCTGTTCGTGCAGGTGGCCGCGCATGTCGTACGGGCTGGATGCGATCCCCGAAGGCTATGGAAGCTACTTCGATGGTGCGACATCCTGGACCGCCTCAGGCGATTCGACACCGACCGGCCCGAGTCGAGCAACTTGGCTCACGTATTCTGTAACTATGTGGAGGCCATCGTGACCGAGCGAGAGATCGACGTTGTACGTTTCGACGGGAACAACCCCTTGAAGGGGCTCTTTTATTTCGACAACCTCGTCCACGACATCGTCACTACCGTCGCTGGAAAGGATGGTTGGGCGGGGGGTGCGAACGCCAGGATCTACGCACACGGCAACGCGTCGTCCCGGGGCGCCGGTTGGAACGGCGTGTACGTCGAGCTCGTCGCAGCGGGTTGTGCAGAGGCGCTGTTCTACCCGTTCTTCGGGATCTACTACCTCGATACCCCCACGATCTGCGTCGTGGTCGACGAATACATGAATGGCAAGGCCGCTTACAGGTTTGCCAAGAGCTCCAACGACGACCTTGGTGGAGGGATCACCACCAAGGCCGAAGACGACGACAACGAGCTGCTCTACCGACTTGCCCCGGAGGACCAGAACCGCTTCCTCCAGGCCGACCTCCAGGAGCAACGAAACATCCTCGCCACCTTCCTCGAAAAAACCTGCGCCCACCTGGCCGGGCTACAGAAGCGGATCAGGGACGCCTCCTAACCCCCAACGAATGGCACTTGTGCCGCATCCTTCGAGTCTACTTCGACTACTACCACGGCTCACGAACCCACTTGTCGTTGAACAAGGACTGCCCCGAGCTTCGTCCTGTCCACCCGCCGGACATGGGCAACGTCGTCGAGCTCCCGTGCGACACGAACCTGGTCGAGGACCTCCCTGAAGATGTGCGCGACCGGCTGCTGTTCATCCTCTCTTTATCGATGTTCCGTACGAAACGCGCCGGCCCGCGGCAACGCCGGAAGAAATCACCGACTACGTCGAGTTGACGATTCGCACGGATTCGCTCCCTCGCTCAGGGGCCTTTCATGATCCGTCTCACCGTGTTCACCGACTTTCCGAGTCTCTTCGCAAGTTCCCGCTGGGTCAGCTTGCCTCTGTGGCTCCAGGCGGTCTTCACGTAGTCCTGGACGACGTCATCGATGGATCGGAGCGCCCCGACATCCACAGGCGCGGCCGGAGCCGGGGCGCTCGGGTGCTGTCTCGATCCCGTCGCTGTCCGGAGCTCTCGGAGCACATCGTCGCCGAGCATCAGCTTGCGCTTGATCATCCCGGCCAGCTCCCGAACATTGCCGGGCCAGGAGTGGCTCCGTAGCGTCGCCTCGCCGTCCTCGAAGTACTGCTTGGCTGATCGGACATCCAGCTTCGGGTTCAGCTCCACCAGGCCAAAGAGAAGGTGATTGGTGATGTATCGGAGATCACTTTGGATGTCTCGGAGGGCCGGGGTTCGGAGTACGACATCGGCAAGACGATAGTAGAGGTCCTTTCGGAAACGCCCCTCCCCCATCCGCTGCTCGAGGCCGGGTTGGGTCGCAGCGATGATCCGCACGTCCGCCTTCTTCTCCTTGATTCCACCAACCGGTGTGTAGCTCCCGTTCTGGAGGAAGCGGAGCAAGGCCGCCTGGATGGCAAGGGGCATCTCGGCCACCTCATCCAGGAACAGGGTCCCGCCGTCTGCCTCCTCTACGAGACCTTTTTTTTTCTCCGCGGCGCCCGTGAAGGCCCCCTTGTGGTGGCCGAACAACTCCGACCGGAGGAGCTGCTCATCGAGGCCCGCGCAGTTGAGCGCCACCAGAGGCTTGTCCCGTCGGTCACTGAACTCGTGCAGGTAGAAGGCCACGCTCTCCTTGCCCGTCCCGGTCTCCCCGAGGATCAGGACGCTCAGATCCGTCGCTCCGACCTGTTGAACGCGCCTGTTGAGAGCCTGAACAGCGTCAGAGTAGCCGGCCAGATAGGGGAAGTCCGCCGCGGCGAATCGCTGTACCGAAGGTCGGTCCCGTGCCGGAATGCTCTTCGCCGTGAAGGGGCCTTTCGTACACCCGGACAGCAGGTCCGCTGCCTCTCGGAGGGGAGCCGGCGCCTGGGACATGAGCAAGGACATGGCGATCTTGTAGCGACAGTACAACAGGAGATCCGCGCTGCCGGCAGCGACCGCATCAGAGAGACCCTCCGTGCCGACCTCCGGGAGCGTGGACTTCTCGAAGGCTTCACGCATCGACGCTCCGGTCACGAGACGGACATGGGGCAGGCCATCACAAGCAGCCTGGACAGATCGGGAGCCGGCTGGAGCGATCCATCGGATCGTTTGCCCCTTCTGACTCAGACCCTCGAGCCTGGTGCGCACCCGCTTCGGATCGCTGACATGGGCGAGAAGGACGATCCCCTCCCCGATGTCACTTTCCTTCTCCCACCTCCGCAGGACCTGGACGATGAGTCCGCTACCGGCGACGGCCATGTCATCCCACTGTTTTCGGCACCTGGCCGCCATGACCAGCAGGTCCGGCGACGGAGAGATCGCGATCACGTTCTTCTTCGTACACATGCGCACAGAAGAGCAGCTTCTGAACACAGGGTCAACATCTGATGCTCAGAAAATTACACCCGCCATCATCTCAAGCGTGTGCCGCCACGCGTAACACGTTGAAACAATTCCATACCACGCCTGAGACTCGGGGTTGGCACGCTCAGTGCAGTACTGATGAGCGACTGAAACGAAGGGAGAGTGAAACCATGTTGACGGTCCAGAACAACGTCCCCTGCGCCCGGTGTCGTACCCGCATCCCGATGGTCGTCGAGCAATACGACATCCTTCATTGTGCACGATGCGAGCACGCCGAGATTGTCTGCGCATCCTGCCGCGACGACCGAACCTGCACGCATTGCGGACATAAAGAGATGGAGACCGACGCCGAGCGACTCCGGCGCGAGTTCCCCGGGATGATGTTCTAGATGGGGAGAGCAAGATGAATATCGACACAAGAACGAAGGACGACACCCACGAAGCCCTGCTCGGGGAGTACCGGGAGCTGCTGTCCCTGGTGACGGAACGGAGGGACGCGCGACAAAGCTGCGTGGAGTTCCTGGAGGCGGAGACCACCTGGCTGACCGCGCCGGCCTCCACGCGGTTCCACCTCTCTGTACCAAGCGGGCTCCTGCGACATTCGGTGAATGTCGCTCGGACCCTGCTCCAGCTACGCAGCACGCTGGCGCCCGAGGTCTCCGAGGAGAGCTGTGTCCTCTGCGGGCTCTTCCATGACCTGGGCAAGGTGGGGATGCCCGGGACCCCCTACTACCTCCCCAACCCGGATCAGTGGCAGGTCAGGAACCGAGGCGTCCGCTACATCGTCAATCGCAGCCTGGCCCACATGGACATCGCCACCCGCAGCCTCTTCCTGCTGGCGGGAAAAATCCCATTGACCGACGAAGAGGCGCAGGCGATCCGGTACCACGACGGCCAGTACATCGAGGAGAACCGATCCGTCGCCCATCGCGAGGTCCCGCTCACCCGCCTCCTCCAATACGCGGACAACTGGGCCGGCGGAGTCCTCGAGGGGGTGCGGTCATGACGTGGGCGGACTTCGCTTCGACGGCCCCGGGGATCGCTTGGACGTTGGCCTTCGGTTCGGTCGGACTGGTGTGGTACATTGTCGGAACGATCCGACACGCCATCCTGGCCCGCTACAACCTGGAATCCGCTGCGCAGCGGACGACCCAGGAGGAGTACCTGGTGGACCTGCTCTGCCCGATGCTGGAGGAGAGCCGTAGCCTGGAATTGGACGACCCGGTGCACCGCAAAGCCCTGGCCCGCGCACTGGCAGCGAAGATCGTGACGGGAGGATGATCATGAAGATCCGACCCATCGGACAGCTGGGAACCCACTTGAGACGGGTCGCACCGTCGGTACGCAGCAGCGAGCTCCGCCAGTCCCGTCGAATCGAGGGCCAGTTGGACCAGGGCGGCGAGATGCGGGTGTTCCCCCAGATCCACCTCTGGATCCATCAGGCTGTCCCCCTCGACGGTGACCTGGTCAGGACAGCCTGCAAGGCCGTGGTCACCGTCCAGCGTAATGAGGGGTGGTTCGAGTACTGGATCAACATCAGACAGTTCGATGAGCACGGGACCCCATCCGATCCCCCGGACCAGATCCGTCTGGCCATGCGCTCGGATTCCACCCGCCACCGGCTGGAGCGGACCCTTGTGAAGCTGCGAGGCGGAGAGATCCCGGAGCCCGACCGCTGCCGCCCCATGCCGGCGAAGCCGAACCGAAATGACCTGGTCCTGGTCATACTCCCAGGGCTCGATGCACAGATCTATCCCGGCCTGGAGACTTTCACGTCAGCCGCGAACGGAAAACGGGTGCTCTGGTGCTTCGCAGATGAAGATGGATTCGCCGACGAAGGACAGTACAAAACGGCAGGAATTGGACAAACCAAGGAGAACGGGATGACGGCAAGCCAAGGCAGGATGCAAGTCGTGGGTTACTCGGAGCGGGGACTGGTGAACGCATTGGTGGGATACCTGCGCAAGGATCTCTCGAGGGTCCGGCAGTTCTTGAAACAGATCGTCTTCTTTATAGGAGGTGGGGGGACACCCGCGATGGACAGCCTCATCGCTGACCTCGAGGACTACGCGTTCATCGTCGAGCCGGGGTTCTCACAGTTCGGAGATCCCGATCTCATCCTGGTCTGTTGCCGAACCGAAGACCCGAAACCCTGGCTGGTCTTCGTCGAGGCGAAGGTGAAGGACTACCTCGACAGCGCCAAGCGGCCCAACGGCGTCGAATGCATGAAGACCACCAAAGGGAAGGGCTCGACGGGATACAACAGCCAGATCCACGGTCAGCTCTCACTCAAGTATCGACTGGCACGGGCCCTCGCGCGGTTCAACGCTGGTGACGAGACGTTGATAGAAGGGAAAGGTCTCTACGAAGCTTACAAAGAACATCAAGGAGATCGCCGCGCCCAAGGCGCCCGGAGACTGGCAAAGGAGCCGAATATCAAGCATCTGGTCCCCCAGCTACTCGGCCCGACCGAATCGGGCGATGATGCCTTGCTCAGTCGCTGCTTCTTCGTCGCGTTGACCACCGACGAGGTTTTCCCTTTCAACCATCCGGACACCATGCCGGAGGGGAAGTACTTCCCCTCCTACCTGGAGCCCGACACCCTCAATCCGCCCCCCTTGGTGCACAACGCCCTCGCCACGAGTCATACCGGCTGGGTGGGGTGGCACGGCTTGATCGGGGAAGAAGGCCTGGCGGGCTTGAAGGACGATGCGGACTTCAAGCCTGCCTGGGAGCTCGTAAAGATCGATTGGGATCTTCGGCGTTGTGAAAAGGCCCAAGGGGGTGGAAGCTCCATTCGAACTCAACCCATCAAGCAGCTCAGAAAGAAGACGCGGGACCTCTTCACCGACATCTGCGCTCGCGTGGAACTCGAGGCCAATAAGAACGCGCCGAAGCTGACCATGAAAGAAGCAAAGGGGAGCTACAGCCTGATCTTTCGCGGACGCACTATCGGAAAGATCATCCCCATGGAGCGCCAAGAAGGCGGGACAGTATTCCTGGGGGTCGCAGGCGTCGAGGCGTCCAACCTCCCTGAAGAATTCGAAGAGCGAGAGGAGATCATCAACGGCCAGCCGTTTCAGCTCGCTGGTATTCAGGCTACTACGCTCCAGCCTGCGGTCGACACACTCGTGCAGAAGTTCATCGCCTGCCTCAGCGAGACCTGAGCGACGTGACCTTAGTCACAGCACTCGTCGGAGTCCAAGGCGAACCGATCCAGCGCCTGCCCTTGACGCCAACTACAGAGCCAGTTCTCGAGGTAGTCTCCCCACAAGAAGCTCGTCTCCATGCTGAGCGGGAGTACCCAGAATGACTCAACGATCCCCCTGCTGATTACGAAGTCCTTTGCCTCCGGGGAGAACTGGGCACGGATCCGGTCATGGATGGAGCCGTCACGGGCGAAAACCTGCTTCAGGATCCGCCCTCTGCGATCGAAGAAGATGGCCAGGCCGGTGCCCTCGTGATGGCGGTACACGGGGAGGGCGTCGAGGCCTACCCAGTCACATCGGTAGAGGCCAAGTCGAAGGTCATCAAAGACCTGAGCGATGCGAATGTTGTCCCTGAAGAACGCGACGGCCAGTGCATCGACCGCTTGTCCATCGGCGCCGCAACCCGCGATGTCCAGCGCATGCTGTTTGAACTGGTGTGCCCACTCCGCGGCCTTCTTTTCATCGTCGGCATGGGCGAAGAGATCGGCGCACCAGACGTTCCGGCGGAAGGGCGACCGAGCGATCTCCCGGATCGTTGCACCGGCGTCGGCCAGGAATTCCAGGCGACGATCCAGGAGCAGTCTCGCACCCTCGTCGTCGAGGTGGGAATGCGCGAGGGAGACCTCTATGGTGACCCGATACCCCTCAGACGTTCGATAAATGAACCCGCACCAATCTTTCATCTCGGGACCAGCATAGAAAACAGCGCCATCGCCGCAGGTGTCGGTCCTGTCCCAGTCAATGTGGATTCCATAGCAGAGAAGCTCTGCACCCAGCCGCTGCACCCAAGGTTCACGCTCAGACATCTCCGCCTCCCGCTCATGACCGTCGGTGGGGTGACGATACTTGCTGTGATCAGACAGGTGCTGTCCGACCTGCCCCTACAGGAGATCGGACAGTGTTTGTCTTAGGTCCTCGGCTAAAGAGCTATGAAGATGCGCTTCTCTTCCGGTGCTGATAGCATGGCGCAGCATCCGAAATCGCTCGCGCCTGGCTTGAGGTCCAATATGCCTGAACTCGCCCTGTTCTGGACGCCTCCCCGGACTCCTTCGACAGACTTCACGCCGGAAGACCCCCTGGCATTCGACTACCTCGGCCAGCAGGTCGGCAACTGGCTGTGGCCGGGGTTCACGTCGAGGACGAGTCGGGCCGGGTACTACCCCTTCGTCGTCTACGGGCTGCGGCTGTGTGACGACATCGCGGCGAGGGAGGGCCTCGGGCGGGACGACGGGACGATCCGGGCACTCTTCGAGCGATGGGAGCGCCTCTGGGCGTTGGCCGTCTGCGTCTACCAGGAAGGACAGGTCCCGAACGGGGACGTCATGCGCGGGCTGCGCGGTGCGCTGCGGTACTACCGGGGACAACGGAGAGGAGAGTATTCGTTGGACTTCCCCCTCCTCTCCCGCCAACTCGAGCTCGGTGGCCTAGGTGCCTACCTGACCTCCCTGCGGGAGCATGGGCTCGTAGCCCGGGACCGGCTGCGCCCGACCCCCCTCGGGGCACAACTTGCCGACTGGATGTGGGGCGCACCCGGCGAACGTATCGACCACATCGAGGACTTTGTTCGAAAGGCGTTGTCACCGGACCAGGCAACGATTCCAGAGAAGGTCGGCCGCGTCACCATCCGGACCATCGGGGAGCACGGCGGGCTCGGGAAAATCCAGCACCGACAAACGCTCCGGGATCTGATCTGGGCACGTCTCTTCGAAGACCATCCCCCACCCAGGCATCTCGCCCACCTCCGGGTGTTGGCCGAGCTGCTGTCCGAGGCCAACAAGGACGGGGTCACGGACGCTGCGACATTTCTTCGCGGCGTATCGAGCGAACGATGGAGGGCCGTGGATCCTGCTCTGCGGAGCCTGGTCGATCTGGCGATCGCGTTCGGCGACCTCTCTGCGATCCTCCGGTCGGGATTCGACCGGGCCTACCAGGCGGTTCAGAACCACGGCTGCACCGCGCCGCTCGCCGCGGCCGCAGAGGCAGCATTTCCTCCGGAGTTCATGGACCGGCTCGTACTGGGGCGAGACCGCTGGCTCGAACAGGACGGCGTCCTCCCCAGAATGAGTCGGCTAGAGTCCCACGGTCCCGCATTCGTCCAGGCAATGCGCACCATGAATGTCTCCAGCGGAGCAGGTGCGCTCGTGGATCTGTTGGCCTACCACCGCAAGGTCCAGGGTGACCGCGGGCGCCATGGCGGTTGGCTCCGCCACGACGGAGACCTGGTCCTCCTCGAGCGGGGGGGCTATGCCAGCTGGAGCCTCGACCCGGACCGCTGGGTCGTGACGTACAAGATCGACGCGATGAGACAGCTCCTCCAGGACCTCGGGAGGCTCTCATGATCCCGATCGACACTCCCATCGACCGTCTCATGGCAGGGACGCGTTCGTGCCTCGGCGCGACGTTCCTCAGCTATACCTTCGACCCGACCTTCTTCGAGGAGGAGGTCCTCTCCACCCTCCTCGGGATCATGTCCGATCCCGGCGAGGCCCCGAGGGCGTTCGTCAACGAAGCCACCCACAAGCTACAGCAGGTCCCGGTGACGGTAATGGTGGATCCAGGACAAATCCAAGGAGGGAGAAGGCTCCCCTACGATCTCCTGCCCGCAAGGCGGGAGCGGATCTTCCACCCGAAGCTGATCCTCATCCTCTACAAGGACCTCGCCCGGCTGATGGTCGGCTCCGGAAACCTGACCACCGGCGGCTACGGGGGCAACGCAGAGACCGGCGTCATCCTGACCCTTGGATACCACGAGGACGCGGGGCTCATCCGGGACGTGATGGGCTTCCTCGAAGCCTGCCAGCTCCGAGGTGAGGCATGGGAGCGTTTCCGGGATACGCTGAACCAACTCCTGGGGCCTGGGCAGGAGAGCCAAGAGGATGGACCCCGATTCCTACACTCCCTCGCGTCCGCCCCCATCCTCGAGCAGGTATTCGCCGCCATCCCCGCCAATGCCCGAGTGCACTCAGCAGGGATCCTAGCTCCATTTCACCAGGAAGATGGAGCCACCCCGGAGCGCGCAGTCTTCGACAGGCTCGTCGACGCGCTTGGACCACGCTGCAAGGGGAAGCTGCCCCTCGACATCGGCCTGGCCTGGGACCGGAACCCCACTGGACCGACGGGCGAAGAATCCCCGGGCCTGGATGCCGGAAGGGGACGCCTCTGGTCCTTCGAGGCAGGCTCAAAACGGAACGCTACCAGCCGCTGGTTCGTCCTCGGAGACCGGGTTAGCAAGAGCCGACGGTGCGACTTCGGGGCGAACAGCCAGCTGCTCTCGTCGAGGGAGCTCAACCAAGCAATGTCGGATGGACGCGCCTGGGTGGTCGGCCCGGTGGAGGTCGCTGGACCGCAAGAGCTCATAGAACGTGCCCGAAAGAAGGCCCGGATCGACCTGTTCGTCCTACCCGAACTCCGCAAGGACCAGGGGAACGTAGTCCGGCAACCGCTCCACGCCAAGCTCCTGTCCGTGGCCATCACCGAGGGGCGGGAGAAGTCGACCCTGCTCCTCGTCGGCTCCCCCAACGCGTCGGCCAAAGCCCTGTTGGAGAAACACGGCAACGTCGAATGCTCTGTTCTCCTCAAGTTGGAGGGACACCATCGCCTCCCCGACCTGTGCCCTAAACTGGTGCCCTGCCCAATGGAGCAGGCCCGATGGAGCGAACGCACGTACCCCGATCCTGCCCCGAACCCCGCTAAATGGATCGAGGACGCCTGGTACGACGCGGACACGAAGACGTTGACTGCCTGCTGGAGGGACGACGCACCCTTCCTCAAACTCTCCTATCCACAACCCGATGGAAGCCGTAAAAGCCTGTTCCACGGGACTACAAGTGACCGGAAGAAGTCTTTCCGGGACTTCGAACTCCATCCCGGCAACCTGGAACTGATCGTCGAGGCGGAAAGCGCCGAGGGACGATACCCCATCCGGGTGGTCCGACTGCTCGACCTGCCCGTCGCCGGACCCGCGACGGAGTGGTCCTTCAATGAGCTGATCGGGCTCTATGCCGGCCGCTACTCGGTGGAGGGCCTCTACCAGCGGCGGGCCACCGCGCCGGCCGACGGTCAGGATGCGAGCGAGGACGCCCCGGGGCTCTGGAGCCAGGGACTGGCCCCCCGGGAGGTCTTCCGCGCTCTGCTCACCATAGCCCGAGAGGTCACGGATTCCGACATCTCGCCCGGCGCATTCGAGATGTTGATGGAGGGTCCGACCGGACTCGCGTTCCTGGGACGACAGCTCGTCTCGGCGGCCAACGGAGAACTCCTGCAGCGCAGCGAGGCCTGGATCTACGGCCAGGAACTGCTTCGCGAGCTCTCCCTCGTCGACCTGGGGGACGGGCCCTTCAGCGCCGAGCGCCGGCAGCGACTCGACCGCTTCGCTGCGGAGCTGCGAGAACGACTGGCCGACTTCGGACCATCCGGGCCGGCGCGAAAGCCACTCATCCGTTTCTACGGAGGGCGATCCTAATGCGAACGAAGCAATGGCTCAGAGGATTCCTCCGTCTTAATGCAACCCGCGAGCAGGAGAACATCGCCCAAGCGATCATCGACGTCCAAGAGGACACGGTCCTCGCCGCGCTCGATATCCTTGGGAGGGAATCCGGCGTCCTCCTTGCCGACGAGGTCGGCATGGGCAAGACCTACCAGGCCCTGGGCCTCGTGGCGTGCATGTTGGAGGGTAAGAAGGACGCGCGATGTATCGTCGTCACCCCCCGCCCGGTCCTCAATGAACAATGGCTCCGGGTCGCCAACCGGTTCCGGGACATGGGGTTCTATCCCTTCCCGGATGGATCCATCGCGAAGGTCGACCATCTCGTGGACCTGCCGGCCGCCTGCCAGGACCACGCCATAGTCTTCACACCGATCAACGTCCTCACCAGCAGCCGGAGCTACTGGGAGCGGGGTGCACTGCTCAGGATCTGGTTCCAGCAAAGGCACATCCCCGGCCCGACCCGAGCAGCGATTCGGAGACGGCTCGAGGATGGGGACCTCCAGGTGAAGGAACACAACTGGTTCCTCACGAAAAGGGTAGAGTCGTTCACCTCACCCTCGGAGGCGACGTTCCGGAGGATCGATGGTGACGGCGACGTGGGATTGGACGACCTCCTGGACCAGGGAATCGATGCGTTCCGGAACAAGTGGGCCGTCCAGCGGGCGTTCAGCCGGGCGCGCTACCACCTGGTCGGCTCGCTCCTCCCGAACTTCGATCTCGTCGTCGTCGACGAGGCCCACAAGCTGAAGAATCCATGGACCGTGCAGTCCCAGGCAATCTCCCTCGTCCTGAACAAGCGCTTCGACAAGGCGGTCTTTCTGACGGCGACGCCCTTCCAACTCGGTGTCTCAGAGCTGAGAAGGGTCTTCGAGATCTTCGGACGCGCCCGGGCAGTGCGGCCCGGATTCGAAGCAAACGTGGAAGACCTCTTCGAGGGAATCCGGTCCTACCAGGACGCGTACAACCGGTTCGAGGCCGCCTGGAAGTATGTCGACGAAGACCAGGCATCCTCGTTCTCGAGCTGGTACGACGAGAACAGAGATCGCCCGTATATGGACTTCGATTCGGTCGAGGATCCCAACGTGCTCTCGCTGGCTCGAATGGCGGTCGAGCTCCGCCACCTGAAGGAGTCAAGGGTTGAACGGGGCTTTCGGCGCTGGACGATCCGGAACCTGAAGCCGGGCAAGAGAGAGCGTCGGAACGAGCTCCCTGTGCCGCTTCCACCGACTGACCGCTCCATGATCCCCATCCTGCTCTACCAACGCCTCCTCGAGGCCCGTGCGCGCTCAGGGCGTCAGACGCACATCGCCGCCGCGCAGACCAACATCGCCAGCTCCTTCCAGGCAGCGCAGGGCGGCGCGCTCCTCTCCGACGAACACGGAACAGCGGAGGTCCGGGAGTACCAGAACATCGTGCGCCAGGTCCTAGAGCACAACACCGAGCAACACCCAAAGGTCGAGCGGGTCGTGGACAAGGTCTTCCTGGCCGGAGACCTCGACGAGAAGAGCCTCGTCTTCTGCGAACGGAACGCGACGATCCGTGCACTCAGGGAACGGGTCGAAGCGCAATGGATGGAGCGTCAGTGGCAGCTCTGGAAGAAACTCTACCGGAGAGCCACACAGGAAGAAATCTTCGGCAGCGGTTCTGGCGGAGACCGCGTGCTCGGGGAGTTCCAGAAGCTCGCCAACCGGTTCACGAAGGCGCAGGACTCACTCACCCTCGGCCTTCGGGAGTCCTATCCCTTCACGCTCTTCGTCCCCCCCGGAGACAGCAACCTGCCAGCAGACCTCTGGAAGGAGAAGGGCTCCCTCCTCGAGGACGCGAACCGGATCCTGGGCGCGCAGCTGACATCTGGGACCTCGGCGACCCGGACGGATTACCGCATCGCCAGACGCTGCATCGACCAGGCCGTGGCGCGATGGTTCGAGAAGAACCGGCCCGAGGTGTTCGATTGCTGGGATGGTCTTTCACCAAAGAAGGGTCTCGCTCGCGCTCTCCTGGCGTCGGACTACATGTACATCGGCCTCGACGGATTTGCGGATCCGGAGGAGGTCGAGATGCGGGGGCGCGCCGACACGCCCCCCCAATGGACAATCAGCGACACGATCTTCAGCGCGGTGTTGAGTCGTGGACGCCCGTCCATCTGGTTCCCGTTCCGGGAGAAGCTGGCCCGCTTTGAGCCGGATCTCCGGGTTCTCATCGTTGACGCAGTGCGATTCTACCTGACCCGACGCGAAGTCCCGTTCCTGGTCGAGCTGCTGGGGAAGGCCCCCAAGACAGGGGCAACCTCCCTAACGATCCGAAACAAGCTGGAGGGCAACTGGAACGACCCGGGCTGGGGCTGGAAGCAGAAGGTCGAGGAGTTCCTGGACTACCTGCCCCGCCTCGGGCCGACGGAGCAGAAGGAGGTCCTCGACGACGCGCTCCGTGAAGGCCGCTTCGTCCAGACAACCCTCGACGCAGGCAGTCGGACCCGGCGCCAGAACGCGTTCAACACGCCCTTCTACCCCATGGTGCTGCTCGGCAACCAGACCATGCAGGAGGGGCTGGATCTCCACCGTAGCTGCCGGCGGGTCGTGCACCACGACCTGCGATGGAACCCCGCGGATCTGGAGCAGCGCACCGGACGCGTCGACCGCCACGGCTCGCTATCGGAGAAGCTCCAGGTGCTCACACCGAAAGAGGACTGGCGGATCCACGTCCACTATCCGCTCCTGGAGCGCTCCTCGGACCCTCGCCAGTACCATGTCGTCAAGGAGCGCGAGAAGTGGCTCAACTTCCTCCTCGGCCGCCCCCCGGAGGCGGGCATTGATGACCTCGATGATACCGGGTGGATTCCATTGCCTGAGGCGTTGGCAGAGGATCTTCGGGTGGACCTGTCGCCCACCAGAAAATAGAGGTGTGCGCGACCAGCTGTTGTTCGGCCTCTCTATATCGATGTTTTGTACGAAACGCCGCGGCTGACGGCAACGCCGGAAGAAATCACCGAGTGCGGCGAATTGACAAGCTACATGCAACAGAGGCTATCCGGATTGTCGATCCAGTCTAGGGCAGCGCTGTCGATTCCCTGGAACGAGAGTTCGATCTCGGCTTGAAGCCTCAGGTTTCGGTGGAGGTAGGCCTCGACGAAGCGGTTGTCTGCCTCAGAATACCCCGGGGGGCGGACAAACGACGTCTGAGTTGTGAACACGGGTGGGGCGGGCGGGACGCCCGGAGAGGAAGCCGATGATCCTGCCGTCCGTCGAGAAGCGGATGGACACGTCGTAGGTCACCCGATACAGGTACGAGACCGTCTCCCCCCACAGGCCGTTCTCCCTCTCCCACGGCTCCTGGACATCATCTGCGATGACCTGCCGGACGATCAGACCTTGTTCCTCGAAGTCGAGACCCGTGATTCCGGTGGGCAGAGGGATGCGCTTCCACCGCGACGGTCCACCGGCGTGCACCACCGTGAACGTGGAGGTCGCCCACCGACGCTCGTGTTCTCGCCAGAGGTGTGGTTCGAAGGATGCACGACTCCTCCGGTCGCACTCTGCGGCGTCCTCCCGCGCCTGGCGCTCGTCCAGCAGCATACCTGCACGCTGCCCGTCCTCGAGGATCGGCACGGGGATGTCCAGGAGCAACGCCAGCCGGGTCAGGAGTTTCCGATCTACGCTGTTGTGGTCCAGGCATTCGTCCAGCCTTCGGAAGGCCTTCACGGGGTTGCTGTACCCCAGGCGATGTCCGAGGTCCTTCCTGGTCAGTCCCCGCATGTGAGCCAAGGCCAATACCAATCGACCGAGTGGATACGAACACGTCATGCCGCACCTCCGCGTCGAAGCAAGTCTACACGGGAACAGTGACGCGGTCGGATGGCCTGGGCGTGCTTCAGGAAGAGTGGCAGGTGTTCCCGGAGGATCTCGAGGTCCCGGGGGTTGACGTTCCAGGCGGTCTTCTCGTTCCGCAGTCGTCGGGTCATCTTTTAGCTCCTTGTTTATCGTGGCGGCAAGCCGATGGCCAAATCACCACGGACGGGTTGTCAGACGGGCAGAAGATACCCGGGGACGTCGGACAGATGCGGTCCGAGGCCGACGGGCGTTACGCCATCGCGTCGAGGAGCGCTTGACGGATCTCGGACCGGAGTGGCTCGGGGATGCCGTCGAGGAGCGGGAGGCAAGGCTCCCGCACCACCTTCGAGCCCGGAGGCCCACCCACGATTACCATCCGCGGCTCGGACCACATTTGTCCGACCCCCTGCGGTAGCATAGATCAGGAACCTGAACGGTCCAGCAGAAATCCGGTGTCGCGTGGGGTTGGTTCGGAGCCGGTTCCGGAACCGGATTTGACAGTATGGTCGTGTCCCCCGCCTACCGGTGACGGGCTCGGCCCGTTTTCAAGAACCCGTTGAATCTAAATATTTTTGTGGCCTCGAAACAGCAGCAGATGGGCGTCGCACTGCGCGGCGGCTCCACTGCATGGAGGACAAGGACCATGGAGAAGAAGAACTGGCAACTGAAGGAGGGGTGCGTCGAGACGCTATGGGAGTCGGGGTTTCTCCTGCAGTTCATCGCGCAGGACGATGAGGGATGCGGGCAGATCTCCGGTTGGGGAGAGAACTCGACGGCGCCCCTGCGAGGAGACGAGATCGGCGTGTACGCCAACATCGGCGGGGCGTTCCAATACTACTACCGCTTGGACGCCGCCAAGGGTGGCGTCCTGAACGCAACGCGCCATCCCGGTCCATCCGGGCCCGGGTACGTCGAGATCTTCGAGAACGACGAGTCGCTGATCCATGTCCTCGAGCCCGGCGGAGACCCGGCGAGCGTTCCTCGGGACACGAAGACCCTCCTGTTCCTGGGGAACGGCGACCTCTCGCTGCTCGAGGGGATGGACCAGCTCGTCGAGTTGGGACTCGTCGGGGTCGCGGATCTGACCAGCCTCCCAGCGCTCCCTGCGCTGGTGTCCTTCCTCGTCGCCGAGAACACGGAGGTCGAGAGCTTCGAAGGGCTCCAACGCTCGAAGAAGGTCCGGACGGTCAAGGCGACCCATTGCCCAAGGCTCCGGGATGCCCGGCACTTGAATGGCCTCCCGGAGCTGTCGGAGCTGTTCTTGGACCAATACACACAGCTCAACGTCGTCGAGCTGGCGATGCAGCTCGCGGCAGGCGTGCAGATCACCATGGCCAATCCCCTGCTGTTTCCCCCCGAGGAGGACGAATGAAACAACGAGAGAGCATGAACACAGACGGCTCGCCCCCCAACAAGGGGAATCGGACGAGCACTGACGGAGGAGGGTCCGATGGAACACATTGAGAAACCAACGAGGGTCCTGGATCTGATGGTCGAGGCGATGGACGGCCGGTCCATGGATCGGCTGGTCCAGGAATGGAACGACTGGGACGCTCCCCGGGTGCAACGGCCGGCGATCCATCGCTGGCTTCGCCGGCACCCGCGGACGAACCCGGTCAACCTGATCCGGTTCCTGCGGGTCGAGCAGCTGCGAGAGATCTGCTTCGAGCTCGGCATGGAAGACGACGGCGATCGCCAGGACCTCGTCCGGCGGGTCCTCATCGAGGCCCTGGTGGACGAAGAGGCGCTGTCGCCGGACAGCGTCGAGGCCCAGGAGTTTCGGCAGGAGATCCTCGACATGTGCGACGACGGGGAGGAGGCCCCGACGATCCGCGCCGCCGACGCAGCACGGCTGCCGCAGCCCTATCTGACCCTGGTCCCAAGCGGTGATCGATAGGCAGCAAGGGGCTTCGACCGAGTAGTGGTGGATGTTAGGGACGGTATTCCTGGACTGAGGAGAACAGGGAGCAGCGACCGAGCCGCACCCAGTGGATCCCGACCCCCAGGACCGGCCTGCCGGTCGCCGCTTCGATCATCGTGCGATACGCCTCCAGCTGTGGGACGTGCTCGCGCAGGTGCTCCTCGATGGGGCGATAGATCGTGTCGGTCTTGTGGTCGAGGATCCAGAAGCCATCGGGGGTCTCGACGAGGACGTCGACGGTGCCGTTCCAGACCGTGCCCACGTCGTCGCGGGACACCACCGGGACCTCCCGCCGGATCGCGATCGGGGAGAAGCGGCGGGACAGCCAGGCTTCGAAGCCCGCTACGGCGGATGAGAGGGCGTCAAGGTGCACTTCGTCAAGGACATCCGACACGATTGGGGCCAGCCGCTCGAGGAGTTCGGGGTTGGTCCCGAGGACATGGAAGCAGCGGTGGACGACGTCCCCCAGGACCTCGGCCGGCGCATGATCCGGCAAAGCCAGAGGCGGGCCGACCTCTTCGTGGAGCGCGGTCGGGGTCGGGGTCCCCTCCCAGGCCTCG
>JBDRIT010000068.1:0-14706 GCA_043815665.1 Pseudomonadota bacterium
GACCAGGAGGTCGGCCAGGTGCTCCTTGGTGGCCCGCACGCCAATGTCCACGCCATCCTGACGAGGCAGCTTGCTGACGAGGAAGACGAGCCCGCTGACCCGCCGAGCGAGCCGGCTGGCCTCGGTGCCATCCTTGGAGAGGTTGATGATGCGCTCGTTCAGCTCCCGCAACAGAACGCCGGTGTTGACCATCTCCGGGGCCAGCGCGTCGAACAGGTCGTCCCCCGGGACCACTGCTCCCAGTTCCTTGTCCGAGAGACGGGCCACTGCGTCGTGGATGATGCGGAGCTGGGACCGGAGTTGGCTCTGGGTTCCAGCAGCGTCCACCTGCCGGAAGCACTGCTCCCAGAAGCGCCGGCGGACGGGAAGGAGTGGGTAGTCGTCCACGATGGTGTCACGGTCGCTGGCGGTCTCGCCGATGCGTGTGCCCTGGAGCTGCCGGGAGATCTCTCCCCCGTGAGCATCCAGGAACTGCCCGACCAGGGGGATCGCCGATGGCTTCTTCTGGAGGAGGACCTTCCGCGTCACCGTCTCGACGTCGGTATCGGACAGGGGCACCCGGATGGTGAAACGGTCCATCAGCTTCTGCAGGTAGCGGCTGTCGGTCAGGGCGCTCTGGCCGGCGCCGATGACCATGACGTGGCTGTCGAGCTGCTTGCAGATGGCCTCGGCCACTTCGGTGACCATGGTTGAACGGTCGTTCGAGTCGCCGATGTACTGCTGGACCTCGTCGAGCACCAGGAGGGTGCAGGGCCACCGGCCGTTGGAACTGCGGAGCTTCAGCGCTCGCCGGAAGGCCGTGAGGAACTGCTCGGTTGTGATGTCCGTCGTGCGCTGGGGGAACTGCTCCCGAATCGTCTTTCGGGCCTCGACCTCGTTGGCGGCGAACGTCGGGTCGCACTGCAGGACTGCACGGGCGATGAGTCCGCTGACGTAGAGGTTGTTCAGCTCGCTCGTCCAGTTCTTGCTGGCCTGTTCGACGATGCTCTTCACCTGGTCGAACCACTCCTGCTCATACAGCCAGAGGCTGAACATCGCCTGCGGGTACTGTTCGGGCAGGTCCAGGCCCCGGAAGAGTATCCCCAGCACAGTGAGGCGTACGTTGTCGGTCGAGCCGCTGGGAAGGGCACCGGCGGCAGCGACCAGCCCACCGGAACGCTTCCCTGCGGTATCCAGCTCCCGAAGGAGATTCCGAAGCTCCTCGGGCATGTCGGGAACGAGGCTCCGGGCCGTGGCCCCGTCCGGGAAGCGGGTGTCCTGCCAGAGATGGCAAGCCATCTTCAGCAGGTGCGACTTTCCGCTCCCGAAGAACCCGCTCACCCACGAGGCCTTCTGGCTGGTCTGGTTGAGGCCGGCCAGGAAGGACGAGAGGATGCGCTGAAGACCGTCGGCGAACTGCCCTTCGCAGACGAACGTCGAAAGCTCTCCGCGCAACTCCTCGAGGGCCTTGTCCGTGGTCTTGTCCGCGATGCGGGCCTGGCCCTGGTTCACCAGGGGATGACGCGCTGGATCTCTGTGAAGGACATCGGTCAGCTTCATGC
Organism: Pseudomonadota bacterium; assembly: GCA_043815665.1. Taxonomy (GTDB): domain Bacteria; phylum Myxococcota_A; class UBA9042; order CAIXZC01; family CAIXZC01; genus CAZNWW01. The sequence goes on from JBDRIT010000068.1 coordinate 1,542, forward strand.
AACACCCCCTGTGCTGTGCAGCGTGATCGGGACGGCCAGGTAGTTCCAGCCGTCGCGGGCATCAAAGAGCCGGTAGTTGTTCTGCTCGTACTGGCCCGGAAAGAAGACCACGAGCCGACCTCGGATGTCCCCTTCCACGAGCTTCAACACCTTGGAGACGCGCGTGAAACCGAAGAGCGACCCAACGCCATACACCGCAACGACCGAGGTGTCCGTCGCTTCCGGCAGTGACAGGACCGCTCGGACCCGGTCCGCCACGTACTCGGCGAACTCGGCATCCAGCTTGATCTGCAGGTCCTCGGGGGACTCGAAGTAGGCCTCGCGATAGTCGTCGTTGCCCATCCACACGGCGAACGCGTCGGTCACGTCCACTTCGAGCCACTTGTGACCCGCCTGAGCCGTGGCGATCCGAAACGTATCCTTTCGGGCCCGCAGGGTACGTTCCAGTTCCTTGTCGTAGACAACCATGATGACCCGCTGGGCACCGGCGATGGTCCGCTGCCACGGGGTCGAGATGTGCTGACCGCAAAGGTCGGCGAGCTGCTCAATCTGCCCCATCTTCTACCTCCCTCCGATGCCAGGCTCGAGGCGGTCGAATGCGATTTCGAAGATGTCGCTGGCGACTCGGAGGTCGACCAGTCCCATGCGCTTGGCTTCCACGGCCAGGTCCCGGGCGGTGTTCGGCGAGCAGTCCAGGACCGAGACCCACCCGGAGGTGAGTAGCTCGTCAGAGAGGAAGCCCGCGGACCTGGCCAAATACAGGGCGAAGGCCACGGCGGCTGGCGAAGCAGCCACCAGCGCTCTCTTCTTCAAGGTTCGACCCACGAGATGGCCGGACTGGGTCCAGGAGCTCGCACAGTTCCTGACGACCTTGTCCAGGATGGCCTCGTTCAGCCGTTCCCCGACGACACCCTTCAACGCAACCACCAGAGCGCCACGGACCAGGTCGTCGCCCGGTCGCAAGCCGAGGATGGCCGGTGCCGTTGTCCGCAGGAGCGGGTCCCGGGCCAACACGGCCAGGAGCGCAAGCACCCCACGGTTCTGCTTGTCGACATCCCAGAGGCGCCTGAGAACCCGGAACAGCGGCCATCGCCGGTCGAGTGCGTACATCTCCCCGAGCCGCTGATTGGTGAGCTTCCGGGTGGAGGCCGTCGCCTTGGCCAGGAGGTTCTCCTCGATGATGGCCGCGGCGTACTCCCCGCGGGAGGTCTCTGCCAGCAGTCCTGCGAACAACGCCTCAAGTTCGGTCAGCATGATGGTCCGGCTGGTGTGTGTGCCCTTGTCGCCGAACCGAAGTCCCACTGCTTCTGCCTCTGGCCCAGGCCCACCGGCCGGCACGAAGGCTACTTGACCCCGCTGTAACATGACACCCCCTTCAAGAAGACGAAGGCGACGGTATCACGACGAAAACCGGGATGTCAATGGATGCGTTTGGTCGCGCCGGCAAACTTGCCGGCTGGGCTTCGGGGGGGCAACTGCGCCTCGTGGCGCTCCTGCTCGCGGCCGTCGGCATCCTGGCAAACTGGATCCAATAATTGGTGGACAGGGGCTGCTACTTCGAGCTCCCTGGGACCCGCAGTTCCTTGAGCTTCTTCTTCCTGGCCTTGGTCCTGGCCTTGGCATCAGGATCGGGCATACGGAGGGGAGAGCGGGCGTAGTCACGGAGGAGTTCGTCAATCTCCTGGTCAAGCTCGGCCGCCTTCGACAGCACCACCTCTCGCAGTTTGATGAATGGCCCTCTGGCGGCAGGCTTCAGCTGGTCGAGTGCTGTACGGGAAAGGGCAGAGACCCCTTCGCTCACATACTTCCGCGCTCCGTCGATTTGGAACCGGGCAGACCGAATCCGCTGGAGTCCCGGCCGGTTGAGGTCAAGCCGCTCGATGGTGAAGGTCCCAGTGGTGGTTTTCGGACGCAACTCCAGGGGAGCCGCGCCATCAAGTTCCAAGTGCTCGGAGGGGACCATGGTATCCGGCCTGATGACGACCAGACCGCGGTCCCAAGCAACGGCGTCCGCCAGGTAGGTTCCCTTGTACGAGTTGCAGTCGCCGCAGCTCCAGAGGAGGTTCGAGAAGGTGTGCTCCAGGGGTTTGCCCTTGGCACTGCTCTTCGGGATGTAGTGGTCAATCGTGAATCCGACCCCACCTGCTTCCCTCTCCATGACGCTGCAGTAGGCGCAGGAGTTGAAGAAGTCCTTCCGGAGATCCTCCTGGTAATCAGAGTAGTGGGCTTTCTGAGGCGGGTTGCTTCGCCGAATGGGTGGTGCCGGTGGTTTCAGCGTCTCATTCGGCAAGGCGACTACCTGCCGCTACGCTTCGGGAGCTTGTCCAGGATTTCGGCTTTGAGCTGGGCAACCTGAGCAGCGAAAGCTGCGTACTCACGGGCACGGTTCCCCAGAGCGTCCAGTTGCTCACCTTGCTTCGCGTCTTGGATCTGGTGGAGGTTCCAGCGGACGAACTCCAGACGCCTCTTCTCCGTCGCAGACAGCCCCCGAGAAAAGTTATGGTCGACAAGCTCCGAATGCTCGGCGTACAGAGCGTCTACCCTCGCGGCCAGCTGCTCCATCACGAGCTGCCTCGTCCTGCTGCTTGGGACTCGGGGAAACACCGCGGCTTGGCCATAGGTTCCCTCGAGCGACCCATGCGGAAGCGGTTCGCGCACGAGGTTCTCTAGCGAGATTCCCGCGCTCTCGACGCAGGAGACCGTTGGCTCCAAAGCAACCTGCATAGCGGAGGGCCTCACGTCGACCCCGTGATCGAGTTGCCCCATGGTTCCTCCAACCGTAGGCGATGCGCCTGCGAGCACAGCCGAAAGCACCGCTGCTGCGGTCGGTCTGCCCTCACTCATCTTCGAACCCTCCATCGGCCACGCGTTCGAAGTACTTTAGCCCCGCATCGAAGCACTCGGCAAGGAAGCCGTTGGCCTTCCTCTTCTGGAGCTCGACCGGCTCCGTGAATACCCTCTGCCAATCCAGAGCAAGCCCGAGCTGCCCTGGCTGGGTGGTCTCATCGAAGGTGACCTTGTGGTGGCACTGCTCGACCCAGGAATCTCCGTCAGCAAATCGGACCAGCACCGTCGAGTCCATCTTGGGAACCTGGCGGTTCCAGTGGCCGGCAAGCTTCGCCTTGAGTGCAGCCACTCCAGGTGGTACCGACTTCTCGGCCAGCGAGGCACGAACAACCAAACCGAACCGGTTGCAGACCAACGGGCTTCCCTTCTCTGCAAGTGCGTCGGCGGCCGCAGCCACCAAGTCGATCAGTTCACCTGCGACTTCCGAGTATGGCCGCAAGGTCACATCCTTCAGCGAGGGGAGCTCTCCCGGGGACAGCTCTCCCTGGTACTGATAGCGGAACTCGGCGACCACGTTGGTGATGTCGAACTTGAGGGCGTGCCCCGAATCCGTGAGTGCCACCTGAAGTCCCGCGGGCTGAAGCTGTGCGATGTTGACGGGGTGCTTCTTCTCCAGCAGAGAGTCCAGGAACTCGGCCAGGAGAGATTGATAGACCAAGGACGTCCTGAAGCTCGGCTTCAACTGCAGTCCAATCACGGGGGTTGCGAGGACGGTATCCAGCCACGACATGGTCTCACCCCTCCGAGGGCGGAACGAACCCACAGACAGAAAGTATGGGGCAGCCTGCGTCTCTTTTCCAGAAATTTCTTCAAGTTGTCCAGTTGGCCGTCGGCTCGACGTGGCATGGCCCCAGAGAGGGGAGACCCACAGTGTGCGTCCCCGCCATCACATGCCGAATGCTGCCCAACTGGTCGGCCCGGCCTCAACTCGCTATCGCCAGGTCCCTGGGGCCACCGAAGTTGAGCAAGGTAGCCGCGGCATGCCTCCTCCGTGGCGAAGCGGGACTCAAGCTCCCGAAGGGTGCGAGGATAGTCATCCATTTGCCCCACCCACTACATCTTGGGGCTACTTGAGTCAAGGACATACCCCAGTGACGCCAAGCACACGTCCGCCGGAAGTTCTTCGACGCCTCGAAGGATGGCTGAGGGTTGAGGCAGTCGGGGGTGGTGGTGCGGGGGAGCGGGTTGTGTCGGGTGGTCCGCCAACGCCCGGGGGCGTTGGCGGAGATGCATGGGTGAGGCTCCCGAGGTGCTGCAACCTGTCGGAAATATGCTCTTTCTCGAGTTGTCTCGCCAGGTTCCGGCGGGTGGCTTGGGTACATCAGCCTGCATGAGCACGCATCGGGGTACACGAGCACCCACCGGGCGCGCCCCCAATGTGCCCCCAACAAGGGGTGACCCGTGGGCTGCTGACTGGAACAGGGTCTACCGAGAACTCGTCCAGTCCTCCGGGAACCTCGGGACGGCGAGGATGCAGTTCCGGTTCAAGGCCGGATCCTGGTTGGCCCACGCACCCTCGGGATCCAGGAACACGTACTCGTCGCCGAGGAGGAAGCCCCACAGGGAGTTGCCCGTACCGCCGACGGCGAGGAGGGCCGTCTCGCCGGTCTCTCCGTTCGTCCGGTAGACACCGGCGGTCGGGTGCGGGCCGCGCTCTTGCATGAACCCGTTCCCGACCCAGTAGACGTGGCCGTCGGCAGCTGCGAGGCCCCACATGGGCTGGGCGGCGACCGCCACCACGGCGGGCTCTCCCACCTCCTTCGCCGCTGCCCAGATGAAACACTCGCTGTTGTTGCAACCGTTTTCGTTGCCGTACGAGGTCCAGTAGAGGCGTTCGTCATCGAACACCAGCTCTCTGCCAGATGGGGTACCGGACTTGACCACCCATCCCATGTCCCCGTTCTGGAGGTCCAGCCGCCCGATGTCCCCGCCGCCGGCCATGAACCAGAGGCGATCCCCGTCGAGGGCGAGGTGGCTCACCAGCGGGGCCTCGACGAGCGTCTTCACGAAGGTCCCGTCGAGCTTCATCTCGCGGATCGAGCCCCCCTCAGTGAAGTAGAGGTGGTCTCCGTCGAGGACCACGTCGTAGACCAGGTCCCAGGCCCCGGGGTTCTCCGGAGGATCCCAGAGGACCTCGGCCTCGCCTCCCTCTACGGGTGCACGGCACAGTCCCTCGCCCGTCCAGAAGACGTGGGACTCGTTGGCGACCATGCGGATCTGATACAGCTTTGAGGTCGACGAGGAAACGTTACATCCGCCCTCCGAGACGTGCTCCTCCGCTCCCCCGTCGACGGGCACGCGCACGAGCCCTCCGGGGACCGGGCGGACACCCCAGTAGAAGAAATGGGATCCGTTGGTCGCCAGGGGCCCGGTGATCTCCGTGGTGCACAGGATCTCTCGGTGCCCGAACTCGTTGTAGGGCGACTCCAGGATCTCTTCTCCGCCGCGGTCCGTGTCCAGACTTGGACCGGAAACCGGACAGCCGCAGGGGACGGGGTCCTGGTCGCAGCACGCTGCGAGGAGCAGGAGCGGGACCAGCAGCACCCAAATCGCCTTCATGGCAGACCTCTCAGAATTCGTTACGTACCCATGGTAGCTGACGTAGGGGTGACTAACAAACGGGGAAGTGCACCTCGCTCCCAACCCCGGGGACGTCACCACAGGCACAGTTGATCAGTTCCTTCCAACTGGGGTGTCTGGTAGAGGTGGGGAAGAGGGGAGAGGTATGTACATCGGGAACACGCTCTGCATCGTCGTCGGCGTCGCCGCGCTAGCCTGGGCCTGTGAATCGTCTCCCGGGCCGTCCGCCGGAGGGGATCCGGGCGGCGAGGCCTGCGACTGCTCCTGCTCCGTCCCGGACTCCGACTGCGCGGGGCCCGACGCGGGCGGTGCCCCGGCGGACGGATCCCCGGCGGGGGACACGATCACAGGCGCGTGCATCGAGGTCATGCCGCAGCAGATCAAGTTCGGGGGCAAGAAGGTCGGGGAGCTGGCCACGCTGCCGCTGGAGATCCGCTCCTGCGGCGAGGCGGACCTCGAGATCGATAGCATCAAGCTCACCACGGACAGCCACCCCGCGTACGGGCTGGATCTTGAGATGTTGTCACACACGCCGTCCGAGGACGACCCCGTCGTCATGCCGTCGGGAGAGACGGTGACGGTCCTGGTGACCTACCTTCCCGAGTGTCCGGATCCTGTGCACGAGAGCGGGTACCCGCCTCCCGTGGTCGGGGAGATCCTCATCCGCTCCAGCGCCCCTCCTGGGGAGAAGCTCGTCGAGGTCGGCGGGTTCGGGGCCCTGATCTACTGCCCGACGGCAGTCATCACCTGCGCAGAAGGTGAAACCACTGCCCCGTGGACCGACCTCCACCTCTCGGGAGAAGAGAGCCACGAGAACGAATGCAGCGATGAGTCGAACATCGCCGGGTGGCAGTGGGCCGTCAGCGCTCCTATCGGCTCTCAGGCGAGGTTCGAACCGTCCGCAGAAGTGGAAGAGCCGACCTTCCGGCCGGACGTCGCCGGGAAGTACGCCTTCCTGCTCACCGTCTACGACGCGCAGAACGTCCCCTCCTGCGCACCGGCGACCCACGAGGTCGTCGTCGTGCCCGACGACGCTATCTGGATCGAGCTCTTCTGGGAGACCCCCGGCGACCCCGATGAGTCTGACACCGGCCCAGCGGCCGGCGCGGACCTGGACCTGCACCTCCAGCGGCCCGGCGGGGTCGGCCTCGACCATGACGGCGACGGAGTGCACGAGTGCTGGTTGGACCCGGAAGCGAACTGCTTCTGGTTCAGCCCGAACCCCGACTGGTGGGAGCCGGGGCCCCAGGACGACCCGGAGATGGTTGTCGAGGACTACGACGGTGCGGGGCCGGAGCTCATCGGCTACCCCGCCCCCGCACGTGAGGTCTATCTCGTCGGGGTCCACGACTACAACGATCACGGCTTCGGGGAGTCCCTGGCCACGGTCCGGATCTATATCCATGGGCAGCTCGTCCTCGAGGTCCCGGAGGTATCCTTGGTGGACCTGGACCTCTGGACCGTCGCCCGCATCGAGTGGCCGTCGGGGGAGGTGACGGTCTGCACCGAGGACGGGGCGTACTGCATCCTCCCCGACTACATCGACGGTTTCTACCCAGTGACTGCGCTGGACACCTGCGGACCGTTCTGAGGAAACGACTGAAACGGAGAAGGCAAACCCGGGCCGACATGAAACAGCTGATTGCAACATGGGTTCTTGGTAGGCTTACGGCATGAGGAAACTCCTGATCTTCCTGGCCTTCCTTTTCCTGGCGGCCTGCACAGACGCAGACGGTTCGCTGCCAACGGGCTCCAGCTTGGATATGGCGGCCGACACTTCGCACCTGCGGGATGAGGTCAAGGAGCGCCCGGATCCAGCCCCCGAGATCGTCGTTACACCACCTGAGGTCGAGTTCGGATGGGTCGAGGTTGGCCAGGCAGCGGAAGCGACAGTAGCGATCTTCAACATGGGGGCCCTGGACCTCCAGGTAACCTCCGTGAGCCTCTCGCCGGACGCGCACGAGGATCTGTCATTGGAAGAATCCACGGATGCCGTATTTGCGTTGGCGACTGGCGGGAAGCACGAGGTCACCATCCGCTGGGCGCCGCAGAGCCTTGCGGGCATGGGCTCCGATCCCATCGGGGCCCTCCTCGTCCAGAGCGATGATCCCGATGAGGCCCTGGTCGAGATCCCCATCCATGGCGGCATCGCTGCGCCGTCGATCAAGCTGACGCCTGCGGCGGAGCTAGACTTCGGTAACGTCGCGCAGGAGTGGGAGATCCCCCGGACCCTGACCATCGAGAACCTCGGCCATGCGTCGCTGACGATCCATTCGCTGGAGATCGTCGAGAACAGCGCGCTCGGCGAGTTCGCCATCACCGCGGATGGTGACTTCCCGCCTTCGGATGGCTCCGGGGATGGGTTCATCCTAGGGGACGAGGAAGACCAAAAAAACTCAGTGGACGTGGAGTTGACCTTCACGAACATGGGTGGCTCCGAGGGCGACGAGACGGGCGTCCTCAAGCTCGTCTCCGACGATCCCATCCTCCCGGAGATCTTCATAGACATGGTGGCCAGGAGGGGCGGCGATCCGACGTGTGCCATCTCCTTCGCTCCGTCCAAGCTTCACTTCGGCAACGTGCCCCACGGCGGCGAGAAGACCATGGAGATCACGGTGGTGAACTCCGGCTCGGGGTATTGCTCTATGATGTCAGGGAAGATCATCGAGTGTACGAGCTTCATGGGGATGATTGGGGCATGCTTCGACACCGCAGGGCCGTCCCCGCACTTCAACCCCCAGGGCTTCCCCATTCCCGCCAGGGACGGACTGTCTCCAGGAGCCGAGCAGCCGATCCAGATTCTGTTCAAGCCCCCGACGTCCATCCCCTGGATCCCCACCCTTGAGACCTACGCCGGTGCGTTCCAGGTCACCTACGCCGAGCCCTACTCCGTACCCGGCGAGTATGCAGAGCACACCTTCCCGAAGGCAGACCCCGCCGGCCAGATCCCGTGGAACATGTATGGGGAGTCTGGCGTCGCTGCCATCGAGGTCTTTCCAGGCGAGGTGGACTTCGGCCTCGTGACCGTCGGCTGCCTCTCACAGACCATCACGTTGAAGATCTACGGCGCGGGCACGGCATCATCGAACGTCGCCGATCTCTCCATGGACGACTGCGGCCCCGAGTTCCTCCTGGTCAGCTACCCGGCACTCCCTGCGCAGGTGCAGGCGGGCCAGTTCATCGAGGTGGAGGTCGCCTACCTGCCCTCCGAGCAGGGGGCAAAGACCTGCGACCTCATCGTGTTGAGCAACACTCCCGACACGCCGCTCCTCCCTGTCTCCATGAAAGGCGAAGGGACCTACGAGGCCGAGCAGATCGACGACTTCACCCAGATCGAGGGCCTGGCGGTGGATCTGCTCTTCGTCATCGACGACTCGGCGTCCATGTGTGGTGAGCATGACAAGCTGGCGGCCAACATCGGCGACCTCACCCAAGCGGCGGAGCAGTGGCAGTACGGTTTCCAGGCGGGCATCATCACGACGAACATCGTGAACACAGAGAGCGCGGGGAAGCTCCTCGGCGAGCCGCGCATCCTGACGAGCCAGAGCATCGAGCTGTTCGGAACTCACGTTGCAGCGGTCGGATGCGCCGGCGCCGGCTCCCAGGAGTCCGGCCTCGAGGCTGCGCGTCGGGCGCTCAGTCCTCCCCTCACCTTCGACACGGAGATCCCCTGTGATTGCCCGGACGACGATCCCTGCCAGGAGACCTGCTCTGAGGGCCATACCTGCGTGAGCGGTGCCTGTGGCGGCTACAACCGCGGCTTCCTGCGGAAGGACGCCGCTCTGGAGGTCATCTTCGTCTCCGACGAGGACGACCAGTCGCCGGGGGCGGTGCCCTTCTACATCGACTTCTTCAAGTCCATCAAGGGAGCCATGAACGAGGACCTCTTCCACGCCCACGCCATCGTGGGCGACTCCAACGGCGGCTGCTCCACCAGCCAGGACGAGGATGCGGACGCGGGCGCGCGCTACATCGACGTCCAGGAGGCCACCGGCGGGATCTTCCACTCGATCTGCGACGAGGACTTCGGCAGCGCCATGAAGGACATCGGCGATATAGCGTTCGGCCCCCAGGTTCAGTTCTTCCTCTCAGCCCAGGCAGACTCGACCGGTGTCCAGGTCTGGGTCGACTCGGGCAGCGGATACCAGGAGTGCATGAGCGGCTGGGACTACCATCCCGACTCGAACTCGGTCATCTTCGATCAGAACGGTCCGTGCATGCCCCAGTCCGGGGACGAGATCCAGGTACACTACCAGATGGCGTGCAACGCCATTTGATGGGTGTATCTCCTGAAAACTCGATCGCCCCAGCGTGACTGCGCAGGAGATCCGCAGAGGCGCTTTCACGTCAACCAACCCACACACCCCCACCTGCCGTGAAACAGGCCGCAGAGATCATCCCCGGGCGTCGTGGAGGGTGCGCCGGACGCATTGTCATCAGTGCCTCGGAGGGGCTCGATCGTGTTTTGGCACACCACGCCCCCGAAAGGCGCCGATCCCATTTTCAGGAGCTACACTCAGATAGACGCCGGTCCTATTTTGGGGAGATACAGATAGCGGGGCTGGTCGGGCTCCTGCGTCTGGGCGATCCGGCAGCGCCGGCGTCAATCGCAGCCCTCCGCGCCGGACGGCATGTGGACACACCACCCGTTCACGCACTTGTCAACCGTGCAGAGATCGTCGTCCCAGCACTCGGCGTCGTGGAGGCAGCAGCCCTCGATGTCCATGTAGAGGCAATTCCCGTTCTGGCAGACGGCCTTCTTACAGGTCTTCGGGGGGCAGTTGGCCGCTGTGTCGCAGCAGTCGGGGACGGGCGGGAACTCGCAGGCCCCCGTCAGCTCTCCGGCCGGGATCTGGCAGACGTTGTAAGTGCAGATGTTCCCGTCGTTGCACATGCCGTCGTTCGCGCAGCAGCCATCCTCGAAGATCCGGATGCAGTAGTGGGTCTCCAGGATGCACTTGTCCTCGGAGCAGGGGTTCTCGTCGTCGCAGTCCCAGTCATCGACGCAGCAGAAGGACTCGGGATCGAGGTCGCAAAATTCGTCCACCGCACAGACGTGCTCGGTGCACGAGTTGGGGACGCAGTCGTCGCCCGGGCAGGTCGGAGAGCCCGCCCACCAGGCCACCGGGCAAGAGGCCCCGGTCAGTTTGTCCACACAGTCCAGGCAGTCAGAGTCCTTGCGGCAGCAGCCTTCGATGCGGGTGTTGGAGCAAGTCCCCCAGGTGCACTCGTCGATGGTGCAGGGATCCCAGTCCTCGCACTTCCCGCAGTCGCACTCCCCGCTGTGGCCCCCAGGTCCGCACTCCAGCTTGTCACAGAACCAGGGGCAGTCGGCCTTGCACTTGGCGCTGCCCCCCGTCCCCTTGCAGGCGTATCCCTCGGGACAGAGCCCACAGTTCCCGTCGCAGCCATCGTCCCCGCACTGACGCCCGTCGCACTGGGGCACACAGCAGGTCCCCGAGAGCCGGCACACCTCCCCCTTCGAGCAACCTCCGCAGGATCCCCCGCAGCCGTCGTCCCCGCACTTCATTCCCTCGCAGTGGGGAACGCAGCACTCGGAGGTCGGTCCCCAGGGATGTCGGAAGCAGACCTCGCCCGCGGGGCAATCGCCGCAGAACCCGCCGCAGCCGTCGTCCCCGCACTCCCGCCCGATACAGCTCGGGGCGCAGACACAGACAGTGTCCTCGCAGGTGTATCCGTCGGGGCAGGAGAGCACGACATCATCGCCCATGGGACCGCAGACCAAGGCAGGCGGCGAGCCGGAGTCGTCCCCCCCGCAGGCGGCTGCCAGCGCCAGGAGCGCAACGAGCGCTCCGAAGCGAAGGAGTGGCATATGGGCAGCTCGTCGAGGTGAAGCGTGCACCACCTCTCGTCCGCGCATTTCATCTACCTCCGTCCGACATTCCCCGGATAGACACTCGGGCCTGCCGGATGTGATCACGCCTTGCCAACAGAGCACCCCGAGCATCCGCACAGTCGACCTCAGCAGCGTCCTCACCCTCAACCGGGCCACACCACCCCGGCAGCCGTAAAACGGGCCACAGGGGTCAACGTCGGGGCTCGTGGAGGAAGTCCTGCAGGTGGCCTCGCCGTTGACTGTTCCCAGAGCCTAACGGAACTGGCCCTGAGCAGGGCGAGAGGGTATCCTTCAAGACAGTGGGGACATGAACGGGTCGCAGGAAGGAGGTGCCGTGAACAGGCCACGTGGAACCCTCACAGTCGCCTGGCTACTGCCAGTGCTGTGGTGCTGCGGAGGTTGTACTGGGACAGGCACCGGGACTGACCAGGCTTCCGACGCCGGGGTGGAGACGCTGCTGGACAGGTCGGCACCGGACTCCCCGCAGGATACTCCGGCGGAGCTGGCACCCCTGGACTCGCTGCCCGACTTCCCGCCGGACACCCCGCCGGACGCCCCGCCGGACACTGTAGGCGACGTCGGGAACGCTCCCCTCATCCGCCACCTGACCCCCGAGGAGTACACGAACGAGCCGATCCCGGTCGGTCAGGCCGGGATGCACTTCCAGTGCGACGGCCTCCTGGGCCCGGTTCAAGTGGTCACGGGGGATGAGCGCTGTGCGGTGCTGCACGGAATCGTGGGCGACGTACTGCTTATCGACGAAGCGAAAGTGACCGACGTGTCCGAGGACTTCGAACTGGACGGGATCAAGCTCGTGTGGAGCGAACAGGAGTTCCCCCTCGTTGAGGAGGAGATCCTGTTCGGGAATCAGGCGGCGGCGGGAGTGCCCGTCCGCTCCAGGAAGTCCTGCCCCCGTGTCCTGGTGGAGTCGTCAGACACGCTCTATGAGGGCGACTTCGACCCAGCGCTGGGATGCATGATCCCCTTCATGGTGGAGGATGTGACCTACGTGACCTACATCAGCCTCAGCGCCTGCACCCCATGGCAGACGGCGCCGGGGGACGAGGTGTACCTGTTCGTCCGCTTCAACGAGGAGGATGGGAAGAGCTACGTCCTCTTTCCGTTCTTCGTGGAGGACGGACAGGTGGACTCTCCCTGCTGCCCGGTGCCCGCCACCGACCCGGAGCAGTTCGAGCAGATCCTGATGAACATGCTGGCAGCGGAAACGGAGTGAGACCGGCTCCGTATCATCTGGATGCTGGCGAATGATGACCAAGGAACGAAAGGAGGTCCTCGGATGAGCCGATTCCACTCCATGGTGCTGTGTGCTGTCATCGTCTTTACTGGCTGTGGCACCGGGAACGGCACTCCGAACTCTGAGGACGTCGCCACGGACGGGCCACCGGTGTCCCAGGACACCCTCGATCAGTCCGCCCCAGAAACAGGACCAGACGAGGAACCTCCAGTTTGGTCCGAGTACGCTTATTTGAAGGCTTACAACGTGGGGCCCTACTACCTGCAACTTATCTGGGGACACGAGCAGGAGCATGGGAACGAACCAGTAACTGACAACGTCGGAGTAGCGACCTATGCCATCTATCAAAATGGAGTGATGGTCGGAGAGATGGAAACTGGAATGTACGGCTACCTGCCTGAGGGGATCCAACCTGACACCGTCTATCTCTTCCAGGTTCAGGCTGGAGACGCCGCTGGGAACTGGAGTACGGACGGTCCGAGTGACGAAGTGAAGACAGAGTGTCCCACCTTCGCTGACGACAAGTGCCCGGTCTCGTGGCCTCCTGACTCCGTCCTGGCTGCGGAGCCGACGGGTGACACCAGCGTACTGCTAACCTGGACACCCGCATACGACAACATGGAGGT
>JBDRIT010000069.1:0-2214 GCA_043815665.1 Pseudomonadota bacterium
GACCGGCGCCAACCTCAGTTTGCCCCTCTGATCATGGGAGCCACAGCGGGATCATTTCGAGTAATTTCTGCACCCGAGTTCTCTGCCAGAACCCACGAAGATGTCAGGAGGGCCACAAGTGAGGGGGATCCCGAGACAACGTTCTTGGCTTTGATCCTGAAACAACGTGCTTGGCTTCGGCAATTCCTCCATCTTCCCTCCCCGGCAGGGGAGGCAGGCCGAAGGCCCGGAGGGGAAAACCGACACAACCCCGATCGCTCCCCCGTGGGGGAGCTGGCCCGCAGGGCCTGAGGGGGCTGGACCCCGTGCAGAGACGCAAGTCCCCGAGTTCGAGCTGGCCCGAAGGGCCTGAGGGGCCTGGACCCCGTGCAGAGATTCCCGACCGAAGTGTTCGCTGAACAGACATCGCCAATGCCATCCATCGCCGTCGGCGAACCGCCTGGACAAGATCACGCCTCCCCGACAAAATGCTCCTACGGAGGTTCAAATCATGCGCATCATCCCAGTCCTCGTCGTCCTGTCCCTCACCATCGCTGCCTGCGGCGGCGGTGGCTCCTCGTCGGTCCCTCGCAGCGACACGAAGGCGGACGGGACGTCCGAGGTGACGACCGAGGTCACCCTTCCCGACGATCTGACCGGCCGGAAGGACCTGCTGACCGGAGACCTTCCTGGGACAGATCTGCCCATGGAGACCCTCGCGGAGCTCCCTGCGGAGGACGTGGCGCTGGTGTTCCCCTGTGAGGCAAACCCCCTGGTGCTCCCGAGAAAGAGCTTCTTCACCGACGTCTCCGATGCCGCCGGGATCCGCATGGACAACCTCGTGGTCGATCCGGGCCAGCCGGTGCCGATCAACGACCACAGCCGCCTCGCCTTTGCGGATCTCGACGGCGACGGCTGGGACGACATCGTCATGCACAGCCTCTTCCCCAACCCCCAGGCGGGGATCCCCTTTGAGCACCTCGTGTTCCTGAACAACGGCGACGGGACCTTCACCGACTTCAGCGACGAATCGGGCCTCCGGGGCATCCAGGCAGGGTTCTTCGCGTTCGGGGACGTGGACAACGACGGGGACCAGGACTGCTTCGCCGGGCTGGACGTCGATCTCCCCGGCGCGAACCACGTCTTCCTCCTCAACGACGGTGCGGGGCACTTCACCGTGAAGGCCGACGCAGGGGTGGCCACCGCGGGGATGCCCAAGGCCGTAGGGAACGCGGTGTACGCCGACTTCGACGGGGACGGGGACCTGGACCTCTTCGAGGGCCTGGGCCAGACCAGCTACGTCGCGGACGACTGGTTCTTCCTGGGGAACGGCGACGGGACCTTCACCCCCGCGCCGGACCGCCTGGGCTTCACCGCCGCCCACCCCACCAACGGCTCCACCACCTGCGACTTCGACGACGACGGCGACCTGGACATCGTCGTCTCCACCTACAGCGTCAGCACCAACCAGGGCCTCAACGTCCTGTGGCGCAACGACGGCGCGGCGCAGTTCATGGACGTCGCCGTGTCCGCGGGGTTCGCCAGCCTTCCCACAGGGAACTACCACCTGGCCTCCACGGGGTACGGGACCACCCCGGAGCCCGGCGCGGGACCCGGGAGCTGGGTCGGATCCAACGGCTTCGGCGTCGACTGCGACGACCTGGACAACGACGGGCTCATGGACCTCTTCCTCACCGCCATCTCCCACCCGGTGGACGGGGACGACAACCGCAAGTGGTCGGACCCCACCCAGGTCCTCTACAACCTGGGCCCCGGCCAGGCCTTCGCGTTCGAGAACCGCTTCCTCGCCAAGGGCCTGCCCTTCAACGAGGGTGACGTGGACGGCGCCGCGGTGGACTTCGACAACGACGGGCGCATGGACCTCTCCATCTCCCGGGACAACAAGTACGAGGGCGCCTACGCGGACGTGGAGCAGATGGCCTGGTTCGGCCTCATGCACCAGCTCCCCGATGGCACCTTCGAGTCCCTGGGCCCGGACAGCGGGATCAACGATCTGGACGTGGCCTACGCGGCCAGCATCCTCGAGTGCACCGACGACGGCCCGTGCCAGGAGGGGGAGATCTGCCTCTTCACCCGGTGCCGCCACGGGTGCGCGACCACAGCGGACTGCCCGGATCCAACAGAGTACTGCGCCTGGGGCTGGAACACGGACCTCGCCGCCCACCAGGGCTACTGCCGGCCCCACTACAAGATGAAGAAGGCCCAGAACCACGC
>JBDRIT010000070.1:0-4031 GCA_043815665.1 Pseudomonadota bacterium
AGCATCGTCATCTCTTCCCTGGTAGCTCCGGTCCGGCCCCGGGCCGTGGCCAACGAAAGCGAAAGCACGTCTCCGGACCACGTGTTCTGAACCAGGGCCCTCACGAACTCGAGAAGGACCTCGGGTCGGAGCGACGGTCCAGGATCGGCTCCCTGCGCCAGCTGTTCAGACCGCTGCAGCACCCCTCCCCGATAGCCAGGGCCGGCCTCGGGTCGAACCCTGTCCTCTCCCGATCCAGCACGGGCCCGCACCAGTGCCGACCCTTCTCGAACCTCAAACCTAGGCATGGCGCCTCCTCTCCAAAAAGCTGAACGCCAAGCACGCAGGGTGCAAGCGTGCAGCAGAAGCCGCAGCCCACGCAGGGCCGATGCCCGACCTCATCCATCCTCGTCCTCCTTCACCGGCATCAGCAGGTCCTCGGCGGCATGTATGAAGACCTGACCGCGCCGAGACGGGGTGCCACTTCGCAGAAGCCTCCTTCCTGCATCTTCCACTTCATGCGATCCATAAGCCCGGAACTGGCCAACATGGGTTCCACGCAACCAGACCCGCTGTCCCGGATACGCCTCGGACCACGGAAGCGCTTTCCAGTCCTTTTCCTCATAGATATCCGACACGTTGCCTCCTTTCCCCCTCAATTGATGCGGCTGTGAGCCTTATAACAAAAAGTGGCGGATCTTGTTATAAGGTCCACGTACCCAGAATTCGCTGGGTTTCATCGGCATGTAACACCAACAAAGGAGACAGACATGCCACGACCGAAGCAGGAGCCCAAGGAGCGGGCCCCGAGGCCGCAGTGGCCGCAGGGGACCGAGGACCTGCTCGATGTCCTCAAACAGAGGAATCGAGACATCTACGTCGAGTTCGAGGTGATGTGCGACGTCATCTCGAAGATCGTCGGGGGCACGCCCCGGCTGCTCGAGGCCATCTTCGCCCTGATCGACACCAGGGTGAGGCAGGGCAAGCTCAGCCCCGAGGAGGGGGAGCGGATCAAGCTCGAGGTGCGGAAACAACACGAGGAGAAGGATAAGGAGAACCGGCTCCTCCACGAGGCCGAGATGATGGCACGAGGGGACACGGGGGAGGACGTGGACCCGGAGAACCTGCCCACCAGCGCACGCGCCATCGAGGCGAGCTGGAACACGTTCTGGCAGGATCCGATGGGACTCTACCTAGAGACTCGGACCATCAAGAGCACGTTGCGGGACGTGTTCAGCGCCCTGCAGAAGTTCACCCCGGCGAACCGGAAGAAGGCCGGCCACAACTTCGGGCTCTACATCGAGGCGCCGCCGGAGTCCCCGCACCGGGACCGGGTCTACCTCTACCGGGGCGGAAGCGTGATCCAGAGGCCTGACGCGTTCGAGGACCGGCCCGTCCTCATCAAGGGGGAGCATCCCCGGACCGCGCTGAAGCGCAACGACGTGATCCTCGGCAAGGAGGAGGGGGAGGGGTATGGCTGCCAGTTCGGCTTCAAGGTGAAGGTGCTCCGGGACGGCCCCCTGACCCACGAGGACATCGTGGACGGGCTCGCGCTCCTCATGGACCGCGGCCTGGGGGCGGCAGTCTCCCAGGGAAACGGGAAGTGGGAGCCTCTGCACTTCAAGAGGCTCGGTTGATCGAAACCAGATTTGGATGACGGTCTATACTCAACAAAACCAATCCATTCTGTTGACGATCTTTCCCGCTCAAGACGTTTCTGGCCGGATGACATACTCAACGGAACCTCGCTGGACTCGTCTCGGATCACCGACCCCCTGGTCACCTCCAAACCACCACCGACTCAGACGAAGAACGACAATCCCAGCGGACCTAGATCCTTCTACTGACGAGCCGAACCTTACGGTTCCGCCCAGCGCTCCGCTGGACCGGTCCCGGGTAGACGAGTGACAACCCAAGCTATGCAGCACCGCGCCGCGCCCCATCGAGCCCACCGAGGATGGTCTGCTGACCCCCTACGCGGCTCCATACAGGGCTGGTGACAACCTCGACCGATCTCTGCTCAGCGCGGCTCCAGGTCATCGACTCACCACCCCACGCTCAGCCGAACCGGCCCCAGGTAGACGAGTGACAAGCCAAGCAACGCCGCTCGAATCGGGTCAAGGGAATCCTGCCGATTCTCTGCTCGGAGCGAAACCATGCACGGCTGGTGACCCGCCATGTCGTCGACTTTCCAATACTACCGAGTCTTAGCCAAACCGAACACGTGTGGTCTGTCGACACTCGATACCCCGCCCGGCGCACCCCGCCCGGCGCCCCCTCCGACTCCAGCTAGTGACTTCCCACTCTGAGCCGAACCACGCAGGGCTGGTGACAGGCTGTACCCGGCTCTCCTGAGCTCTGTGACGTTCTCTGCTCGGCCCGGCTCTCCCCGCCCGCGAGGAACCATTCTGGTTCCTCGTCTTAGCTATCTAAGGAATAGGCGCGGAGCCGCGCCCCAGAAGGTGGGATCACTCGTCGTCTGCTGTCACCCAGTCCGGCGGGCGCTCCGGGATCACACCGGCGTCGTGATGGATGCGGGCGTGCTCGATCAGGGGGTCGTCACAGTCCTTACCGAACCACTCCCGGATGATGGCTCGTCCAACCGGACCAATACTGGCCTGCTCCAGATCTCTCCTGGTGAAGTCGGGCGCGGCGTGACCATAGAGCGCGGACACGGTTCGATTCAAAGCAGCATCCTTCGCCGACGCCGGCCCGAAATCGGATTCCACCTCGTAACCGTATCGAGCCACCGTGATCCGAACCAGGGTCGGCCAGCGGCCGGCCCTCATGATCCCAGATTCGTAGTCCTCCCACTCCGAATCCTTGAGCACGTTGCCCAGATCCGCACGGTGCCGCTCCAGCACGTCGAGCCGGCACAGGAACTCCTGCGGGGACAGGGTCCGAGCCGCCTCCAGATACTTCCACCGATCACAGCCCGAAACGGACCACCAGGATCGGGTATCGCGCCGGTCCGTGACGGCCTCGGTCAGCCTGAACGATTCGTACTGAGCCCGCGGATCGTTGTCATCGTCCGGAGACCCATGGATCTCCCACTCGAACCCGACCCCGTTCTCCTCCAGGAGCTCGACGAGCCGGAACAGTGGCAGGCAGCCCTCTACCAGCTCTCCATCCGGAAATCTGTACTGCATTACTCCAACCTTACCCTTCTCGAGTTGCTCCGAGCCGCCCCAAGCGCCCACTCCGGCGCGTCCTCGGTCACCGTCATCAGGAAGTAGGGACGCCCGATCCCATCCAGCTTGAGATCATCGAAGCCGGGCTGCCCCCACTCCTCCCGAAACGCCTCTATCTCTTCCTCAGTCGCCTCCCGCAGCCAGGTCTCGTTCTCGAGCTCGGCACAGCCCTCGGCCCCGAGCCACAACGTGACAGCTCTCATTCCTCTTCCTCCGCTTCAACGCCCTGCCCCGCCATGAAACCGCGGAGCTTCCGCTTCTGTTGTTTCTCCTGCTGGACAATCCTGTCCACGAGCTCGGCATCGATACGTTCATCCAGTGCGTCCTCGATGAGCTGCCGTAGCACGTTGGGGGGCAACGCATCGACCTCCCAACTCGAAGACCCGAACTCAGCAATGAACTTGTCCGACCTGGAGTCGGAACGCTTCGCGGGATTCGGGGGCGGGTTGTACAGCCTCACCTGATCCATGGTAAGAGCCAGCTTCTCCACCTCGAGCTCGACGGTGCCATATCTACGGACCAGCCATCCAACAGGCGTCTCGCGATCCTCCGGATCCTCCTCGTTGGTTCCATCGAGAAATTTCGTGAGGCGATCCCCGATGTCTCGCACCATGTCCTCCCCGGACGGATCGAGGTCACCGAGGTACAGGACCGCCGCATCGGCGACAATCACACCGTCGGAAGCACGGCACGCCCGATCAATCCGACAAGCCGCCTCGTACATGGCCGAGGTCGATGAGTACCCCCTGTTCACCATGAGGGTGACATGCCGACGCCTGGCCAGGGGGTGCAACACGCCCTCCAACGCGGCCTTCTCCACCCACAACTCTACGTAGGTGGGCTGACCACTCATCCGAGGCA
>JBDRIT010000071.1:0-27942 GCA_043815665.1 Pseudomonadota bacterium
CGCATTTCTCACCAGCCATCTGCTACATCCGCCGATCCTCCAGCTGTCTCGGGCCGTTTCTCCCGCCGCAGTCCTCGACGATACTCCTGCATCGACTCCGGCTGCTCTGGTCCGATCGGTCCGACACAGCAGGGTCTCGACCGCGTGTCAGATACGTTTTTCGGTCGCGTCGCTGCAATGTCTGGTGAGAAAAGCGGGTTAACCGTCGCCCTCGACCTCGAACCTGTGGAAGTCCCGGCACTCCGTCCCCATGATCACGTCCAGGGCATTCTGGATGGAGTCATGGTTCGCCGCCCCGACGATGCGGGAGACCTCCACCCCGTCCCCGTCCACGAAGATCAGGGTCGGGGTCCCCACCACCCCGAGCGCCGCGGCGAAGGCCCGGTTCTCGGGGCGGCTGACGTCCAGGCGGTAGAGGTCCATCCCCTTCTCCACGCAGGTGGCCTCCATGGCGTTGAGCAGGGGGACGATCTTCAGGCAGGCGGGGCAATCGGGCTTGTAGAAGTCGATGACCGCCGGGCCGCGGGGGAGGCTGAAGTCCTCCATCATGGCGCCGTCCTCGGCACCCTCTCCATCCAAATCACAGCCGAGGTCCTCGTCGCAGGATCCGCCGGCGAGCTCGTGCACAGTGTCCCGGGCCAGCTCGTCCGTGCTGGCGAAGCTGTCGAAGATCAGCAGGGACGTGGAGTCCGTCACCATGAGGATCGCCATGGCCAGGAGGATCACCCCTGTGGCCCTCTCCAGCTTTGGGATGTGGCGCTTCACGCGGTTCAGGAGACGGATCCCCGGCTGGGCCAGGACCGCGAGGGCCAGGAGCGGGAGACCCACGCCCATCGCATAGAGGAACAGGTACCATGCGCCGCCGTAGACGCTGTCTGTCGCCGTCGCCGTGAAGGTGAGGACCGCGCCGAGGACGGGGCCGATGCACGGGGTCCATCCGAAGGCGAAGGTGAAGCCCATCACCAGGGCGCCGAGTGCCCCGAGGCCCTTCGTCGGTGCCAGGTTGAACCGGCGCTCACGATCCAGCGCGTCCAGGTGCAGCCAACCCAGGAACTTGAGGCCGAACATGAAGACGAGGAGGCCGCCGAGCTGCTGGAAGAGCAGGCGATGCACTGAGAGAAATCGTCCGAGAGCCGACGCTGACATCCCCAGGAGCACGAAGACCAGGGTGAACCCGACGATGAACATCGCCCCGTTGGACAGGAGCTTCCACCGGCCCCGCACCTTCGCCGTGCTCTCCAGGGACTCCAGCTCCTCGATGCTCCCGCCCAGTAGGACGGAGAGATAGATGGGGATCAGGGGGAGGACGCAGGGACTGAGGAAGGTCAGCAATCCGGCGAGGAAGATGGTTCCGGCGGCGAGGCTCATGGCGTTCCCTCCTCGAAGGCCGCACGGCGCTCCGGCGGTTCGGCGATTCCGTTCAGGGACGACGAGCCACGCTTGAGGCGCGAGTTACATGAAGGCGCCGGGCGGAGCCCGCTCCAGACGCATTGTCTGCCTTGCCACACTTGGTGTATCGTGCCCGTATGAATGTCCTCGACCGGATCCCTGCGGCGCTACGGGAACCAGCCCTTGCGCTGTCGGCCCTGGCTCTCCTGGGGTGGTGGGTGATCTCGTCGACCCCCTTCACCGAGCGTATGCCCCACGCGGTCCCGCCGCTCAGCGGGATCTACGCGGACTACTTCGTCGACATCTCCATCGGAGCGCCGATCTCCGGTCCATGGGCCCTCCAGGAGGTCCGGGCGAGCGACGCCGCCATCACGGCTCATCTCACCGACGGCGCCTCGATCTACGACGTCTATTTCACGGATCCGGACTTCGACCGAAGACCCGGCGGCCTCCGCATGACCTGGTTCAAGCGCTACGTTCCCCGGGTCCCCGCAGATGACCCCGCAGATTTCCGACGCGCGGTACATGTCCTCTCGGTGGCCTTGGAGAGAGGCTCGAAGCAGGCCCGTCCCTGGTCCTATGCCCGCTTCCCGGCCAACCTGCCACCCAGAGCCTACCAGGGGGCGCTGCTCCTGCTGCTCGCCGCCCTGGCCGGCCTCGGGAGGCGGCACCTCCGGCGCTCCCGACCCGCCCTCGGAGCCGCCCTCGGCTTCGTCGCGCTCCTCGCCGCGGGCTTCACCCTCCGGATGCTCTTCTCACCCCTCGCACCGCTCCATGCGAACCAGCACGGCCTCGAGGAGATCGATCAGTTCGTCTTCCCCATCGAGTCCCCCTACCCCAGCTACTATGGTCGCACCCAGGGCGCCCTCGAGGACCTCCTCCTCTGGTGCCTTCCCGGGTCGGCGGCGACCCTGTTCACCCTCCACGCCGTGCTCGGTGTCCTGGGTTCTGCAGGGGCGGGGCTCCTCGCGCTCAGCCTCAGCGGGAGCCGGCTCGCAGGCTGGACGACGACGATCATGGCGCTGCTCTCCCCCCACCTCGTCCGTGTCTCCACCAGTGAGTCCGGGTTCATCTGGGTGGTGGTCCTCCTCTTCCCGACCCTGTGGGGCCTCGTGCGGTATGCCCGGGACGGTGATCGGCTCGGCCTCGCAGCCGGGGGCGCCGGAACCCTGCTGCTGACCCACCTCCACGCAATCACCCCGGTCTTCCTGGCGTTGCCCGCCGCCGCCTGGCTCATGGCACCCCGGGGTCTCCGTGGCCGGCGCTTCGCGGGGCTCGGGCTCCTCACCCTTGGCCTCGGCCTCCTCCTCCTCCCCCACCTCACGTTCATCATGAAGCTCCACGAGGCCCGGGGCACCGGGTTGATGTCCGAAGCCCTCCCGGGCCTCCCCTCCCGGATCTTCGACCCGGGGAGCCTTGCGCTGAACCCGGAGACCAGCCCAGCGGTCATCTCCCTCGCGGCGCTGGTGGGGCTCGCCCTCCTCTGGTGGAGGCACCGCAGCGTGGCTGCCTTCGTGACGGCTGTCACCCCCCTCTTCCTCGCCACCTTCCTCCTGCAGACCTGCTGGACGGACATGGTGCGCTACCAGGCCCCCCTCGCAGCCTGGCTCACGGTCCCTGCAGGGCTCGGCGTCGGTCTCGGGATCCCGTTGCTGCGCAGGCGACGATGGAGAGTCGCCGCGGCTGCCCTCGTCCTGGGGATCGGCGCAGTGTCCCTGCCCGGCCCATGGGCGGCACATCTCCGTCCGGACCTGGAGGCCTCGGAGTACCTCTTCCTGGACGAGGTCGTCCGCGGACTCCCCCAGCACGGGATCCTCGTCGTGCCGCCGCAGGGTCCCGGCATCAGCTCCTACGTTCCTCGGACGCTGTTCTTGCAGAGCGGCCGGAGCTACCGGATCGTCGACGCGACCGAGCTGAGGAACCTCAACGCCCGGAACGCCCTCGGCGAGGAGCCTATCTACTACTATCGCGGCCTGGGCTACGCCTGGCTCGAGTACTACGCGTTGGAGGCCAGTCCCATCGTCGAGGCGGCGGATCGGGACGAGGCCAGGGAGACCCTCGCAGCCACCCAACGCGGCCTGTCCGGGTTCCAGGCCGAGGTGGTGGCCCGGCGCCGCATGGTCCGACAGACCTGCGCCGCGGCGGGGTATCGAATGGACTTCAACGAGCTGCCCGGACCCTTCGTGGAGATCCAACTGCTTCGGCTGAGCCCGAACTGAATCATGAGGCAGACAATGATCACACAAGAGATCCTGGACGACCTCCGTGTCACCCACCTGCCTGCGGTGGAGATCTTCATGCGGGAGTCCATCAACGTCCTCCCCGGAGGCGGCGGCCTCCTCGGCGAGATGGCGAACTATCAACTGGACACGGGCGGGAAGCGCTTCCGGGCCCTGATCCCCCTGGCGGCCTACGAGGCCTTCGGCGGCCACCCCGAGGACGCGGTACCCATCGCGGGCGCGTGTGAGCTCTTCCACAACGCCACCCTCGTCCACGACGATGTCCAGGATGGCGACAGGATGCGGCGCGGACGCCCGACGATCTGGGCCCGCTGGGGGATCCCCCAGGCGATCAACCTGGGCGACGCGATGATGGCCTGGGCGGGGACCTGCATCGCTGAGACCCCTTCCGAAGACCACGTCCGGTGCGGACTCACCGGCATGCTCCACTTCACCATGGCCGTGGTGGCCGCCGGGCAGGCAGCGGACGCGTGCCTCCAGACGGGAGAGACTCCCACCCCGGAGGCCTGGTGTGACGTCGCAGAGGCCAAGACCGGCGCCCTCTTCGGACTCTGCCTCGCAGGCCCGGCGACCCTCGCCGGGGCAACAGATGACGTCCACCGGGCGCTGCTGGGCGCGGCCAGGCACCTGGGAATCCTCTTTCAACTCCAGGACGACCTCGTGGACCTGTACGGAGCGAAGGGTCGGGAAGGGCCGGGAGGGGACATCCGTGAAGGAAAGATGACCCTCCCCGTGATCCACGCGCTTCGTCTGGCGCGCCCCGCGGAGCGCGACCGACTCCTGAGCCTCCTCGGCACCCCTCGGGATGCCTGCTCCAACTCTGCGGTGCGCTGGGCCGCGGAGCTCATCCGCGAGGTCGGCGCGGTGGATGCGTGCCTGCAGGAGATGCTGCGGCGCCGTCGTGACCTGAGCCAGGCCTCGATGCTCGACGACCTCACTGCAGTGGTCGAGTTGATCCGTGACCTCGGCGAGCTCTTTTCAGAGCCCTTGAAGCCCATCTTCCTGGGAAGCGGTTTCGAATCCGTTACTTGAGGGTGGCGGGGAGGGTCGAGCGGCCCTCCCCGGTCTCGTCAGCGGTCCTTCACGCACTTGCCGCGATTCATGTGATGGCCGGAGGGACAGGCCTTCTTGCCGGGGCGCGTCTTCGATCCGGGGCGCGTCGTTGCGTCGGGCACGCACTTGCCCTTCTCGACGTGGCTCCCTGCGGGGCATGAGATGTTCTTGGGGACGCACTGGCCGTTCACGAGCTTCATGCCCTTGGGGCAGTTGTTGGGGCGGGCGGGGGCCTTGGTCTTCACGCAGCGGTCGCCGTCCAGGTGCTGGCCCCGGGGGCAGGTCTTGGGGCCGGGCTCGGGCCGGGGCTTCGGGGGCACCGCACCCCGGTCAAGCACGCAGCGACCGCCCTCGACGTGGGTCCCCCTCGAGCAGCTGGGGACCGGCGCCGGCTTGGCCGCGGGGACACACTGCCCGCCCTCCAGGACGGTCCCCCGGGGGCACTTCCTCGGCGGCGGCGGCGGCGGCGGGTCACGCCGCGGCGGCTCCGGCGTCGCCGCGCCGCGGCTGGGGACGCAGAGGTCACCCTCCATTCGCTGTCCCGGGGGACACAGGTTCCGCGTCGGGAGGCACCGGTTCCCGGCCTTGCGATAGCCGGGGGGACAAGCAGCGGCCTGCACCGGGAGGCACCGGTTGCCCTCGGCGCGGGTCCCCGCAGGACACGCGGCGTCGGCGGGCACGCAGCGACCGCCCTTGAGCAGCGTCCCCTGGGGACACGCGGCCTCCTCCGGCTGGGCCACGCGCTTGCAGACGTCGCCGTTCCACTGGGACCCGGGCGGACAGGCCACGCCTGCGGACACGCAGCGACCCTTGAGGCGCTTGAAGCCGTCGGGACAGGGCGCTTCACTCAGAACACAACGCGCTCCGTTCCAGTGCATCTCGCGCCCGCACTTCACGTCCATCGGGACGCAGCTCCCGCGGTAGAAACGTGCGCCCTCTGGGCAGCTCAGCGCCGGAGGCGCGCAGCGACGCCCATCCCAGATGCGGTCTCCCTTGCACGCAGGATCCGGGGCGACCCAATAGCCTGCGACGCAGGCCACGCCATCCCAGTAGGTCCCCTCGGGGCAGGCCACCAGGGACTCGGTCATCCAGGCCACACAGCCGATCCCGTCCCAGTAGGAACCCGGCGGGCACTGCACGTCGTAGTCGACGATGTAGCCGCCCTGGATTCCGGGCGGCGCGTAGATCGGCGGCGGCGCGTCCTGTTGATAGATGATGGTTGGGCCACAGGCAGCCGCCCAGAGGCCGCCGACGAGGATCATGAAGATCGGGAACAGGCGTTTCATCGTCTCTCCTTCTGCCACGAAGCATGCGACACGATAGAACCGGACTCGGCGCGATGCAAACGGATTGTGGGCCCGGGTATTCACCCGTGTGGCGATGGAAACCAGGCGCAAGCGCATGTAGAATCCTCAGGATTGCTTTTCGCTCCGACCGGAGGTCAAACATGCGCGCCCTGACCCCGTTGCTCCTGCTCACGATCTTCATCGTCAGCGTCTCCTGTGCGCGGGGGGCGAGCGACGGCGCGACTCCGGACTCCGGCGAGGACGCCTGGGACCTCATCACCGATGTGCTGGTGGATCTCCCTGAGGTGCGCGAGGACACGCCCCCGGACCCGGGCCCCGACCTCTTGGAGGACCCGGGCGCCGACGTCCCTCCCCTGCCGCCGAGGGAGTACACCTTCCGGGCCATCGGGGGCGTCTCCATGGGGGCGAACGCGTTCACCATCGCGGCGGGGCACCCCGGCGCCTTCGACATCACCGCGTCCCTGGGGGGCTACACCAACCCCATGTACTACCAGCGCCTGCTGAAGACGGTGATCTTCGGCGGGCTCTGCGACATGGACACGCTCCTCGCCCACCTGGACGAGATCAACGACGAGGACTCCGAGGTCCTGGACTGCAGACCCAACGAGCCGCCCAACTCCTGGGAGTTCCTGGCGGACATCAACCACTGGCCCGCGGACGAGTCCGGGGGCGACTTCGACCGCGGCTTCTACTACTGGGCCCTCGAAGGCCTCTTCATGATCTGGGGCAACATCCTCACCTACAACCCCGAACATCCCTGGCTCCCGCCGGGGGTGCCCGTGGAGTGGCCTGCCTCAGACCTGAGCGGGGCCCAGCGCTGCGCGAACCCCCTCATCATCGGGACGCCCTACAACTACAATGCCGAGTACAACCCCGACGGGGAGTACGACCTCATCACGATCTGCGATGGGGACGGGCCCGTCCCCGTGGACGAGGACGATCCCGACTACTTCTACTACAAGGGCAAGTACTACGCTGACTACACCTACACCTCGCCGATCAACGTCGTCCTGGCGGTGGACTACAACGGGAACGGCCGTCGGGACTTCCACGAGCCCGTGGTGATCAACAACATGGAGCGGCTCCAGGACCTCGGCGTCGACGGCTGCACGGGCGCGGACGAGGACGGTGCGGGGGGCTGCACGGGCGGCGGCGAGGGCAAGGATCCCAACGGAGACGACTTCCGGATCCCCGAGAACGTCTTCGGCACCGAGGGGAACGACTGGCGGGACGGGGACGAAGCCTACGAAGACTTCGGCCTCGACGGCGTCGACGGCACCGGGGACTTCGGGGAGGGCGACCAGGAGTGGAGCGTCAACCCCAACCTCCTCGATGCGCTATCCCGCACGCCGATGCACTGGCTGGACAACGCGCCCGTCGAGGAGATCGAGGCCTTGGACATCCTCATGGACGGGGGCATCCGTGACTCCATCCACGCGGCCGCAGCGACCTACCCCTACTACGCGCACCTCGCCGCCCGGGGCGTGGACACGCGCCTCTACGGGAACTACTCCGGCTCCCCCGACGCCCTCCTCCCGACCAGCGGCGGGGTGGACTTCCCGACGGTGCTCCACTTGCTCGAGCTGGGCGCCGCGGACATCGGCAAGAACCTCCTCGTGGTGTACGGGGACGAGGACGCGACCGAGGCGGAGATCAAGGCCGGGGACGGCAAACACGTGGGGGACGCCCACGAGATCGTGAACCGCCTCGCCACCTTCATCGTGATGGCGCTGCAGCGCTGGCCCGACCCCGACAATGAGCCCTGTGACGAACTGTCCTTCGGCTCCGGCGCCAACGACACCTTCTACTCACCCGCGATGCAGACCCGGTACCGGGTGTCCTACTCCCTCCCGCCCTGCTACGACAAGGAGGGCTGGGAAGACAAACGGTACCCGCTCCTGATCTTCCTGAGCGGCCACGGCATGGAGGCGAGCACCTCCCTCGCCGGCTCCATTGTCTTCAACATCCTGGCGAAGGACGGGACCCTCCCGAAGTTCATCATGGCCGTCCCGGCCGGGGAGTGCTGCGAGTACGACCGCGAAGCCGGCAAGCGCTACTGCGCCTGCGAGAGCGAAGGTCCCAACTACCTCTGCGTCGATCCCGACTGCACCGGCCCGCACGCCGAGTGTGACATCGTGACGGTCCCGAAGAGCTCCGTCGACGAGGAGTGCAACGGCGGCAACTTCTTCACGAACCACGTCAGCAACCGCTGGGGCGACGTGGAAGCCGCTGAGACCATGCAGTACGGGGAGATGGTGATGGATCTGATGGCGTATCTGGAGAACGAGGTGCGACTCAAGGATGCGGCGGTCTACTGAGCCCGGGTGAAGATCCAGAAATCCCCGCCGAGGACCACCCTGCCGTCCTCGACCGCCCGCAGCCGCACCACCCACCGTGCGTTGGGCGTCAGCCCCTGGAGCGCCACCACCTGCTCCTCCCCCGCGACAAGCGCGACGTCCAAGGTTTCGCCGTAGTCCGGGATCTCCAGGCCGTAGTCCACGGTCACCAGCGTGTCCCCGGTGGCGCGGAGCCTGAGGGTCGCGGAGGTGGGGGTGACCGCCTCCACGCGGATTGGGCTGAAGAGGAGGCCGTCGGGGGTCGCAGCGGCGACGTCGAGGACCCCTGCGGCGAACGCGTTGACGAGCTTCTGGACGCTGGCCGGTCCCGCGGGAGAGACCCCGGCCAACCCGGCGTCCATCATCTCGGCCTGCACCGCAACCAGCTCCGACCAGGCCCAGGCCTTCCAGGCATCGATCTGCGGGAAGGGGCCGTCGGGATGCGCCTGGGCCTTGGTGCCCCAGATGAAGAGATCCACGGCCCGCCATGCCCGCGCTGCGAGGTGCTGGTGCGCCAGGCGACGCGCCAGGTCGTCGGCGTCCTCCGGGGCCAGGGAGCCCTCGACGTCGGGGAACCGGGACAGGGCCTCCTCGGCGAGGACCACCGCCTCGGTGCCCTCCTGCCAGATCCAGCGCACCACCTCCTCGTCCGGGGTGTCGAGGCGATCCCAGATCTCCTGCCAGTCCGGATCCCACTTGGGCATCTTTCCCCGCCCGGTGAACTGATCCAGCACCATGCCACCGGGCAGGTCGCTGCTCTTCTCCAGGGCCCAGATCCCGAGGACGTAGTGGGACTTCCGGCGGATCGGGAAGGTGTCCCGGAGGATGCCGCGCAGGGCCTCGTAGCCCGGGTCCCCTGGGCCGACTCCGTAGCGGCCCGTCAGGAACTCCTCCCAGATCGCGTCGAGGGGCGTGAACCGGTCCTCGATGAGCCGGCGCACCGCGACCATGTTGACCTCGTTCGGGGTCCCGAGCGCGTGGTACTCGCCCCGCTGGACCCGGAGGACCGCGCCGACCCCGCCATTCTTCCACAGGTGGTTCAAGCGGAACCGGTAGTACCCCGGGGCGGCCCAGGGGAGCACCGAGAGGCCGTAGTACTCGCCGGCCACGTCCAGCTCGACGATCCCGGGATGGTCCCCGATGGCGCCCATGCAGGGGTGGTGGGGATTGTAGGGTTGCCAGTCCTGGACCGGTCCCTTGTGCATCCCCGTGAAGGGACCCCCCGTAGCAACCGCCAGCCCCTCGGAGTGCCAGCCGATCTCCGCAGGCTCGTGGACGAAGGTGCGGACGAAGAGCTCCCGCCCCTCGGCGACGATGGCGCCGCCGACATACTCCACCACCATGCGGAGGCGCTCCTCGGGGGGCGGGATGAACATCGGGAGGCCCTCGTAGTTCTCGAGGCACCAGTCACAAGCGCAGAAGGAGAACCAGGGAGGCGGGGACGCTGAGCCGAACATCAGGATCACCCCGTCGAGGCCGGGCAGGCGCTCGAAGGCGGCGCGGTACGCGTCGGCGCGTGCGGTCCAGAAGGGATCGTCCGGTGCGAAGCAGACCTCCAACGCGCCGCCGGTGAACTCATGGGCCCAGGCGTAGGCCTTCATGCCGTGCTCGTGGGCGAGATCGATGGCCAGGTTCAGGGTCTCCACCCGCTGCAGGGTCTCCGGCTCGTCCCCGAGGACCTGATCGATCTCGTCGATGAGCGCGTGGGAGAGCTGGATGTGGTTCACGCCATAGAGCGCCGCGGCCTCGATGGACTCCTTCACCGAGACGGGATCCGCATCCAGGAGCATCCAGCCGTGGACCGGAGGACCGGGAGGGGGGACTGTGATCTCGGCCACATCGCGAGCGTCGGTGGTGGCCTCCGGGACGGCGTCGACCGCAACCTCCGGGGACGAGTCCGGCGGGGGAGACGTCGCAGGTCCGGAGGCGCACGAACAGAACAGAATGAAGGCGGGGAGGAGCCTACGAAACATGGGGACGGAGGCCCGGGAAACGGAGAATGGCCAGCCCCAGCAACAACATCATCCACCATGGTGCGGTGGGATCTCCCGCCTCGCACCCGCCACCGCCGCTGTCGTGGAGCGGGTTGATCGCGTCCGGCCCCGGGCCCTCGATGTCCTCACCGGGTCCCGGGGCGTCCTCGCCCGTGGTGTCTGTTCCTTCGATGACGTCCTCCTCTCCACCGCAGCCTGGATCCGTGACGCCGTCGCAGTCGTTGTCCACGCCATCACAGGTCTCTTCCGCGCCGGGGTGCACCTCGGGATCGCCGTCATCGCAGTCAGCGAGGAAGCAGGCGCCGTCCTGATCGCTGTCGGCGCAGTGACAGAGCCCCGCCTCCGGGAGGTTCGTGTGGATCCCGGTGACGCAGTCCCAGTCCTCGGGGCAATCCTCGATGGTGAAGCAGTACGGGCTGCAGATGGGCGCGCCCTCCACCGGATGGCAGACCAGCCCGTCCGCGCAGTCCAGGGGATCGAGCTTGCCCGGGGTGCAGGGATCCCCGACGAAGTCGCCGACCGCCGGCAGGCAATCGGTGGAGCCGGTGAAGGTCAGGGTGCAGGCCTTACCCTCGGGGCAGTCCCCTCCCGTGAGATCGCAGTCCGCGGTGGGGAAACATCCGTCCATCACCCCGGCGCAGTGCTGGACCGAGCAGGCCTTGAACGCGTCCCCGAAGGTGTCGGAGCAGTTCTTGAAGTAGCACTTGTACAGATCGTGGGCCTGCTCCTGCGCGGCCGAGGTCCCTTGCCCATAGCAGTCCCATCCGCAGCCGATGTTGTAGATCGGGCAGGACTTCGCGCAGTCCGCGATGTCGGCGCAGGTCCCCTCCCCTGCGGGCGCGGGCATGCAATCGTCGACCTTGCTGGCGCACTGGCCGAGGAGGCAATGGGTCTGGGCGGATCCCACGACCTGCCAGCACTGCTCGTAGATGCAGGTCAGCATATCGAGGTAGGTCTCCATCGCGCCGGAGAGCCCCGCGAGGTGACAGTCCTTGGCGCAGAACTGATCCGACCCGCAGGACTCGTCACAGGCATAGAGGTTCGGACAGGTGAGGCTCTGGCAGGCCGCGTTGTCACACCAGCCGCCGGGGGTACAGGCGGAGGCGCAGTGGCAAGCCGCCGCGTCCAGGGCACAGTCCACCTGGGGCAGCCCGATCAGGGCCTGGATCCACTGCGAGTACGCGTCCACACGGGTCTGGTAGGAGGTCCCGGTGCAGGGATCGCCGGAGTAGGAGGCGACCGTGGAGTTGATCCCCACGACCCGCCATTCCCCGTCGATCTCCAGGAGTCCCGGTCCGCCGGAGTCCCCGAAGCACACCCCGCCGGTGTCGTACTCGCTCATGTATCCCGTGCCGAAGTAATCCACCAGGGTCAGCCACGCGGACCGCTTGATGCCGCCACCGTTCTGGCTGATCCCGCTGGAGACGCCGAAGCCCACGGCCAGCACCGGCTTCCCCTTCACAGTGTCGTCGAAGTGCCACGTGTTGAAGGGAACCGGGGTCACGCCGTTCACGGCCTGGGCCAGGTGCACCAGGCCGATGTCATGGGAGGTATCCGAGGAGTTGTACATGGGGTGCATGAAGTAGTCCTGCACCGGGACGGTGATCCCCTCGTCCGGGGGGTAACCCCACTTCCCGTTCGCGTCTGGGCCCATGTAGAACACGATGTTCTCCGCGTCCACGGGCATCGCGCCCTTCTTGTCCAGGCAGTGGGCCGCTGTCAGGACCCACTCGGGATGGATCAGGGTGCCGGAGCAGAAGGAGCCCATGTAGGCCATGCCCATGAAGAGGCTGCTCAGCGCGCCCACGGGCTCCCAGCCCGGCTCTGTCTGCCCGCCGTGGATCGGCGCGGCCACGGTCTCGAGGGGCATCTGCGGATCGAGGGAGGTCTCCTCGACGCAAGCCGTGAGGACGACGGAGAGCAGGAGAGCGGAGAACAGCAAGCGGCGCATGGAGACCTCCAGAAAGAATCCCGAGACAGAATCAGGTTTTCCAAGGTCGCTGTCAAATCACGGCGTCAGCAACTTCCTGAGTCCTTCGTCGATCCCGGGTGCGGGGCGGTGGAGCAGGCCTGCGCCGAGCGCCCCGGCGGTCCCGAGGCGGCGGAAGAGCGTGACCACCGCAGCGGGGAGCGGGGCCGGCAGCGTCCAGGACACCCCCGCTCCGACCGGCTCCTCCGCACCCAGCACCGAGGCAACCCGGCGGATCATGTTCCTGGCCGTTCGGGGCGTTGCGAGGGCCGCAGCGAGGCCGCCGGGATCCGGGTGGCGGGCGGCGAAGGCCACGATGCGTCGTGGGGTCCAGAAGCGGCGGTAGGCCTGGCGCAGGATCGTGCGGAACTCCTCCGGGGGGATCCCCGCCGCGTTGGCCCCGGACGAGGAATAGCCCCCCGGCATCCGCTCCGGTGAGACGTCCGCACCGGCCTCCGCAACCGCCCGGCCGATCGCGGTGCCGCTATAGGGATTCAGCACCGAGAAATATGCATAGTGCAGGGCGGAGGCCGCCGCGGTCCGGATGGTGAGCTCCATCTCCTCCCGGGTCTCCCCCGGCACCCCGAGCATCAGGAAGCCCGTGGTGAAGATCCCGACCTCGTCGGCGATCGCGACGTTCTCCAGGAGCCGCAGCACGTCCATGCGCTTGTTCGTGATCCTCTGCATCCGGGGGGACGCAGACTCGATGGCCGCGCCGAAGTAGACCACCCCCGCGTGCGCCATGGCCTCGAGCTGCTCACGATCCAGGATGTCGGCCCGGAGGCCGTTGGAGAACCAGAAGCGGACCCCCAGGTTCCGCCGCATGGCCTCCTGTGCGAAGGCCAGCAGGCGCCCCTTCCGCCCGTTGAAGAGATCGTCGTAGAGGTGGAAATCACGGACCCCGTACCGCTCCAGGAGGCGCTCCACGTGATCCAGGACCCGGGTCGGAGACTGCCCCCGGAACCTGCGCCCGAAGATGTCGTGGCAGAAGGTGCAGCCGAAGGGGCACCCCCGGGAGGTGAAGAGCGGCAGGTAGCGGTGCGGCGGGAGGACGATGGTGGCCAGGTCGTTGGGGACCGCCGCGTAAGCCTCCGGGTCGATGAGGTCCAGCGCAGGCGCCGGCAGGGCGTCGAGATCCATGAGCTGCGGCGCGGTCGGGCCGCGTACCGTGCCACCTCGCACCCGCCGGAGGAGCCCGCGCACCTGGTCGACGGGCCGCCGGCCGAGGAGGTGTTCGACGAAATCGGTGAAGGGGATCTCCCCCTCCCCGGGGATCACCCCGCTCGTGCCGGGATGGTCCAGGCACACCTCCGGGTAGGCGGTCGCGTGCGGGCCTCCGAGGAGGATCGGCACGCCCTGCAGATCTCCGAGGAGTCTCACCAGGCGCCGGATCCGATCGTGCGCCGTGGTCAGCCCCGACATGGCCACGAGCTGCGGCCGGCTGCGCCGGGCCTCCGCGAGGATCTCCTGGTCCGACAGGAAGTATCCGTCCACGAGCCGGAACGAGACCTCGGCGGGCAGCGCCGCGCGCGCGTAGGCGGCGATGGAGAGGAGGCCCAGGGGTGGCGCCGTGCCCTGGCCGCCCTCGTGGACCCCGTCGGGGCGCGCCTGGACGAGGAGGATGGAGAGCGGTTCACGCCGGGACACCGTCATCCATCACCCCCATACAGCGGGTGCGATGACGTAGAACACCCAGATGAGACCGCAAGTCAACATCCCGACCGCCCGCTGCGTCCTCCGGCGTCGCGCCGGGGCGCCCCCAGCCGGTCTCAGGACGATGGCGAGGGAGAAGATGGACACCGGGAACGCAGCCCCGGCGAAGAGCAGCGGGACGTCCGACGACATCCCGAGCCAGCCGATCACCACGCCTGCTGTGAGCCCCAGGACTCCGGACACCACGGCGGTGAACCTGGGCCCGAGGATCGCCGCGGTGGTCCGCACCCCGTCGGCGAGGTCTTCGTCGTGATCCATGGCCTCGTGGAGGAGCTGGTTCTGCACCAGCACCAGGCTGAAGAGTCCGGTGAGGACCCAGAGGCCCGGCACCCACGGCAGCGATCCCTGGCAGAGGAAGGCCAGGGGACAGAAGATCCAGAGGTTCGTCAGCGTCCCGACCACCGGGATCCGCTTGATCCTGGGACCGCCGGAGTAGAGCGCGGCGCCGACGAGCTGGATCCCCGCAGCGAGGCTGGGGACGGGCCCCAGCAGGGCGGCGCCGGCGAGCGCCACGGCCGCCAGGGAGAAGAGGACCGCGAGGTAGGGGACGCCGTCCGACGCCACGCCGCCGGCCAGGGGGTTCTTCCCGCGGGAGTGATCGAGCTGCGCATCCCGCAGGTTGTTCCACCCGTATGCGAACGCAAGGCAGCACGCGGCCACCCCCACCCCGGCCACGAGGCGCAACAGGTGGGATGCGTCGGGGGCGCAGGAGAGCACCGGGAGGGGCAGGAAGTAGAACCAGTCCCGGACCCGCAGGAAGCGCAGGAGCTGTCGAACCATGCGCCCCCCTACCACCGCAACGCGTTGCCCAGGACCCGCGGGCTCGGGCGCAGCAACAGGTTGTTGTCGACGTAGGGCAGGATCGAGCACCCGGCACAGCGCGGGGAGCCGGCGCCGAGGGCGGCCTCAGGGTGATCCGGATCCAGGGGACTCCGATGCGCGTCCCAGTCCACCATGCAGCACGGCAGGAGGGCGCCGTCTGGCAGGATCGTGTGGAAGTAGCGCCCGGCGAAGCAGCGCTCCTCGAAGCCCCGGGGGAAGCCCTCGGTGACCCAGCGAAGGTGGGTCATCGAGTTGCCCACGGGCCGTCCAGCGCGCCGCCAGCCCCGGAGACGATGGAACACCTCCCGGGTCGCATCGTCGGCCAGGACGCCGTCGAAGGCGCTGGCCCCATTCCAGTGGGTGCGGATCTGGACCGGCTGGAAGAACGCCCTGGCGTGGAGCGCCTCTGCAATCCGCAGCACCTCCTCGACCTGGGCGGCGTTGCCCTCGTGTACCGGACAGATGACTCCGAGCCGGGGTCCATCCCCGCGGGACAGGGCGTCGAGCCCCCGCATGGCCGCGCCGTGGGCGCCGGGGCCGCGGATCGCGTCGTGGTGCGCAGCGTCCCCTTCGATGGTGCAGAGGACGTAGTCGAGACGGGACGCGGCCTCCTGATGCGCCTCCAGGAGGATCCCGTTCGTCACCAGGCTGGTCAGGAAGCCGTGCTCCGCAGCAGCCCGGGCGATGTGCTCGAAGTCCGGGTGCAGGAGCGGCTCTCCGCCGGAGAGACCGACCCGGGCGGTCCCGTGCCGTGCCAGACCGGCCAGGAGGCGGAGGAAGCGCTCACCGTCCCAGTCCAACCCGCGGTCCAGGCGAGGAAAGTCACAATAGCCACAGGAGCAGTTGCAGCGGAGCGTGAGGAACAGGGTCACGCACGTGAGGTGGGGTCGCCTCCGAAGCCGGGCCAGGCCATGGGCCGTCGCCGCACGGAACAGCAGCCTGGCTCTGGTCACGGAACTCACGGCCGCGCCCCCGGCCCGAACGCGCAGCGCTCGCAGGCCCGCGTCGGGCACCGTCCGTCCAGGAGGGCGCGCCGGATCCTGCGGGACCGCGCGCCGCCGGCGATGGCCTCGAAGTCGCCGTCCTCCACGTCCCCGATCGCATCCCCCGGGTCATCCATGAAGTTGCAGGGGAAGACCCGGCCCCGACAGTCTACTCGGAGGTTGAACCAGGGCGCGACGCAGATCCCCGCTCCCGGTGCACGGTCCTCGTCCCAGGTGGCCCCGTCTCCGAAGAGGGCCCGGAGGCCTCCTCCCAGGTCCGGCGCACGACGCGGCAGGGCGCTCCGGATGTCTGGTGCGCCGTTCCCCGGGGCGAGCCAGCGCTCCAGCTCCTGGACCCCGCTGAACTCCGGGGCATCCGTCCTCAGCACCTCCCCCTCGGCCCTGGCGGGCACCTGGGTCGGCTGGGTGAACGTCACCGACGAGAAGCCCAACCCGGCGAGGTCCTCGAAGGTCCGTCGCGCGTGGCCTGCGGTACACCGGAGCAGCATCACCTGGGCACCGAGCCGGACCCCCGCTCTGGCGAAAGCCGGGAGGGCCTCCCCGAGCCGCGTCCGGGTTTCCTCCCAGCGGGCGCCGCCGCGGACCCGGGCGTAGGCGTCCACGTCCGTCGCATCCACCGAGACCAGGAGGATGTCGAGGCCGGTTCGGGCCAGATCAACGAGCTGGCCTCCGGCGCGGACGGTCGCAGCGGTGAGGAGACAGATGAACGCATCGGACCGCGTGCGCGCCTTGATCCCGCCGAGGGCGGCAAGGATCCCGGCGACGTCCGGGTGCAGGAGGGGCTCCCCGAGGCAACCGATCGCCAGGAACTCTGCGCGGGGGAGCATGACCTCTCCGAGGGCCTCGGCGGTCCAGGCGCGCAGATGATCATCGGTAGGGGCCTTGGCCGGACAGGTCAGGCAGCCCTGGCGGCAGCCGTCTGTGAGGTCAGCGACCACCGCCCACGCGCCATCCGTTGCGCCGATGCGAGCCACGAGGAGCGCCCGCAATCCGCCGTCCCGCTCCGCGGCGAGGATCCGTTCCTTCAGGCTCTGGCTCTCGGAGAGAGGCATGTCCGTCGATCTCCTCGCGGGGGCTTCACTGACTCTTAGGAGAACCACGGACAGGTGTCAAGTTGACGCTCCGGGCCTCGGCCCGATATCCTGTCCGGGTGCCGCACCCCGAGGAGATCCATGCCAGGCCCGCTCCACAAGCTCGTGTCCATCAGTCGCTTCGCCGCCTTCCGGCTGACGGGCCGCCGGGTTCCCCTGGCCGTGTACTGGAAGATCACCTGGCGCTGCAACCTGTCCTGCGACTACTGCGGGGTCTCCACCCGGCGCGGGCCGGAGCTCCCCACGCCGACCCTGGTCAGGCTCCTCGAGGAGGCTGCGGCCGCAGGGGTCTACCGCGTCACCCTCTCCGGCGGAGAGCCCCTCATGCAGCGGGATCTGGGGACCCTGATCCGGACCCTGACCGCCCGGGGGGTGTCCGTCGGCCTCGACTCCAACGGCGCCCTCGTCCCCCAGCGCATGGACGCGCTCCGAGGGATCTCCGACGCGACGATCAGCCTGGACGGCGGCCCCCGCGTCCACGACGCCCAGCGCGGCGACGGCAGCCACGCAGCGGCCGTCGCTGGGGTGGAGGCCCTGCGGCGCGCCGGAGTCCCCGTGGTCCTGGCCTCGGTGATCACCGCCCGAAACCACGCAGACGTCGACGCCGTCCTCGACGCGGCGGCCGACCTCGGTGCCGTGGCCCTGTTCCAGCCGGCCACGCCCTGGCGCCATGACTCGACCCTCCCGAATCCCCTCTCGCCGGAGCGGGACCAGCTCCTCGAGGCCTTCGCCCGGCTGCGGCGTCACCGCCACGCGGGCCGCCTCGCGAACACCCGGGCCTACATGGACTCCTTCCAGGCCTGGCCCAGGATGCCGCGCCTGCCCTGCCCCGGTGGCCGCGTGGCGGCAGTGGTCAATCCCGACGGGCGCGTGGGCTGCTGCGACTTCGACGTGCCCCCCGACCCCTGGCGTGACGGAGTGGAGTTCGGCTTCGCCGAGGCCTTCGCAGCGCTGCCCGCCCCACCCCCCTGCGACCGGTGCTCCTGTGCGACCACGGCGTCGGTGCAGCGCGCACTCACCCTGGAGCCCGGGGCGCTCCTCGACCTCCTGCGGAGGACCTGATGGTGCAGGACCGGACCTCGCCGGGACGCCTCGCAGCCCGGGCTCCCCTTGCGGCGGGGCTCCTGGCCGGTTGCTGGCAGCTCCTCCGGCTCCCCGGCGCGCCGTCCGACCCCGCACAGTGGCTCATCGCTGCGGAGGCGATCCTCTGCGCCGCCCTCCTGGCCGGCATCGTCATCCACCTGCTGCTCCTGGCTCCCCGAGGCCTCCAGGCCCTCAGGGAGCGCCCCGTCCCGGGCCTGCCGATCCTCGCCCTGGCCGTCGCGGCCTTCGCGCTCCGGGCCCTGCTGCCCCCGATCTTCCTCCATGTGGAGTTCGTCGGGCTGAAGTACTGGTCCCTGGCGGTGGATCCGAGCCTGCTCTACGACCAGGACCCCAGCTTCGGCCGTGGCGGGCTCCTCACCCAGGGCGTCCTGTCCTCGATCCTCGGCGGTGGGCTCCGTGCGTTCTTCTTCGGCGACGCGCTCCTCTCCGCCGCCACGGTCGGCCTCGGCGGGCTCCTCGTGGCCCGCTGGTCAACAGAGCGCTCCCTGGCGCCCGTGGTGGCAGCGGGGCTCCTGGCGGTCCACCCGCTCCTGGTCCGTGTCGGCGCCTCCGAGGACGTCCACGTCGCAGCGGGGTTCTGGGCCTTCCTCTCCCTGGCCCTCCTCGAGCGCCACCGGAGTGGACGGCGGGACGGTGATCTCCTGGCCGCCGTGGGCGCCGCGATCCTCGCGACCTGCTCCCGCCAGTTCCTGCTGCCGATGCCCCTGCTCTTCGGCCTCCTCTGGCTGGAGCGGGTGCCGGGCCCGCGGCTCGGCCGCCGGCCTCTGGCGTGGGCGGGGCTGGCGCTGCTGGTCGCGACCGCGGCCCTCAAGTGGGCGGTCCTCCTCCCCGAGATCCTGGCCGCGGGGACGGGCATCCAGCACGGGAGCGGCGCAGGCCTGTCCCCGATTCTGCGTTCCGCCGGGATCCTGGCGATGTCCAGCCTCACCGAACCCCATCCCCTGCTGGACCAGTGGCTCACCCCGGCGCCGGTGCTCCTCCTGATGCTCTGGGGCCTCCTCCGCGCCGGACGGGGCGGTCTCCCGCGGACCATGCTCTTGGCGTGGGCCTGGCTCTTCCTGCTCTCTCTGCCCCTGGGATACTGGGGGATCAGCGTCCGCTACCTGTTCCGGAGCCTCCTGATCCTCGTCTCCCTCCTCGCTGCGGGGACCGGCCTGGGCGACCTCCTCCCGAGGCTGCACGCGGTGCGCCCCTGGATCCCCGCCGCGGTGGCCGCCCTCCTCCTGGTCCTGGTCACGGCGCTCGCAGCCCCCCGCATCGAGAGGGAGGCGCCCATGGATCCCTTCACCCGCCAGGCCTTCTGGCTGGAGGCGGTCCTCCCCACGCTCCCCGAGGGCGCGATCATCCTCACCGCGAGCAGCGGGGATCTCGGGACGCCGAACCTCTACCTGAAGATCCCTGACCGGCTCCTGAACCCCCGCGGGGACGAGGGGCGAAGTCCCCGGCCCCTGGCGCTCTGGCCCGCCCTCGACGGCGTCGACGACGCGACCCCGGTGGTCCTCTTCCACGGGGTCGCCTGCCACAGCGTGAGCGTCTTCGAGCTGGAGGAGGACTGGAGCGAGCCGGACCGGCTCATCCGGGACGCGGACGAGGACGGGCTGCGCAGGATCACCCACGCCGCGCATCCAGGGGACCCGTGGATCCGTGCCCACCGCGAGGCCTGTCGTCCCCAGAATCTTCCGGCCCCGCGCCCGGAGGATCCCGGCCTCGCCATCCCAGGTTCCGGCCTCCGCTACGGGAACCTCCACTACGAGGTCGCGCCCTTCCGCATCGGCCTGCGCAGGCTTCGTTGACTCATTCAGATTCGGCGCAGGCGGCGGGAGAGCCGTGCGGGCGCGACCATGTTCTCCAGGTAGAAGCGGGAGTAGTCCAGGAGCCCCAGGGGACGCGGCGCCTTTCGCAGGATGCGGAGGACCCTGCGCGGGTCCCCGTAGAAGCGCCGGAGCGCCGACCGCTGGATGTCGAGGATCTCCGCGTCGTCCACCTCCGAGAGGCCGAACCCTCCCGTGGAGAGCATGTAGCCCGCCCGATGGAACCGTCGATGGTCCCTGCGCAGGGCCTCGGGGACCTCGTCCCACAGGGGCGTGCCCTTGTACGGGATCACCCGGAAGAAGCTCACGACGTCCGCGTCCACGTCCATGGCCATGGCCACGGTCTGCTCCATCTCCGCCCGGGTCTCCGTGGGGAACCCCAGCATGAAGAAGCCGTAGTTGAAGATCCCCAGGCCGTGCGCGATGGACATGTTCCTGCGAATGGCGTCCAGGTCGTTGTGTTTCCCGATGCGCTCCTGCAGTCGCAGGGACGCGGTCTCGATGGCCCAGGAGATCTGGTCGAAGCCCGCCCGGGCGAGGAGGACGATGGTCTCCCGGTCGAGGATGTCGCCGCGCACCCCGTTGGGCAGGGAGAAGGCCAGGTCCCGCCCGGAGTCGATCACCAGGCGGCAGAACGCATGGACCCGCTCCCGGTCGATGTTGAACGCGTCGTCGATGATCTCGAAGTCGCGCACCCCCCAGACCGCGTGGCCGCTGAGCACCTCGTCGAAGAGCTCCTCGGCGCTGCGTGCGCGGAAGCGCTTCCCGAAGACGTTGTGACAATAGGCGCAGCGGTAGGGGCAACCACGGGAGGTCAGCAAGGGCAGGTAGCGGTGCGCACCCTTGACCGTCATGCTCGGATGCCGCCAGTAGCGCTCGAGGCCGCAGAGATGCCAGGGGATCCGCGGGAAGTCCTCCGGGGCGAGGGGCGGACGGGTTGGCGAGAACCGCACCACGCCGTCCACCGCAACGGCGAGGCCGGGGACCTCCAGCAGATCCCCTCCTGATCGGAGCGCCGGGAGCAGCTCCCGCACGGTCTCCTCCCCTTCGCCGAGGACCGCGCAGCGCACCCCGGGAAACCCGGCGGTCTCCTCGGGGAACGCGGTGGCGTGGGGACCGCCCGCAATGACCGGGAGATTTGGGAAGGCCTCGGCGAGCGCGGTGACCAGCTCCTCGAAGACGCTGACGTTGATCGTCATGACGCTCAGGCCCACCACGTCGGGCCGACGGCGACGGACCAGGGCCACCGCGTCGGCCACCGTGGGGGCGTCGAGGATCATGTCCGTGACCGTGACGTCGTACCCCCGCTCGTCCAGGACCCCCGCCAGGGAGAGGGCGCCCATCGGGGGCTGGAGGTTCTTGAGGTGGAGCTGACCGATGGCCTCGGCGACCCGGATCAGGAGGATCCGACCGGGCCCGTGGTCTCCCCCCCTCATCATGGGCGGAGCTCCCGGTGGGCGTCGCCGGTCCTGAACCACGACCAGAGGGCGCGGGGGCCTCCGTCCGGCCCGTGGAGCTTCCCCATGAGCTGGGGCCAGTTGGTGCCAACGCCGACGCGCACCAAGGCCTCCTCCAGGTAGGCGCCCCAGAGCCCCGGGTGTCGCGGCAGGACCCGCG
This sequence comes from Pseudomonadota bacterium, assembly GCA_043815665.1. Lineage (GTDB taxonomy): Bacteria > Myxococcota_A > UBA9042 > CAIXZC01 > CAIXZC01 > CAZNWW01. Next base: position 21,451 of record JBDRIT010000071.1, read on the forward strand.
CCAGGCGTGCCAGGCGACGGGGGTCCCTGTAGAACACGCGCATGGCCTCCCGGTGGCGCCGCTCGATGAGGTCGTCGGGGAGGGTCGAGAGGTTGAACGACGTCCCCGCGCCCTCGTAGGCCTGGTCGACCTCCTCCACGTCCAGGCCGTCCGCCACCGCCTGGTCCCGCAGCCTGCATCCCGGGAAGGGGATCACCCGAAAGAAGTTCGCCGTGTGCAGCTCGGAGTCCAGGGCCCAGCGGATCGTCGCGTCCAGCTCCGCTGCGGTCTCCGTGGGGAAGCCGATCATGAAGAAGCCGCTGGTGAGGATGTTCCTGCGGACCAGCGCCCGGATCGACTCCCGGATCCGCCCCAGGTCGTTGTGCTTCCCCACCAGGGCCTGGAGACGCGGCGTCGCGGTCTCCGGGGACACGCAGACCCGCCAGGTCCCCGCAGCGTGCAGGGCGTCGATCTCCTCCAGGTCGAGGCGGTCCGCCCGTAGCCCGTTGGGGAAGCAGAGCTTCACGTCCAGGCCCCGCCGCTGAATCCCCTCGCAGATCGCGAGGGTCCGAGGCCTGGACCCGTTGAACAGATCATCCGCGATCTGGAACTCCCGGATCCCGTGCTTCCGGACCAGCTGCTCCATCTCGTCGAGGACCCGCTCCGGGGAGTGGGCGCGCCAGATCCTCCCGAAGACCTCGTGGCAGAAGGTGCAGCCGTGGGTGCACCCACGCGACGTGAACAGGGTCATGTACTGCGGGTGCCTGTAGAGGATGCCCATGCGGGATCGGCGGAAGTACGCAGGCACGTCCACCAGGTCGTAGGCTGGCCAGAGGTCGTCGTCCAGGGCCGGCATGAGGGGCCGCGGCGGGTTGGTGACCAGCGCGCCGTCCCGCCGTCGCCAGGCGACGCCGCGTACTCCCTCCAGCTCCCCATCGCCGTCGGGCTCCAGGGCCTCCAGGAGCTCGAGGACGGCCTCGTCCCCCTCGCCGATGACCGCGGCGCGGACCGCCGGGAGTCGCACGAGGGTCTTCAGCGGCGCCCCGGTCGGGTGCGGGCCGCCGATGAGCTGGATCGTGCGCGGGGAGGCCTCGGACAGGGCCGCAGAGAAGCGCTGGATGTTCGGCATGTCAACGGTGTACGCCGTCAGGAAGACCATGGGCGGGGCGTCCCGTCGTGCCGCGGTCAGGACCGCCTTCCAGGAGAGCCCCGCCGCAGGGATGTCAATGATGCGCAGGTTCCACCAGCCGGCGCGGCGCAGGACCGAGGCCAGCTGCATGTAGCCCAGGGGGTGGTTGATCTGGGGTGCGGCGGCGGGCTCGAGCCGCACCATCCAGATGTCTGCGCCGTGGTCCATGTCGTCATCCTCGAGGCCCCGGCGGGGCGTAGGCAGGGTAGCACGGGGTCCTGTAAAAAGGAATTCACCCCGGGGGCGCCCATTGCTATGGTATGGGTTCGACGCGGAGAGCGAATTTGCCCGACTATCGACAGCCCGACGTGCTCCTGCCGTTCCTGGAGCGGTTCTTCACCGAGCAGGCCCCCTTCCCTGCGGCGCGGGTGGAGCTCCGCCCGGATGGGGCCCTCGGAGTCCGCTTGGATCGGGCCACCGGGGATCCCGTCGAGGTGTGCTGGGTCGAGGCGGCCGGCGCGGCGGCGGTCTCCGTCCCCGCCACCTCGGGCTTCGTGGTCGGTGGGGAGGGCAGCGGCCAGGCGGCCCACCACGTCGAGGCCCGCCTGCGGCGTCTCCTTCGGGGGGACGTTCCGGGGCTCCTCCAGTGGCGCAATCGGAACCCCCAGACCGTCTTCTGGGGCGCGCAGCTGTTCGAGCGGCTCCGTCCGGATCTGCTGGCGGTCGGTCGGACCCGCTGGTTCGACTACGCGCTCACCCGGGTGGACGAGTACGAGGGCCTCGTGGGCCTGGAGTTCGAGAGCCGGGACGCCCGGGTCCTCCTGCGCCTGACCCTCACCGAGCTCCTGGACGGAGCAGTCCCCGTGGGGACCTGGGGGCCCGTCGCGCTGGTGGTCGTTACGGACGATCGCGCCGAGGACCAGCGACGCCTCCGGGAGCACCGGGTCGAGGACTACGTCTCGTACCTCCTCTCCCGCAACCTGCCGCCGTCCTTCACCCTGGCCTTCGAGCGCGGCGACCCCCCGGAGGGCTACCGCCCCCCGGACTGGAACATCGACTTCCTCGAGACGGAGCCCCCGGACGACACCTCCTGGTTCCAGATGCTCCAGGCCTCACCGGACGACGGGGTCACGACGGTCTATTCCTGTGATCTCGAGTGCTTCAACCTCTTCTCCTACGTGTCCGCGCCGGGGGAGAGCAGCCGGGTGGCGGCGCCCTGGGCCGCGGTCCCCGAGCCCGGCCACCTCGGCCGGGTGCGCCGGGTCCACCTGGACGACTACACCACGATCATGGGCGGCGACGGCCCGGACCGCTGCCTCGAGGCGCTCGCAACGTCCCCGGCGCCGCCGCAGCTCATCGTGTACGTGGACTCCTGCCTGAGCCGGCTCCTCGGGGAGGACGTGGACGGCGCGGTCCGCAGGTTCCGGGAGGGCCACGACGTCCCGGTGGTGAAGTACGACATCGACCTGGCCCAGGAGCCCTACCTCGCGCAGGTGCGCACCTTCTGGGATCGCCTCCTCGACGCGCTGCCCCCCCAGGACGGCGCGTCGTCGCCGGACACCGCCGCCTTCGTGGGCTTCGGTCGAGAGCACCTGCGGGAGATGCTCCCCGCCCTGGAGCGGCGAGGCATCCGCAGCGCCGGGACGGTCTTTCCGCAGCTGGATCTGCGCGCCCTGGCGCACCTCGGACAGGCGGGCCTCCTGGTGCTCAACGAGTGGGACTACGTGTCCACGGTCTTCGCCGGGGTCCTGGACCGCCTCCGCGCACCCCGGATCACCCTCCCCCTTCCCTACGGCTTCGCGGCCTCGGTGGACTTCGTCGACGGGATCACCCGGCGCCTCGGGCTCCCGGGGACCATCGCCGATGATCCCGAGATCGCCGCCCTCCGGGCGCGGTTCGAGGCGGCCCGGGCGCAGCTCGACCGACGGCCCGTAACCCTCGTGGGCCGGGCCGCGGACGTGGAGGACTCCATGTCCCCGTCGAAGCGCTTCGGCATCCCCGTGGCCGATGTGCTCCGGGAGCTTGGCCTCGGGCTGGACATCCTCCTGTATCGCGACCCGTTGGAGCCGCTGGACGAGCCGGGGCTGCGGGCGGCGCTGCGCCTGGACGCCCACCCCGGGGACCGGGTCCGCTTCTTCTCCCACTGGCGGGAGCTCCCCGACGCGCTCAGGGACAGCCCCGGGGAGGCGGTGTACACCGAGACGTATCGGGATCGGCGCGTCACCGCCGCCGGGAAGACCCCCCTGACCCTGCGGGTCTTCGAGCCGGGCTTCCGGGGCGCGATCCGCACCGCGGAGAACGTCCTCGACCTGGTGAACACCCGCTTCTACGCGTCCCACGCCGGGCACCTGGGCGATCCCTGGCCCGCCCCCGAGGAGAGGCCATGACCGCGCCCCGCTTCCGCCCCACATGGCACGACATCTCCCCCTACCTGGACGGGGTCTACCTGGCGGTGAACGCGCTGCCGGACACGTACCTCGTCTACGACGCGCACTCTTGCGGCTACCAGAAGGCCGAGAAGATCGCCGGGAACCACGACCTCCTGTCGGATCTCGTGCGCTGGGACCGGATGAACCGGGTGGTCCGCACGGACCTGGACTCCCGGGAGTACGTCATGGGGAGCGACGACAAGCTCTCCAAGAAGATCCTGCAGGTCTGGCGCCGGTATGCCCCGGCCGCGATCCTCGTGGTCCGCTCGCCGGTGGTCATCACCCAGGGCCACGACGCCCGACCGGTGCTGACGGATCTCGCGCAGAAGATCGACGCGCCCCTGCTCCTGGTCCCCGACAAGCAGCGCATGCCGGACCACCTCGCGGGGTACCTCTCGGCCCAGGAGCAGATCCTGGGTGCGGTGGAGCTCCGGGGCGCACCGGTGCCGCGGTCCGTCGCGATCGTGGGGCATCTCTTCGACCGCCACGAGGGGGACCAGCGGGGCAACGCAGCGGAGCTGCGGCGGCTGGTGACCCTGGCCGGCGGAGTCCCCGGGGCCCTGTTCCTGGACGGTCGCCCCTTCGCAGCCTACGGGGACGAGGCGCCCCCCACAGTGGTGGTGGACCTGGGCACGAGCTGGCACGGCGGGGAGGACCTGGCGGCGCGGTACGGCGCCTGCCACCTGCCCCTGCCGCTCCCCCTGGGCATCGAAGGCACCACCGCCTGGGTCCGCAGCGTCGCAGCGGCCCTCGGCGCGGAGCCGATGGATCTCGAGACCTCGGAGGTCGGCCCCCTGGTCCGGGACCTGGAGTGGATCCTCCCGCGGCTCTTCGGGACCCGGGCCATGGTCTTCGCCGACCATCAGCTCCTGGGTCCTCTCGTGGAGTTCCTGCGGGAGGTCGGGGTCAGGGTCACTGCAATCGGATCCACCACGGGCCCCGGGCGCGTCCCCTCCGCTGGGCCCCTGGCGGAGATCCCGCGGCCCCCCGCTGAGACCGACGCGCTCACCGCTTCGGTGACCGCCGCCCGCCGCTGCGGCGACCTGGACCTGGTCATCGGAAACGGCTTCCTCCGTCAGCTCGTCCACCCCGCGGGGGTCCCGTTCCTGGAGCTGGGCTATCCGTCCCCGACCCACCATGCCCTCCACGACGCGCCCTTCCTCGGGTACGTCGGGGTCCGGGTGCTGGTGGAGCGGGTGCTCAACGCGCTGGCCGCGGCGCCCCGGGAGGTGTGAGGTGCGGATCCTGGCGTTCTACGGCAAGGGCGGCATCGGCAAGTCCACGGTGGTCTCGAACCTCTCCTGGCGCTTTGCGAGGGCCGGGGCCCGGGTCCTCCAGTTCGGCTGCGATCCCAAGAGCGACTCCTGCTTCAACCTGGTGCCCCAGCGCGAGGTCGTAACGGTGATGGAGCGGTGGGCTGCGCTGGGCGAGGCGGACCTCACCCTGGAGCATTGTCTGATGAAGGGCCTGGACGGCGTGGACGCCATCGAGGTCGGCGGCCCGCCGCCCGGCACAGGCTGCGGCGGCCGCGGCATCACCAAGGCCTTGGAGCTGGTGGGCGACCCGGAGGACCTGCGGCGGCGCTACGACATGATCCTCTTCGATGTCCTCGGCGACGTGGTCTGCGGCGGCTTCTCCGCGCCCATGCGGGAGGGCTACGCGGAGGAGGTCTACGTCGTGACCTCCGGCGAGTACCGTGCGCTCTTCGCGGCCAACAACATCACCCAGGCGGTGAAGCACTACGCCCGGGGGGGAGTCCGCATGGGCGGCATCGTGGCCAACCTGCGCGGCCTCGACGACGAGGAGGCCCGCCTGGCCACCCTGGCCTCTCTGGTGAACACCCGCATCGTCCACGCCATCCCCCGGGACCAGGCCGTCAACCGCGCGGAGTCCCGCCGCCGCCCCGTCGGCGTCGACGAGCCCGCCGCCCCCGCGGCCCTGGCCTTCGACGCCCTCCACGCCGCCCTCGCAGCCACGAACCCCGCCGACCTCACCATCCCCCGCCCCCTGACCCGCCAGGAGTTCGACGACCGCTTCGCCCTCTGACCTCCTGAATGCCATTGGGTGCGGCTCTATTCAGTCGACGCTCCTGACGACCCTGAGATTCGACCTGCCTGTTGGCCTTTTGACCGGTGGCACCTCTCCGTCGGCATATCGTGATGCGTGATTCCTGCGAGCCTCTGCTTGTTCATGGAATCGCCAGTACTTGTCGAAGTCCCCGCTCGACAGGATCGACCGCAGCCGCCACCTCGCTCCCGTTACGTCCATCCGGTCGTTGATCAAGTGTCGGCAGGCACCCTCGATGATGCCTGTCGCGATCGGAGCCCCGATGGTCAGCAACTCGTCGTACCTCATCATGCCCCAACGACGGCGCATGAGAAGGTACTGGGCAGCCTTGTCCACCGGCTTGCGTTCTTCCTTGCTCAGTCCGCGTACGGTGGCCATCCGCGTCATGCCTGCGACGACATGGCTGATGCGCCCCTCAAGCATACGTTCGAGTCGTTCGAGGACCCATGTTTCGATCTCTGGTGTGCCTCGGTCGAAGAACACATGCGCTGCTTTCCACAGGTACTCCAGCGCGTGGATGAAATCGAGAACGAGCGTGATCTCGACCCCGCGTCGACGCGCCTCTGCGCGCACCCACTTGGACAGCTTCTTGTCGCCGTCGACCAGCACCAACCAGCGCTTGCTCCGCTCAGGGTCGCGATCGCAGGCTTCATCAAAGGCATCGGCGATGACGTCCCTCAGGTTCCTCGTCAGGCTCGCCCACACACGTTTGTTCTCAGGACGTGGCCTGGGCTTGGGTGCAGCATCGCGGACGTGCCGCAGACCGGCGATAACATCTTGGGCAGTACGCAGGTACGGCGCCACGGTGTAGACCGCTGCTACGCTCGCCATTCGTTTGCGCCCACACTTCTCTCCCTGGCTGAGTCGCGTGTCCATTTTGTGGCGAGA
>JBDRIT010000072.1:0-59672 GCA_043815665.1 Pseudomonadota bacterium
GCCTTCGGCGCCTCCCCCTGGGGGGGAGGGAAGACAATTGAAGGGGATCCCGAGACAACGTCCTCGGCTTCCATCCGGAAACATCGTGCTCGGCTTCGGCAATTCCTCCATCTTCCCTCCCCGGCAGGGGAGGCAGGCCGCAGGCCAGGAGGGGAAAACCGACACAACCCCGATCGCTCCCCCGTGGGGGAGCTGGCCCGAAGGGCCTGAGGGGCCTGGAGCCCATGCAAGATCCGCAGGGACGCAGGAGGATCCGCAGAGACGGAGGAGTAAATACTCTCCTGGAGGCGATTCTACCGCGATAGGGATGCCACGACCAGACCCTGGGGCCCTCGCTTCCATGACGCACCGACCCAACACGGACGCTCGGCATCGCCCCAACACGGGTGCTCGGCAGAGCGACTGAGGTCATCCTGAGCAAGGGGCGCCCTCCGCGGCGCAACGTGCCGAAGGCCCCCCCCGTCGGTCCGCAGAGATCTCTCTGCCGAGAATCCGGATCCGGCGGAGCCGGCGGGGCGGCTCGGGATGACGGGGGGAATCGGGGCGTAAGTCTCGTAGGAGCGGAGTTTCGTCCGCTCAACTCGGCTTCAAAGCCCCTCCCACAGTATGGTTCTACCTTACTTTGCGCTTGGCACTGAGGACCGGCGTGAGCCGCAGCCAGGTGATGGCCCCGGAAACGGAGCAGGCCCCCGGAGACAGGCCGGTGTGGACGGGTCGGGCGATGCCCGAGAGGTTCACCTGAGAACCCTCGCTGTGCTCGGGATGACGGATCGCGCAGTGCCGAGAGTGTACACTTGAGATCCCTCGCTGTGCTCGGGATGACGGATCGCGCAGTGCCGAGAGTGTACACTTGAGATCCCTCGCTGTGCTCGGGATGACGGGGACCCTCACCCCGGTGATTGGTCCGATTGCATCTACAGGCGGTTTTGCGATCACGGCCTCCTCGGCGCTTCCCGTGGACAGTGGCGGGGCGCTGGTCTAGATTCATCGGGAAGAGATCGGCACCAGGCTTGCCATGAGTTTGCGCCCACGACAGATCGCAGGGATCCTCCTGCTCACCGCAGCGGCGGTCCTCGCCGCGGCGGCCGCCGCGGCCGAGGGCCACCTCACCACGGCGGACCTGCGCGACTTCCTCCCCCGCGGCCTCGTCCTCGCTGAGGCATTCGCCGCGCTCGGGATCTCCTGCTGGCTCGTGTTCCGCCGTCGGTCCGGGTTCGACCGCCGGATCCTCATCGCCGGCGCGCTCATTACCGGGATCGCCCTGGCCCTCCGCCTCCTGGTCCCGACCTGGGCCTTCTTCCACGAGAATCGCCATGGGTACCGGTACTTCATCGAGATCGTGACGGGTCAGCCGGGATACCTGCCACCGTCGACCTACTACGTGCTGATGCACGCGCTCACGCGGTGCTTTGCGCCGGATGAGCGGACCCTGTTCTTCGTCAACGCGCTCTTCTCTGCGGCCGCGGTCCCCCTCGTGGGCGTCGTCGCCCGGCAGGTCTCGGGCCGCGCCCTCGCTGGCTGGGCGGCCATGGGGCTGTGGGCCCTCAGCCCCCACGCGCTCCGCCTCGCGACGACCGAGACCTACTTCAACGTCGGGGTCTTCTTCCTCCTGGCCGGGTCCGCAGCGACGATCCATGCCCTCCGCCGCCTGGAGGGGGAGCGGCTCCCGGTCCCGGAGCTGCTCCTGGCCGTGACCCTCTCTGCCCTGGCCGCCCAGACCCGTGCGCTGACCCTCCTCTGGCCCGCGTCGATCATGCTCCTGGCCTACGGCGCAGGGGCGATCTCGACCCGTCGGCAATGGCGTGCCGCCGGCGCCGGCGCCCTCGCCCTGTCTGCGCTGATGGTCCCGAAGCTCCTGTCCCTCCTCGAGGGAGGCGCAGGACAGGGTCGACTCTTCGACCCGAAGATGGTGGTCACCGCCCTCCCCAGCCTGACCCTCTTCGATCAGACGGTGATCTCTCCGCTCCTCCCGCCCCTGGCCCTGGCAGGCATGGTGCTGCTCCTTCGCCGTGGGGGCCGGCTCGGGCTGCCGGCCACCTTCGTCCTCACCGGCCTCTTCGCCTTCCCCGCCACAGCGTTCCTCCGGACCCTCATGGAGAACCTGTTCCTGGAGGGTTCGTCGAGTCTCCTGGACCTCCACCGCGCGCAGGTTGCGGGGGGGATCTACCTCGGGATGGGGACGCTCCTCACCCTGCTGTTTGTCTGGTTCACCGGGAGGACCCCGCGGGGAGCACCGACCGGGCGAGGGGTCTCCCTGAGGGGCCTGTCGGTCATCGCTGCGGTGCTCCTCCCTCTCGTCGTCTCCATGACCATCGAGAACCGGCTGGTGTCCAGCCTGCGCTTCGATCTTGCGCCCCACGCGCTGGTCACCATCCTCGGGGGTGTCGGGATCGCCGGGCTCACCGCGCTCCTGCCCGAGGGCCGGTGGGCTTGGGTCCGTCGGGCCCTCCCCGTGGTCCTGGTGCTCACGGCGCTCGGTCCCGTGGGGCTGGCCCGGCGACCCTTCGCAGATCCCGTGGAGCACCGGTTCCTGCGGGAGGTCGTCATCCCGACCCTGGACGAGGTCCGGTCACCGCTCTACCTCGTGGTGCCGATGGAGAACGACGGTTCCGGCCGGATCAAACTGGAGTGGTGGCAGACCCGGCTCGACGATCCCAGGGTGGTGGAGGACCTGCGGGAGGTCCCCCCGGAGGCGCGGCGCGAGGCCTGGGCATTCATCGGATACACCTGCTACTGGGACCACGCAGAGCCCCCTGCGCCCCACCCCATGGCGCGTCATGTCGAGGGGCATCCACGCATCCATCCCCGCTGCGCTGCGGCGCTGTCCGGGACTGCGTGGCGCGCCGTTGCGACGCTGACGCTCCCGCGATGGGTCAGCGACGAGAACGTCCGGCCCTTCCCGGACCATGTCGAGCAGGTCACTCTCGGACTGTATCGAGCGACCCCAACAGCCCCTTGACCCTGCGCGCCTCTGGGAGCACCAGCTCTTCGACGATCCGGTCCGCGTACCAGGCGTATACGTGGCTCGGCGGATGGACGTGGGTCCACGTCTCCAGCTCCTCCTCCGGGAGGTCCTCCGGGAGGCAGATCCGGGCGTAGCTGACCCCGTTGTGTCGACCCCACGAACCGTCCTCGCGGACCCGGCTCGCCGCGCCTTCACAGCTCCCCTCCAGGGAGAGCAGGACGATCGTTGGGATCCGCACCCGCGCCATGACCTCGGCGAACCTGCGCATCGAGATCGCGTCGCCTTCCACCTGGAACAGGTCGTTGAGGGTCTGGGAGACCTCATGACAATCGGCGGGGGCGATGTCGGGGCCGCAGCGGTCTCCCCGATGGACGTAGAGGCTCCTGAGCAGGACGCCCCAGGCAAGGCGGTAGAAGCGGGAGTGCCGGACCATTGCATGGTGCAGACCGCCGCCGACACCGAAGAGCCAGGGCAGGCTCTCCTGGTAGAGCTCCGCGTTACGCCGGAAGTGGTCACCGTAGCCCGGATCCTCGTAGAAGAAGGCCCGGCGGCCCTTGTTGTAGTCCTGGATGATCACCAGGTCCACGCGGAACCTGTCCGTCAGGACCTCCAGGTAGCGGACCTTCTGGGACATCACATACGCGTTGAGGCCTGCGTTCAGGACCAGGAAGCGCCCCGGCGCGATGCGGTCGAGGGCGGCCTGCATCTGCGCGGGATAGGTGTCCTCGTCCGCGACGCTCGGCCCGAAGGTGTTGGAGCCCCCGAGGACGAGGATCCGGTAGACGTCGTCGGCTGCCTCGAGATCCACCTCGGCCCCCCGGAAGCCGAAGCTGTTGATGGTGATCGGGAAGCTCTCATACTTGCGCTCCGCAGGATGGGCGCACTTCACGCAGGTCGTCCGGACGCCGGGGATGGTCTCGTAGACCCGCTCCGAGTCCGGGCTGGGACGATAGATCTCCACGTCGTTGAGGTAGGTGAAGTCGCCCTCGACGGTGTACCGGAGCTTGTACATGAGCTGCAGATCCCAGCCGCCGAGGCCGATAGCGATCTCGGCCAGGCCCCAGGCCAGGAAAAGGGCAACCAGGGCCAGGAGCAGGTCCCGTCGTCGGCCCAGCCATGCCCGCGCTCTCGCCGGAACGGTCGGCCCCCGCGCTCCCTGTGTTCCCGGGGCCGTCATTCCGCTGTCAGCGCCATGGCGATGTCGAAGGTCCGGTCCAGGCTGTCGGTGATCCCGCCGGGGTCGAACACCGCCGTCAGGTACCCCGGCGCGCCGATGACCAGACACACGAAGACGAACACTCCGGTCCTTCGCGTGGTCATCTCTCGAGCCTCCTCTGGAGGCGATTCTACCGCTATTGGGATGCCACGACCAGACCCTGCGGCCCTCGTTCAGGATGGCGGGTGAGACCAGCAGGCTAGAACAGCTGCTCCATCTTCATGATCTGCTCGGAGGCCTCGGACTCGTCGTCGAAGTCCATGGAGGGGCTGGAGGGCATGGATGCGCGCTTGCGGGCGCGGTCGGTGTTGAGCTGGCGGACCAGCGCGGGGGGGTACTCGACGCGGTACCCGATGGTGAAGGTCCGCTTCTCCTTGGGGGCCAGGGTCAGGGTCCACTTGAGCAGGCCCTTGGAGTCGGGCTCCATGTCCCCGGTGATGCTGATCTTGTCCACCTCGATTGCGCTGTTCTGGGAGATCGGGATGCGGTCGGCAAGGTCCAGGGTCACCGGCTGGTCCGAGAGGTTCTCCACGGTGATGACCCACTTGACCCGCATGCGGGTCGTCTTCTTGCGATCGATGTCGCTGTTCTTGCGGTCCAGCACCCGGGAGAGCTTCACCTGGTCCGCGACGCCGAGGAACACCGCGAAGGTCTCCCCCGCCGCGACGAAGTCGAGGTCGGTCATCCCGAGGAACGCGCCATCGTGGAACAGGCTCACCCGACCGGGGAGGAGGGGCTTGTCGCCGGCGTTGATCATCTGGAGGGTGCGCACTGCGTTGAGGGACTGCTCCGGGACTGCGACCACCTGCTGCTGTGCGTCCAGGGTGGTGAGGCCGATGGGCACCCGCACCGGGTTCCCGTCCATGCGGATCGTGGACTTCCCGTCGCCGGGGAAGTGCGCGCTGGTGCCCCGGCTGGAGAGGCGCTGGAACACGGCAGCGGCCTTGGTCTGGACCAGCTGCATCTGCTCGAAGTTGTTGTCGTAGACCTGGTCGAAGTTCTCCCCCTGGTTCGCCAGCTGGAAGGCCGGCGCGTTCATCTTGTTCCAGAGCCTGTTCTGGCCCTCGAAGGCCTGCTTGGCGCGGTTGAAGGACTGGGCCCGCTCCTCCATGATGCGGGACGCCGCCTCGCCGTCACCCAGGGTCAGCGCGGTGATCTGCGGGATCTTGTTCGACGCGGTGGAGGACTGGGTGGAGAAGCTGATGTCCACGTCCTTCCAGTCCTCGCCGGTGGTCTGGGTGACCACCGCGTAGGTGGCGATCTGCGCCTTGCGTGGATCCGATCCCTCCGCGCGGAGCTCGTGCACCGGCTCCCAGGTCGCGCCGGGGAGCATGTAGGTCAGCTCGAGGATCGCGCGGCCGCTCCCGGAGGCGGTCACGAGGACGGTGGTCTCCTCCAGCATCGTCAGACCCTGGAGCTCCGCAAGGGCCCGCTGGCGTGCGTCCAGCTCCGGCTGGAGCTCCCGCCGCAGCCGCTGGATGTCCCGGCGGGCCTTGGCGTTGGCCTCCAGGCGCTCGGTGATGAAGCTCACCACCTGGCCGTAGCTCTCGATCTTGATGTCTCGGAGGGCCGCGTCCTTGGGGAGCTTCTCCATGGAGAAGACCTTGATCGCCATGACCTGCTCGGCCTCGACCTGGAGGATCCTCGCGGTGTCGTCCAGCGCGCTGATCTGGTCCGCGATCTCCTGCACCTTCCCCTCGGCTTCGCGATAGGCCGAGTCCGTGGACCGCGCCAGGAAGGTCCGCTGGACCCTCACGTCCACGATGCGGCCCGCGTCCCCGGGCCTCAGGCTGACCCGCACGGAGCCGTCATCCACCCAGCCGGGGAGCTTGGTGATGGCCCAGGTCTTCGAGGACTTCCTGAGGTCGATCGCGGCCTCACGGGTGATCCGGGCGCGGTCCGAGTACACCGTCACTTCGCTGACCGACGTGGCCAGGGCCGGCGGGCCCGCGGGGACCTCCTGGGCGAAGGATGGGGTCGCAGCCAAGGCAAGGGCGGCGACGAGCACGGAAGAGATGAGATGACGCATGGCAGGTCTCCTTGGTTCGATGTCTCGACATCATGGTTCGAAATGTTTCCGGGGACAACAGGCAGGGAGGGACGTGGATTCCCGCTGTTACGGTGGCGTTACACAGGATCAGTTCGCGGGAGAGGGGACGCAGTACTTGGTGAAGTTCGTGGGGAGCCCCCCCATCCACGGGGAGGCGACACCCTTGGGGTGCTCCTTGAAGAACTCCACGGCCTGGAGGCCGCCGAAGTCGCTGGGGATGGTGTGCCCCAGGGTGTGCTCGCAGAACACGACGTCGTGGCCCAGGTCGTTGAGCCAGGCGCGGTCGTTGATCGCAGCCTCGTTGAACTTGATCTCGATGAAGGGCGGCACCCCCCAGGTGTCCGGGTTCCCGCCGTGCATGATGAGCTGCGGGTAGGTGGCGCCGTGGGTCATGTCGATCCAGTTGGTCAGCGCGATGTCGTTGGCCGGGTTGGAGAAGTAGACCCCGGAGAAGGAGACCACCGAGGCGAGCACATCCCCCCGCAAGACCCCGATCATGTCGGCGCAGACCGCGCCCGCGGAGAACCCGACGCTGTGGACGTGATCCCAGTCCGCGCCCCAGCGCTGGTCGATGCACTCCAGGAGCTCGTCGAAGAGGCGCGCCTCCTTGTTGTTCTCGTCCACATTCACGATCATCCAGTCCAGGCCGTCGCCCATGAGGGGGTTGGTGTCCTCGGGGGTGACCAGGATGAACTTGAAGCCGTGCTGATCCACGTAGGGCTTCATGAAGTTGTGCATGTTCGCGGCGCTGTCGCCGAAGCCGTGCCAGTTGAAGACCACGGGCCAGGGGCCGGCCTCGTCCACGCCTTCTGGCAGCTCCAGGACGAAGGAGCGGTGCTCGCCGAAGACGTCGAAGCCGGAGTTCCAGTTCTCCACCAGCGCGGCGCACTTGGGATCCACGATCTTTTGCGTGTCCTCGGGAGGTGCCGTGTCCTCCGGGGGGGCCGTGTCCTCGCCGGGTTCGGTGTCCGCGGCCGGGGTCGTCGTGTCCTCGCCGATCAGGGGGGTGTCCGCGCCGCCGCCGTCACCACCGCCGGAGTCACAACCGAAGGCCGCCACCCCGAACACCACCAGCAACGCCGTGAACCATCGTGCCATCTCGCACCTCGTCCGTCTCGTGGATGCCGCAGAGACCGTACCCGTGCGTTGGGTCGTGGTCAAGAACGTGCTCGTGCTCGTGAACGATCTGAAACCCGTGCCTGTGATCACGGCAAGTAGCCGAGCACCAGGGAGTGACCATCCGCCGACAGCGATCCCGACAGGCCGACCCCGGCCGCGGCGCCGAAGCTGGCGCCGCCGGTCCAGGGCGTTCCCATCCCGACCACCGCGGACGGCGTCCGGAACCGCACCCCGCCCACCACGCAGCCCTCGTCGGTCTCCCCGTCGCAGTCGTTGTCCACGCCGTTCCAGCAGAGCTCCGGCGCGCCCTGATAGATCGTGCCGTCCAAGGGTGCACAGTCCTCGTCGTCGGGGACGCCGTCCCCGTCCGCGTCGTCGGGAGGCAGGTCTTCGTCGCAGGGGTCGCCGAGGCCGTCCTCGTCCCAGTCCCCCTGCCCCGGGTTCCAGATCAGAGGGCAGTTGTCCACGTCATCGAGGACGCCGTCGCCGTCCACGTCGGGATCGCAGACGTCCCCGATGTCGTCTCCGTCGAGGTCCGCCTGGTCCGGGTTGTAGTCGTCGGGGCAGTTGTCGACGATGTCCGGGACGAGATCGTCGTCGACGTCGCCATCCCCGCAGGGGAGGGAGAACCCCTCGTCGATCTGCCCGTCGCAGTCGTCGTCCTCGCCGTTGCACGCCTCGTCCATCGGCGTCGGCGCATCGCAGGCCCCCCAGCCGGCGTCCACACAGAGCGTCTCGCCGAAGCAGACCCCGTGCTCGTTCGCGTTCTGGCACTGGGTGGCGAGGCCCTCGTCCACCGCGCCGTCGCAGTCCTGGTCGAGGCCGTCGCAGATCTCCTCCGCCGGCGTCGGCGCGTCGCAGTCGGTCAGGCCCTCCGCGGCGCAGACCCGCATCCCCGCGCAGGTCCCGTGCTCGTTGGTGATGGCGCAGGGGGTGCCGGCGGCCTCCTCCACGGCGAGGACGTTGCAGGCGCACTCCCCCTCCTCGGGAACGCACTGGGCGCCCAGGGCCTCGGTCCAGGCACCGTCCTCCTGACAGACGAAGCCGTCGGGGCAGCCGTTGCAGGGCACGCCGCAGAAGCTCCCGCTCCCGTCGCCGCGGTCGATGCAGGCGCCGGCGCCGGTGCCGAGGAGGGTGCAGTCGGCGTCGGCCTCGCAGGGACGGCAGAGCATGGTGTACATCGGGAGACAGAGGAAGATGCAGTCCGGACAGGTGTCCGGGACCAGGGCGCAGGTCCAGCCCTGCGGACAATCATCAAAGCAGCTCGTTGGCGCACAGACCGTCTCCTCTCCGGTGCTGACGCAGAGCTGGGACGCGCAATCCTCGTCCGCATCGCAGAGGCAATACCCGGGCGCGGGCACATCACAGCAACCTCCGGAGCAGACATCTGCCTCCGGCGCCAGATCCTCTGCGTCGAGGCTGTCCAGGGGGCCGGCGTCCACGGAGTCCTCGGGCGCCGCCGTGTCCTCCGTGTCCCCGGAGTCGTTGATGAAGCTCCAGTCCCCGAAGGTGTCCGCGGGGACGTCGGGCCCGTCCCCCCCCCCTTCCCCCGGCCCGTCCCCGCCGCCGCATGCACCGAGGGGCAGGAGCAGGAGCAGGACCCAGAAGGCGCGTCTCGTCGTCGCTCGCATCACGCCCCCTCCTAGAATGAAAAGTTCTGGCCGACCTGGACGTTGCCACCGGCGCTGATCCCAAGCGGCGTCGCCCGCACCACGTTCCCGTCCACCACGACCCGGGGGCTGCCCGCATACTGGATCGCCTTGCCGCCTTTCAGGAAGTTGTTCCCCGAGATCTGGATGAGCTGGTACTGCCACCCGCCGGTCGGGGTGCCCGCGACGCGGATGGCCTGGGGGTCCCCGGACTGGATGATGAAGTTGTTCCCCTCGACGGTGAGGGAGTAGTAGGCGCCGGTGCCCATGTCGATGGACAGGGCCTCGGCCTGGCCGGCGTAGATGTTGTCGAAGTTGTTCTCGGAAATCACCATCAGGCCGCTGGCGTTGCCGCCGCTGTCCTCACCCCAGACCCGCACGTGGCAGTCGTCCAGGTCGTTCCCGGTGACGCGGTTTCCACTCCGCACGTAGAGGATCGAGTCCGAGACATGGGAGCCCACCAGGTACCCGAAGGATCGGGAGTTGAGCTCCGTTCCCCCCAGGGTGGAGTTGGAGATGTCACAGCCCGACAGGCCCTCGGCCCGGAGGATCGTGGAGGCCTCGATCTCGGCCCCCACCACCCGCCCCAGGGACCGCATCGTGGACTGGTTCACCTGGAAGAGGCGGCCCCCGATCACCGACGCGCCCATGGGGAAGTTGATCGTGCCTTCGAAGCGGCAGTTGACGAAGGTGATGTCGCTGCCGTCGAGGTGGATGTCCTTGAAGGAGGCCCCCAGCACCGTGGTCCGGGTCCCCAGGTCCACCTCCTGGGTCCCGGTGCCCTGGAACCCGCCGCCATGGATGGTGAGCCCGGTCTTGTTCAGCTCGTTGTAGTCATTGCCCACGGTCAGGATCCCGTCCAGCTGCACCAGGGCGTGGTTGGGCACGTCGACGGTGAGGAGGTTCCCTTGATCGATGGTCACCACGGGGCCGCCGGCCACCGTCGCCGAGATCGTCACGGCGCTCCCCGCTGCGTCCACGGTCACCCCGTCCCCGGCCAGGATGTCCACGGCGCCGGTGAGCCCCGCCACGCTCTTCACGACCACCCCGCTCGCAAAGCCCGGGTTCGGGTAGCTGCCCGCCAGCACCCCCCCCGCCGCACCCGTGGGCGGCAACCCCGTGGGCGCGCCGACCAGCTTGCCGTAGGAGAGCGCCGAGATCTCCGCGTCCTCGACGCAGCCGCTGCACTGGAGATCCAGCGCCAGGTTCGCAGTGGCGGCGGTGGTGGCGCTGTCCGCTGTGGCGGCGGTGGCCGCGGTGGTGGCGGTGGCTGCGGTGGTGGCGCTGTCCGCGGTGGTGGCGCTGTCCGCGGTGGCGGCGTGGTCGGCCTCCGTCGCGTGATCCGCGGTGGCCGCGTGGAACGCGTAGGCCGCGCTGCCGAAGCGCACCCGGGGCAGCTCGGGCTCGGCCTCGACGGTGAAGCCCAGCCACGCGTCGCCATTGGCAGCGAAGACCGCGGCCAGGGCCGCATCCTCCATGGCGACGTCGAAGATCCCCGCAGAGACCTTGACTCCCGGGTAGGTGTCGGTCCAGATCGGCTGTGGGGCGTCCTCGGCCCCATAGATCCCCACGGTGATCTCGAAGGTCCCCCCGGGGACCGGCACCCCGGCGTCGTCCAGGATGACCCCCTGGACATGGACCCGCGGCGGCACACCGTCGGCGAAGGCGGCGGCAGGGCAGATTGCGGCGATGACGAGACAGAGAACCAAACGGGTCGCGGCGCGGGTCATGGCGTTCCTCCCTTCTTCAAGTCCTGGCTGTCAACAGCCGCCCGATGATAGGACCGCTTCCGGGGCCCGTCAATCGAGCAGAATCAGCGGGGCGTGTTCACCAGCGGCACCTTGCCGCCGGGGAACCAGTGATCGGGCAGGATGACGTCGGCGGGGATCTCGTACATTCCCACCTCCAGGATCCCGCGGTCTTTGTCCGCGTTCAGGAAGATCCGGAAGGGGAGCTCCGCGGAGAGGAAGCGGTGGTCAGCGAGGAACCCCGACACCTCCCGGCAGGTCTTCGCGAGGGCGGGGGTGCTCTGATCCAGGTCCGGGAAGACCTCGTCGACGCGCTCGGCCACGCCACAGGACGCCTGGCGCCAGAAGAACTGGGGGTTGGGAGACGGCCGCCATTCGTCGGGCCAGTTGAACCAGTTCAGATCATCTCGCCCCATGGTTCGCCCGAGGTGGACCACGTCCCGCAGGCCGAGATCATTGTACCGGTAGTTGTAGGGCTGGTAGATCTCGGCCCGGAGGGGGAGCAGGAGGATCCACTCCTTCATCAACCGGTACTCGTGATCCAGGGTCGTGGGCTTCGTCACGCCACGGAAGGGGACCACCCCCGTCGCGAACACCGCGACCGCGATCAGGGCAGCGGCGGCGATCCGTGCCCGCGCGCCGTGCCGCGCGGCCAGGTCCAGGAGCACCACCACCCCGTACCCGGCCAGGAGGCTGGCGAAGAGCACCGCCAGGGTCTGGTACCGCGCAGACGCCAGCTGGCGCACGCCGCCCAGGCCCGTGGGCATGCTCGACGCGATGAAGGCCAGCCCCAGGAGCCCCGCAGTCGCCCAGAGGACCCACCGCCGCCGACGCAAGAGGCCCGCCACGAGCCCGAGGGGAAGGAGGACGATGAGCGCGATGGGCGTGAATCCGGGATCCAGCCAGAGGTTCACCTCCGGTCCGAGGAAGAAATGCGCCAGGGTGAAGAGGTTCCCGACGTAAACGGACTCCATGTTCGAGGTGTGGAAGGTGGTCATGTAGTAGACAGCATATCCGATGAAACCCACGCCGAGCCCCAGCCACGAACCGATCCGCCGGGGTCCGCCATGGATGTGCAGCGCGGTGGCAGCGGGGAGGAGCAGGAGGATCGGGAACGCCTCGGGCCGGGTGTGTACGCAGAGGGTCGCTGCGCACACGGCGAGGGCCGCATCCAGCGCCCTGCCCCTCCGCTCCCAGCGCAGCCAGGCCCACAGCGCAGTGACCCCGAGGAAGAGCACGTACATCTGACGATTCGATTCCCCCGAGAAGCGCACGAGGACCGGCTGGACCGCGACGATCAGCGCCGCCGCCCAGGGGAAGCACCGATCCTCCGGCTCCAGCTCCGAGGCCAGGAGGTGCGCCACCACCACAGCGAGGCTCCCCAGGGTCAGGGTCACGGCGACCAGGGTCTCGACCCGCTCGGGGAGCACCCGCATGAGCAGGAGCAGGAGCCCGTTGGGGGCGTTTCCGTAGAAGGTCGAGGGCTGCCCCCAGAAGATCTCCGCCACGTTGAGGAAGAGATCCCCGGGGCCCCAGGTGGCGACCGCCAGGCGGAGGCCAAGGGCTCCGGCGAAGAGGGCCGCCCCCGAGACCAGCGCGCGGCGGCGGCCTCCGGGCCGCCGGGCCCGGGCCATCAGGCTCCATGCGATCAGGATCCCCAGGACCACCCAGAGGGCCTGGTTCACGACCAACCAGATCTCCGCGGGGTGCCGCCCGAACCAACGGGGCGGCTCCACGACCTCCGCGTCGGCGCCCCTTGCGTCCACGGGGTCCAGAGCGGCCAATCGCTCCTGCCAGAGCGCGGTGAAGCTCGGCCCCAGGTGCTCGATGAGCCAGCCGGAGAGGCGCCGCGCGTCCGCATCGTCCTGCTCCACCACCATGGCGATGAATCGGGACCGGAGGCATTTTCCGCAGATCGCGTTGGGGTGATGGAGCACGAAGCTCCTCTTGCGCCCGTCATCGCTCCAGTACTCTACCCGGATCCGATCCTCCAGGATCTCGATGTTCTCGGCCCAGTAGCCCACCCCGGGCACGGGACCGGGCTCGTCGGGATCCAGGTCCAGGAGGCGGAGGACCTCCGTCTCCTTCCCGGGCCGGATCACGTAGTTGTACTGCGCGGAGTAGTCGATCTCATCGATGGGGTTGGGATCCTCGGGAGCCACAGCGAGCGCAGCCCCGATCCCGACCAGCAGCATCGCGATCAGCGCCTCGGGCCAGAATCGTCGGAGGACCGCCGCGACGTCGTTCGGTGGGTTCTTCACCATGGGCTACTGGTCCCCGACCTCGTGGATGATGATGTGGGTCGCGCTGGCCACCCGCTCCATGGAGTTGATGATCTGCGCAAAGAGCGCCGCCGGATCACGAGGATGCTCCGGGTCCCGTCGATGGAGGACCGCGGCGACGGGGTCCAGGTACTCGAGCTGGATCGTATCCGTCGCCGCCACCGTGATACGGTACAGATCCCGGACCTCACGGAGGAACGTGTGGTGTCGGGCGAGGATCTCGAGCTCACCCGCGTATTCTTCCGCCAGGACCGAGAGCATCTCGAAGAGCTTCAGGGTCACCGGCTCCATCACCTGGTACCGCGCGTTGAGCACGAGGAGGACCTGCTCCACGTCCCTGAGCCCTCCCGAGCCCTCCTTGATCTCCACACAGTGAAGGCTGAGTCCGCTGAACTCGTGGCGCTCCTGCATCTCCCGGCTGATCTTGCGCACGAACCCGGCCGCGTCGCTGAAGATGTAGGGGTGCACGATCTGCTCGGAGACCGCCGCGGTCATCCGGGACGACCCGACCACCAGGCGGAGCCCGATGAGCTGTGCCAGGTCCACCACGTCGGCGCGACCGCTGCGGAAGAACTCCACGAGCTGGTCGAGGTGTACGACATACTCACCGAAATGATCCGAGAAGCGATACTGGGGGATGGTCCCGCGGCGGACGATCTCCCGGTGGACCCGCCGCCACGCGCGGCCGACGACCGCAACGATCTCCGGATCGTCGGTGTTGAGGATCGGCAGGAGGTCGTAGTCGTCGTCGAAAGCCTGCTCCCGCGCGTAGCCCCCCGTCGCAAACAACGCGAAGAGATCCCGGGTCACCGGGGGCGACTCCATGGCCGCCAGCTCCTCCTTGAGCGCGACGGAGTACACGGCCCGGATGTAGGTGTCCGCGAACTCAACGAACCGGGGCCTGTACACCAGCGGATCCTCTGCGTCTACGGCGCTCACCGCGCAGGCGAGGTATTGGAGATCGTAGTAGTCCGCCAGGGGCAGCCGCTTCTCACCATAGGTCCGGGCATCGTCCACGGGGGCCAGGAGCCCGGACGCGTACCGGAGCAGGCGCGGGATGTCCCCCACGTGGTGGATGAACTCCGGGTGCCGGGAGACGACCCGACGGAAGATGCGCCGGTAAAACTCGCTGCCCGCCGTGCGCAGACGGATGAACCGGCGGATCTGTTGGAGGACCTCCGCCAGACTTTCATCCCAGGGATCCTCCTCGAGGAGCCTCTCGAGGGCCTCCCGCTGGTCCTTCTCCAGCCCCTGGATGAACCGGTTGACGAGCTGCGGGCGGGTCTGGAAGAGGTGGCAGAACCCCTCCACGAACTCCCCACCCTGTCCGGACCGGGCGAAGAACCGCTCCACCAGGTCCCGAAAACACAGTCCACCCGGCACCCCGCCCCCTTCCCTGAGGGTGAGCATGAAGGACATGAGGGTCACGGGCTCCCCTGCGCCGAACAGGAGGAAGTTCTCCAGCGTGTCCTCCCGCTGATCGTCCTGAAGCCGCTGGATGTCCCGCGCGAGGCGGCGGGCCAGCCGGTAGTCGTCACGCTTGAGCTCTGCGATGACGTCCTCCCAGAAGGCCTGGCCACCGAACATGCGGACCGCCTCGGAGAGCTCCCGCGCCAGGTTCTGACCCGGCGCGTCGCCGCCGAAGGTGATGTCCACGTCCCCCCCGTCGCGGAAGGACGAGGTGAAGAGGCTGGTCCCCCGGAGGTAGCGGGTGAGATCGGCGAAGATGCGCCCCGCCACGGTACGGATGTCGTGGACCCGGGCGTAGTAATGCACCAGGAGCTGGTCCCGCGGTCGCACCCCGCCCCGCAAGGTGTAGCCCATGGCCATGGCGACCTGGTCCAGCACCGGATCCTCATCACCGGTGCCGACCTGTACCACCTCCTCCTGGACGGAGTGGAGTTGGTACAGGTGCCGGAAGATCTCGATCATCATCATGGCCGACTCGAGGATGCTGTATTCCTCGGCGCGGCGTGGGACCTTCTTGCGCAAGGCCTCGCAAATCTCGAAGGGATCCGCCACCCGGATCTCGTGGATCACCTTGCCCGCGTAGAGGAGCCCCTTGCTGAGGCGGAGCGCGTCCTCCTTGAAGTGGAGCCGATCGCGGTGGACGTCCCGCACCAGCAGGGCCTGCATGTCCCCGAGGAGGCCGCGCAGGTATCCCTCGTGATAACGGAGCCCGAGACCGGTGCGCTCGTAGTAGCGGCCGACCACATCGTTCTGGAAGCGCTGGAACAGATCACGGCTCCCGGTGAGGAGCTGGGCGGAGAGGAGCTCGGACGTCATCACGTAGTCCTGCGCCCCCTTGGAGACACGGGACTGGTACTCCTGCAGGGTCGCAGAGTAGCCGTTGAGGCCCAGGCGCTCGGAGATGTAGAGGTGGGGCTGGATCCCGTGACGGAACATCTCGTTGACGGTGCGCGTGAGGCCCTTCTTGTAGGCCACCAATCCTTCCTCTCCGTCGTGGATCACTCCCAGGTCCAAGTCGTCCTGATCGAAGCGCGTCCCGACGACGCAGACCGCGTACTCGGGATGCGGAACGTCCTCGAAGGTGCGCTCCAGGAGCGCGCCGATGTACCCACCGTGGAGGCGGTGGGCGGCCCCGTCCTGGAACTGGATGAAGCCCCGGTACCCAGCGTCGAGGCGCTCCGGGTCCGCCAGATCCAGCGCGAGCTTGTCCAGCGCGATGACGTTGCTCTGCAGAAACTGCAGCGCGTAGTAGCAGGCCATGAAGTCGCGGGACTCCCGCTCCTCGCGGCCCGCGTCCGCGACGATCTTGAGCTCGTCCTCGACGGTGGTGGACAGGGACCAGAGGTTCACCTGATCCAGGGTCCCCTGGACCTCGAGACGATCCACGAGGTTTCGCATGTGCCGGGAGATGAAGACGAGGAACCTGCGGTGGTGCTTGCCCAGCTCGTCGGTGCGGTCTCGGAGTCGCAGGAAGGGGGTGTCCATCCAGCCCCCGCAGACGTTAGAATCCCACGGGACTCGGCAGAGAGGCGCGGCCGGCGTCGTAGCCTGCGCGGAAGGCCTTGAGGTTCAGCTCCTCGGTGCCCCGGGGGACCCTCGCCCGGACCGCGGACTCCACGGAGTCCTTTTGGACGATGCCGGACACGGCCACGATGACGCCGAGCGCCAGGACATTGGCCATGAGGGTACGGCCTACCTCCTTCCCGGCGATCTCGTGGATCGGGAGGCTGGTCAACTGACCGGAGTGCTCGGGGATCTGCTTCACGAACTGGGAGTCCACGATGAACACGCCACCGGGCTTGAGATCCGGCGAGTACTTGTCGCAGGCCTCCTGCGTGAACGCGAGGAGGAGGTCGAGCTGCGTCGCCTTCGGGTAGTCGATCTCGTCGTCGGAGATGATCACCTCGGACTTGCTCGCGCCGCCCCGCGCCTCCGGGCCGTAGGACTGGCTCTGGGTCGCGTTCCGATCCTCATAGATCGCCGCTGCTTCCGCCAGGACCTTCCCCATGAGGATCAGCCCCTGGCCTCCGGACCCACTCAGACGAATCTCATAGCGATAGCTCATCGATCACTTCCCGCCCGCAGGCGCTTGATCAGTTTCATGTATTCGGCAGCGTACTCAGGCTTGTCCCGGTCCGCAATGACCCCGGTGATGATGGCGTCGTCCATGGACGGCGGATTGGCGAGGTCGATGGATTTGATCGACACCGCCCGGTTCTTGAGATCCTCCATCATCGCAACCGGAGTCTTGAGCTTGTTCTTGCGGCCGTACGCCGTCGGGCAGGGCGTCATCGCCTCGACCAAGGAGAAGCCGCTGTGATCCAGGGCCTGCTTGATGAGCTTCTGCAACGACACGGTATGATACACGGTCTGGCGGGCCACGAAGGCTGCGCCCGCGGCCGCGACCAACGCGGAGATGTCGAAGGCGTGGTCCACGTTCCCGTGGGGCGCCGTGGTGGCCCAGCCACCCCATGGCGTCGCCGGTGAACACTGACCGCCGGTCATCCCGTAGATGTGGTTGTTGTAGACGATCACCGTGAGGTCCATGTTGCGTCGGGCAGCGTGGATCAGGTGGTTGCCGCCGATGGCGGACGCATCCCCGTCCCCGGTGGTCACGACCACCTTCAGGTCGGGTCGGGTCATCTTGAGCCCGGTGGCGAAGGGGATCGCCCGCCCGTGGGTGGTATGGAGGGTGCAGGTGTCTACGTATCCCGTGGCCCGGCTGGAGCAACCGATGCCGGAGACCATGACGACCTTGTCCATGTCCCAACCCAGCTCATCGATGGCCCGCAGGGTCGACGCCAGGGCGATGCCGTTGCCGCAGCCCGGGCACCAGATGTGCGGGATATGGTCCTTTCTCAGGTAGGATTCAACCGTAGCCATCACGCACCCCCAGCGACGAAGTCATACAGCTCGTCAGGGTGGATGGGATCCCCACCTACCTTGCTGTAGAGGTCCACCTGGCAGCGGCCAGCGACCGCGCGTCGTACCTCACCAACGAGCTGGCCCATGTTCATCTCGGCAACGACGATCCGGTTCACCCGCTCGGAGAGGGTGGCGATGGGTGCGTCGAGGAAGGGCCAGATGCTCTTTGGTCGGAACAGCCCCCAGCGCTTGCCCTCGGACCTGGCCCGCTTCACAGCGGAGCGCGCGGTCCTGGCGACCGCGCCGTAGGCATAGAGCAGGACCTCTGCGTCCTCGGTGTGCTCCTCGCCCCAATCGTCGATGAGGTCGCGATGGGCCGTCTCGATCTTGTTGTGGAGGCGGATCAGCAGCTTCTGGGCCACCGCCGGATCGTTGGACGGGAACCCCGACTCCTGGTGCAGGAGCCCGGTGACGTGGAAGCGATAGCCGGTCCCGAAGGGCACCAGGGGCGGCACGAGATCGTCGGTGTACTCGTAAGGGAGGTAGTCAGCGGGAGACTTGTCCGTCTTCTTCCGCTCGATGATCTCCAGATCCTCGAGCAGGGGCAGGCGGACCTTCTCCGTGACGTGTGCGATGACCTCGTCCATGAGGAGGATCACGGGCGTCCTGAGGGCCTCGGCGATGTTGAATGCCTTGACCGTGAGGGTGTAGGTCTCCTGGACGCTGGAGGGATAGAGCACCACGATGGAGTGGTCTCCGTGGGTCCCCCAGCGGGCCTGCATCACGTCCCCCTGCGCAGGCAGGGTCGGAAGGCCGGTGCTCGGCCCCCCGCGCTGGACGTTGACCCACACCGACGGGATCTCCGCCTCGCAGGCATAGCCGAGGGCCTCCTGCTTGAGGGAGAACCCGGGGCCGCTGGTCGCGGTCATGACCTTGGCCCCGGTGAGGGACCCGCCGATGATCGCGCTGGCCGCAGCGATCTCGTCCTCCATCTGGATGAAGACGCCGCCCACCCGCGGCAGCTTGTTTGCGAGGGCCTCGGCGATCTCCGTGGAGGGGGTGATGGGGTACCCTGCGAAGAAGCGCATCCCCGCGTCCAGGGCCGCCTCAGCGATCGCCTCGTTCCCGGTCATCAGGCAGGCAGGCCGGGTCTTTGCTGGCTCAACCATTGTCGGATCCCTCCTCCTCGATGTTCGCGTAGACCAGCTCGACAGCGAAGTCGGGGCAACGCAGGACACAGAGGTCGCAGCCGGTACAGGCTGGCAGGTCCACGACCACGGCCTTCTGGAACTCGTTGAGCGCAAGGACGTCACGCGTACAGAAGGCCACGCAGATATCACATCCCTTGCAGCGGCCATGGTCTATCCGGATTTCAGTCACCGTCTTCTTTGCCATCATTCCCTCCCCCGCTGGCAGCGGGGCCGTTGGGATTGCACACCAGACGGGTTTACTGACTTGGCTCCCCTCACGTCAACCATTATTTTCCACTTTTATGGTTCCACTCGGCGAGGATTGCGTTTGCGGCGATGTAAAACGCCCGTACCTCCGCGGGCTCACTTGTGAGGGCATCCAGGTGGCCGTTGATCGTCGCCTGGTCTCCCCGGGCCGCCGGGCCGGTGAGGCTGTCCCGGAACCCCAGGCGCCGACAGTTCCGCAGAGCGGCCTCCATGAGACTGTGTACAGCGACCGCGGCGTCCTCCCCGGGGACCCCTGCGGTCACGGCCAGCTCCTCGGCGACCGTGCCCAGGGCGCTCAGGTGGTTGGCGGCCATGACGCAGGCGGCGTGGTAGCGCCGCGGGTCCAGACCCCTGACGAGGACCGGGACCCCGCCTGCCTCACGGATCGCATCCGCCGCCGCCGCGGTTGCAGGCGCGTCCCCCTCCAGGACCAGGCGCAATCTGGCGAGGTCCGTCAGCGGCAGATCCGTCGCAGCGAAGGGGAACATCGGGTGCATCCGGCCCACCGGCCGCGCACCGCGGGTCAGGGCCCGTACCGGCGCGTAGCCCGAGCAATGCACCGCGGGCACGTCCCCGGGGATCCCCGCCCGATCGATGATCCGGGCCGCCTCGTGGATCCCATCGTCGGGCGAAGCGACGATCACCAGCCCCGGCGCGCCCCCCTCCCCCGCCACGAACAGCCCGTCCGGAGGGACCAGCTCCACGCCTGCTGCGGCCAGGGTTCGCCCCTGTTCTTCTCCCCGCTCGACGGGGTCCCAACCCCGGACTTCGGCCCCGGATGCAGCCAGCCAGCGAGCCAGCACCGATCCGACCCTGCCGAGACCCAGGACCAGGATCCGACGCCCGGACCGTTGCGTCGCGTAGAGGCCCGCGCTGCGGATGTGCTCGAGGACCGCCGCGGGCACCAGGCCTTCGGGGGCCTCCCCCGTCCTGAGGCGAAGGCGGATCCCGGTGCTCGACACGTCGGGAAGCTGGAAGGGAAAGATCATGTCCCCGGGCGCGTCCCGACCTTCCCGGCCGATCCACAACGGGGGCGCCAGGGACAGGACCTCGTCGAAGGCCTTCCATCGATCCACCTCGTCCAGCAGGTCCGTTCCCAGGATCAGGCGCAGCGGGACGCCCGGTCGCTCCCGGGCCAGGGCCTTCAGGGTCTCCACGGTATAGCTTGGCCCGATCAGCCGGGCCTCCAGGTCGCTCACCTCGACCCGATCCCCGAAGATGGCGAAGGCCCGGCGACACATCTCCATCCGGTCGTCGAAGGGGGCCAGGAGCTTGTCGAAGGGGTGCACATGGGTGGGGATCACCACCACCCGGTCCACCTGCCCGCTGGACAGCGCGAGCCCCACGGCCAGGACGTGGCAGTGGTGGGGGGGGTTGAAGGAGCCGCCGAACACACCCAGTCGCATGGACGCCTCACTCATGCCTGGTCACCATACAGCAAGAACGGTCTTCGAGCCTCCAGCCACTCGTCCTCCTGCGGGCCGAGCAGCGCGTTCAGCTCCTCGGGATCCCCGTCGGCCTCCACCCAGTCCCGGGCCCAGGTTCCGCCGGCGAGGAGGTCGATGGCAGGGATGTCCTGCACGAACTCGTAGGCCTCCGCCCGCCAGGAGAAGTCCACGGGCCAGCGGTGTCGGATCCGTCGGATCAGGTCGAGGTACGTGCGCACGGGACGGAACCGATCCGGCGCCTCCACGTGGACGCAGATCCCGCCGCAGACCCCCCCCGCGTGCTTCTGGAAGCCCGGTCGGAACCAGGCAGGCCGGAACACTGCGCCCTCCCAGGCCCGGCCCATGGCCTCGCAGAGCGCTCCGGGCGCGTCCAGCCAGGGCGCACCCAGGAGCTCGAAGGGCGTGGTGGTCCCGCGAGCCTCTGAGAGCCCCGTCCCCTCCAGGAAGCAGGCGCCGGGATAGACCCGTGCGGTGGCCGGTGTCGGCATGTTCGGGGACGGCGGGATCCAGGGGACGGCCCAGGCCTCCTCCCAGAGGGTCCCGCGGGCCCATCCCCGACACGGGACGATCTCCAGCGCGACGTCCAGCCGCTCCGTGGCCACGAGCCAACGGGCCAGCTCGCCCACGGTCATCCCGTGGCGGTTGAGCATCGGGGCCTGGCCCACGAAGGACTCGAAGCCCGGCTGCAGGCGCGCACCCTCAACGGTCCGCCCGCCGATGGGGTTGGGCCGATCCAGGACCACCACGGCAGGGCCGCGTCCGGACACGGCCCGCAGGAGCCGGTGCAGGGTGGCCTGGTAGGTGTAATAGCGGCTCCCCACGTCCTGGATGTCGAAGATCACAGCGTCGAGATCGGCCAGGATCCCCGGATCCGGGGTGAGGCTCCCCGCGTCCCCTCCGTAGAGGCTCACCACCGGGATCCCGGTCAGGGGATCGCGCCCTCCGCTCACGGGCACCATGTCCTGCTCCACGCCCCAGAGCCCGTGCTCCGCCCCCAGGAGCACCCCCACATCGAGGCCCGCCTCCCTGGCCAGACCCCAGAGCGGGACACCCCGCTCGTCGGTCGCCGTGTGGTTGGCGAGGATCCCCAGGCGTCGGCCCCGGAGCCGGGGCCACCCCGCGTCCCTCTCGACGACGAGGCCGGGGAGGACCGGCCGCTGGATCCTCGGGCTGCTGGTGCGCGCATCCGTCATGGATCGAAGTGTAATGGATCCGGTCGCAGGTGGCGACAGGATCGGCTGAACCCCGATTGTGGGAGGGGCGTCCACGCCCCGATTCTCCCATCCCCGCTGTGGGAGGGGCGTCCACGCCCCGATTCGGCCCGTGGACGGGCCTTCCACAGTTGAAGAGTCGGCCCTGAAGGGCCTCCCACAGGAACAGGGGAATCGGCCCGTGGACGGGCCTCTCACAGGGGGGATCGACTAGAGGGCCGGACCGAAGGAGACGGCCCCGTCGCCGGGGCCAAGGCCGATCCAGAGGGTCTTTGCGTCCTCGTCCAGGAACCAGCAGCCGTCGCAAGCCTCCACCTCCCCCGCGGTCCCCACCGCCTCGAGGCTTGCGCCCTCGCCGTCGGTGACAACGTCCACCGCCGCCGGACCGCCCGCCGCGTGGAGGCGGACCTCGGCGACCCAGCCGGTGAAGGTGTCGCCCTGCCCGACCTCCAGGGTCCAGTGACTGCCTCCGCTCTTCAGGATCGCCGTCGAGCCGTCGAAGACCGTGGTCTCGGGACCGTCTTTGGCGGCCGGACAGGTCACCAGCCAGAGGCGACCGGGATCGTTGCCGTAGGAGTCCACCTCGGGATCCGTGGCCGGCGCCAGGGTGTCTACCGTCGGTCGCAGCATGGGGATCACCGCGCCTTCGCGGACCAGGAGCACGGACTGATTGAGGGGGGGCTGCGGGAACACCACGGTGGCGCCGCCATCCCAGGCCTCGCCGGTCCACCAGCTCACCCAGCGATCACCAGGGGGCAGGGGCACCTCGGGATCCATCTCCTCCCGGTAGACCGGCGCGACCAGCAGATGCTCGCCGTGGAAATAGACGAAGTCTGGGTGCTCACCGGCCTCGGGCAGCGCGAAGCCATAGGGACGCAGCACCGGACGGCCGCCGGACACCGCGGCCACGGCCTGGGTGTAGGTGTAGGGGAAGAGCCGGATGTGCAGCCTCGCGAAGCGCCGCCAGGTCTCCACGGTGCCTTCGTCGTACTTCGAGACGACGGGCTCCTCCTGCCAGTCCACGTTCTCCAGATACTCAGTGAAATCCCAGGGGTTGCAGTTCGCGCCTGCGCCCCCGAACTGGAGGGTGGTGGAGGCAGCGGTCTGGGCCACCCAGCGCAGGAGGACCTCCTCCGTGGGCCGGTTGTTCCGGTACCCGCCGGTGTCGGATCCGAAGAACGGATAGCCGCTGGTGGAGAGGGAGAGACCCGCGGCGATCGCGGCGGGGAGGCCCCCCACGTAGAAGTCCTCCTCCATGTGGAAGCGGAAGTCCGCGTCCAGGTCCCCGGGCCAGATGACGTCGGTGACGCTCTGATCCCCGTAGGTCCCCGCACGGTTGAGCTGGAAGGAGCCGCCGGGGACCGTGTCCTCGTAGGTCAGGTGGTAGTACCAGGCGTACTTCTTGTGCATCACCTGCGCCGGCTCGCCGCTGTAGAAGTTGAAGTTCAGCTTGATCGGACCGAAGCCCGCCTGGACGTCCTCGCCGTAGTCCAGCTTGAAGCCCTCGATGCCGATGTCCGTGGCCAGGTGGACGAGATCCCGCCAGAACGCGACCGCCTCGGGGTTGGTGAAGTCCATGAGGGTCCCGAACTTCTCGTACTGGACGTCCCCCTCCACGAAGAAGTCGTTCTCCGCAGCGAACGCGTACTCGGCCTCCAGGTCCTTGCTGAGGTACGGCGCGCTCCAGATCGCGACCCGGTAGCCCAGGTCGTTGAGGTCGGTCACCATCTGCGCGGCGTCGGGGTAGTTCTCGTCGAACTCGAAGTACGTGTGGGGCACCGCGTAGGGGCGGTCGATCCAGATGGCGCTGCACGGGAGATCCAGCGCCCGCATGGACAGCGCGTCGTCCATGACCATGGCCTGGCCGTCCACCTCGTCCTGCCACTGGAGGATCCCGAAGGCCCAGATCGGGGGCAGGGCCGGGTAGCCGGTCAGCTCGTAGTAGCGGGGCAGGACGTCCATGGGGTGCCCGGCCCAAAGGAGGTGGAACTTCGCCGCGGGCACCGCCCAGGTCGCGACGACCCGCTCGGGATCGGTCATCGCCACGTCCCAGGTCCCGGGATTGCGATCCTCGACGAAGAGGGCCGATCCCGCGGTGGAGATCAGCAGGGGGATGGGGACGTGGGCCTCGTTGTACCCGCTCTCCGACGGCAGAATGGGCATGAAGTGCATCTCCCGCAGGGTGCCGCGGCGGGCCGGGTGATCGTAGTTCTCGCCCAGACCGTAGAAGTTCTCCTGCGGACCCAGGGGCGCGTATCCGAGACGGACAAGGACCACATGGGTCGTGTCCTCGGGGGTCGCCTCGAGGGTGATGATCCCCTCGCCGCCGGGGGCGACCGACAGCAGGAGCCAAGTGGCCTGGTCGTCCCCGCCCAGGGGCAGACGCAGGACCACGCCACCACCGTCCAACGGCCGGTACGCCTCCACGGGACCCGGCGCCGTCCACACCACCTCCGACGGAACCATGGAGCTGTCGTAGCGCAGGGCCTCGTTCTTCTCGTCCACGAAGCCGAAGAGGAGCGGCGTGTCCGCGCCGTCCCAGAGGATCTCTCCGGCCGCGGAGGAGAGGACCATGCCGAGGGGATCCGTGTGGAGGGTCAGGCTCGCGCCGCCCTCGCCCTCGACGGAGAGGGTCCCGGGGGGGACGAGCCACTCCTCGCCGGTGCCATCGGACGGCGTCGTCTCGGCGGGGCCCCCGTCGATCCCCGGGACATCCAGGGTCGAGTCCTCACCAACCACGGCGTCGGGATCAGGGGTCGGGGTGTCCGCGCTGCGATCGCCGCCGCCTCCACAGCCTGTGGCCAGGAGCAGGACGAGGACGAAGGACGGCAGGGCTCTCACTCGCATCCGCATGGCCTCCTTGCTTCCGACGACCCAGGACCGCTGATAACGTACCATTGCCGCCTCAACATTTGCAATTCGCACAAAAATCACGTAGACGGGGAGTGGAATACGAGAGGACCCATGACCATGGACAACGCGGGCCTTCCCTTCAGGGACGAGGACCTGTGCCGACTCCTGGACCACCTCCCCGACGCGATCCTCCTGTGCGAGGCGGGCGGTCGCGTGCTGACCGCAAACAGACCGGCGCGACAGCTCTTCGACCGGAGTCTGCCCATTCCGGAGCACGTGGTGCAGCTCGTCCCGGAGCTCGACGAGTGGGGCCCGGAGGGGCTCCTGACCATGGCCGAGGCCGGAGAGTTGAACGCGACCTTCGAATACCCGACGACCCCCATGGACTCCACCCCCGGGCTCTCCCTCTCGCTGCGGGCGTCCTGCCTGCGCAACAGCGCGGGCGACCACCGGGTGCTCGTCTCCATGCACGACATCTCCGAGGAGCGCCAGCTGCAGGAGCGCCTGCGAGCGCTCTCCATGACCGACGAGCTCACGAGGATTCCGAACCGCCGTTTCCTCGGGAGCACCCTGGCGTTCGAGGAGGAGCGCGCCCGGCGCTTCAACCGCATGCTCTTCGTGATGTTCTTCGACATCGACAAGTTCAAGGAGATCAACGACGTCCATGGGCATCTCCTGGGGGACCGAGCGATCTGCCACTTCGCGACGATCCTGATGAAGAACGTCCGCAAGATCGACACCGTCTGCCGCTGGGGCGGTGACGAGTTCGTCGTCCTCGGCCTCTGCACCTCCACGGACGGCGCGCTGACCCTCCTCCACCGCCTCTTCTCCGCCTTGGAGCGGAGTCCCCTCGCCATCGGGGGCGAGGTCGTCATCCTGCGTGCGTCGGTGGGCATGACCCTGGCTTGCTACGGCCCCGAGGCGACCATGTACGGGGACAGGCTGGTGGCCGAAGCGGACGCGCTGATGCTCCAGGTCAAGGAGACGCCGGGCCTCCAGTACCTCGTCGGCGAGGTGGGGCCCAGGACGGTGGCCGGCAAGACCCGTTGATGCTCCACCTCCTCCTCCTCGTGGCGCTCCTCGCACCCTCCCCGCAAACGGCGCCCTCGGGGCGCACCCTCAAGATCGTCCAGATCTCCGACACCCACGTGGGCCGCCACCCTTCAAAGGAGGACGCCGCCCGACTGCGGGGATTCCTGCGCCAGCTCGTCGCCCAGGAATCCCCTGTGGATCTGTGGGCCTTCACCGGCGACCTCACCCACAGGGGTCTCAAACCCGAGTTCGAGGCCTTTCGGGGCGCCCTGGACGCGCTGCCCCGGGGGGCGAGGGTGGTCCTGGTGAAGGGCAACCACGACGAGGGCAGGCCTGAGGTCGGGGGCGCGGCCTGGCAGGAGGCCCTCGGGGATCCCACCCGCGCCTTCGACCTCGGCGGGTACCGGATCGTCACCGCTCCGCAGCTCACCGACGAGGGCGAGGACGGGGCCTGGCTGATGAAGACCCTCCGCGCGGCCCGGAAGCCGGTCCTCCTCTTCGTCCATTTCTACCCCCGCTCCGAGTGGCTCGACCCCCTCCGGTCCTCGGCCTTGCGCGCGGTCTTCTCCGGTCACTGGCACGGCAACCAGGCCGTCCGCAGCGGCGACATCTACAGCTTCAACACCGCGTCCGCGACCCTGGGAGGATGGGACTTCTCCCCACCGGTGGCCCGGGTGGTGGAGCTCACTGGTGCCGACGTCCGGAGCCGGCTGGTGCCCTGGGCGCCCCGGGAGTCGGCGGTCGCCTGGTCGTTCGGGGATCGGCTCCTGGTCCAGGTCACCACGAACCGGGGAATCAAGGGCGAGATGCATTGCTCACAGGGGACGCGCAAGTGGACCCTGACCCGTCGGGGCAGCTATGCCTGGGAGGTGGAGACCCCGGCCCCCCCGGACACCACGACCGCCATCCGCTGCACGTCGAAGAAATGGTCCGCCACGATCACCCCCGGAGACGCCGCGGCCAGGGGCATCCGCTGGGTCCGAGCCCTGGGACGCATGCAATACGGCGGGGGCGCTGCGGTGGCCGGCGACCGCGTCATCGTCGCCACCCGTACGGGCCTCGACGACGACCACGGCGGCGAAGTCCACGCCCTGGACCTGGAGTCCGGCGCGACCCTCTGGTCCCACGCGCTCCCGGGGCACCCCGCGGGACGGCCGGCCGTGGACGCGTCGCGGACCTACGTCCAGACCCTCGACGGGACGATCCATGCGTTCGACCTGGCCACGGGCGCCGTGGCGTGGACCTTCCACCTCGCCGATTCCTTCCCCCCGATGTTCGTCACCCACTGGGTCGGCACGGGCCCTGCCCTCCACCGTGGTCGCCTCTACACCTGCTACCAGAAGGGACCCTACGTGGTCGACGCCCTGACCGGCGCGCTCCTCGATCGTGAGGAGGCCATGGACGGGTACGACGTTCTGGGGGTCACCCCGGCCCGGGTCTTCGAGGACCGGCTCCTCTGCGGCACGTTCACCGAGGGTCTGTTCTCCTGGACCCTGGACCCCGGGGGGGCACTGGACCCCTCGTGGAAGGACACCTCGATTCGGGTGACCGCGGCCCCCGCCGCGGACCCCGGGGGGCGCATCCAGGTCCGGACCCTGCAGGGCCTGCGCTCCTACGACGTCGCGACGGGGGAGTCATCGCCGGAGACCCTGCTGTCGTGGATCCAGGTCCCGTCGTCTCCCCTCCCCCTGGAAGAGGCCGTGGTCACCACGGGCCGCATGGGCCGTCCAGCGGCGCTCAGGGACGACGGCACGGTGATCTGGACCCGATCCCTGGGCGAGCCCCTGGCGACCTTCGAGCTGAACCGGTATGATCACCCCGCACCATTGGCGTCTCCGGTTCGCGTGGAGGACGGGGTGGTCATCGCCGGCCCCGATGGGGTCCTGCGCATCCTCGCACCCACGGACGGAGCCGAGCGCCGCCGCTGGGCCGTGGGAGCGCCGCTGGCGGGGACACCCGCGGCCGACGGAGGTCGGATCGTGGTCACGGATCTTGGCGGTACGACCTGGTGCCTGGACGCGACGGACACGAAGTAAAGTTACCTGTAATTTCTTTGTGTTTATAGATGTTCATGTATGTAGTGGTTGCGCTCCTGGCGATCCTGCTGGCGGCCCCCACGCTGGCCGCCGCCCTGAACGACGCGCTGCCCTGATCCCAGACGGGAAGCTGTGCTTCCTCCACGGTTCGGGTATGATCCCGAGGATCAGCGATGGGAACTCTGGAGGAACCCAATGGCGAAAACGATCATCGCGACGGAGAACGCCCCGGCGGCCGTTGGCGCATATTCCCAGGCCACGGTCTGCGGAGACCTGCTCTTTGTGTCGGGACAGCTGGGCCTCGTTCCCGGGACGGGACGCCTCGTTGACGGCGGCGTCGAGGCCCAGGCCGAACAGGCGTTGAAGAACCTCGAGGCGATCCTGGCCGCCGCTGGCCTGGAGACCGCAGCGGTGCTGAAGACCACGGTCCTCCTCGTCGACATCGAGGACTTCGCTGTGGTCAACGCCGTCTACGCAAGGCACTTCGCCAAAGACCCGCCGGCCCGCGCGGCCTTCGCCGTGGCGGCGCTGCCCCTCGGCGCGCAGGTCGAAATCGAGGCCGTGGCGAGCGCCGGGCAGCCCTGCTCGTCCTAGGACGCGCTCGAGATCTCCATCAGCGGCATCGCCGCGGGGATTCGCAACACCGGGTGACCCCAAACCCCGAGCAGCGCCTGTGCTGACATTGACTTCCCGCGTGCGGGGAGTTAACTTACCATCCAGTATATGAATAGGAGGCCTGGACTCATGAAGATCAAGGGCGTCGTCGTCGGTCCCTTCCAGAGCAACACCTGGATCGTGACCGACGCAGCCGGTGCGACCGGCGTGGTCGTGGATCCGGGGGACGAGCCCCAGCGCATCCTCGACGCCATCGAGGGAGAAGGCGTGACCGTCGCGGCGATCCTGCTGACCCACGGTCACATCGACCACGTGGGCGCGGCGGCGGAGATCGCGGAGGCCACCGGTGCGAAGGTCCATCTACACCCGGGAGATCTGGAAGTCCTGGAGATGGTCCCCTCCCAGTGCCGCCTGTTCGGTGTCCGCGTCGTCCAGGCCCCCGTGATCAACGAGGCCCTGGAAGACGAGACCGAGCTGCGCTTCGGCGCGCTCTCGGTCCGGTGCATCCATACGCCCGGCCATTCTCCGGGGCACACCTGCTTCCTGTTCACCGAGGGCGAAGAGCGCCTCCTGACCTCTGGGGACCTCCTCTTCGCCGGCTCCATCGGCCGGACCGATCTCTGGGGGGGCAACGCCTCGGACATGCGCACGAGCCTGGAACGGATCCAGGAGCTCGCGCCGCAGATCGCCGTGTACTCCGGCCACGGCCCGACGACGACCATCGGGAAGGAGACGCGCAACAACCCCTATCTCAACGGGCTCCTCGCCTTCTGACCCGCGATCCCCAAGGAGGGACCATGCCCCAGGAATCCTACGTCCTCGATCCGGCCTTCATCGAGGCCATTCCCAAGACCGACCTCCACCTTCACCTGGACGGCTCCCTGCGCCTCGGGACGCTGATCGACCTGGCGAAACAGCACGACGTCACGCTGCCGGCGTACACCCCGGAGGAGCTCAAGGACCAGGTCTTCAAGGACTCCTACCAGAGCCTTGGGGAGTACCTCTACCCCTTCGTGTTCACCACAGCGGTGATGCAACACCCCGAGGCCCTGGAGCGGGTGGCGTACGAGCTGGCCTGGGACAACATCAACGAGGGCGTCTGCTACATCGAGGTCCGCTTCGCGCCGCAGCTCCACATCAACTCGAAGCAGGACATCGCGTCGGTGCTCCTGTCCGTGGACATGGGGCTGAGGCGGGCGAAGGCCGAGTACAACCAGTCCATCGCGGTCACCGTGAACGGGAAGCCGGACTTCGAGTACGGCATCATCGTCTGCGCGCTGCGGAAGTTCGCCCCGACCTACTCCAAGTACTATGAACGCCTCTTCAACCTGCATCCGTACAGCCGGGAGCGGGACCTCTACACCATGGCCTCCATGTCTCTGGCCCAGGCCGCGGTGCAGATCCGTGACAAGTTCGGCATCCCCGTGGTGGGGTTCGACCTCGCCGGGGAGGAGGCCGGGTACCCGGCCGAGCACCACATCGGTGCCTTCGAGCTCGCGCACCGGCACTTCCTCAAGAAGACCGTCCACGCGGGCGAGGCCTACGGCCCGGAGTCGATCTTCCAGGCGATCACGGATCTCAAGGCGGATCGCATCGGACACGGCTACTACCTCTTCCAGGTGCCGTCCATCAAGGACCGTGAGATCTTGGACAAGGAGCGCTTCGTCCGGGACCTCGCCGGCTACATCGCGGATCGCCGGATCACCATCGAGGTCTGCCTCACCTCCAACCTCCAGACGAATCCACGCATCGGGGTTCTCCAGAACCACGCGTTCGCCCGAATGCGGGAGGCCAAGCTCTCCACCACGTTCTGCACGGACAACCGGACGGTGTCGAACACCACGGTCTCCCGGGAGATCCTCCTCGCAATCGAGGCCTTCGACATCACGGCCAAGGAGCTCCGCCACATCATCGTGTACGGGTTCAAGCGCAGCTTCTTCCCCCGCCCCTACATCGAGAAGCGGGTCTACGTGCGGAGCGCGATCGACTACTACGACAAGGTGAGCAAGCGCTTCGAACAGACCACAGGCGCTGGAGCCTGAGCCCAGGGAGCTTCGGATGGTCCTCGACATCCTCTACTGGTTGTTCTCCCTGGTGTGGGTCATCGTTCTTCCGACCTATTTCACCCAACGCATCTTCCTCGAAAATGTGGAGAGCCCGGCGGGTCGCGCGGGGCTGTCCCTCGTCGCGGTCCTCGTGCTGCTGCCCATGGCCTGCTTCGGCCTGGCTTCCCTCATGAGGCTCCCGGTGAACGAGTTTGTGATCTTCACCGTCGCCACCGCGTTCAACCTGTTCGGGATGTTCAAGAGGGCTGCGACCTACCGACGCAGGATGCGGCGGGAGGAGTGAGGCGGATGCGGGCAGACTCCGATCCTGGGCAGGGCTAGACCATCGTGTCCGAGGGTCGAAAGGAAGACCACGTACGGATCTGTCTGGGCAGCGGGGTCGAGGGCCCCCACAGCACGGGCCTGGCACGGGTCACCCTCCAACGCTCCCCGGTCCCCGTCTCCATGGACCTCGTTGACCCGGGCGTTGAGCTCCTCGGCTACCGACTGGGCCTGCCCCTGATGATCGCGTCCATGTCCGGTGGCTGGTCCCTGGGGCGCAAGCTCAACCAGGAGCTGGCCGCCCTGGCGGAGCGGTGGCGGATCGGCTTCGCCGTGGGATCCATGCGTCCGGCCCTCGACGACCCCGGCAGGGCTGCGGACTACGACGTGAAGCCTCTCGCCCCGAGCGTGCCCGTCCTCGGGAACCTCGGCGTCTGGCAGCTGCGGGATCGGGATGCGGCGCGGCGTTACCTGGCCCTCTGTGAGGGCCTCGGCTTCGACGGCGTGATGGTTCACGTGAACCCCGCACACGAGCTCGCGCAACCCGAGGGCGAGCGCGACCTCGGGGGCGCCTTCGACGCGCTCCGGGAGTTCGCGTCTGGTTCCGCGCTCCCGGTGATCGTCAAGGAGGTGGGCCACGGGTTCTCCGCGGAGACCCTCGATGACCTCGCGGATCTCCCGATCCACGGGCTCGACGTGGCCGGCGCCGGGGGGACGAACTGGCCCCTGGTGGAGGCCGCCCGGTGCCCGGCCGGATCCACGGCGGAGCGGCGCGCCTTGGAGCTGGCCCGGGAGGGCCGGGACACCCTCTCGACCCTCCTGGACGCCGTGCCGCGCTTTCGGGGGCGGGTGCTCATCGCGGGGGGCGGGATCCGGAGCGCCGAAGACATCGCGAAGGTCCTCGGACTGGGCGCGGATCTGGCGTCCTTCGCCGCCCCGATCCTCCGACGGGTCTGCTTCGAGGACGGGGAGGGCCAGCTGACCGTCGACGGGACCCGCGCGGATCCCTGGGTGGAGACCCTCGCCCAGGACCTGCGCACGCTCCTCGCCGCGGCAGGCGCTCGGACGGTCAATGACATGCGCGAAGGCGCTCGGGTGGTGGTTCATGCATGAGTTCGGACTTGTCGTCCTCTGCCTCCTCCTGGGCGCCTGTGGAGCCCGGAGCGAGGCTCCCGCACCGGATCCCCTGGACCCCTTCTTCCGACAGGAGGTGGGGCCGCCCTGCGCGATGAACGGCGACTGCGCTACGGGCCTCTGCGACCGGCTGTTGATCCCGCGGAGCGGCGATGACGAAGCCCAGGGTGCGTGCAGCAGCATCCCCTACGCCATCTTCCCGTGGCAGCGGAAACTCCTCGCCGACAACATGGTGGCCGTGATCGGAGAGGACGAAGGCCTGCGGGAGCGCGTCCTGGCCTTCGCCGCGGGCGCGATGGAGGCCCCCGACGCCCCCATCAGCATCCGGCTCCTCGCGCTGGAGCTCGTCGACGGGCTGCTCCCGATGGAGCTGGACAACGCCTGGGAGCGCAGGCTCACGGCCCTTGCGGGGGACTGGAACCTCCCCATGGAGCAGCTCCTCGCCACCATGATCCTGGCAGGAAGAACCGGGGACGGCGAGACGCTCAAGGACCTCGAGGAGATCGCAGCACGCGGCACCGAGGCACAGCAGATCCGGGCCGCCAGGGAGTTGGCGTCCCTGTGCCTCCCCGGGACAACGGAGACGCTGACGGAGCTGGCGACCTCTCGGTCGTCCCGCTTCCTTCGGACCGCGGTCGCAGAGGAAATCACCCGCTGCCCCGAGCCGCTCCGCAGCAGGGTCCTCGGGGCCGCCGTCATGGAGGCCATGCCCTATGAGCGGGCCGGGCTCCGGCGCCTGGAGTCCGACGCGCCCTGACTCACTTCTTGCGGGACTTCACCGAGACCTTTCGTGGAGCAGGCTTGTCCACAGGTGAGAGCACTGATGCAGGCTTCCGGGTCTTCAAGGACCAGACCACCATCCCGATCCCGAGGACGATGAACGGAAGGCTGAGGTACTGACCCATGGTGAACCCCGAGGTGGGATCGACCCGGAGGACGTGCTCGATCTGATCCGGGACGATGCGCCCGAGGGACTGGAACTCCTTGAAGAACTCGACCAGGAACCGGAACGTGAAGTAGCCGGTGAGGAAGAGGCCCGCCATGAGCCCCCTGGGGCGGCCCTCCTTCAGACGCCGATCCAGGAGGTAGAGGACCAGGAAGACCAACGCCGCCCCCGTCGCCTCGTAGAGCTGCGAGGGATGACGCGGCAGGGGAAAGGCGACCCAGGCCAGCGGGCCGTGCGAGGACTCGTAGATGGACTGGTTGATCTCTACATACCGTTGGAACCGCACGGCCCAGGCCCCGTAGAACTCCTTGCCCACGATCTCGCCGTTCATGAAGTTCCCGAGGCGCACGAAGATCGCGCCCATGGTCGCTGGCATGGCCATGCGATCCATCGTCTCGACGAGGTTGTAGTGGTACTTCCTCGAATACAGGGCGACAGTGACGATGAGGCCGATGGTCGCACCGTGGCTCGCCAGCCCCCCCTTCCAGACGTAGAGGATCTCGAGGGGGTGTTTGAGGTAGAACTCGTACTCGTAGAAGAAGCAATGGCCCAGCCGGGACCCGATGAGCACCGCGAAGACCCCCCAGACCAGGAAGCGATCCGCGATCTCCGGGCTATGCCCCCCGCGCCGCATCTGGCGGCGCCAGATCTCGTACCCGAGGAGGATCCCGATCGCGAAGATCACGCCGTAGTATCGGATCCCGTGGGAGCCCAGCTCGAGGATCGTGGGTTCGAGGTTCCAGAGGAAATACCCGGAGTATGGATCGTTCATCGGCTCCTCAGCGTGGGGGGGAAACCAGCCTACCGGTCGCGGTCATCACAGATCGAATAGGGGACCTCGCAGATCCCCAGACACTCGCAGAGCTTGGCGGTGATCCCGGTGTCGGGGACCTCCGCAAACTCCTCCATGCAGTTCAGGTAGTCCACCGTCGCGAGCACGTCGTCCGGGGAGAGCTTCGACATGCAGTCGAGGTCACAGGCCACGCCGGTGTCCGCGCAGTTCTGTTCGCAGACGACGTACCGCTTGCAGCCCTCTTCGTTCTCCTCGTGGGCGAAGCAGCCGATCAGCGCCTCAGGGCAGCTGTACTTCAGGCAGTTCCGGAAGGCCACGGGCACGAAGGAGTCGGACTCCGGGTCGAACTTCAGATCGTTGCAAAACTCCATCTGGCAGGACCGGATCGCCTCGATGTACGGAACAAGCTCCGGCGGCGCCTCCTTGGTGCAGGAGTCCAGGTCACCCCCCTGGGTCGAGATCGAGAGGATGCAGGCGAAGAAATCGAAGCAGGCCTGTCCCAGATCCGGTCCGGGGTCAGGGGGGGTGTCCTCGGGGACGGGGACGTCCTCCTTCGGCGGCGGCTTGAAGACGTAGCCACCGGCGCCGGCCTCGAAGGTGCACCCTGCCACGATGACGGCCAGGGCGAGGAGCAGGGTGGAGACAGTTCGGCGCATGGGATCGTCCTCCTGGAACGGCAGGAGTATACCAGCGCCCCGAGGGCCGGGCAAGGTCGCCCCGGACCCCGGCCGCGGTCAGATGGCGGGAGTGAGCGGCCTGACGTTCTGGGCCACGGGCCCCCGGGGGCCGCGCACCTTGAGGAACTCCACCTCCTGCCCCTTCTGCAGAGTCTGATACCCGTCCGTGATCACGGAGCTGTGGTGGACGAAGATGTCACCGGTGCCATCGCTCGGGGTGATGAACCCGAAGCCCTTGGAGTCGTCGAACCACTTCACGACGCCGCGGATCGGCTCACCGGCCTGACCCTTCTTCTCTGCGGCTGTGGTCATTACACACCCCTCGTACGTGTCGCGGCCTGCGGCATGTCGACTCAAAGGGGAATTGGCTGAATCCAATTCAATATCACGAAAGCAGCCATGCCTTGTCAAGGAGAAGGCACCCGATACAATCCTGGAATGAAGTCGACCCTACGACACCTCCTGGGAATCACGATCGGTCTCGCCCTGACCGCGGGGGTCCCCGGTGCTTGGCAGACCGCCACCGCTGCCTCCACCTGCCTCGTGCCCCTCTCCCCCTGCGGGACCCCTGACGTGCGGATCCGGGCGGCCCTGAACCTGGAAGACGGCACGGTACGGGCGACCACGGAGATCCGCTTCACCAACTGCGCGGACGTGGCCCTGGACGAGCTCCCCGTCCTCATGGCGGCGGCG
The DNA here is from genome assembly GCA_043815665.1 of Pseudomonadota bacterium. Taxonomy (GTDB): domain Bacteria; phylum Myxococcota_A; class UBA9042; order CAIXZC01; family CAIXZC01; genus CAZNWW01. The sequence goes on from JBDRIT010000072.1 coordinate 34,587, forward strand.
CTCCACGGCGCTCCGACCGGGGATCTGACCGATCGGAACTTCAGCTGGCGCTTCCCTGGGGGGGTGTCCCGCTCTTCCTGCGAGGTCGAAGCCTCGGAGAGCCTGGAGGGACCGCACCTCGCCCGGGAGCTCCTGGGGCCTTGCGCTGCGCTGTCGACCCTGGCCCTCGCGACCCCCCTCCAGCCGGGTGAGACCCTCGCGATCTCCCTGACGACCCGGGTGAAGGCGCCGGCGCGGTTCGGGACCTTCGGCGCAGCCCGGGGGATGTTGACCCTCCGAGGCGGCTGGCACCCGAGCCTCCCCACCCTGGAGGCCAGCGGATTTCGCATTCCAGCGGGCCCCGGCCGCGTCCGCTTCGACGTGGAGGTCTCACCGTCAAGGAGCACCCGTGTCCTCCTCGGAACCCATCTGGACGATGCGGGACCGAAGCGGGCGATCTCCTGGAGCGGCGTCTCCTGGGATCCCCTGGCCCTGGTGGCCGCCCCGGACTTGCGGCGGACCACGGTGCGGGAGGGGAGCCGCCGCATCGATCTGATTCACCGGTCGAAGGCCCGGCCGGCCGGCGATCCCTACACCCCGGGGGAGCTCCTCCAGACCGACTGGCTCCCGGAGCGGATCGCCGGCCTGCGGAGGGTGCTGCGGGACCTCCGTGACCCCTTCGACAGCGATCGGTGGACCCTGGTGGTCGTGCCCATGAAGGAGAACCTCGCGGTCCCCGGAGGCGACCTGATCTTCGTGGCGGAGTCCCTGTACGAGATCACCCGCGTGGACCTCCTGACCCGCTACCACGACGCCGCCCTCGCCTCCGCCCTGATCACGGGCTCCCTCCGGAGGGAGCGTCCAGCCACCGACCCGTGGCTCGCCCTCGTCACCGGCGCCTGGCTCCGGGCCCGGCTCCGGGGCACGGCGGACCTGGGTGCCGTCCGGGATCTGGCGCGCAAGGGAGAGTTCATCTACGCGATCGACCAGTTCGCCACGGACGCCAGGATCCCCCAGGAGCATCTCTTCTTCCAGCGGGTCCAGGATCACAGCTCCTTCGAGGGGGAGTCGGAGTTCATCGCGCGGGACCTGCCCTCGCCCTGGGCGGCGAGTCAGCTCCTCCAGGAGATCGACGCAGTGCGCGCCGTGGAGCGGTCCGGTTCGGAGCGCCCCGTCGGAGCGGACGGCGCGGCCGCGCTGACCGGGGCTCGCTGGGCGTCGGCGTTCTGTGCCTGGGTCGAGGGCGGCCATCTCGAGGAGTTGGACCTCAGCGTCCGGGTGACGCCGACGCGCAGGCCGGATGGTGCGCAGGCGACCCTCGTCGAGGCCCGGCGCGTCGGACCCGGGAGCGGGATCCCGGTGCGGGTCCGTCTGGAGCACGAGAACGGCGGGACCAGGGACGTGGTCTGGGACACGAGCCGGAAGACCGTGCGCTGGCGCGTGGGCGGACGGGTCCAGAGGGCCCTCGTCGATCCCGACGCAAGGATCCTGCAACGTCGTGATCGCCCGACCCGGGATCTGCGGTTCGACGACGCGAGCAGCCGGGATCTCAAGCTGGTCTTTGCGAGGCCCTGGGTGTCCTTCGAGTCCGGCGCGCGGATCCCGACTGCGTCCGTGGAGATCGATCTCCAGCGGCGCCACGACCTGCGCTCCACCTGGGTCCTGCAGCCTCGGCTCTTCCCCCAGCGCGCCGAACTCCTCATCGGTCACCGGTGGGGATTCGGGCAGCTGGCGAGCCAGAACCGGAACCGCTGGAACCTCACCGTCGGACTCAAGGGAGCGGCAGGGTTCGAGGGGGGTGGGAGCTTCTCCCCCGGGGTCAAGGCCCTGCTCTACTACGACACCCGGACCGGATCCTATGCGCCGTACCGGGGGGGGTGGGCCTACACCTACGCGGAGGCCTTCCCCGGGGACACCCAGGGCGGATGGCGCCTCTCCTCGAAGTTCGGGTTCGGTGGCGCGAAGGTCTTCGGGACGCGCCCGGATCTGGTCTTCGTCCTGCGGGGACTGGCGGACACCCGGGTGGGAGAGACCCCGGCGTGGGAGCACCTGGAGGTGGGCGGCATCTTCGGGGTCCGGGGCCTCGTGATCGCGGACTTTGCCCCCGGACACCGCCTGGCCGCGTCCGCCGAGCTGCGCTGGATGCCCGCCCGAAACCTCCGCGCGTCCTTCGGGAAGACCCTCTTCCTTCGGGCGGTACAGCTCGTCCTCTTCACGGACGCGGCGCTCATCGGAACGGACCATGACGAGTGGTTCGAGGAGCGCTACCTCTACCAGTCCGCAGGCCTCGGGATCCGCCTCCACGCGGAGCTCTTCGGCGTGTTCCCGGTGCTCCTGTCCATCGACGAGGCCGCGGTGCTGCCCCTGTACGGAAAGCAGCTGTCCTTCGGGACCCTGGCCTATTTTTCCCAGGCGTTCTGACGCGCCTTGAGGACGCGAAGGGTCCCGGGTTCCACCAGGAACGAGTCGACGGCAAGCACGCCCGCGGCCCAGCGGTTCACCCGACCATCGCTCTGCAGGGGATCGCCGTCCAGGGTGACCACGGCGTCCCCACCGTCGTCGGGCCAGAGGAGATCCAGTTCGATCTCGAGAGCCGGTCCCTCGACGTGGGTGATGCGAAGCTCCCAGACACCATCGATCCGCTCGACCCGGAGGTCGATCCGGGTCTCCCCTACCCTCACCCCCCGGGCCTCCGACCAGGACCAGCCATTGGGCAGCGACGGCGAGAGTCCGAGCCGGGACCCCGCCGCGTCCTGACGGATCCCGAAGAGGTACTCCATGGCGGCGTCGGCCACGATGGCGCCCTCCCAAGGCCGGTAGCGGGCGGTGTAGTCCGCCGGCTCCGCGCCGGAGGGTTCGTACATGAGCTGGAGGGGGAACGGCCCATCGAGGACCGCGTACTCGGGTGTCGCGCCGCCCGGGGCGGCGTGGTGCTGGAGCGCGTTGAACGCGGCCTCCGCCACCGGGTGGCGCTCCGAGGCGACGTTCTGAAGGAAGTACCCCGGCGACATGCCGGTGTAGATCCCCTTCGCGATGGGGAGCCCCATCCAACCCACGTAGGCGTCGGGCAGGGGGCTGACGAGGATGCCGTCCTCTCCGCCCAGGGCAGCGATGGTGCCGTCGAGGTTGTCGTCCGCGGCGGCGTCGAAGCGGGACAGGTACCCGGACCAGATGGGCTTCGTGTTCACGTCTTCGTAGGGCGCAGGGGCGGGAGTGAGGTCGTCCTCGGTGACGTAGGGGGTGTAGGAGCCGTCGCTCTGGAGGTAGGTCTCCTCCGCGGCCTGCGTGACGATGCTCAGGCGGGTCTCCAGAGCCTCCGAGAGGTCCACCTCGCCCGCGTCCAACGCCAGATCGCCGAGGACCCGCGCCGCGGCGACCCAGAGGAACGAGGAGTTGGACGAGAGGTAGCCCTCCTCGAAGCTCTCGGCGACGGGGAGGCCGTGCGCGATGGCCATCGCAGTGCGGAAGGTCTCGTCCCCACTGAAGGGCAACAGGTCCTCGCGGAACTCCTGCTCCATGAGAGCGTGTTCGAGCATCGGGAGCCGACCCTCGACCACCGCACCGTCCCCGGACGCGGCGGTGTACCAGCCATACATCAGGGGAATGTAGCTCGGGGACTCTGCCCGGGTGCGGCCGGACATCACGGGCAGGGTGGCCCAGTCCGGGGGATCCAGGACGTCCAGGAGCGCCCCGTCGAGGTCCGCCGGGTAGGAGTTGCGCAGGCCTCCCTCCCAGAGGGCTCCGAGCCAGAGGTAGTCGATGATCCCCCGGGCCTCCGCGAAGAAGCCGCTGCGGGAGAGGTATCGGACCGGCCCGCCGCAATCCCGCAGCCAGGTGCGGGTGTACTGTGACATGGGGCAGATCGCGCCGGTCGCGGCGATCTGTGAGTGGACGATGACCTGCGCTCCGGTGAAATAGTCGTTGACCCTGGGATCGGGGGTCAGGATCCGGACACCGCGGTCCAGGCGCTCGTCCCAGGCGGCGAGGGTCGCCCCGAGGAGGACCTCGGGGGATCCGTCGAGCGCCGCGAGGGTCGCCTCGAGGTCATCCCCCTCCTCACCGGTCGCCGCCGCGAGACGGAGCATCACCGACGCACCCGCCGGCAACGGGCCCACGGGGATGGACAGGCTCGCTGCCCCGGCGATGGGGCCGCTCCCATCCAGCCACGAGAGACGCCGGAGGTTGCCGCCGCGTTCCTCCTGCACCCTGCCATCTCCGAGGTCCTCCTGGGGGCGTGCGCAGGCGACGCGGACCCAGAGACCGTCCAGCGCACCGCCGCTGAGGTTGCGGATGAACACGACCCGCAGGATGCCGAACCGGGCGGGCCCCGACGCCCCGACTCCAGCGGGGGCGACGTCCAGGGTGGAGACGGCCACCAACGCGCCCTCCGCATGGGTGGTCACCACCGGTGCGCGCTGCGCGCGCCCGATCCACTCCCGCTTCCAGGAGAACGCGATCCCGTCGGGGGCGCCGGCGACCTCGACCCAGAGATCCGAGAAGTAGCCCTCGTCCTTCTGGTAGTCGGGACCGATCATGGAGTGGAACGTGTTGAACGGGACCGCATGGCCGATGAGGGAGAAGACATGACCGTTGCCCACCGCGTAGTCGGCCAGGTGCATGTGCTCCGGGATCTCCCCGGCGTGTTCGAGCGCGAAGGACCAGGTGCTCAGTCCGTGGGGCGCGAGGTTGTCGATGATCCACGGCGGGAGCGCCGGGGTGTCCGCACCGGGATCCCAGAGGAGGTCCGGCGGGGGAAGCCGTGCCGTGGCGTCGGAGTTGGCGTCGGTGGCCCCCTGGACATCCATCGCATCGGCCGATGCGTCGGCCGATGTGTCCTCGGTTGTCCCTGACCCTCCTCCGGGTGACCCGCAGGAGAGGAGGACGACGGTGATGGCGAGGGACAGATGTCTGTGCATGGGAACCTCCGGGGAGATCCTAGCCCTTCAGATTCCCGAGAACAACCCCGAGACCCCTTCCGGGACTGCGCCCTGGGAGCGATGTTGCTTCAGACCCCCACATATGCTTTGATCCACGCCGAAATAGGGAGCGACACATGCAGTACCTCGAAAGAATCACGAAGGAAGACAAGGCCTCCTGGTACCGCCTGGGAGGCGACCACGAGACGAAGGGCCTTCATCGCTGGGTCGTGAGCACGCCCCAGTCCCGGGACATCTGCAACAGGCCCGAGCTCCTGGGGGTCGACTACTCGCGGAGCCTGGAGGCGGGGGTGCGCGCGGCCATCGAAACGGCGCCGTTCCGCGCAAGCCTGGAGGCCGTGAACCAGACCCGCCTCTGCATCATGAACTTCTTGCGGGGGAGCTTGAATTTCGGGATCCGCGAGGCGCTCAAGGACGCCCTGGGGACGAACCGCCACGTGACCTGCTTCATGAGCAGCCAGCGGTACCGCCAGGACGGCCGTTGGCACGTGAAGGAGGACATGTACAGGAAGATGGACATCCCCCAGGGCGCGGTGCTCATCGTCGGTGACGTGGTGGCCACAGGCGTCACGGTGTCCAACGGCTTCGAGGTGATCTCGGAGCATCTCCAGAAGCACGACCTGCAGCCCTCGGGGATCATCTTCTTCACCATCGGCTGTCACAAGGCGGAGAAGGCCCTCCTGGCCTTCCACGAGCGCCACTCCGGTGCGCGGCCCGACTACCTCGGGACCCATGTGGTCTATCTCGAGGGAAAGTTCTCCCTGGTGAACAGTCATACCCCGCTGCACATCGCCCTGCCCGGCACGGACCTGGTGAAGCTCGACGCGCTCCTGACCCCGGAGTTCGAGCTGAGCCTCTATGATGCGGTGCCTCACATCCTCGAGCGCTGCGTGATCTACGACGCGGGGAGCCGGGCCTTCGACGTGCCGGAGTACGTCGAGGACGTGCTGCATTACTGGGAGCAGGTCCGCCGCCTTGCGAAGCGCGGCTTCACCTTGCGTGAGGCCATGCGCGAGCGGTGGCCGGAGCACGACCACGAGAACCTGCGGACCCTGCGAGAGGCCCGCAAGGCGCGCTGGCGCGGCGTCCCCGAGGAGACCGTCGACCTGCTCCACGAGAACTACCTGAAGCGCTGGACCGACGTCTTCGACGGGTGGTCCCGCACCCCGGAGGCCTTGGCGCAGTGCGCCGAGGAGCGCATCGAGGTCCTCGTGGGTTCCATGGAGCCGATGCAAAAGGACGGCGGGGAAAAGGACGGCGGGGACGGAGGCGCGGCATGACCCAGCGGAAGAAGAAGTTCAAGCCACACCACATCACGGCCACCGAGGCCGACTTCGTCGGAAACGGCGGCGTGGGCCGGTACGTCCTCCTGCCTGGGTCCGATGGCCGGGCCAAGGTCATCGCAGAGCGCTTCCAGGACGTCACGGTCCGGGAGAGCGACCGCGGGCACAACGTCTACCTCGGCACGCTCCAGGGCCACGGCGGGCCCGTGGACGTGGCGGCTGTGGCGAGCGGCATGGGCTGCCCGAGCCTGGACATCATCGTCACCGAGTGCATCAAGCTCGGCGCCTCCCGGTTTCTCCGGGTGGGCACATCGGGCTCCCTCCAGCCGGACGTGATCCGTCCGCCTTCCCTGGTGCTGGCCACCGGCGCGGTGCGGGACGAAGGGACCAGCCGGAACTATGCGCCCCTGGAGGTCCCCGCCCTGGCCTCCCTGGAGTGGATCCGCGCGATCGAGACCGCGGCGGGAAACCTGGGCATCGACGGAGAGGTCTACGCCGGACCGGTCCACTCGAAGGACAGCCTCTTCGCGCGAGAATTCCACCAGGGCCCCATGGCGGAGGAGAACGTCCGCTACATGGAGCGCCTGGCCGCGCTGGGGGTGCTGGCCTCGGAGATGGAGGCCGCGCATCTCTTCGTGCTGGGGGCCGTCCACGGCAACCCCATCGCGCCCCTCGCCGACAAGGAAGAGCGGCGGGAGGGCATCCTCACGGGCTGCATCCTGGCGGTGATCGGGGACCACAAGCGCTTCGCGTCGAAGACCATCCAGGCCAAGGCGGTGAGCACGGCCATCGACCTCGCCCTGGAGGCCATCCGCGTCCTCGCCGTCAGCGAGGGCGCCGCCACCGTGCACTAACCGGCGAGCCCTCCCAGCCACGGGAAGATCCTGTCGTAGGGGACCACGCCCTTCAGGTAGTACATCGCCGCCGTGAAGAAGAGCACCCCGAACGCGACGGTGGCGGCCTCCCCGAACTTCCCGACCTGCGGTCGCTTCGTCATGAGGTGCGAGGACATCCCGAGGAAGAGGAAGAGGGTCCCCATGCCGAGGCCGAAGGCCGACATGAGGGTGGCGCCCCTGACGATGTCCTGACCCTGCGCGATGTAGGTGAGGATGCCGATGACGATGGGGCCCACGCAGGGTGCGACGATGACCCCGAGGACCAGGCCGAAGATGAAGGCCCAGAGGTCGTTGGCCTTCTGCTTCGTCGCCAGGAAGGTCTTGAACCGCGTGAACTCGCCGAAGGGGATGATCCGCAGGCTCATGAGTGCCATGACGAGGAAGAGCAGCGCGATCCCGCCCATGACGAAGGGGTTGGACATCACCGTCCCCACGGCGCCCCCGCCCAGGGCCGCGATGATCCCCACGGTCACGTACATCGTGACGATGCCGGCCACCGTGAGGAGAGACGTCAGGAAGCTCTGGCGCCGGGTCCGGCTGACGCCCATGCTGAGGAACCCGAAGATCAGGAAGTACGCCGGGTAGGCACAGGGAGTGAGGCTCGCCGCGATGCCGGCGAGGTAGACCAGGAGGAGGGTCAACAGGAAGCCCTTCGACTCCAACCAATCCGCCACGGTGCCCCCATCGGCCTCTTCAGCGTCCGCGGAGGTCGGGACACCGCTGGGCACCTTCCCCAGGGCGAGGGCACCATACCTCTCGAGCCGGGGCAGGAACTTCTTCGGGGCCTCGAAGTCCACGAGGACGCTCTCCTCGACGAGCGCACCCTCCGGGGTGAACACCGCGACCCAGGGGAGGCCCTTGATGTCGTAGGTGTCCCAGATCTCCTCGTTCTCGTCCGCGTCCATGTCCAGGGCCACGGGGATGAACTCCTGGAGCTTCGCGGCAACCCTCGGGTCGACGAGGGTCTCGTCCCTCAGCTTCCCGCATGCAACGCACCAGGACGCCCCCGCGTCCACCAGGACGGGCTTTCCCGACGCCTTGGCCAGCCGGAAGCCCTCGTCGAGGCGGGTCACCCACTCCACGCCGACCTCCGCCGCCTTCTCCTCGTGGCGCTGGACCGGGAAGAGGAGCTGCCCCAGGAGGAGGAACACGCCGATGCCCCAGAGGATCCCAGAGGTGAGCTTCCGGGCCTTCTGGGGGCCCGTGAGCATCACCGGATCCGTGAGGATGACACCCCTGCCGATGAGAAAGGCGGCGAGGACCGCGACGAGGCCCTCGATGGTGATCAGGAGATGGGGATTCATGGGTCCTCCGAGGACGTCAACGTCCCCTCCAACCAGTCGGGCGAAACCTGGACAGTTTACAGAAAATCCATCACCGGGTACCACGCAGCAGCTCGGACTCCTGGGAGCGGTCGAGGATCTCCCTCGGGATCTCTCCGAGGGTGAGGATCTTGTCGACGACCCCGGTGGAGATCGCTGCCTTGGGCATCCCCCAGACCATGCTGGAGGCCTGGTCCTGGGCCAGGACCACCCCGCCACGCGCGGCGATGTCCTGCACGCCGATGGCGCCGTCACGACCCATGCCCGTGAGCACCACGGCGATGCAGCGGCTGAAGACCGCTGCGGCGACGCTCCTGAACGCGACGTCGACGCTGGGGTGCAGGCCCGGCTCGTCGGGACGCTGCGTGACACGGAAGGTCATCTGGGGAGTGAGCTCGAGATCCGCACCGCCGGGGGCCACGTAGGCAGTGCCCTTGTAGACCTGCTCCCCGTGCTCCGCCTGCTTCACCCGGATCAGGCATTGCTGATCCAGGCGCTCGGCGAGCTGCTGGGTGAACCCCTCGGGCAGATGCTGGATGATCACCGTGGCGAAGGGCACCGTGGCCGGGAACCGCGGCAGGATCTTCGCGATCGCCGAGATGCCACCTGCCGAGGCTCCCACGACCACCACCCGCGGCGGCTGGGTCCGCCCCGCATCCCGCGGCGCACGGACCGCCCGCATCGCGGGGACGGTGATCGCATCCGCGCTGGTGGTCTGCCACATCGCGGACATCCCCTTCGGCGCGATCTCGACGATCCGGCGCACGAGGGTGTCCGCGATGGAGCTGATGTCCATGGAGCGCTCGCCGGAGGGCTTTGCGATACAATCGGCGGCGCCGGCCTCCAGGGCCTGGAGGGTGAGCCGCGCCCCCTCGGGGGTGTATGCGCTGAGGATCAGGATCGGGATGTCGGCGCGCTGACGGATGGTGCGGGTGGCCTCGAGGCCGTTCATGCGTGGCATCACCACGTCCATGGTGATCACGTCCGGCTGGAGCAGCTCCGCCTTCTTGACCGCCTCCTCGCCATCCAGTGCGTGCCCGACGACCTCGATGAGGCCGGACTTCTCCAGGACGGAGGAGATCATCTTCACCATGAACAGGGAGTCGTCCACAACCAGTACACGGATCATCTTGTCACTCCATCATCCGGATCCAGGACGAAGGTCCGGACCGGCTCGCTGATTCCCTTGAGCTCGAGGGCCCCGTGCTCCTGCCATCGCTGCCCGGAGGACTCCACCCAGGCCCTGGCCTTTTCGAAGGTGTCCTCGCTGCAGAGGAGCTTGTCCGGCGGACACTTGCCCTCCAGCCGGGCGGCGCGGTTCACCGTGTCGCCGATGACGGTGTAGTCCTGCCGATCGCCGGTGCCGATGGTCCCGAGGATCACCTCTCCCGTGTTGATCCCCATGCGCATGTGCAACGCCTCCGGCTGGCGTGCGTTCAGGGGCGCCATGCGCCGCTGCATCTCGAGACCGCAGCGGAGGGCGCGGACCTCGGGCGGGTCCTCCCCGGGGAGGTCACGGAAGAGGGCCATGATCGCGTCCCCGATGAACTTGTTGATGTATCCCCGGTTGGCGAGGATCACGGGGACCATCTCGTCGAGGTACGCGTTCAGGAGGGCCACGACCTCGGCGGCGGATTTCCGAGCGCACATGTTGGAGAACTTCACCAGATCCGTGAAGAGGATCGTCATGCGCACCCGGGTAGCCTCCACGGTCCCCTTCCGCGCCGCCTCGACCACGTCCCGGCCCAGGAGCTTGGTGAGATCAGAGAGCTGCCGCTTGGCGCGACGTGAGTTGAGCGCGTTCTCGAGCGCGACCACGAGCTTCTCGTGGGAGAAGGGCTTGGTCAGGTATCCGTCCACCCCGATGCCCCTGCCCATCTCGCGATGGGAGCGATCCCGGCTCGCGGTGAGGACGAGGATCGGGAGGTCCTCGGTGCGCGGGTCGTTTCGAACCCGGTGGGACAGCTCCATGCCGTTCATCCCGGGCATCTCGACATCAGTGATCATCAGATCGAAGACGGCCCGCTCGAGGGCCTGGAGCGCCTCCGCGCCGCTGGTCACCGGGGTCACGCGGAAGCCGGCCTTCTCCACGGCGCTCTGGACCAGGGAGCGGGTGAGGTTGCTGTCGTCCACCACCAGGACGTTCCCCCGCTGGACGACGCCCTCGCCGGAGAAGATCGACTGCACCCGATCCACCAGGAGGTCCAGGAAGGACTCCCGCTCCCCCTCCTTGGGCTTCACCAGGTAGTCGCTCGCGCCCGCCTCGAAGCCCCGGCGGATCTCTTCGAACCCGCCGAGGGTTGTGAGGATCACCACGGGGATGGCCGAGATCTCCGGATCGGACTTGACCGCAGCGCAGAGCTCGTAGCCGGTCATGTGGGGCATCTCGACGTCCGTGAGGAGGAGGTCGGGGCGCTCCCTGCGCACCGCCTCCAGCCCGAGGCGTCCGTCCTCGGCCTCGATGATCTCGTAGCCCTCGCTGCGGAGGGCGCCCGCCCAGGTCCTGCGCTGGAGACGGCTGTCCTCGGCCACGACGATGCGATAGACCCTGCCCTCTGCCTCGGCCGGGACCACGTCCCGGGCCGCCTCCGAGGGCCCGTCGATGCGCGCCTGCGCCACGCCCTCGAGGAGCATCGAGGGACCACAGGGCAGGGAGAGGGTCGGGATCTCCATGTCCGTGTCCCTGACCTCCGACAGGGAGATCGCCAGGAGGCCGGCGACGCGGCCCTGGCTCCGCCACCGGAGCGCCTCCTCCAGAGCCGGACCTTCCAGCTCCCACGCACCGGCGACGAGCACCGCCCCCTTGTCCCCATCCTGGGGAGACAACAGGCAGCCGGTGTGGATCCGGAGATCCACCCCTTCGAGGCCCTCCAGGAGCAGGGTGATCGAGGAGCGGAGCGCGGCGCTGTCCGTCGCGAGGGTGACCTTCATGGGGTCTCCTCCTCGGATCCCGGTGTTCCGACGACGTGCCGGTAAAGCGTCAGGATGCGCTCCAGGCGCTCCACGCGCTCCGCCGCCGGGTGACCCTCGCCCCACGCATCGTCTGCGCCGGCCTTGAAGATCTCGTGGGCAGCGGGGGCATCGCCTGAGGTCACCAGCCCGACGATGGGGATCCCGTGTCCCACGGCGGTGCGAAGAGACCGGATGGCGTCGCCGAGGCCCTCGTTGTCGTCGTGGACGACCAGAATCGCCGCGGCGGCATCGGGGATCACGGCATCCGCAGGGATCCGGAGGAGCCGGAACAGGGGGGTCCCCTCCAAACCGGTCGACCGGCCGGGGTCTCCGATGACCACCACGGGTGCGGCGACGGAGGCGCGGGGCGCCCCGTCGCCGCCTGCACCGTCCGTGGAGGGAGCACCGGAGACGTCGGGAGGAAGGAGCCAGCTGGATCTGCGGCCCCACTCACGGATCACCGACGCAGAGTCGAGGATCAGGACGCACCGGTCATCGTTGATGGTGGCGCCCATGCAATGGGGGACGTGGGAGAGAAGCGCGCCCATGTCCTTGACGACCACCTGCTGCTGTGTGAGGACGCGATCGACCCGAAAGAGCGCAAGGCGTTCTCCGTGGACGACGCGGACCAGGACCACGGTGCCCTCGGAAGACGCCTGGCCCTGCGCCAGCCCAAGGAAGAACCCGAGGTCCACATACGGCAACGTGTCCTTCCCCACGGAGGCCATGGTCCGTCCACTCACCTCGACGACCTTCACCTCCTCGAGTTGATGGACCTGGCGGACCGTTGCGACCGGGATTGCGATGGTGTCCCCACCGGCCTCGACCAGGAGCACCCGGGTGAGCGCAAGGGTGAGGGGTACGGTGAGGCGGAAGGTGGTCCCCACGCCCTTGGTCGACTCCACGGTCACCGCGCCGCCGAGCCGCGCGACCCGCTCCTGGACCACGTCCAGCCCGACCCCGCGGCCTGAGATGTCGTCCACCTGGCTGGTGGTGGAGAAGCCGGGCGCGAAGATCAGCTCCATGGCCTCACGATTGTCGAGGGCCGCTGCCTCCTCCTTCCTGAGGAACCCCTTCTCCACGGCCTTCCGGCGAAGGATCTCGTGGTCGATGCCGACGCCGTCGTCGGCGACCTCGATGACCATGAGGTTGCCCTCGGGGTAGGCCCGCAGGGTCACGATCCCCTCCTCGGGCTTCCCCTGCTGGCGACGCGCCTCCGGTGCATCGACGCCGTGGCTCACTGCGTTCCGCACGAGGTGCAGGAGGGGATCCTCGAGCTGCTCGACGAGGCGCTTGTCCAGCTCTGCTGCGCCGCCCTCCACCACGACCCGGGCCTTCTTCTCCAGGACGTTCGAGATCTGGAACACCGTGGCCTTGTGGCGGTTGAAGAGGCGATCCACGGGGACCATGCGCATCCCGAGGACGGATGCCTGGAGCTTCCCGGAGGTGATGTCGAGCTCTGCTGCCGTGTGCTCCAAGGCTTCGTAGAAGTCCTCGATGGACCAGGTGGTGCCGTCCTCGAGGGTCAGGGTCGGCAGGACGCCCGCCGCGGGGACGTCCCCCTCGACCTTCGGCCGCAGCTCATCGAGCCGGGCGCGGAACTGCTGCACGACCCGGGCCAGGCGATTCTCGGTGGTGACCTGCTCCCCGACGAGGTTGACGAGGCTGTCGAGGCGTGCGAAGTCGACGCGGAGGGTGCGGGTCGCGTCGCCGGTCAACGCCTTGGAGGGCGTCGCCGGCCGGCGCTCGACCCTCTCGATTGGCGGCGGCTCCTTCCTCCTGACGGGCGCCGCAGGCATGGCGGCGGCGGGCAGTGTCGGCGCTCTGCCTCCGTCCATCCGCGTCACCAACTTCTGTCGATACGCCTCCCAGGCCACAGGGTCGCGGCTGCCCTCCCTCGCGACCCGGGTGACCTCGGTGGCCACCCCGAGGCCCTCGAGGAGGATCGACCTCGTGGGGTCGTCCAAGGGGGAGGCGCCGGCCTGCACCTTCTTGACGAGATCCTCCATGGCATGGACCACCCACATGAGCGGGGTCAGCCCGACCATGCCGGAGTTGCCCTTGATGGTGTGGAGGCGGCGGTGGATCTCATCGAGGATCTCGGGCGTCTCCGGAGATGCATCGACGAGGAGCGGACCCAGGTCTGCGAGGAACCCGTCGACCTCGGAGAAGAACTCCCGGATCATGTCGTCACCGATGGGCGGCGGGCTCCAGTCGATGGGCGTCCCCGTCCCCCCCGTGGGAGGCCCTTCAGGGCCGACTCCCCCTGTGGGAGGCCCTTCAGGGCCGACTCCCCCTGTGGGAGGCCCTTCAGGGCCGACTGCATTCGGGGCTGACACCCCTCCCACAGCGTCGACGGCAGCCGCCCACCCTGCCAGCTCATCAAGCGCAGGCCAGATCTCATCCAGGGGCGCCTGGCGCTGGATGCACTCCGCAAGCCGTCGCCGGAGCGGCTCGGGACAGCCCGCTGCGTCCAGGGCCGTCGCTGCGTCGTCCCAGCGCGGTGGGGAGACCGCAACGAGGGGCCTGAGCAGGTTGTCCAAGCGGTACTTCTTCAACGTACTTCCCAGCGGATCAGGCCGTTCCGGGCGAGCTCCCGAACCAGCGATGCCATCAACGTCCTGCGGGGGGCCTCGGCGGCCGGCGCCAGCACGGTCACAACGGTACCCCGAAGAGAGAGCAGCCGCAAGCCTCGGCCGAGGCTCCACGCTGCGCCCGGGAGCACGCGCTCGCAGCGCCGCAGATCGATGGTCAGGGCGGCGCCCGGCGCCCCCTCGAGGAGGGGCCGGAGCAGCTGCGCGACCTCGTCGTCCTCGAGCACGGTCGGGGAGTCAGCGACGGGTTGCTGCGCAGGGCGGGCCGTGCTGGGAGTGTCCTTCGTCCTTCCAGGGCGGTCGCCCCTGCGGACCTTCCTGAACACCGGCAATCCCTCTCGAACGACCTCGAAGCGCTCATCGCCGGCGAGCTCGCCACCTTCCGTGGCGCCGAGGACCAGGAGTCCGCCGTCCCGGCAGAGCCCGGCCGCACGATCCAGGGCACGCCGCCGCTCCGGGGGTCGGAAGTAGATCAGCACGTGCCGCAGGAGGACCAGGTCGAACTTTCCCGCGGCGGGGACAGAGAAGAGGCTCCCGGACAGGAAGCGCACCCGCTGACGGACCGCATCGCGCACGACGAAGCCGTCGTCCCTTGGATCCAGGTACCGATCCATGGCCCATGCGGGGACGTGCTCCGCAGAGCGCGCCGGATATTCCCCGAGAATCGCCCTGGCGATGGAGCGCGGGTTGATGTCCACGCCCAGGGCAGAGACGTTCTCGAGTCCGAGTCGGGTGCCGAGCTGCATGAGCGCCGTGTAGGCCTCCTCGCCGGTGGAGACCCCGAGGAGGAGCACCTCGAGGACTCTGGCGAGACCGTCACCGGCGAGCTCCTGGACCAGGACGTCCCACACCGCCTGATGCCGGAAGAGGTGGGTATGTCCGATCCCGAGGAGGGCGAGGAGCTCAGCCGACTCCCGCTGGCCTGGGCCGTCCTGATCCACGAAGGTCACCATCCACTCCTCGAAGGACACACCCGACGCCTCGAGGCGCATGGCGACGGCTTCCTCCAGTGAACCAGGCAGGAGCGCTGTGTCGACGCCGGTCTGGAGGCGCAGGCTGCGCCGGATCTGACTGAGCGCGGGAGAATCGGCCATGACGCCGGGCCTCAAGCCTGCTCGGCGCCGGACCGCATGGCCTCGAGGGGAGGCAGGGACAGGATCCTCTGACCGTCCAGGAGCAGGCCGGGTCCCCGCGCGGTCCCACCCTGGGACACGATGCTGAGGACACAGTCTCTGGCATCGATGGACAGATCCACCGGGGGCGCCGAGAGCTCCTCGGGCTGGAGCGGCCGCACGCCGACCTCGCCTCCTGACCCGAGGGCCACCACGAGGTCCTCGACCTCCAGGAGCACGAGCATGCGTGGCGACGTCGGGACCCCCTTGGCGCCAATTCCGAGGAGCATCCCCGGATCGAGGACCGGGATGACCTCCCCGCGGATGTTCACCACGCCATGGACGAAGGGGGCGGATCGGAAGACGCGGGTGATGGGAGGCGTGATGAGCACCTCGCGGACCTGCTCCACGGAGAGGTAGCAGTCCACCCCCCGGACGTCGAAGCGGACGCTGGCGCGCCCTTTCCCGGTCCAGTCCATTCCCGTCCTTGCTACTTGAACTGGGAGAGCATGCTCTCCATGATCGCGTCCTCCGGGTACCGCTTCAGACCTTCCTCGAGGTACTTGACGGCCTTCTGCTTCTGACCGACGGCCGCCAGACTCTGGGCGATGCGGGTGTAGGCGGCGCGGAACCCGCTCGTCGCGATGGCCTTGTCGAAGTACGGGATCGCCTGGCTGTGCTTGCCCATGAGGTGGTAGCAATCCCCGATCTTGTAGTTCACCTCGGGATGGGAGGGCTTCTGGTCCAGGGCCTTGAGGTAGTACATGACCGCCTTGTCGGGGTTGGAGCGCCGCAGATCATTGCCCTTGGACATGAGCCCATCGAAGCCCCTCGGCTCTGCCTCTGTTTTGGGCTCGGGCTTGGGCTTGGGCTCAGGCTTGGGCTCAGGCTCGGGTTCCACAGTGGGAGGCGGCTCAGCCACGACGACATCCGCCGCAGGCTCTCCTGTGGGAGGGGCGTCCACGCCCCGATTTCCCACGTCGGGATCGGAATCCGCTGTGCCGGGGGCATCAACAGGGACGGCGTCCGTCGGCGGCGCCGCGACATCTACCGTGACGTCTGCCGTGACATCCACCCCGACATCTGCTGAAACATCCGCAGTGAGATCGACCGAGGTCTCCGTCGAGATCTCTGCTGTGACCTCCGACGTGACTTCAAGCGTGACATCCGCCACAACATCCAGTTCCGCTGCAGGCGGTGCTGCGGCCGGGACCTGTCTCACCTCCTTGGGGGGCACCTCGGGGGGAAAGAACAGGCCATTGGCGAGGAAGGCGACCCCGGCCAGCCCGATGAGGGCGACCACCAGGCCCACGATCCGGTACATCCGCTTCTTCTGGCGCATGTAAATGCCGTACCCGGTAGCCTCCTCGGGCAGGTAGGGCTCCATGCGCGGCGCCCACTCTCCCTCACCCTCCCAGTCGTGATCGGAGCTCGCGGGCGGCTTCGCCGCTGGCTGCGGGTTGACCGGTGTGGCCACGGGGGGCGGCGCCGGCTGGGGGACTGGCTTTTCAGCCCCGCCGGCGGCGTCGGTCCGCCGGCCCGTGTCCGAGATGCGGGCGGCCTTGAGATCGCTGTGGCTGCCGGTGTCCTGGCCTGCGAGGTGGCGGGCGATGCGCATCGCGGACTCCACGATCTCGGGATCCGGCGCACGATCCGAAGGGAGGAAGACCATGGTCTCCTCGCCCATCGCGTCCGACTTGATCTGCGCTTCACCTGCGTGGGTCTCGTTCCCGTCGATCCCCCGGGACGTGCTGTCACCGGTCTCCTCGACCCTGGAGACCGGGACGCCCGTGCCCGTGGCGAAGTTCGGATCCGTCCCGCTCGCCTCGACCCGCGGAGGTTGTGATGGGACCTCTGCCTGCAGGTCTTCCCAGCGCTTCATGAACCCCGCGATGAGGGGCACGGTCTCGATGCGGGTCCAGGACTGTCCGTCACCGGACACCTCGTCCTCGAGATCGACCAACCCCTTGACGATGCCCTCCTTGAAGCGGGTGTCCGTGGGGAAGCTCAAGAGGGTGCCGTCGGACTTGCGGACGTACCATTGGAAGGTCTCTCGTCCCGCGCCATCCATCTTCAGGGGGGTCCCGGTGCGCTTGATGCGGACCAGGAAGCTGGTGGAGCAGGCGTCGCAGTGGATCCGATCCACATCGCCGTCTGCCTGGGTCTGATCCCAATCGTTCTTCGCCTGACAGTGGGGGCACACGATCTGCATGAGGCCCTCCGTATGGGTAGGCCGTTCCGGACGACTGTATCACCGTTGGCCGTGTCGGCCAAATCCGTCAACCTGCGGGCCCGCCTGCGCGGGACATCGGTGCGATCTCGATCTCGCCCGCGCGATCGACGCTGAACACGTGGTTCTGCTCGATGACCTGCCACCCGTCGCCGGGCTTCAAGACGGAGTCCACGATGGTGGTGGCGCGCAGCCCAGCGTGCTCCAGGGGTTGACCATCGAGCCCGCAGCCGCAGTCCAGGCACGCGTCGATCCCCGCGATGTGCTCGTACCAGAGGGGTCGACCGAGGGTGGCACCCACCACCCGACGGCCATCGCCGAGGAGGACCGTCACGTCGCGGCTCCCTTCGTCCGGGAACCACTGGTCGTCCAGGGAGAGGGTGGAACGGAGCGCATCGCGGTATCCCCGCATTCTCTGGTTCGGGGCGAGGTAGGTCGCGCTCTGGAGGAACGAGACGTACTGGTGGAGGAGCTGCTCCGCGGAGGTCGAGCCCTGGACGCCCCGAGAGATGTGGCGGGGGATCGCCAGCTGGTCCGCTGCCTGCGCCGCCGTGCCCAGGACTCCGCCGGACACCAGCACCCAGGTGCGGAACCTGAAAGGCGGTGTGTCCTGCGCCCGGAAGGTCTCCGCGCCGTTCAACGTGCACGTGAAGAACTGGCGGCTGAGGACCCGGTTCGGGAGCCGCAGGGTCGGCCGACCGGCACCCCGCGCCGGCTCCATCAGGAGGACGGGAACGTCACCATCGAAGTAGGCCGCGCCGGAGTGGCTGCCCATCTCTCCCCGGCAGGAGTCAAGGCATGGGCGAACCCGCGCCAGGACACAGTCCATGAGCAGCGGATCGTTCACGGTGATGAGCGCAGCGCAGGTCCTCATTGAGTCCCCTCCTTCTTCCTCACAGGTCCACCTGGATCACCTGGGGAAAGTCCTCTCCCCAGAACTGCTTCCCCACCCTCTGGAAGGTGGTCGGCGAGTCGGTCACGAAGCAGCGGATGCCCGCCAGGGCGGCGTCGGACGGTGAAAAATCGTCTCGGGCGAACATCTCGACGAGGGTGGCTGCGACGCTCTCCGCCGAGTCCACCAGGACCACGTCGCGGCCGAACTCCTGATGGAAGATCTCTGCGATCTGGGCCTTGAAGAGCGGGTAGTGAGTGCAGCCGAGGACCAGGGTGTCGATCCCCGCCTCAGCGAGGGGTTTGAGATACTCAACGAGGACGAGGCGGGCGACCTCGGTCCCCATCCACCCCTCCTCGGCCAGGGGGACCAGCAGGGGGGTCGGCCTCGAATACACATGGGCGTCCGGCCGGGCCCGCAGGATGTTCGACTCGTACTTGCCGCTGGCGATGGTGCCCGGCTGACCGATGACGCCGATGATGCCGTGGGCGGACCGGGCTGCAGCGACCAGGGCGCCGGGGCCGATCACCCCGATGACGGGCACGGAGACCATCTCGCGGATCGCCGGCAGCGCGACGGCCGAGACGGTGTTGCACGCGACCACCACGGCCTTGAGGGCGTTGTCCGTGAGGAAGCGCACGTTCCGCAGCGCGTAGCGCACCACGGTATCCCCGGACTTGTTCCCGTAGGGCAGGCGCGCCGTGTCCCCCAGGTAGACGAGCCGCTCGCGTGGCAGCGCCTGCGCGATGGCCCGGGCCACCGTGAGGCCGCCGATGCCCGAGTCGAAGATGCCGATCGCGCCGTCCCTGCTCATCTCCCCCCCTCCCGGAGCTGAAAGTTCCCGGGGACCTTGAAGAGATAGCTGTCCTGGCTCACCGAGCGGGAGTTCAGGTTCAGGTCCTCGTACAGGAATCCATTGTTATATGAGAATGTTCTGCAGTCTCCCATCATGTAGGCGTTGAACTCCACTTCGAGGGTGTCCTCGCCGAAATGCATGGGCGCGTTCAGGTCTTCGAGGTTCGACGCCGGATTGCGCAGGTCCGGCCCCGGCGCGTCCTCGGGGAGGACGGGCAGGACGAAGGAGGTCTGGTCTCGGTCGACGACGATCTCCCAGATCCCCCAGGAGTCCGGACCGCCGATGGAGTAACCCTTCGTGCTGGGTGGCGGGCTCGTGAGGTAGCCGAGACGGAGGATGTAGAGATCCGCCGGATAGGGGTCAGAGACCGGCTCCCACGCGAACCGTCGATCCACGAGCGCGCCGCCGACCCGATCCAGGGGGAAGTAGTCCTCGGGGATCGACGGGGACCTCACGCAGGAGCCGGGGATGTCCGGCGGCCACTTTCCCTCGGCGCAGAACACCGGAGGCTGCCGGCTCGGCGGCGCCGGCGCCGTCCCCACGGGGAGGCCCAGCCAGTTGTTGGGGTCGTCCATGGGCAGCACGTCCTCCCCAGAGCAGCGCATGATCGCCGTGCTGATACCGGGAGGATCCGCCCCCAGGTACGAGGCGCGGGCGGCGATCCCCACGGTCATGTACAGGAGGTCCAGATCGAAGTCCTTGACGGTGTCGTGGTCCTTGGCCGGGTAGATCACGTCCAGGGGGTTGGTGAAGGTCGGCTGGTTGTACGACCCGTTGATCTGGGACCAGATGAAGCCGGGACCGCCGGTGTCCGCGACGGGCAACAGCAGCCCGTTGTGCAGCGGCGCGCCGGTGATCGGGTCGATGGGCATGTCGCCGAAGCGCGCGGAGACGATCGTCGCGTCGACGCCCGTCTGGTCCTCGAGATCCATTTTGAGGGGGATCTCCAGGCCCTCGACGGTCTCCCCGGCCTCGATGTCCACGGTGACGAACCCCAGGGCCCGGGGGATGAACTCGAGCCGGTAGGGATCCTCGATGGTCGGGACCACGTTGTACGCATCTCCTGCGAGGACGAAGAGGAGCTGCTCACCGGGGAGGAACCCGTCCATCCGGAAGGTCGCGTTCTGCGGCTCGTCGGGATCATAGAGCACCATGTTCGGGGGGATCATGTCCTCGATGGTCGATCCCGAGAAGTCCTGGGTGGCGCTGTACTCCAGGACATAGCCCATGCTGAGGCTGCAGAGGGGCTCGTACTTCACGGCCTTTCCCACGAGTCCGACGTTGGCGCGATCCAGGATGATTCCATCCTCGAAGGGCCGGATCCCGAACTCGCCGTCGAAGCCGGTGACGATGCCTTGCACGGCGCCGGTGGCCCCGTCGTCCTTGCCGGGCACGGGATCCAGGGGGAACATCGGGACTGCGATGTGCTTCGCGTTGACGCCGAGGTAGGAGAAATGACGGCGCCCCTTGGCGGAGACGGTCACGTCCACGCGCCCCGAGAGCTGCGGATCCTGGAAATCCGCCACGCCCAGAACATCGGTGTGCTGGATGAAGCGGGGCGAGGCCGCTCCGTGGGGAGTCACGAGGACCACGGCGTCCTTCACCGGGTCCGGCGAGCGATTCGGGAGCCCCGAGGTCTCGGTCTGGACCGCGTAGACACGCAGGAAGCCATCGATCCCACCCTCGGCCTCGAAGGGGATCGGGTTCACGCCGGGCTGGGGGAGCTCGAGCTTGGTCAGGTAGACGTGGGTGTCGCCGTTGATGTCCGGATCCTCGATGAGCCACACCGTGATCGTCGCCTCTCCCTCGTCCGCAGAGGTGAGGATCGCGGTATAGACCCCCTTGGCCACCTCCTCGAAGGGCCCCAGGTCCCCGAGGGTCGACTCCCCTGCGAGGGCGAGGCCGCTCACGGGCTCCACGCCGTTCTTCCAGACCTTGGCGGTGACCATGGCCACCACGGCCCCGTCCTCGCCTTCCCCCGCAGAAGCCACCGCCACCTTGACCCGGAGGACGTCCACCGCGGGTGCGCCGAGAGGATCCGGGTCGATGCCGTCGGGGATGCCGTCGCCGTCGGTGTCGACCTCGTTTGGATCCGTCCCGAACCGAGCCTCCTGCTCGTCGGTGAGTCCGTCCCCGTCGGTGTCGACGGGGGTCACCGCGCACCCCGCGAGGGAGAGGGAGAGGAAGAGGAAGAGGAGACTGAATCGAAGCTTCCGCATCACCATCCCAGCTCCACGCCGCCGCCGACCACCCAGATCCGGCCCCCGCTCTCGAGGGTCGGGAAGCCGGCGTTCCCGGGATCGTACACCTTCTTCTCCGTGACGGCGCCATGGAGGGCGAGGAGCTGCCCGTCGACCGCGAGGGTGATCCGCGGGATCCCGCCGCCCCCCGTGACCACGTCGGCGCTCGCGCCGATGGCCGCGTGGTGCCGGTGTGCGTCGAGGAGGTTGCTCCTGCCCGTCTGCTCCGGGGCCGCCCGGCTCACGAACGCGTAGCCGCCCCGCACCTGGAAGCGACCGAGGTGCCACTCCATCCCGAGGCGGGCGGCGGCGGAGTCACGGAAGCGGGGCGCAGGGACGTGGGCGCCCAGGCCGTCGGTGCCATCCGCATCATACAGAGCGACGTCCGAGGAGAGGTGCCGATATCCACGGGTGAAGCGCCAGTCCGCCTGCACCGTCAGGGTCAGGCGATCCTTCCAGACGGGGAGCTCCGCCCCGAGGCTCAGGACGGAGGGGGTCCAGTCCGCGGGCCCCGCAACCCGGGCGGAGAGGTCGATGCCGCTGGCCTGGACCTCCACGGGCAGGTCGATGTTGGCGTGGTTCCCCATGCGAAACGACAGCCCCATGCGCCACCCCGGGGCGGGCTCGTAGAGCACGCCGGCGATGGGCCGGAACCGTGGATTGACGTCCACCCGGACCGTGTCCTGCCCCTCGGGATCCGTCAGGTCCAGGTCCACCCCGCCGGTGACGATGGGCAGCAGGGTGATCCCGGCCCCCAGGGAGAGACGATCGATGATCTTCACGGCCACGGAGGCCCCGAGCACCAGTCGGCGGCTCGAGGACCCGACGCCGACCCACGAGGGCGCGTCCACGGAGGGCATGTCGAAGTCGTAGATGTGATCGTGGGGAAGGATCAGGGCCAGCCCCATGTGGACACGGCGTCGCCAGGAGCCCGGGCCCAGGGGGATCGGGGACGCAAGGGCGAGCTCGTACGCGACGGTGGGAGTTCGGATCCCGTTCGCACCCGTCGGCGTGAGCCGGTTGATGGCGGTGATGACGCCGAGGCCCAGGACGGGGCCGTCCCCTGCGGTCATGGCGGCCGGGTTGTAGAGCACCGCCGCCAGGGAAGACGAGGTGGCCGTCGCGGCGCCGCCCATGGAGCGGACCCGGGAGGTCAAGCCATAGGAGTCCAGGGGATCCGCGCCGACCCCGGTCGTGAGGAGAACTCCGAGGAGCGCAGCGAGGCAGGTGAACAGGGTTCCGGGGGGCGTTCGCAAGCATCCTCCTCGTGGGCGCGCGTCGGGGGCGTACTATATCAAACGAGCCGAATAAATGTGGTAGAATCCGGCCCATGAACACCCACACCCTCATCACCGGGATCGGTCTCGCCCTCCTGCTCGCCGGATGCCCCCTCCTGGACAAGGACGACGCCGGGGGCGGTGAGAGCGGGCCTCCGGGGGGCGGCTCCGGGGTGTTCCCGGAGGACGTGGCGGCCGGTGACGGCCTCGATCCGGGCCCCTCGGGGGTCCTCGTCGAGACGCTCTACGGCGCCGCGGCCGCGTGCGGCTGGCAGAGCGTGAAGTCCGTCCCCGGCGGCTGGCAGCCGATCCTGGTCTCCCTGGACGGATGCACCCAGTGGATCCCGTCGAACTGGACGATCCTGGGCCAGGCGGGCAACGCCGGGTTCTCGCCGACCGCCGGCCGGAGGACCTATGCCTTCACCCTGGTCAACCCCCTGCCCTCGGGCTACGCGTGGGATGCCGACGCGGCGATCGACTTTGTCGCGGAGTCCATCGGCGTGGAGTTCGGTGAGGATCCGCCCTCCATCCTCTGGCGGAAGGTCACCGACGTCGCGGATCTCCAGGTGGCCGACGCTGCCTTCGCGTTCTTCCTGGAGGACGAGCCCGTCGCCGGCTCCCTGCGGATCCACTTCGGCGGCTGCGCGCCGGGATCCTCCGGCGCTTGCTTCGCCCTGGTGATGGGATACTGGCTCCCCGTCGACGATCTCGTCGGAGACGCGATCTGCGACCTCACCCAGATCGACGCGTCCCTGCAATGCCCCGGCCTCGGCGAGTGCGTGGAGCCCCTCTGCAGCTCCTGGTGCATCCACGGCGGCGCCAAGGGCGGCGGGTGCAGCGGCGCCGTCTGCGACTGCCTCTGACCCACGGAGATTGACCGATGACCAGCGAGCACGACATCCAGCGGATCCCACTGCCCTGGGCCTACCGGCTCCTCAACCACGGTCCCCTGGTCCTGGTCTCGACCACGGACGGGGAGCGGGGGGACGTGAGCACCGTGGCCTGGGCCCGTCCCTGCCAGAAGAACCCCCCGCGCTTCAGCCTCACCATCGGGACCTCGCACCGAACCTGGAAGAACCTGACCCGCACGGGGATCCTCTGCATCAACGTCCCGACGGCGGACCTGGTGGATCTCGTGCTCTACTGCGGCCGCTGCTCCGGCGACGACGTGGACAAGATCCAGCTGCGCGAGATCCCGATCCGTGCCGGCGGGGAGCTCAGGACCCTCCCCCTCGTGGACTCCTGCGCCGCTTGGCTTGAGTGCCGGGTCACTGCCGAGACCCTGGCCGAAGGGACCAGCCGGATCGAGGTCGAGGCCGTCGCCGCGTCCTGCCGAGCCGGCGTCCTCTCACCCCAGTTCACCTGGAACGTGGACGCCTGGCCCACCCTCCACCATCTCGGTGGTTCGCGGTTCCTGGTCGGTGATCAGATGCTGAACGCGGAGTAGCACTCTGGCAGGTCCCAACATCCCCCCCACTCGTCATGCTGAGCGCACGCCCTTCCCGTCATCCCGAGCGCACGCAAGGCCTTCGGTCAGGCGCACCTCTCGGGCATGGCGCGTCTCTTCCACGACGGCCTGGGATCTGCTCCGTTTCCGGATCCGTCCCCTTGGTTTCTCGGGCCCCCGCACCTCCCTCAACACAAAGCCAATCCAAGAACAAGAAGGGAGAAGAAAAGAAAGGAAGGCCCCCACCTCCCCGCCACCACCCCTATCCGTGGGGGCCTTCCTTCGAAGAAGCGGACCGACCGGGACCCAGCTGACCCTGGCGATTCATCCTGAGCTGCCCATCCGGCTCCGCTGGACGAGGTGGTTTTCATGACACTGGCGAGGTGGTTGTCATTGGAAGTGTGGGAGGACCCGGGCGGGGGGGGAGGCGACTGCTACTCTTCTAATCGGGCTCGCTGGGGGATCGCAGTATACGATGCCTCAGCTTCACCAATGTGCTCGCCAACTCCCCGCCCAACCAAGCTCAGGAACGGGCACAATCGCACCAAAGCGAGAACGGCCACTTGCCCGGGTCCTCGCACCAGGATGATTTTCCGATTTAATGTTTCTGAATACCACCTCGTCCGGCGGAGCCGGATGGGCGGCTCGGGGTGACGGGGAAATCGGGGCGTAAATCTCGCGGGAGCGGAGCGTCGTCCGCTCAATTCGGCTTCACAGCCCCTCCCACAGTTGGGTCTGCGGTCGTCATTTCGCGCTTGGCTGATGATTCGGTCAAAGCTGAACGAGGCGATCCGGCCCCTGCCTTTGAGGCCGGCCACACGACGGAGGGTGGGTGGGGGAGGGTGGCCGGCCTCCCCTTCTTTAATGGGCTCTTGTGACATCATCGTGGGTGGCGTTTGCTTCCTCCACGCGGGCCCAAAAGCGAATACCATAGTGGCCGCGTCCATCCATCGGTCACGGTCACGGTCACGGTCACGGAAAAACAGAGGAGGAGGAGCCAATGGATAGACGGCGTCGGAACGACCTTCACAAACTGGATGTGTACCGATGCGCCCTCGATCTCTACCGA
>JBDRIT010000073.1:0-12204 GCA_043815665.1 Pseudomonadota bacterium
ATACCCCCTGGCCGGTCCCCGACGCCGATCTCGGCGTTGCTCCTCCTCGAAGTGGCTCTACCACGTCTTCGTAGAAGCGCCTTGACCTCGACGCCGGTTCCTCGCCCAGGCCGCATCATCATTTGCGCCGAGGTCATCTAGGGGCCTGCGTGGAGGGTGAGACCGGTATCGCTTTGCGATGGAACGCGACAGCGTTCGGTCGGTCGCAAGGCGAGGAGCCGTTGGTGACGAACGGAGCAGGCCCCCGGAGACAGGCCGGTGTGGACGAGTCGGGCGATGCCCGAGAGGTTCACTTGAGATCCCTCGCTGCGCTTCTAAGAAACACCAACCTCGGCTTCATTCGACACAAGCGCAAAACCCAGCGATTCGCCGTGCATTTGTTTCTGAGCACCACCTCGTCCGGCGGAGCCGGATGGGCAGCTCAGGAGGACGACCAGCGTTTCCCGCCAGAAAAAAACAGTCCATACTGTTCCCATGGTCGGACTCATCAGACGCTGGCGGCGGGCACGCCTCCTGAAGCAGCCCTTCCCCACGGAGTGGGAGGAGATCCTGCGGACCCGGGTCCCCTGGTTCCCGGTCCTCTCGGAGGGCGAGCAGCGCCGCCTGCGGCAGCACGCGATGATCTTCCTGCACGAGAAGTACTTCATCCCCGCGCAGGACATGGAGATCACTGAGGAGGTGCGGGTCGTGATCGCCGCGGGTGCGGTGCGCCTGCTCCTGGGGCTGGACATCTCGCTCTACGACCACCTCACCGAGGTGGTGGTCTACCCCTGCGACTTCAAGGTCCCCTACGCGGAGGGCCCCACCCTCGGCGAGGCCCTGCCCTTCGGTACCGTGGTCCTGTCCTGGCCCTCGGTGCGCCGGGGGGTGGACCGGCCCGGGATCCACGAGGACGTCCTCACCCACGAGTTCGCCCACGTGCTGGACCGGCAGGAGACCTTCGTCGAGGGGGACTTCGAGGGAACGCCCGAGGAGGACATCGGCCGCTGGAGCAAGGGCTTCCTGCACCACTACGAAGCCCTGCGCCGAGGCCGCCGGGCCTATGCGCAGCTCCTCGACGACTACGGCGGCGAGAGCCCCTCGGAGTTCTTCGCGGTCGCAACAGAGACCTTCTTCGCCAAGCCCCAGAGGCTCCGAAGACAGCTGCCCGATCTGTATGATGAGCTGGCCGCCTTCTACCGCCAGGATCCAGCGACCGTCACTTCCCCCTGATCCCAGCCGGGGAGCCCGCGACCCGGATTCCCGCGTCTCAGACGTCGATCACGTTCCCGTCCCCACCGCCGCCGCTGGCCGGCCCGCGCCGCTGCTGCATCGTCACGATGCGGTGCTGGAACCGCCTCATGAGCTGGCGGGCGAGGAGCCGCCGGAGCGGCGGCACCAGGAGGAGGAAGCCGGCGACGTCGGTGAGGAAGCCGGGGGTCACGAGGAGGAGCCCCGCGGCCACCAGGCAGAGCCCGGCGACCATCTCCGCCGCCGGGATCCGGCCCTGCGCTGTCTCCTCCCGGATCCGCCGGACCGTGGCCAGCCCCTGCTGCTTCACCAGGCTCCAGCCCACGACGCCGGTGAAGAGGATCAGGCCCAGGACCTCCCAGGTCCCGATCCGCCCCCCCACCTCGACCAGGAGCCAGAGCTCAACCGCGGGAATTGCAATGAAGAGTAGAAGTCCCATGGGACGAAGATAATCCGGTTCGACCAGTTGTCCAATCAGGACCGGAAAGCCCCTCCCTCCGGATATGCAACCAAGTCAGCCTGGGCCGAAGGGTGACGCCGCGTCGGGCGGAGTCGGGGGGGTCGCTGGTGAGGTCGGGGACCAAGCGAAGCGCTCCCGGTCTGCGAGTCGCACTTTCCGTGCGGCGAACAGACCGGGATGGTCCCCGGCCCATCAGCGGCCCCCACGGCCCGTCCGGCGCCAGGAATCCTGAGGCGCAGGCCTGGGTCTACTTGGCCCACTGGATGGTGAGGTTGGTGAGGATGGGGGTCTTCTCGGAGTCGTTGGACTGGAGGCGGACCTGGAGCTGGCACCAACGGAGGTTTGGCAGGCCCTCAAGGTTCGCGGGGGAGTCGGTGATCCAGGCGGTCCAGCCCGCCTGCTCAAGGCCGGCCACGGTGGCCGCAGACCGCGCGCGCACTGCGAGGTCCGTCACGCCGGGCTCCTCGATGCCGGTCCACTCCGCGCTCTTCCAGTAGATCGTGTCCGCGCCGCCGTCGTAGTTCTGGGTCCAGGTCCCCTCGGGGTTGGTGAAGAGGAGGTGCTGGAACCCGGTCATGTCCGAGTAGGTGTAGGGATCGCTGCCGTTGGTCGGGTAATGGCTCACCGCGGGGTTGTTGCCCCAGTCCTCGATGTCCACCCGGGCGCAGGTGTTGGAGGTGCGCCCTGCGGTCCAGAGCCGTCCGTTCCGATCGATGGCCACCCCCACGGGGTGCACGAGCGGGGCGCCGAGATCCAGGATCTCGAAGCTGCTGAAGTCCGGCTCCACCCGGATCACATGGCGTCGATTCGTCCCGCCCTTGTTGGAGATCGCCGAGTAGATGTAGCCGTTCTGATCCACCACCACGCCCCGGGGGCTGCCGATGCTGCTGGTGTTCAGCCACTCCCAGGTGTTGGTGTCCGGGGTGTAGCGGAACATGCCCTCACAGGCGTAGGACCCGACGAGGATCCGTCCGGCGCCGTCCACGGTCATGCCGTAGACGTTGAAGCAGCCCCAGAGGGAGGACGGCGCGACGAACGCACCCGTGGACTGCACCGTGTCGATGTCCACCCGCTCGATGGACTGGATGAAGGGGTTGTAGTTGCTGGCCCAGTTGCAGTTGTTCGCGAACCACATGTTGCCCTGGCTGTCCCCGGCCGCGCCGTAGGGGCAGCCGTCGAGATCCACGGAGCCGAGGATGATGCAGCGGGGCGGGCTCTGGTCCTCGTCCACGAGGGTCCCGGAGACCTTGTAGGCCTTGTGCTGCTCCCAGGACCCGGCCCAGACGTCCCCGTTCATGTCGATGCCCACCGCCCGGACGTTGCCCAGGATGTCCGCCCGGCAGATCAGGTCTCCGTCGTTGGTCAGGTGGACCATGTTCGAGTGTGCGGGGTTGGACGTGTTCGCCGGGCTGCTGTACGCCCGGTTCCCGACCCAGACCGACCCGTCGGTGACGACCACCGCGGTGCGGGACGGGTACATGCCGTGGGAGGTGACATCTTTCTCCACGACACCGGTGTCCACATTGATCCGCACCACCTTGTGGCTGTTCGCGTTCGCAATCCAGATGTGCTGCAGGCTGGACTGGGTGGCGTCCAGGCAGAGGGTGTCCGGCTCCAGGCACAGGGGATCCACCACGTCTTCGGGCTCGTTGTTCACCCCGTCGAAGTCGCCGCTCTCCCAGCCCGCGGCCCCATCAGTCTCGTCGATATTGAACGTGCAGTCCGAGGAGCACCAGCACTGGGTCAGGGGACAGGCGACCGCGAAGTCGGTGCCGTCGCAGTCCTCGCCCCCATTGACCACGCCGTCTCCACACCAGGACTGGCACGAGACCTTGTCCCAGACCTTGCAGTCCACGAGGCACTGGAACTCGCCCTCGTAGCAGACCTTGAAGAAGAGGTCCGGCTCGCAGGCCTCGAAGGTCGTGTCGATCTCCCCGTCGCCGCACCAGGACGTGCAGCCCGTGGTGTCAATGGACTGGCAGTTGGCCTCGCAGACGAAGTTCCCGACATGGCAGAGCATGGGGAAGTTGATCGAATCGCAGAGCTCCGTCGCCGGGTCGAGGATCCCGTTGCCGCAGGTCTCGTCGGACTTGCAGTTCGCGGAGCAGCCGTCAGCGCCGGCCTGGTTCCCATCGTCGCAGGCCTCGCCCTGGTCCACCAGGAGGTTCCCGCAGCAGGGGACGATGAGGGGGAACTCGCAGCCCACGCCCTGGGTGCAGGTGTCCTGGCTGCAGGGGTCGTCGTCGAAGCAGGACAGGGCCCCGGGGCCCGCCTGGCAGCTTCCCTCGAAGCAGGTGTCCCCGGTCGAGCAGGGATCCCCGTTGTCGCAGGGGTGGGTGTTGAACGCGGTGACGCACCCCGTCTCCGGGTCACAGGTGTCGTCGGTGCAGACGTCCCCGTCGTTGCAGACCGGCGGCGTCTTCCCGACGCAGAGGCCTCCCGCACAGGTGTCCACGGTGGTGCAGGCGTTCCCGTCATTGCACCCGGCGACGTTGGCGGAATTCACGCAGCCGCTCAGCGGGTTGCAGGAGTCGTTGGTGCAGACGCTCCCGTCGTCGCAGGAGATCGGCGCGCCGGCGCAGGCGCCTCCCGCGCAGGTGTCGTTCCCGGTGCACGCGTCCCCGTCGCTGCAGGGGTTGGTGTTGAAGGGATTCGCGCAACCCGTGTCGGGGTCGCAGGCGTCGTCTGTACACACGTTCCCGTCGCTGCAGTTCGGGGGCGTCTTCCCGATGCAGGCCCCGCCCACGCAGCTGTCCACGGTCGTGCAGGCGTTCCCGTCGTTGCAGCCCACGGTGTTCGGCGAATACACGCAGCCAGTATCCGGAGCACAGGTGTCATTCGTGCAGACGTTCCCGTCGTCGCAGGTCACAGCGCCGCCGCCGATGCAGACGCTGCCGGCGCAGAGATCACCGCCGGTGCATGCGTTCCCGTCCTGGCAGGGTGCGGTGTTGTTCATGTGCTGGCAGCCCTGCTGCAGATTGCACACGTCGTCGGTGCAGGGGTTGCCGTCGTCGCACTCCACCACCTCGTCGGGCACGCAGCCACCCCCGGCGCAGTGATCCCCGAAGGTGCAGGAGTTGCCGTCGTCACAGGACGCGGCGTTGGGGGTGTGCACGCATCCGCCCGCGGGCTCGCAGGAGTCATTCGTGCACACGTTGCCGTCGTAACAGTCCACCTGAATGCCGGGCTCGCACACACCGTCCTTGCACTGGTCCGGCGCGGTGCAGGCATCCCCGTCGATGCAGAGCGCGGTGTTGTTGGTGTGGACACACCCCAGGAGGGGGTTGCACTGGTCATTGGTGCACAGGTTGCCGTCGTCGCAGTCCACCACCTCGAGGGCGACGCAGGAGCCCCCCTCGCAGTAGTCGCCGTCGGTGCACGGGTTCCCGTCGTCGCATTTCTCCACGGTGGGCTCGTAGATGCAGCCCGCCGCTGCGTGGCAGAACTCTGCGGTGCAGATGTCGTCGTCGTCGCAGTTCAGGCTCGCCTGCGCCGTGCAGAAGCCGGCGGCGCACAGGTCGCCGAGGGTGCATGCGTCGTCGTCCGTGCAGGCCATGCCCTCGTTGGTGGGACCGTTGGAACACGCGCCGGTCTTGGAGTCGCACTGTGCCGTCTGGCAATAGGCGTCCAGGCCGGCCGGCGGGGGACAGGTGACCACAGTTGCGGGGTTCACCTTGCACTTGAAGGGGACCTCCCCGGTGTCGCAGGACAGGATCCCGTTGCAGACATCGCCGTCCTCCAGGATCTCGCAGTCCGCGTCCGTCGCGCAGTTGCAGGGCACCGGCGTCCCCAGGCAGGCGGCGTTCACGCAGTGGTCGCCCACGGTGCAGGGCTCTCCATCGTCACAGAGGTCGGTGTTCGGGGGGTTCTCGCAGCCGCCATCGGTGTCGCAGAGGTCGTCGGTGCAGGGGTTGCCGTCGTCGCAGGACACCGCGGCCCCTGTGCAGATCCCTCCCTGGCAGAAGTCCCCGATGGTACAGGCCGTGCCGTCATCACAGTTCAGTCCCTCGAGGCTCTCGTGGACGCAGCCCCCCTCACCGCCGCAGGAATCCGAGGTGCAGGGGTTGCCGTCGTCGCAAACCGAGACGCCGTCCACCACGCCGTCGCAGTCGTTGTCCACGCCGTCACAGACCTCCACGGCCGGGGTGTCCGCGTCGCAATCCGTGAGGCCGTCGTCGGTGCAGACCCGAAGCCCCTCGCAGGCGCCGTCCCCGTTGACCACGGAGCAGGTCGTGCTCAGCCCGAGCTTCATCGAGGTCTTGGAGCATGCGCACTCGCCGGCCTCGGGCACGCACTGGAGGGAGGCCCCGCCGCCGGTGCCGGAGGACTGCTGGCAGGCGAACCCCTTCGGACAGGGGGTCGCATCCGCGCAGGTCCCTCCGCAGAACCGCCCCACCTCGCCATAGTCCACGCAGACGGACTGGCCGCCCCAGGTCGCGGTGCAGTCCAGATCCTGGTGGCAGGGCATGCAGAGGAACGGGAAGTTGGACACGCACGCGAACATCACGTCGGGCCCGACGTTGACCTGCTGGCAGGTCCACCCGTCGGGGCACTCCTCGACGCACTCCTGGGTGCAGACCTGGTCCCCCATGTGGGTCACGCAGAGGGAGGAGATGCAGTCTGCGTTCTCGTCGCAAGGATCGAGGAAGCACCCGTCCCCGGGGTGACAGGCGCCGCCGATGTCCGGAAGGTCCATGGACGATCCGCCATCTTCCGGGGTCCCGTCAACGCCGAGATCCCCGCCGCCACCGTTGTCGTCGGTCGCGGTGTCCTCACCACCCCCGATGTCGAAGGTGGGCACCGACACGGCGCTGCCGCCGTTGCACCCGACGGCCAGTCCGACCAGGGCGACCAGGACCAGGACGAGTGAGTGCGTGGCGCTCCCGGCAGAGATGATGGACCTCTTCATGATCTTCTCCTCAGTTTCACGACCCCGCAGGGTCAGCTGTCAAGGAGCTCCCGGACGACGACCTGGAGCTCCATGGGCGTGAAGGGCTTTCGGACGAACCTTGCGCCCGGTCCCAGCCCGCCCTGACGTACGATGATGTCTTCCGTGTATCCCGACACGAACAGGACCTTGATCTCGGGGTAGCGGCGCCGCGTCTCGCGAGCGAGCTCCCCCCCCTGGCGCCCGGGCATCACCACGTCGGTGACGAGGAGATCGAAGGCCTTCGTCTCCGCCTCCATGATGCCCAGGGCCTCCTCGGCGTTCGCTGCCAGGTGAACGACGTACCCGGCGATGAGCAGGGTCTCCTGGAGGAGCTCCCGGACCATCTCCTCGTCCTCCACCACCAGGACCGTCTCTCCCTGACCCGGGGTCCGCTCCGTGGACCACTCCTCGGCCTCCTCCTCGGGGGCTTCGCTGGCCCGGGGCAGGTAGACCTCGAAGACCGAGCCCTCGCCCGAGGTGGAGCGGACCTCGATGAACCCCTCGTGCTGCCGGGCGATGCCGTATACCGTGGAGAGCCCCAGGCCGGTGCCCTCGCCCACGGGCTTGGTCGTGAAGAAGGGCTCGAAGATCCGGCTGCGGGTCTCCTCGTCCATGCCATGCCCGGTGTCCCGCACGGAGAGAACGGCGTAGTTCCCGGGGGTGCAGCCAGGGTAGAGGGAGACCTCATCCTTGGAGACCCGGACCTCGGTGGTCTTGAGGGTCAGGGTCCCGCCGCCGGGCATCATCGCGTCCCGGGCGTTCACCACGAGGTTGGCCAGGATCTGCTCGATCTGTCCGGGATCGGCCCGTATGGTGCCGACCCGCTTGCCCAGCTTGAGCTTCACGGTGATCTGCTCCCCCACGAGGCGATCGACCATCTGCCGGAAGCGCTCCACCCGGTCGTTGAGCGAGATGACCTTGGGGTCCAGCATCTGCCGCCGGGAGAAGGCCAGGAGCTGCTGGGTCAGCTCCGCGGCGCGCCGGGATGCATAGATCACGTCCTGGATGTTCTTCTGGGCCGGGCTCTTGTCGCCCACGCGCCCCAGCGCGAGGGACGCGTTCCCGAGGATGCCCGTGAGGAGGTTGTTGAAGTCGTGGGCGATGCCGCCGGCGAGGCGGCCGATGGCCTCCATCTTCTGGGCCTGCTGCAGCTGCTCCTGGAGCTCGTGGGTCTCCGAGATGTCCATGGTGGTCCCGAAGATCCGGAGGGGCCGCACCAGTTGCCCGTCCGGACCGAGGACCGGCCGCCCCTTGGAGAGCACCCAGGTGCGGGTCCCGTCCTTGCGCCGGCTCTGGTATTCGACGCTCAGCTCCTGGGTTCGCCCCTCGACGATCTCCTTGATCGCGTCGAAGACCCGGGCGCGGTGCCCCTTCGGGATCGTCTCCTCCCAGTGCTCCAGGGGGGCCGGGCCGCGGTCCTGGACCTCGTAGCCGAGGAGGGCCTGGAGGCTACCGTCGCTCAGGAGCCGCATGTCCTCCGGGTAGAGCTCCCAGACGCCGACGCGCCCCGCGGCCGTGGCCGTGCGGTACCGGAGGTCCTTCTCGATGAGGGATCTCTCCAGGCGCTTCTTCTCGGTGACGTCGCGGACGATGCCGCTGATCCCGGTGACCTCGCCCGTCGCGCAGCGGATCGGGACCTGGACCACGTGGAACTCGTGGACCCCGTCGGGCAACGACAGGCTGTGGATCTCGTCCACGACGTCGCCGGCCAGGTTCCGCTGATCCAGTGGATCGATGATCGCCGCGTTCTCCGCGCCGAGCAGCTCCACGGGCGTCTTGCCGAGGATCGCCTCGGCGGGGAGGCCGAGCAGCTGCTCCATCGCAGGGTTGCAGTACGTGTACCGACGGTCCAGACCCTTCGCGAAGATGGAGTCTTTCGCCGGCTCCGTGACCGCGCTGAGCAGGGTGCGCTGCTCCAGGACCACCTGCTCGGCCTGCTTGCGCTCGGTGATGTCGTGGAAGACCACCTGGGAGGCGGGCCGGCCCTCCCAGTTCACGGAGCCGCCGATCACGGCCACGTGGACCGTGGACCCATCCTTGCGGAGGAAGCGCTCTTCGATGGTCGTCTGGACGAAGCGCTTCTCGAGGATCTGCCGCATGCGCTCTGCGGCCACGGCCCGGTCGTCCGGGTGGACGAACTCGATCACCGGCCTCCCGAGGATCTCCGCCGGGCTGTCGTAGCCGCAGATCCTCACGGCCTGCGGGTTCGCGAAGACGATGCCGTCTTCGGTGTGGACCACGATGCCCATGGGCGCGCTCTCCACGAGGAACCGGTAGCGGTCCTCGCTCTCCCGGAGCGCATCCTCGGCGGTTCGTTCACCCGGGAACGACGTGGGTTTCTTTTCGCTCATATCTTCTTCACGACGATTCACATGCTTCGTAGGTTCATGATCCGCCACGCGCGGGTGGAATGCAAACAGATCTTCGGAGGGGAG
Organism: Pseudomonadota bacterium; assembly: GCA_043815665.1. Classification (GTDB taxonomy): domain Bacteria; phylum Myxococcota_A; class UBA9042; order CAIXZC01; family CAIXZC01; genus CAZNWW01. The sequence goes on from JBDRIT010000073.1 coordinate 9,056, forward strand.
GGGCCGGGGGGTCAGTCGCTGCAGACCGACTCCGGTGGCCAGTCGATGTCCGGGAGAAGATCGCACTTGCCGCCCATGTGGATGCAGGGGTCATCCTCACAGACCGTAGGGATGTCGTCGGGGATCTCGTCCTCGAGGAGCTCGAAGATCTGGAAGTTGGCCTGCTCCGCCTCGTAGGTCGTGCCCTCCTGGCCGGTGACCTGCAGGAAGATCCCGGCCACGGCCATGGTGCCGTCCCACCGGGAGCGGCCGTCCTCCACGGTGATCCGCCCGTGCATCACCATGCCCTGGAGCTCGAAGTAGATCATGCCGATCTGCTGGGCCAGGGTGAAGGCCTCGGTGTCGAACACGAGCTCAGCGGGGTCCTCCGCGTCCCGTTTGATCTTGCCGCGAACCGTGAAGATGAAGCTCTCGTCCCCGTAGTCCGGCAGGAGGAGCGCCGGATCGTCGGTGTTCTTGGGCGCGTCGGGGAGGGGATCCGCGTCCATCATGACCCAGATGAAGGAGCCGGAGAGCTGGTCGATGGCCACCTCGGAGTAGAACTGCTGGGGCAGCTTGATCGGGCTGGTGAACTCCGCGTGGAAGAGGTGGAACCCCTCCGTGACCCCGAGGGGCTCGACGTGCACGTCTCCGACGTCTCCGACGTCCCCGGCGTCCCCGGGCTCGACGACGTCCGCGTAGGGGTCCCAGCGCTCCTCGATGATCTGGAAGTCGTAGAAGGTCGAGACCCCCCGGCGGTTGCCGGCGTCGTCCTCGAGCGCGCCCGTCACCTCCAGGCGCAGGGGATCGCCGAAGGGGCCGAGCGCGTCCTCGGCGATGAGCTTGATGGAGGCCGCGTCACGCCCCGGGTCCAGGGTCAGCCGGACCGCACCATCGCCGCAGGGGCTCGACACGGGGGTGCAGATCTCGAGGATCGCGCCGTACCCGGGGAGCAGCTCCCCCTCGGGGTCGTAGTAGCTCTTGTTTCCGGGCCAGACCCGGATCTCGAGGGAGGCGGACTTCACGGGCTCCGAGAACTCGAGGCGGATCAGCTCCCCCTTGACGAAGGCGTTGGTCGCCGGGATCACCAGGGTGACCTCCGGGGGCGGGTCATAGCGGCAGCCGCCGAAGAGAGCGGCCAGGACGAAGGCCAGAGCGAGGTGTCTCATGCTGATCCCCTTCAGAACAAGAAGGTGAAGCGGTTCTCGACCAGGAAGCTGGGGACCGCGTCTCCGGACTCGTCATGGAGCGCGTCACCGGGAAAGAGGACTGCGCCCTCCACGGTCCAGAGGAAGTGGCCCTTCCAGTCGAACTCCACCTGGAGGTCCAGCTCCGTCCCGTAATACCGCCCGGGCTTGCCCCCGTGCCAGTTGACCAGATCGTCGTCGATGCGGTCTCCGTCCTCGTTGAGGAGGCTCATGATCGGATCCACCACGGGCGAGGCGCTCCAGGCAAACATGGATCCGAAGCGGATGCCCAGGAGATCCCAGGGCTTGTAGAGGACCTGGGGGAACAGGACGATGCCGTTCTGGAACCGCCCGTCGCTGGACAGCTCCGTGAGGGGGAAGGACGCTGCGCCGATGTTGGCCAGGTTCTCGATCCCCACCGCCGCGGAGCGCGCCGTCTCGAACGCGAGGATGTGCTCGAAGAGCAGGAGGCCCACGTTCCGGTCCCGGGAAAAGCTGAAGCTGGTGAAGGCGGTCTCGTCCCGGGGATCAGAGTCTCCGCTGGCGTAGTCGAACTCCAGGGTCGTCATGACCGGACCGAAGGTTGCGTCCAGCACCGCTCGGGCACCGAACCCGAGGATGTCCTGGTCACGAACGATCCACTTCGCCGCGTCGCTCTCCCGCAGGGCCTGCATCCCCTCGCTGACCTCCCGGGTGTTCCCGAAGATCGTGGCGAACTCCCCGCGGAAGGCCCAGCGGCCCACCGCGAAGTCCAGGACGGCCGGGATGGAGAGGACCCGGGTGTCGAACTCGTCCCCGAAGCGCCCGCCCACGGTGACCTGGAAGAGGAGGTGATCCCAGTCCCAGCCGAACCAATCCATGTCGTTGGCCTTCCAGATCACCGAGCCGGCGACCTGATGGAGGTCGTCCGCCCCGATGGTGAGGTCGTCCTGGACCACCATGTCATAGGCCACGCCGATGAAGACCCCGTCGTCCATGGAGCGATCCGGGACGTAATCGGCGCCCTGCCGGATCATGCGGTAGGCCTCGGAGATCTTCGTGGCGAAGAGGAAGCGATCCGCGGAGGAGGAGTACTGCGACACCCCCCAGCGGTTGTGGCGCCCGCCGTCGTGGAGGTTGATCCCTGCGCCGTCGGTGATCGGCTGGCGGCCCACCCGGAGGAGGCCGAAGGGGAGCATGGCCTCGCCGTAGATCCGGTTGATCTGGATCGGGTTCACCTCGGTGAGGACCATGCCATAGCTGTCGGGATCGAAGGGGTCCGCGTTGTCCCCCACCAGGCCGACGCGCCAGCCGGCGGTGTTGGGCCACCGGGAGGTGAGCGCAAGGCCCTGGGTGGGCTGCGGAGAGCCGCCGTAGTCCCCGTTGTCGCCGAAGAGGACGCCGCTGAGGAGGTCGACCTGGGTCACCAGGCGAACCACGTCCGGGACCTTGAAGCCGCCCTCGAGCCGGAGCCGCTGGATCGTGTAGTTCACGTCCCGCACGGTGGTGCCGCTCAGCTCCATGGGATCGATGTACAGCGTACGGACCTGGTACTCCAGGTCCAGCTCGACCCACTTCGGCAGCTTGCCCTCCCCCGCAGCAGCGGGGGGGATCACCCCGGAGACGGCAACGACGATCAACAGCAGGGAGGCGATGCGCAACGAGACGATTCCAGCGGGTTTCGGCATGGGGTCCTCGAATCGGTCTACAGCTGACGTCCAGAACTCCCGAGACTCTACCATCGACCCGCGCAACGGCGCAACGGCGCCAGGGCCAGAAATCTCTTTGTGGGAGGCCTTTTCCGGCTCTTGTGACATCTTCGTGGGTAGCATTTGCTTCCTCCACGCGGGCCCAAAGCGAAACCCATAGTGGCCGCGTCCATCCATCGGTCACGGTCACGGTCACGGTCACGGAAAAACAGAGGAGGAGGAGCCAATGGATAGACGGCGTCGGAACGACCTTCACAAACTGGATGTGTACCGATGCGCCCTCGATCTCTACCGA
>JBDRIT010000074.1:0-16540 GCA_043815665.1 Pseudomonadota bacterium
AGGGGGAGAAGAGTCGGCCCTGAAGGGCCTCCCACAGGGGGAGAAGAGTCGGCCCTGAAGGGCCTCCCACAGGGCGAGAAGAGTCGGCCCTGAAGGGCCTCCCACAGGGAGAGAAGAGTCGGCCCTGAAGGGCCTCCCACAGGGGGAGAAGAGTCGGCCCTGAAGGGCCTCCCACAGGGGGAGAAGAGTCGGCCCTGAAGGGCCTCCCACAGGGAGAGATGAGTCGGCCCTGAAGGGCCTCCCACAGGTTTCGAGGGGTCAAGCTCCGATGCGGGCGGCGTAGGCGGGCTCGTTGAAGCCTACGAGCGCCGGGGCGCCGTCGATCTCGATGATGGGGCGCTTGAGGAGCATCGCGTCCGCGGCGAAGGCGTCGAGCCACTCCGCATCTCTCCAGACCTTCTTGCCCTCCCCGAGGGCCCGGAAGGACCCGCCGCTGGTGTTGGGCATGGGCTGCCAGCCGAACGCGTCCAACCACGCGGCGAGGCGCGCCCGCTCCGGCGCCGCCTCGCGCAGATCCACCCAGGCGTACTCCGTGCCCCGCTCCTCGAGCCACTTCCGGGCCTTCTTCACCATCCCGCAGGTCGGGAGCCCATAGACCGTCACCGTCATCGACGTCACCTCCTCCCAGGGTCGGGATGATCGTCACCCCTGCGCTGGTGGCAAGGACTTGCCAGGGGGCTGAGGGCAGGCGTATCGTCTCTTCTTCGGAGGTGCCGGTGGGCCAGGCGAAGGACAACCTGCAGGGGATCGGCTTCATGGTGGGGGCAGCGGTGTCCTTCGCCGCGTTCAGCGCCCTGGTCAAGGTCGTCACGCCGCGGATCCCCCTCTTCGAGATCGTGTTCTTCCGGGGAGCCATCGCGTGGGCCCTGCTGGCGCTCTGGCTTCGTGTCCGCTCCGGCGGCAGCCCCCGCGCTGTCGCCCGGAGGGACCTCCTGATCCGTGCCTCCCTCGGCTTCGCCGGGCTCGTGATGTACATCTGGGCGGTCACCCACGTGGAGCTCGGCCTGGCGTCCGCGCTCAACCAGTCGTCTCCGATCTTCGTCGGGCTCTTCGCGTTCCTCGTGCTGCGGGAGCGGCCCCACCGGGCGGTGCCGCCCCTGGTCCTGCTGGGCTTCCTGGGGGCCGTCTTCATCGTCTCCCCGGACCTCCGGGGCCTGAACATCCACGCGGCCATCGGCTTCGCCTCCGCGCTGGCTTCGGCCCTGGCCTACACCTGGGTGCGGAAGCTCCGCACCACGGACCGGCCGGAGACCATCGTCCAGTGGTTCTCGGGGTTCGTCATGATCCTTGGGCTGCCCCTCATGCTCGTCGCCGGGTGGGTGACGCCGTCCCCCCTCGAGGCCCTCCTGATCCTCCTCCAGGGCATCCTGAGCCTGTCCGGCCAGCTCTGCCTCACCTGGGCCTATCGGAAGGGAGAGGCTGCGGTGGTCAGCCCCTTCATCTTCGCCGCGGTGCTCCTGGGCCTGCTGGCGGGGTGGGTCTTCTGGGCCGAGTGGCCGCCGGCCGCCGCGCTGGGGGGCGCGGGCCTCCTGGTCCTCTCGTCCCTGGGCATCATGATCCTGGCGGGCCGTGATCGCCCCGTGTTCTCCGAACCCCCGATCCCTGGCGACGCCTATTCCTCCAAGGACAGGTTCTCGTAGGGCAGAACCTCCCGACAGGGCTGGCCGCGCAGGGACTCGCAGGGCGGGAGCTCCGTGGGGATCTCCACCCCCGGCACCAGGGGCAGGGCGACGCTGGAGGGGAAGGCTGCGTCGTGGGACACCACGTTGTGGGGCGGGGTCTCGTAGTCCAGCAGGAGATACCGCCACCGGGCCATGCTGTCCCCGGGGGTGTCCACGAGGATCCGGATTCGAGAGCCCGCCCGGAAGATGTGGGACATGGGCATCATCTCGACCCGGACGAGGTTCCACTCGTCAGGGACCAGGGGATGGACATCCTCCTTGTAGTGGCTCACCGAGGGGCGCAGCTCCGTGGCCTCGTCCCGGAGGACCCGGTGGCTGGCCCGCAGCCAGCCGACCTGGACGTAGGACTCCATGGCGTCGGGCCGGACCTCGGTGATCGCCACCTCGATGTCCGCGTCCTCCGCATCGGAGCGGAGCCAGAGATCCACGCTCCCATGCCCGATGAGGACCATGTCCTCCGCGAGGGGCGCGGTCACGAAGCTCAGGGCCTTGCCGGGATCCGGCTGGCGCCAGTCCCAGTTCGGCTGGAGGCCGTCCACCCCGCCCGAGGCCAGGGTGGTCCGATCCCCCGCATCCGGGTCGTGCTCCCAGACCGAGGCACCGTCCTCGGGCCCCGGCATGTCCTGTGCGAGGACGCCGCCGGGGTGGAAGTACCAGCGGCTCACCTCGGTGCCCGGGATCGGCCAGGCGTCGAACTGGGCATCGAAGGTCCCCTGGGGCGCGCCCGGGGCGACGTCGGGGTGGGCACCGTTCTCGAAGATCACCCGAAGATCCGGCTCGGCCTCGTAGTCCGCGATGGCGGTGTCGAAGTCCGTGTAGTCGGCGAAGCGCGCCAGCGGCAGGTCGATGCTCGTCCCGAAGACGCTCTGCATGAAGACGGGGACCATGAAGTAGAAGTCGTCCGCGACGACGGGGATCTCCTGGTCCACGTAGAACGAGAGGAAGTTGAACCACTCTGCGAGGATCTGGGGAGAGAAGCCGTCGGGGTGGACCCCGTTCGACAGGGTGAACCGCCGCATGGGGGCCGCGGTGAAGTTGTCGAAGAGGATCGGGAAGTGGGGCCCGGTCTGCTCGTCCTGGAGCTGGCCGACCAGGAAGACCGGCACGTCGATGACGTGGACGAACTCGTGGGGGTCCAGGGGCTTGGCCACCTCGTCGGTGTAGAAGGGGTTGTCATAGGCCTTCTGGATCACGTCGAGCTTCTGGCTGTGGAGGAGCTGGTTCTCCGCACAGAGGGCGTCGCCGCCGTCCACGACGTCCTGGATCCATCCGTGGGCATAGGGATCGGCCTTGTCGAGGACCATCTCGATCCACTCCATGGCGAAGCCGATGTTGTAGATCCCCCCGGGGACCATGGTCGTGGTGGTGTTGCCGATGACGGACATGGGCGCGATCGCCGCGAGGCTCGGAGGCTTGCCCTTCGCCGTGAAGAGCTGAGCGATCCCGGGAAAGGAGAGGCCAACCATGCCGACGTGGTGGTGCTTGACCCAGTCCTGTCGAGCGACGATCTCGATGACGTCGTAGCCGTCCATGATCTGGAGAGGCTCGAAGTAGTCGTAGGCCCCTCCGGAGCACCCCGTGCCCCGCAGGTTCACCCCCACCGACGCGAAGCCCAGCACCGTCGCGATGAGCGCGGCCGGCGCATCCGGGGCGTCGCAGAGGACGGGGTACAACCCGCAGAAGCCCTCGGCGATCCCGCCGAGGGACTGACCGGGGCGGGAGGGACTGTACCCGGAGTAGTTCACCACCGTGGGATAGGGCCCGTCTTCCGGGGGACCCGGCAGGGAGACGAAGATCGAGAGGGGCGTCCCGTCCCGGGTGACCAGGTACCCGAACCCCGGCTCCAGGGTCTGGGACCCGTAGAAGGTCTCGTCGGGGAGACTCCCCTCGATGGAGAGGATCGTGAGGGGACCGGTGTAGTCGTCGGGATCGTCCACGGGACGGACCGCGTCGCCCGCCCCAGGCGGCAGCAGCCGCAGAATGAGGGAGCCCTGGTAGTCGGTGACCCCCGCGGCGATCACCGCGCCGTCCGCGTCGACGGCCTCGAAGGGGACGTCCGGCGCGTAGCCCCAGATCTGGATCTGCTCGACGCTCTCCCGGACCGAGTAGTTCTCGGAGACCCGGAAGGGGGGGCCGATGGGCGGCGCGTCCTCGACGGTGTCCAGGGGCAGGACGTCGGGGGAAAGCCGGTCCGGGGCCCAATCCTCGACGAAGAGGTCCGAAGAGACATCGACGGGCGAGGAGGCGTCGTCCTCCACGTCTCCGGCATCCTCCGGGCCTTCCGCCTTGATGTTGGACTTCGAGCGCTCGACGGCGTTGCATGCGACCAGGGACAGGATGAACATCGTGAACAGGACGAAACGCAGCATCTGCCCTCCCCGGCTGTCAAGACCCTCCCAAACCTCCGGAGAATCTAGCAGACAGTGCATTGGTTTGACCAGTCGCGTTCACGGCTGACGGACGCTGGCGAGCATCCCGCAGGCGGCGTTGGCGCCGATGCCGCCGGAGTAGCGCCGGACCACTGGGACGCCGAGGACCTCGGTGAGACCGTCCCGGAACCACCGAAGCTCCTCCTCGGTGGCCCTCCGGAAGCCATCGGGGCGGGGATCGTTCACGTCGATGAGGTTGATCCGGAGGGGGACCCCGGCGAAGAGCCGCCCCAGGGCCTCCACCTCGTCCCGCCCGGTATTGACCCCGCCCAGGACCACCCACGCCACGGTGACCCGGTCCCGGATCGCCTCGGCGTACTCCCGAACCGCCGCCGCCAGTTCCTCCAGTGACCATCGCGTCGCCACCGGCAGGAGGTGCTCCCGACGTTCCGGGACCGCGGAGGTCAGGGATACGATCAGCCGGTAGGGATGCCCCGCCGCGCTGTACCGTCGGATCGCGGGGACCACGCCCACGGTGGAGATGCTCACGGCCTCCCGGCGGATCCGACCACCGCAGGGATCGCCGAGGATATGTGCGGCCTGGAGGACGGCCTCCTCGTTGAGGAGCGGCTCCCCCTGCCCCTGGAAGACCGCGCCGCTGACCCTGCCCGGGGCCTCGTCACGGACCACGCAGAAGGCCGCCACCATCTCCCAGGCCTCCAGGCTCCGGGTCAGCCCCATACGTCCCGTGGCGCAGAACGCGCAGCCCATCGCGCAGCCCACCTGGCTGGAGAGGCAGACCGAGAAGGCGCCGGGCCTCTCCAGGGGGATCCGCACCGCCTCGAAGAGGGCCCCGTCCGGGGCCTCCAGGAGGTAGCGCAGGAAGCCGTCCGACGGATCCTCCGTGCGCTCGATGATCCGGAGGGGATCGTGCCGCAGGTTGGCCTCACAGGCCTCCTCGACGACCCGACGGACCCTGGGGCGCCTGGGGTAACCCGGCCGGCCCAGGGAGATCCGGTGGGCCAGGATCCGCCGCGCCTCCTGGGGCCGCACCTCCATGCCCCGTCCCCGGAGGAACCGGGCCAGGTCCTCGGGGGTGAGGCCGAGGACGTGGGGGGTGGACGCCATCACCATTCCCGGCTCCGACGGCGATGTCGCCATGCCCTCACCTCCAGGATCCGGAATTCTATCACGCCTCCCCCTTGATGTCGGGGCGCGAGTTCTCTAATCTTCTGGCTTGACCGCGATCAGCGTCTCCGGGAGGATCACCATGGGGTACCGTTTCGCAGCCTTCATCGTCGCCATGCTGCTGGGAGCCGGGTCAGCGACCGCCGGCGACGCGGGGGACATCTACCCCTTCGCCTTCAGTGAAGGAGAGGACGGCACCGCCCTCGAGGTGGTGTTCGAGCTCCTCAGGGCCGGGATCGACGACAGCGACGACGCCCGCAAGACCTACGACCGCTGGGTGCTCCCCGGCCGGAAGGCCTCGAAGGAAGGCGCCGGGGCTCTCGCGGACAAGGAGTGGTCCAACCTCACCGGCCAGGCGCACAACTACCTGGCCAACGATCTCGACACCCTCAAGGGCTGGGTGCAGAAGATGAACCCACACCCAAACAAGATCAACCGTTCCACTAAGAAAGTCTACATAACCCTACGGAACCAGATGGATTCCATGCGCGAGGGCATGTTCATCATCGAGCGTGACAAGACAGGGAAGTGGAAGCTCAGGACGCTGAATCTCTAGGAGCGTGTTGCGCATTGGGCTCCGCAGCGAGAAGTCGCCAGGGGTACCAGATGGGGCCTACAAGATCTGGGTGCATACTGGTGGTATGTGCGCAGATCTCGTAGGGCGCAGATGGCGTGCATGGCGGATTCGCAGCAGGAGAAGCAATGCGCAACACGCTCCTAGCCCGCCAGGAACCAGAACGACGCGACGCCGGCGCAGAGCATCGGGATGGTGAAGTTGTCGTCGATGCGCTCGGTGAACACCTCCGCCACGACGCCCACCAGGGCAACCACGGTGGCCATGATCAGGCGATCGAACCCGACGGGTCCCTCGGGGATGATCATCGAGAACACGACGCCGATGACCCAGGCAACCGCGAGGAACGCGGCTGCGCCCACGAAGCTCTTGTCCCGCCAGATCCTGCGACGTCCCCAGCGCTTGCCCGCCAGGGCGGCGGCGGGGTCTGCGAGGGCCAGGATGATGACGCCCAGCTCCGTGGCGCGCATGGGAAAGGCCAGGAGCGCCGCGAGGATCGCAAAGGTGTACCAGGTGGCGCCGTTGATCCGGTACATCTCCCGGGGCCGGGAGATCGCACCGAACACCCGCTGGACCAGGAATGCGTTCCACCGCGCGCTGGAACGCCGGGTCGACTCGAGGACGACCGCGGCCAGGCCGATCCCGGCGATGATCCAGACGCAGGTCAACCAGGAGAACAGGACCTCGTAGCAGAAGATGGCGATGGCCCCCATCGACACGTGGAACAGGTTCCGCACGTAGTTGGTCGGCTTGAGGTTGATCGGCAAAGCCATGGGCAGCATGGCCTCGTCCATCCACTCCCGAGCTTCCCGAACCAGGGCCTCGTAGCGGTAGGACAGTCGCTCCGTCATGCGCTGGAGCCGCCGCCTGGGGGGACGGTCGACGAACTCGCTGGACCACTCCCGGAGCCCCTCGACCAGCTCTTCGATGGCACCGGACAGCTCCTGGCTGCGGGTCGAGAAGGCCTGTCGGACGTCGGCGAAGCGCACCAGGAGCTCCTGGCTGCGCTCCTGGGCTGCGCGCACCCACTGCGCATCTGCGAGCCGCGGCCGCTGGACGGTGTTGAGAAACTCCCGGAGGTCTTCCAGCACGAAGGTGAACGCGGCCGCAGTCATCGGGGGTGTCATCATCGCAGTCGTCACGCCGGAACCTCCCGGACAACTCAGCCGGCGACGCTACGATAATGCGTCGCTGCAAAATAATCCAGAGCGGAGGTGCCTACCCTTCCCAATCGAAGAAGTAATCCTTGTTGGTGAGGACCTCCTCCTCAGGCCCCGAAGGAGCGGCGTTGGGGTCGTCCGTGCGGATCATGCGGACGATGTCCTCGAGCTCCCTGGTCTCCTCGGACCAGTAGTCCTCGGTCCCGAAGTGGGGCCAGGTCGAGGGGAAGACCGGATCGTGCCACCGCCGCGCCAGCCAGGCGGCGTAGTGGATCAGGCGCAGTCCCCGGAGCGGCTCCACCAGGGCCAGGGAGGCCCGGGGGAAGGGCCGGAACTGCTCATAGCCCTCGAGGAAGGACTCCCGGAGGCGCCGGGTGTGATCATCCCGTCCGGGCAGGACGAGCCAGAGATCCTGCACCGCAGGGCCCAGCACCATGTCGTCGAAGTCCAGGACATTGAAGATCCCGTCCCGGACGAGGAGGTTGCCCAGGTGGAAATCGCCGTGGATCCGGTGGATCTCCACTCCCTCGAGGAGGCGGTCCGCCCCGTCGGCGATCTCGTCCGCGGCCGCTGCGTACCGATCCCTGAACGGTGCGGGGATCGTCCCGTGATCCAACATCCAGTCCAGATTGCCGCCGACGTAGGTCTCCCCGTTCAGATGGTGACGGTGGGGGGCGTCCCCGGCCGCACCCACGTTGTGGATCCGCGCAGCCATCATGCCCACGCGCTCGGCGGTCTCGTGATCCAGCTCCTGGGGCGCCCGGCCCGGGTAGCGATCGTACAAGCAGTACCAGATGCCCTCGGTCCGCTTGAGCGAGGTGCCGTCGGGGAAGGAGCGGTGCCGACACACCGGGACCTCCGCCTCGTCCAGGTCCTCCATGAACCGGTGCTCCTCCAGGATCTGCGCCTCGGACCAGCGCCCCGGTCGGTAGAACTTGGCCACCACCCGCCCGCCTCCCTCCAGGGCCACGTCGTAGACGCGGTTCTCGAAGGAGTTGAGGGGGTAGCACGCGGGATCGCAACGAAGCCCCGCGGCCTCGACAGCGTCGATGACGCGCTCCGGGGTCAGTGCGAGGAAGAGATCCGTGGACGGTGCCGTGCCGAGGTCCTCCATGTCAGGACTCGGACCCGTGCTCGTGCTCGTTCTCCTGCTCCTGCTCCTGCTCCTGCTCGACCGTGGGAGGGGCGTCCACGCCCCGATTTCCGACCGCCTCCATGGCTGGCTCGGTGTCCTGGGTCACGGCGGCGAGGTTCGGCTCCGTGGGCGTACCGATGATGGGCCTCGCCGCGGACTCGGGCTCGGGCTCGAGTGCGGGCTCTGTCTCCTCGACCCCCCCCACCTTCGCCACCGCTGTCGCGGCGGGGCGGTTCCTGGGGTCGAGGCCGCGGTCGTACTCCACCCGATCTCCGACCTCCAGGTCGAGGAACCCGCCCTCGGCGACGGCGCTGAAGTGGAAGAACAGGCGCTTGCCGTTCCAGTCCTCGACGATGAAGCCCATGCGCTCGCGGAGGTCCGCGACCCGCCCGGACAGGCGGCCCTCGGGGGCCTCCTCCAGCGGGGGCGCCTCCGCTGCCCTCGTCTCCCGCATCTCTCCCTGGGAGACGCGCTCCGCCTGTCGGGGCTCCGCCTCCCGGGTCCTGGGCCCGGTGATGAAGAGCCCCCGGACCAGGGGATCCCGATCCTCGGCCTGGTCGATGACCCGACTCAGCACCACGGGCCATGCCGCCTCCTCCAGGAGGGCCGGCGAGGTCCACTGCCGCCGGACATCGCCCTTGCGGTCGGGCACCAGGAGCTGGAACCCCGGGATCAGGACCACGGCGCCCGCCGCGGCCAGCTTTCGCACCAGCGGGACGTAGGCAGTGGAGCTGACCACGAGGATGACCACGTCAAGGCCGAGCATCGTGCGATGGAGGGCCTCGACGGAGAGCGCGACTTCGGCGCCCCGGAGGCCGCCGCCCACGTCCAGGGTCACGAAGCCGTCCCGCCGGAAGCCGGCCCTGAGCCTGTCAAAGGGGACCCGCTCGTTGGGACCGTCTCCGCCGGCGCTGGTGAAGCACCACGCCTCAGCGACCCGACAGAGTCCCAGGTCCCGGCCGGTGCGCCGGGCCACGTGGTCCCGACACCAGTCCACCAGGCCGCCGGGGCGGATGCCCGACGCCCGGGGATGGTGGTCCCGGTAATGGGTGTCGATCTGCTGGAAGGTCCCGCCGTCCACAAAGACGCCGATTCGGATCAATCCGGTCTCCATCATCCCATGCCTCTCGTTCGCCGGGCACTGTCGCCCCGAGCCCCTGATTGTGGATGGAAGCGCGCCCACTAACAAGCACCGTCTCATTTCCGGCGTGGCACCCTTGTGTTTCTCCACCAGACCGATAGACTCGTAGCCTGGAATACTCCTCGGAGGCAGAGGGTGCATCTCCTCGCAGCGCGGACCCTTACCCTGGGCTTCATCCTGGCCTTCACCAATCTGGTGACGACCCCCGCGCCGGTCCTCTGTTCCCACGATTGCGGCGAGATTCACGTCATGGGCGCCGCCGAGCACATGGGCCACGAGCAACCGGCAGACCACGCCGAGGACGCGCCCGACGACGGCCACGGTCTGCAGCACCGCTGCGGCGACGATGCCCACGACGACGCGCAGTGCGTCGACGTCTCCATCGTCATCGACACCCTCCTCCCGCCGTCGAGGTCCGCGGACGACCACGGCGCGCCCGTCCTGGCCACCCTGGCGCACGTTGGCACGGCGGCGCCCTCCGCCGGCCTCGTCGTCTCCCATCCCGAGGGCGACCCGGCTCCGGCCCGCGCCCCGCTCCAACACCTCGGTCGCCTCCTGATCTGATCCTCCCCCACCCCGGCTCCGGAACACACGCTCCATTGTTTGCCCACTCCTGGGAGGCGACCATGCTCTCGAGGATGATCCTCGCTGCGGCCCTCGCCGCGCTTTCCGCCCCGGCGGCGCTTGCTGCCGACCCGGCGCCCGGCGTCCGGTCGGGGTTCATCGATGCGCCGCTCCGCATCCACACGGGCCCCGGCGCGATGACCTGGACAGAGGTGCGCCGTCACGTTCACGAAGGAAATCCGACCACGCGCCTCGTCGCGTCGGAGATCGCCGTGGCCACTGCGGAGACCGTGGACGCAGACCGCTATCCGAACCCCGACCTCGCGGTCGCTCTCGAAGAGGGCGGAATCGGTGGTCCCCTCTACAAGCCCTCCGTGGCCAAGGTCTCCATCGCACAGACGATCCTCACCGGCGGCAAGCGGACCCGGGCGCTGGCCGCCGCCCGCCGGGGAGTCCAGGTGGCCGAGGCGGCCCTCGATGCGCAGGAGGCAGGCGCGGTGGCGGAGGTCGCCCGGGCCTACGTGGACGTCCTCCGTCACAAGTACCTCCAGGGCCTCGCAGAGCGTGCCCTGGAGGTCGCATCCTGGGATCGGGAGCTGACCGGGATGCGGATCCGGGGCGGGGACCTCGGGGACGGCGCGATGCACCGCATGGACCTGGCGGTCGCCCTCGCCGAGGCCAGGGTGGAGCGTACCGGCGGAGCCCTCTCCGAGGCCCTCATGGCGCTCCCCCTTGCCTGGAACGGGGAGCCCGGGGAGGTCCGTGATCTCGCAGGTGTGCTCCCCCTGCCCGCCCTCCCCCCGGACCTGGAGGACCTCCTCGACGCGGCGGCCCAGGCCCCGGTCGTGGGCCTCGCAGCGCGGCGGATCGACCGCGCCGAGGCGGAGGGCGACATCGCCCGGGCGGCCCGTGCCCCGGACGTCACCGTGGAGGCGGGGTACATCACGACGAATGGCCTGGGCGAGCACGGCTGGCTCCTGGGAGTCTCGCTGCCCCTGCCGACCTTCGACCGAAACCAGGGCGACATCGCCCGCGCGGCCGCCCAGCTTCGACGGTCCCGACTGGAGCGGCGCTCCGTCCTCGCTGAGGTTCGGGGGAAGGTGCTGCGGTTCCATGCCCGGCTGACCTCGCTCCACCGGGAATGGACCCGCCTCCAGGGCTCCGTGCTCCCGGCCTCCCGTCAGGTCTGGCGGACGGTCCACGACGCCTTCGCCGGGGGCGAGCTGACCCTGCTGGACGTCGCAGCCAGCGGCACGGAGCTGCTGGCGCTGCAGGAGCGAGAGATCGCGCTGCGGGTCGAGCACGCGCTCACCCGGGTCGCGTTGGACGAGGCCCTGGGACGGATCCCGGAGTTCCTCGATGCGGAGGTGACACCATGAAGCGATCCATCCTGCTGGCGCTCCTGATCGGGATCACCGGTTGCCATGACCACGGAACCCTGCCCGAAGCCGGACACGACGAAGCCCACGAGGGCCACGAGCACGGCGCCGAAGCGGCGCACGCCGGCGAGATCAGCGTGCCTCCGGGGATCGCCAGGGAGCTCATCGCCGAGCACAAGGTGGACGAAGGGGTCAGCTACTTCGACCTGCAGCTCGCCTGCGAGGTGGAGACCGCCCCAGAGGCGACGGTGCGCGTCCTGTCCCTGGTGGACGGCAGGATCCGCGACCTCCAGGTGACCACCGGCACGCGGGTGGAGGCCGGGGCCCTGCTCGGGACGGTGATCTCCGCGGATCTCGGGGCGATCCGGCTCCGCCACGACGTGGCCCATCGCAACGCGGCCCTCGCTCGGCAGCGCATGGAGCAGGTCCAGGAGGTCCATGCGAACCTCGTGAGCCTCCTGGCCGTGGCGGAGGCCCGGGACGGGACCCTCCTGCCCGACACCCTCCCGGGCCTCGTGGTCGGCGCATGGAAGGGACGCTTGCTCTCCGCACGGAACCGCCTGGTGACCGCGCAGCTCGACGCGGACCGCGTCCGCTCCACCGCAGCGGATCTGTTGGAGCTGGCCCATGGACTGGCCGGGGAGGAGCGGAGGCGGCCGAAGGACGACCTCCGGACGGGCGAGATGGGCGCGAAGCTCCTCGAAGCCGACGCGGACCGGCGCCTGGCGTGGTCGGTCTACAAGCGGGAGAAGGACCTGGCCGATGGCGGCCTGGCGCCCCGGCGCCGCATGGACGGAGCACAGCGGGACCTCTCGGTGGCGCGGAGCCGGCTCGAGGGGCTCGTCCAGCAGGCCCGGCTGGACGCGGCGACCATGGAGACCCGCGCCGGCGAGGACCTCGCGACGGCGGAGGCGTCCTTCCGGTCGGTGGTTGAGGAGATCGCCCTCGAGATGCAGACCCATGAGCTCGAGGAGGCCAAGCTCGAAGCCGAGGCCACCGCGACCCTCGAGGTGACCCACCGGAAGCTGGCAGACTACGGAGTCGATCCCGACTCCATCGCGGCGGCCTGCACCCGGGGAGACAGCGAGGGCTCCAGCTGCTGGGAGATCCGCGCCCCCGCCGCCGGGATCGTCCTGGAGCAGCACGTCGCTGCGGGGCAGTCCGTGCAGGAGGGGAGCCTGCTGTACACCGTCGCAGACCCCTCCCACCTCTGGGTCCAATGCGATGTCTACGATCGGGACCTCGCTCGCCTCGCCGGGGCGACGCTCCCCCTTGCTGCGGACGTGCACTCACGCACCTGGCCCGGGGAGACGTTCCCCGGCTCCCTCGACTACGTCGCGGCGACCACGGACCGGGCCACCCGGACGACCCGGGCGCGGATCACCATCACGGATCCCGACGGGCGCCTCCGCCCGGGCGCCTTCGTCCGGGCGACGGTCCGGATCCCCGTGGACCGCGCCCTCCTGGTGGTCCCGCGGCGGTCCCTGGTCCGGTCCGGCGACGGAGATACGGTCTTCGTGAAGGCCGACTGTGGAGACTGGGGGCGCCGCGCGGTCCAGGTGTCGGAGATCGCGGGTGACCAGGCCTGGATCAGGGAGGGCCTGGCCCCCGGGGAGGTCATCGCCTCCCGGGGCGCCCACACCCTCGACGCCGAGCAGCGCTGGTCCGACGTCGGCACGGCCTGCACCGCCCACGCGCACTGACGAGGAGTCCGAGATGTTCGACGCGATGTTGAAGCAGCGTGCGGTCTCGGTGCTCCTGGCCGTGGGGATCCTCCTCGCCGGGGTCCTCGCCTGGCAGGAATTGCCGGTGGACGCATTCCCGGACGTCACCGGCGTCCAGGTGCAGATCGCCGCCCAGTCCGACGGCCTCTCCACCGAGGGGATCGAGCGCCTGGTCACGATCCCCATCGAGGACGCGATGGGGGGCCTGCCCGGGTTCACCGAGGTGCGCTCCATCACCAAGGACTCCCTCGCCCTCGTGACCGTGGTCTTCGAGGACGACAAGGACATCGACCTCGCCCGCCAGGAGGTCGCCCAGCGCCTCGACCACGTGCGCGGGGAGCTCCCGCGGGGCGTCGACCCCGAGATGGGGCCCAAGATCTCCGGCCTCGGCGAGGTCTTCCAGTACACCCTCGAGGTGGGCTGGACCTGCAGCGAGCACCCGGAGGTATGGCAGGGGGAGCCGGGCACCTGCCCCCACGACGACAAGACCCTGATGCGGCCGAAGATCCCCTTGAAGGATCTGCGGGATCTCCAGGACTGGATCGTCGCCCGCCAACTCGTTCGCCTGAAGGGGGTCACAGAGATCAACTCCTTCGGCGGTGAGGTCCGCCAGATCGAGGTCCTCCCGGATCCCGATCTCCTCGTGGCCCACGGGTTCACTCTCGAGGACGTGGAGGCCGTGATCGTCCGTGCCGGTGACGACGTCGGCGGCGGCTTCATCGATGACGGCGAGTGGCGCCGGTACGTGGTCGGCCGGGGCCGCTACAAGGATCCCGAGGACATCCGCCGCCTGGTGCTCGGGGCCGTGGACGGGACCCCGGTCTTCCTCCACCAGGTGGCCGAGGTCCGGATCGGTCATGTCCCACGCTTCGGCGCGATCACCCGCAACGGGGAGGGGGAGACCGTGGGGGGCGTGGTCATGCTCCTCCAGGGGGCCAACGCCCGGGACGTCGTGGGCCGCATCCACACCGCCATCGAAGATCTCACGCCCAGCCTGCCCGCCGGGGTGCGCATCCTCCCGTACTACGATCGGACCCTCCTCACAGACGCCTCCGTGGGGACGGTCTCCGAGGCCCTCCTCCTGGGTGGCTCCCTGGTGATCTTCGTGCTCCTCCTCTTCCTCTGGAACCTGCGGGCCGCGCTGGTGGTGGCCCTGTCCCTCCCCCTCACCGCCTCCCTGGTCTTCCTGACCATGCTGTGGACGGACATCTCCGCGAACCTCATGACCCTGGGGGGGCTCGCGATCGCCATCGGGATGATCGGGGACGGCGCGATCGTGGTCGTCGAGGCCATGGTGCGCGCGGCGCGGGGGGAGGGAGACCGCCGTGCGCGGCTGGTCGCAGCCCTGGGGGAGGTGGCCCGTCCGGTCTTCTTCTCGATCCTGGTCATCGTCGCGGTCCTCCTGCCCTTGTTCAGCCTCGAGGGCATCGAGGGGAAGATGTTCCGACCCATGGCCGCGGCCATCGCCTTCGCGATGCTCGCGTCCCTGGTGGTCTCCCTGGGCGTGATCCCGGGGCTCGCGTCCTTCACCGGACGGGGCGGCGAAGGCCCCAACCCCGTCGAGCGCCTCCTCCTGGCGATCTATCGGCCGCTCCTGAGCCTCTGCCTCCGCTGGCGCCTCCTGGTGGCCCTGGCCGCGCTCGGCTCCCTCGGCGGCGCGATCGCGCTGGTGCCGGGGCTCGGGACGGAGTTCATGCCCGCGCTGCAGGAGGGCACCCTGACCGTGATCGTGAACCGGGCCGCCACCGCCTCCCTGGAGTCGAGCACCACCATCGCGACCTGGCTCGAAAGACAGATCCTTGAGGAGATCCCGGAGGTGCTGAGCGCGGTGACCCGCACCGGGCGCCCCGAGGTGGCCATCGACGATCACGGCCCCGACACCCTGGAGATGATCCTGACGCTCCAGGCCCCGGAGGACCGCCGAGAGGGGTTTGACCAGCAGCGGATCGCCGCGGAGGTGGCCCGGATCATCGAGGACATCCCCGGCGCGACGGGGTTGGTGGGGCAGCCCATCGAGCACCGCGTCCAGCACATGGTCAGCGGAGTGAAGGCCAGCGTCGCCGTGAAGGTCTTCGGCGAGGACCTGGACGAGATCGCTGCGGTCGCCGCGCAGGTCGCCGCTGTGATGAAGGAGCTTCCCGGCGCGGCGGACGTGTCCGTGCAGCGGATCAAGGGCAAGGTCCAGCTCGACGTGATCCCGGATCGGGATGCCCTGGCCCCCTACGGCCTGGACACCGGCGACGTGAACGAGCTGGTGGAGATCGGGATCGGCGGACGCACCGTCGGGACCTGGTACCGGGGCGAGCGCCGCTACCCGGTCCGGCTGCGGCTCCCGCTCCACCGGCGGGACACCAAGGAGGCCATGGAGGGGATCCCCTTCGTCGGCCCCACCGGGGAGCGGGTCCTCCTGGGAGACGTCGCCGCGGTGGTGGAGTCCAGCCCGCCGGCCCAGATCGGCCGGGAGGGGTTCAAGCGCCGGGTGAACGTCGAGTGCAACGTCCGCGGCCGCGACCTCGGGAGCTTCGTCGCGGACCTCGACGAGGGCCTCGCGCGGGTGCGCCGTGACCTCCCCACGGGGGTCTCCCTGTCCATCGGCGGGGACTTCGAGAACCAGCAGCGGGCCACCAACCGCCTGGCCTTGATCCTGCCCGTGGTCCTCGGCCTGATCCTCATCCTCCAGCTCGCCGCGCTCCGGTCCACCCGGAGCACCCTGCTGGTCCTCCTGAACCTCCCCTTCTCCGTGGTGGGTGGCATCGGCATGATCTGGCTCCTGGGCATCCACGTGAGCGTCTCGGTCCTCGTGGGCCTCATCGCGCTCTTCGGGATGGCGGTTCAGCACGGGACGATCCTGGTCTCGACCATCGATCGTCGCCGAGCCGACGGCGCGACGGTGGACGAGGCCGTCATGGACGCGAGCCTGATCCGCCTGCGCCCCCTGCTCATGACCAAGCTCACCTCCTTCTTCGGCCTCCTCCCCATGCTCCTGGCCTCGGGCCCCGGCGCCGACGTCCAGCGACCCCTGGCCGCAGTGGTCCTCGGGGGGCTTCTGTTCACGACCCTCCTCAACCTCTTCGTGGTGCCGGCGATGTATCGATGGTTCCATCCGTCGAAGGAAGACGGGAGAGGAAGAGAAGACTGATTGCTCTGCACGGGGACCAGCCCCATCCGACCCCGGCGCGCGTGGAGTCTCTGCACGGGGACCAGCCCCATCCGACCCCGGCGCGTTGCGCCGGGGCCACCTTCCCCACGGGGAAGGATCGGGGTTGTGTCGGCTCGCCCCCTCCCGCCTTCGGCGCCTCCCCCCCGGGGGGGAGGGAAGACAATTGAGGCTCTTGTGACATCTTCGTGGGTAGCGTTTGCTTCCTCCACGCGGGCCCAAAGCGAAACCCATAGTGGCCGCGTCCATCCATCGGTCACGGTCACGGTCACGGTCACGGTCACGGTCACGGTCACGGAAAAACAGAGGAGGAGGAGCCAATGGATCGACGGCGTCGGAACGACCTTCACAAACTGGATGTGTACCGATGCGCCCTCGATCTCTACCGAAGGACCGGATGCATCATCGCCCAGTTCCCGCGGGGAGAAGCGGACTTTCGCAGTCAAATGCGCAGAGCGTCGCGCAGT
>JBDRIT010000075.1:0-49349 GCA_043815665.1 Pseudomonadota bacterium
CTTGGCGGTGCTCGGACACGAGAAGGAGCATCTGCTCAAAGGCAAAGAGACACTGCTACGCTGCGTTGGAACGCTAACAAAGCTGATCTGTCGATAGCACCAGACTCAGCACGGGCACCGCCCTTCGGGCTGGGCACCGTCCTTTGGACTGGGCACCGTCGGCTACGCCGACTGGGCACCGGGCCTCCGGCCCTGGGCACCGGGCCTTCGGCCCTGGGTAACTCACCCCTACCAACTGCTTTGCATCACACCCTCCGGAAACTTCGTAATGGGACCCGGTGGGTGAAAACCCCACCCGGCAAAGCTGGCCAGCAGCCGGAAGCGAGTCTTGCGTGGTGGTGGGGTGACCCACCCTGCGAAGCGTAGACAGCGAGTGCGCGGGCCGTGTCATTGAGCCCCGAAATTTCATAGTTGAGGGAGCCGACGCCCTTAGGAATGCGGAAGGCAGCATCATCCGAGTCGAGACGGCCGGACCGGATGGTCCCTCCGGGGTCGAAGAGCAGGGCACGTGCACAGGGGGTCCCCCAGGAACCTGGGAGACCCCGTCGTCTCCGATCCAAGAATACCGGCACGAAAGGGGCGCCGGTCACAAATTGCTCCAGATCTGCACACCGATCCTGTCCGGGCGGTGTGTGGCGAAAATCCCGGACAAAGGATCGGTACCGCCAAGCGAAGGAAACGAAGTGCGACGGGACGGGCGGCGGGGAGTCGGAGCTGCTCATAGTACTGCTGACGCCGGGGAACCAGTCCCATGGGACCCGGTCGAGGGAAGGGGCAGCCGTATTACGGAACCGTCGGAGGGCAAGATGACCAACACCTCGGGGTTGGAAGGCGTCTCAACAAAACGACGACGGATAGCAGAGCTCGCGAGGAAGGCACCCGAGATGGTGCTGACCACGCTGGCACATCACATCGACATTGACTGGCTGTATGAGGCATATCGTCTGACCCGGAAAGACGGCGCATGCGGCGTGGATGGACTGAGCGCGAATGAGTATGCAGAGAACCTGGAGGAAAATCTCCGTTCGCTGCTGGAGCGTGCAAAGTCCGGAACGTATCGTGCGCCGCCGGTTCGCCGGGTACACATTCCGAAGGGCCGAGGGAGCGAAACCCGACCGCTGGGTATCCCGACGTTCGAGGATAAGGTGCTGCAGCGTGCCGTCACAATGGTGCTGGAGAGTGTCTACGAGGAGGACTTCTATGACTTCTCGTTCGGGTTCCGACCTGGACGGTCGGCACATCAGGCTCTGAAGCACATTTGGGACGGAGCGATGTCGATAGACGGAGGGTGGGTGGTTGACGTCGACATTCGGCGCTTCTTCGACACCCTGGACCGGAAATGCCTGCGTGAGATCCTTAGCGAACGGGTGCGCGACGGGGTGCTGCTGCGACTCGTCGGCAAGTGGCTGAATGCCGGTGTCCTGGAGGACGGTAGCTTGACGCAACCGAAGACCGGAACACCACAAGGCGGCGTGATCTCGCCTCTACTGGCGAACATCTACCTCCACACGGTGTTCGACCGGTGGTACACCGAGGATGTGGCGCCATTGCTCAAGGGTCGTGCCGTGGTTGTCCGCTACGCGGACGACCTCGTGCTCATCTTTGAGGAGGAGGAAGATGCTCGTCGCATGATGAGGACGCTCCCGAAGCGTTTCGAACGGTTCGGTCTCGCCCTCCATCCGGAGAAGACTTGCCTGGTCCCCTTCCGTCGGCCTCGTCATCGGGATCGAGGGAAGGGCCTCAAAAAGTGCGGGGAGTCCGGGAGCTTCGACTTCCTGGGTTTCACCCATCACTGGGGTCGGTCTCGGCGCGGATTCTGGGTGGTGAAGCAGAAGACTGCAAAGGCGCGACTTGCCCGGACGATCTCATCAATCGATGACTGGTGTCGTCGGTATCGGCACAAGCCCATTGCCGAGCAGCATCAAGCGCTTGAGCAACGGCTGAGAGGACATTATGCTTACTTCGGGCTGACCGGAAACGGCCGGTCACTCCAGAAGGTGTTCCAAGCCGTCAGGTGCTCCTGGCGGAAGTGGCTGGGACGTAGGTCCGGCAAGGCGAAGAGGAGTTGGAAATGGTTCCTGAACCTGTCAGTTTACTACCCACTCCCGCCTCCTCGTGTCGTCCACTCTGTCACCTGTAGTGCAGCGAAACCGTAACACGAGGAGCCGAATGCGGGAGTTCCGCACGTTCGGATCTGTGGGAGCCCCGGGGGAGCAATTCCCCGGGGCCACCCGACCCCGCCGACCTTCGCGTCGGATTGACTTGTGTCGATCTGCACCCAACTGAAGCATTGAAATCCGTACATGGGAGTGCTCCAATGCCACCCGGAGCGGAGAGCGGTGGAGGTGTGTGGCGTGACGAAGGGCGGGGAGGAGGACGGACGGACCCTGGGGCTCCTGGGAGCCACGGGGGTCGGCGTCGGTGCGATCGTCGGGGGCGGGGTGCTGGCCCTCGCTGGGGTGGCCTTTGTCACCACGGGGCCTTCGGCGATCCTCGCGTTCGGCGCCAATGGCCTCATCGCACTCCTCACCGTGCTGTCCTTCGCGGAGCTCGCCGCGCGGTTTCCGGAGTCCGGGGGCACCTACACCTACGCCCGCAAGGTGCTCACCGTGGAGGCCGCGTTCGCGGTGGGCTGGGTGGTGTGGTTCGCGTCGGTGGTGGCCGCGGTGCTCTACGCGCTGGGCTTCGCGGCGTTCCTGGTCCCGATCCTGGACCATCTCTGGCGCTTGGCCGGCGGCGAGGCCCCCGGGTGGCTCGCCTCCCGCCCGGCGATCCTCCTCTATGCGGCGGCCCCGGTGGGATTCTACGCGTGGAGCCTCACGCGCTCCACCGCCGGCGGCAAGCAATGGGCCACCGTGGGCAAGGTGGCCATCTTCGTGGTCCTCCTCGCCGGCGGAGTCTGGGGCCTCCTGGCGGGTCCCCCCACCGGGGCGGAGCTCGCCGCGCGGTGGACGCCCTTCCTCGAGGGGGGACAGCAGGGGCTCATGCAGGCAATGGGCTACACCTTCATCGCGCTCCAGGGCTTCGACCTCATCGCAGCGGTGGGGGGCGAGGTCCGCCAGCCCCAGCGGAACATCCCCCGGGCCATGCTCCTCTCCCTGGGGGTGGCCCTGGCCATCTACCTTCCCCTGCTCTTCCTCATCCCCACCACGGGCACCAACGGCGAGCCCGTGTCTGCGCTGGCGGCCCGGGATCCCGAGATCCTGGTGGCCCACGCGGCGGGGAATTTTTTCGGTCCCGCGGGCTACTGGATGGTCCTGGTGGCCGGGCTGCTCTCCATGCTCTCGGCGCTCCAGGCCAACCTCATGGCGGTGTCCCGCTTCGCCCTGACCATGGCCCGGGACCGGACCCTCCCCGGGCGGTTCAGCCGGCTCCTCCCCGGCCGGAACACCCCCCTGCCCGCGATCCAGCTCACCGTGGTGGTGGTGATCCTGGTCCTGGTGGCGGTGCCCGACGTGGCCGTGGCCGGCGCGATGGCGAGCCTCATCTTCCTGGGGAGCTTCGCGCTGACCCACTGGGTGGCCTGGCTGGTGCGGCGGCGGTCCCCGGACCCCGGCCCCTTCCGGACCCCCCTGTTTCCCCTGGTGCCCCTGGTGGGGGGCCTGGCCTGCGTGGGCCTGGCCCTGTTCCAGGCCCTGGCGGTCCCCGCGGCCGGCGCCCTGGCTGCGCTCTGGCTCAGCGCCGGGGCGGTGCTCTACGCGGCGCTCCTGGGGCGGAGCGCCCGGGTCGCGGATGCCTCAGCGGAGGGCCTCGATCCCCAGCTCATGCGCCTGCGCGGCCGCACGCCCCTGATCCTCGTGCCAATCGCCAATCCCGAGAACGCGCCCACCCTGGTGGCGGTGTCCGACGCGCTGGCCCCCCGGGGGATCGCGCGGGTGCTTCTGCTCTCCGTGGTGCGTCCGCCCCCCGAGGGCTGGTCCCCGGGGACCCTGCCCCGCCCCCTGGCCGACGCGCAGGCGGTCCTTGGGGGCGCGCTCTCCACCGCCTTCGCGTCCCGGATGACCCCCGAGGCCCTGGTGACCGTCGGGGAGGACCCCTGGAGCGAGATCGCCCGGGTAGTCGAGGCCTACCATTGCGAGACCCTGCTCCTCGGGCTCGGTGAGCTCAGCGAGGCCCTGATCCGGGGGCCCCTGGAGACCCTCCTGAACACCGTGACCTGCGACGTGGTGATCCTCCGGGCGCAGCCCGGATGGGATCCGCGGCAGGCCCACCGGATCCTGGTGCCCTCCGGCGGGGGGCAGGAGCAGAGCCACCTCCGCGCCCGGTTCCTCGGGCACCTCGCCCGGATCGCGCCCCGCCGGGTGACCTGGCTCCGGGTCCTTCCCGGGGACGCCGAGGACGCCGAGGTCCGACGGGCCCGGCGGGGCCTCAAGGTCCTGGCCCGGGACGAGGTCCCCGGTGGCGGCGACGTGGAGGTGGAGCGCAGCGACGACGCCCTGGAGGAGCTGGTCCGCCGGGCCGCCGAGACGGACCTCCTGGTCCTGGGCATCCAGCGCCTCGATCGGCGCCACAAGGCCATCGGGCCGCTGGTGGTGGAGCTCTCCCGGCGCACCACCTGTCCCCTGGTCCTGATCAGCCGAGGCACATAAGCGCGGGGGCCGCCGGGCGTGATGTGCCAAAACACGATCGAGCCCTTCCGAGGCCCTGATATCGACAAGTATGAGGGCCACACGAACTCGATGATCCCGGATCACGATCGACGACGGTAGACAACTCGGCTCGCCGGGTGGCCTGCACTTGTTTCAGGAAGGGCTTTGCACAAAGCAGCTGGCCAGCCTTCTCCGTGTGCTTTCCTGCAGCGTCCAGTAGGTCAGGGGAGTGGTCCACCGGGTCTTCTCTGACGGATCTTCTCCAGTGTGGCGACGTCGGCATCATCGCGGCGGCGGCCGGTCGATGCCTTGGACTTGACAAGGCTGTCCAGCCCCATCCAGTTCACCTCGAGGTCACCGTATGGTGCGCGGACCCGATCGGCCCAGGTCTCGTTGAAATCCACGCCCGGGACATCAAGAAGAAGGTCTATCCGGTTGGGCGCTATGCCGATCTGGAGAATCTCGTTCTTCGCAGTATGGTCGAGCGCGTTCGGACTACAAAACTCAGCGAGGGCTTGGTTGGCTCGCTTGGTATTCGCTGCCGTCGGGTCGAGCCAGATGTCGAGGTTCTTGGTATATCGGGGTTCAGCATGCAGGGAGTACGCGTCGCCGCCGATGATCAGGTAGCTGATCCCTCCCTGCTCCAGGAGAAACAGGAGGTGGTGAAAGTCTTCAGGGTGGGAGGGGCGTCCACGCCCCGACATCGGCCCGTGGACGTGGGCTCCGCCCAGTCCCACAGTCGAAGAGTCGGCCCTCCCCACAGGCGGGAACCTACTTGTCGTTGATCTCCGAGCTGCCCCTGCTGACGCGCTTGCCTGTGGTCGCGGTGCGGGTGAGCGTCACGGTCGCCATGCCCCGGGTCTCGATTGCGGTCTCCGCAGAGGTGATGGTGCTGTCCGTCACGTGGACGTCGGAGTTGGCCGAGGCGACGATCCCGGCGGGAGCCGTGACCGTGGTGTTCTTGAGTTTCACCGTCGTGTTGCCGCCCGCGTCGATGGCAACCGAGGAGCCGGTGAACGTGCAGTCCTGCACCGTCACGTCGGAGTTCCCCTTGGCCTCGAGGATGACGTGGCCGCTGACCACCACGTCCTTGAGCTTCAGGGTGCAGTTCCCCGACGCGCTGAAGACCACGCCGTCCGCGGCGGTGAGGACCTTTCCGGTGACGGTGACGGTCCGGTTGCCCGTGCAGCTGTAGCGCAGCGCCTCGCCGGCAGCGGCGGCGCCCGTGGTCACGCCAGCGCCGCCGGGGGTGTTGACCTGGACCTTGCCGCCGTCGACGCGGACGTTCCCGTCGGGGGTCTTCACCTGGACCTTGCCCCCGTTCACCTTCACGTCCCCGTCGGGGGTCTTCACGAGGACCCCGCCGTTCGGGTTCACGACCACGGTCCCGTCGGGGCCGGTGATCTTGAGCACCTTCGGGTCGTCGGCCCGGGCGGCGCCCGCGGCGAGGGTCAGGACCACGAAGGCCGTCAGGGCGGCGTGCTTGAATCCGAGTCGGTGCATGGTGTCTCCTCCTGGGTTGGATGTCCCCGTCATTGTGGCGCAACGAGTGTCGATCTTCAACAGGGGTTGTGCTATCTTCCGGCCAACATCGCATCCTGATCCAGGAGGTTCGCCGTGCTCAAAGGTCACCCGAAGGGACTGTACGTCGCCTTCTTCGCGAACATGGGGGAGCGCTTCGGCTTCTACACCATGATGGCGATCCTGGTGCTGTTCCTGCAGGCCCGCTACGGGCTTGCGGCGGACAAGGCCGGGTACATCTACAGCATCTTCTACTTCCTGATCTACGCCCTGGCGCTGCTGGGAGGCTTCATCGCCGACCGGACGCAGCGCTACAAGGGCACGATCATGACGGGGATCATCATCATGTTCCTGGGGTACGTCATCATGGCGATCCCGGGCATGGGCCTCCCGGTCGCCGTCATGGGCCTCTTCACCATCGCCTTCGGGAACGGCCTCTTCAAGGGCAACCTCCAGGCCCTCGTCGGGCAGATGTACGACGCCCCGAAGTACTCGAAGCTCAGGGACTCGGCGTTCAGTGTGTTCTACATGGGCATCAACATCGGCGCGGTCTTCGCGCCGAACGCAGCGAAGACCGTCCGGAACTGGTACCTCGGAACCAAGAACATGGGCTACGATCCCGATCTGCCGAGCCTCTGCTGGCAGCTCAAGGAGGGCACCCTCGAGGACACCGCGAAGTTCCAGGTCCTGGCGGACAAGGTCTCCGGCGCACCCGTGACCGATCTGGGCGCCTTCGCGGACTCCTACGTCAACATCTTCTCCACCGGGTACAACTACGCCTTCGCCATCGCCGCCGGCGCGATGCTCGTCTCTCTGTTGACCTACGTCCTCTTCAAGCGCCTCCTGCCCGACCGCAAGTCTGCCGCGGAGGCCCAGGGCGACGCCGCCGCTGCGATCAAGATGCCGTGGGCGGAGGAGAAGAAGCGCCTCACGGCCCTCGGCCTGGTCTTCCTCGTGGTGATCTTCTTCTGGATGTCCTTCCACCAGAACGGCCTGACCCTGACCTACTTCGCCCGGGACTACACGGCCAAGGCCGTAGGCCCGCTCTCGTACCTGATCTTCGACATCAAGGGCCTGCTCATGGTCGCCGCGATGATCATCGGGATCGTCCTCCTGGTGCGGAAGGCCTCCACCGCGGTCCACCGGGGCATCGGCCTGGTCCTGGCCGGTGGCGGCGCTGCGATGAGCTGGTACCTCTACGGGACCTACGCGAACTCCAACCCCATCGAGGCGGAGATCTTCCAGCAGTTCAACCCCTACTTCGTGGTCTTCCTCACCCCGGTGGTGGTGGGCCTGTTCACCTGGCTGCGGAACAAGGGCAAGGAGCCGTCCACGCCGAGGAAGATCGGGATCGGGATGATCCTGGCGGCCGTCGGCTTCGCAGTCATGATCTTCGGGTCCTTCGGTCTGGTCTCTCCCGCAGATCTCGCCGGCACTCCCAGTCCCGACCGGATCTCCCCGTACTGGCTGATGTCCACCTACTTCACCCTCACCGTGGCGGAGCTCTTCCTGAGCCCCATGGGCATCTCCTTCGTGTCCAAGGTCTCCCCGCCGCGGTTCCAGGGCCTCATGCAGGGCGGCTGGCTCGGCGCCACCGCGCTCGGAAACCAACTCCTGTTCATCGGCTCGTCCATGTGGGTCCGCTTCGACATCTGGATGGTCTGGTGCGTCTTCGTGGTCTGCTGCCTCGTCTCTGCGACGTTCATCTTCTCGATCCTGAAGAAGCTCGAGGCTGCAACCTCCGACGCCTGACATGCGATCCCTCCGCACCATCGCCCCGATCCTCTCCCTCCTCGTTGCGTCCTGCGCCGCGGACCCGGGCCCCGTTGCGCCCGAGGACACCCCGGCCGTCGGGGCGGAGATCCGGGACGTGGCCGAGGTCGTCGCGCCGCCGGTGATCGGCAAGCTCGCCGCCTACCAGAACCCCGCCAACGCCCTGTCCTGGTTCGTGGAGTGGGAGACCGACGTCGCAACGCCCACGTGGTTGAGGGTGGACTGCGGGCCGGACTACCAGCAGGTGTTCGAGTCCAAGGGCGGGTTCACACACCACGCGGTCTTCGTGATGGGGCTCTTCGAGGGCGCGGACTGCGCCCTCGAGGTCCGGGCCGAGGCCGGCGGCTTGGTGACCACCGGGGGATTGTCCATCGCAGACGTGGGGCCGGTGCCGGAGACCTTCCCTGCGCTGAAGCTGATCTTCCTCGCAGAGGACTTGGTCTTCCCGGGATGGACCGCGTGGTCCCTCAGCGACATTCGCAACGGGGGCCCCCTCCGGATCTTCCTGGTCGATGCAAAGGGGCGCTACCGGTGGCTCTATTTCGGAGATGACTCGGTGAAGGCCGAGGCTGGCGTCGAGCTCCAGGCCATCGACGGCGGCCTCCTCGTCGCCGCCGGGGGACCGGAGATGTTCCTGGGCTGGGACGGGATCCCCTTCTGGGAGGCTCCGTTCAAAGCCCACCATGACATGCGCCTCAGCCCGTTCAACGAGGACCACCTCCTCTACCTGTGGATCAGCAAGAAGAACTGCCCGACCTCGGAGCACACCCTCAACGAGTACGACAGGGTCGCCGGAGAGAAGATCTGGACCTGGCGGATCTGCGAGCACTACACCCCGCCGAACCCCTATGACGGCTGGTCCCACGTCAACACCATCGAGCCCTTCCCCGGGGAGCGCGCCGTGCTCCTGAGCGTGCGCAACCAGGATCTCCTCATGCGGGTGGATCGGGACAGCGGAGAGATCGACTGGACCCTGGGCTGGGGAGGGGACTTCACGATGGCCCCCGAGGATCTCTTCCTCCGCCAGCACGCGCCGCAGATCCTCGACAACGGCGAGATCCTCCTCTTCGACAACGGCCTCGCCCAGAAGGAGGCGAACCGCAAGGACGATGACCCGGCCAAGGTCCGGCCGGTGAGCCGGGTGATCCAGCTCGCGCTCTCCTTCCACGAGGACGGCAGCCCCGACGCGGCGGCGGTCACCTGGGAGTACCTGGATCCGGATCTCTTCGCGTACGCCCGCTCCGAGGCGGATCGCCTCCCCAACGGCAACACCCTGATCACCTACAGCCAGCTCGCGCCCCATGACGACTCCTGGCTCCGGGAGGTCACCGAGGACCAGGTCACGGTCTGGGAGCTGCGCTCTCCGTACCACTGGTCCACCTACCGCGCCGAGCGCATCGAGCCTGTGTACGGAGAGATCCGCAGCACCCCTTGAACCGCGCGTGTCACAGGGGAATCCGTGGTTGTGACCTTGCGTCGATCGGATCTTCGGATCCTGCTACAATCCCCTTCGTGGTTTCGTTGCGAGGGGGACTCCCATGTCGATTCGTTCCATCATCCTGCTCTCCGTGTTCGTCGTCGCCTGCTCCCAGCCCGGGGAGTCCGTCTCCTCCGGGCCCGACATCGACGCTGACGGGGCGGCGGATCTCGGCGCCGGGGGGGACGTGACCTTTGAGGACCTGGCCGGATCGGACCTCCCGCCGGTCGACGACCACGCTGCGCCGCCGGCGGACCTGTCCCCGGACGGCCTGGAGCCGGCGTGCGCGCCCGGCGAGGGCTGCTTCCTCGATCCCTGCGACGACAACGCCCAATGTCTCTCGGGGTGGTGCGTGGAGCACATGGGGGAGGACGTCTGCACCAGGGATTGCTCCGAGGACTGCCCGCCGGGGTGGAGCTGCCGCCCCGTGGGCACCGGCGGGCCCGACGTGGCTTCTGTCTGCATCTCCGATGTCTCGAACCTCTGCAAGCCCTGCGCGATGTCGGGGGACTGCAAGGCCCTGGGTGGTGCGGACGACGTCTGCGTGGCCTACGGCGCCGAGGGCAGCTTCTGCGGCGCCTCCTGTGACGCAGTCGGGGCGGACGGTTGTCCGTGGGGATTCTCGTGCCAGGACGCGGGGACCGTGGACGGCATCGCCGTCACCCAGTGTGTGGCCGACGCGGGGGTCTGTCCCTGCACGGCGAAGTCCACCGCCCTCGCGCTCTGGACCCCCTGCGTGGTGGAGAACGGGGACGGCGCCTGTGCGGGCAAGAGGGTCTGCACCGGGGAGGGCCTCGCTGCCTGTGACGCCCTCACGCCCGCGGAGGAGCTCTGCAACGGCGCGGACGACGACTGCGACGGGGACGTGGACGAGCCCCTGGAGGTGGAGGGCGACTACGTGCCCCTCTGCGACGACGGCAACCTCTGCACCGCAGACGCGTGCGGTGGGTCCGACGGCTGCAGCCACATGGCCCTGGACGGCGGGGAGTGTCTGGACGGGGACCCCTGCACCGTGGGAGACCACTGCGAGGCGGGGGTCTGCCTCGGCAGCCCGGTGACCTGCGACGACGGCAACCCCTGCACCGACGATCTCTGTCAGGCCACCGGCGGTTGCATCTTCCCCGCGAACACCGCGGCCTGCGACGACGGGGATCCCTGCACCCTGGGGGACCACTGCGCCGAGGGGGCCTGCGTCAGCGTGCCGGTGGACTGCCAGTGCCAGGTCGACGGGGACTGCGCGGCCCTCGAGGACGGGGACCTGTGCAACGGGACCCTGGTCTGCGACGCCGCCGCGCTGCCCCACCTCTGCGTGGTGGATCCCGGGACCGTGATCGCCTGCCCGGGGCCCCCGGACGGCCTCGGTGCGATCTGCCTGAAGGCCAGCTGCGACCCGGACACGGGGGCCTGCGCCCTCGCACCGGACCACCCGGGTGCGGCCTGTGACGACGGGGACCTCTGCACCCTGGGCGACACCTGCTCTGAGGGCGCCTGCGTGGGGGGACCTCCGCCGTTGTGCATGGACGGCAACCCCTGCACCGACGACTCCTGCGCATCCCAGAGCGGGTGCGCCTTCACGCCGAACACCGCCCTCTGCGACGACGGGAACGCGTGCACCACCGGGGACATCTGCGCCGGGGGCGCCTGCGGGTACGGCGGGGCCGTGGCCTGCGACGACGGCGATCCCTGCACCGACGACACCTGCGCGCCGGGCTCGGGCTGCGTCCACACCCTCAACGAGGCCCCCTGCTCCGACGGGGATCTCTGCACCACCGGCGACCACTGTCACCTGGGCTCCTGCATCGCAGGCGGCGGGCTGGCCTGCGTGGACGGGAACCCCTGCACCGACGACGCGTGCGCACCGCTGAGCGGCTGCACCTTCACGGTCAATGACGATCCCTGCGACGACGGGAGCACCTGCACTGTGGGGGATCACTGCGCCGGCGGCGCCTGCGTGATCACCGGCGTCCTGGCGTGCGACGACGGCAACCCCTGCACCGACGACGCCTGCGAGGCCCCGGGCGGCTGTACCCATGCGCCGAACAGCGCCCCGTGCTCCGACGGGGACCCCTGCACCGTCGGGGACCACTGCGCGGGCGGGAGCTGCGTCACCGGCGGCGGCGCCGCGGACTGCGACGACGACAACCCCTGCACCGACGACTGGTGCCAGGGGGACCAGGGCTGCCACCACGCCTACAACAGCCTCCCCTGCGACGATGGGGACGCGTGCACTGCGGGGGACATCTGCGTCGTCGGGATCTGCGTCGCGTTCGGCGTGGTGGACTGCGACGACGAGGACGTCTGCACCGACGACGGCTGCGTCCCCGCGGTGGGCTGCCTCAACGTGCCCAACACCGCCGCCTGCGACGACGGGGACGCCTGCACGCCCTTGTCCACCTGCCAGGCCGGCGCGTGCCTGGGCCAGGGGGCGATCTTCTGTGATCCCGCTGCGCACTGCGCGGAGAACGACTGCGTCCCGGCGTGCTTCACGGCGGCCTGCGCACCCGCGAGCGGCTGCGTCTTCACCCCGATCGCCGCGTGCTGCGGCAACCTCCTGGTGGAGACCCCGGAGACCTGCGACGACGGGAACCTCGTGGACGGGGACGGCTGCTCGGCCCTCTGCGAGAGCGAGGGCCCGCCGGGGATCTATTTCGTCCTCGCGGGGACCCCGGACCCGGGCCACGTCTTCGACACCATCGAGCGGACCTTCCGGTACGAGAACAACCTCACCAACGGCATCTGGCACGGTCCCTCGAACACCATCGTCGTCGGGGACTACGACTACGTGGGGTACTGGCACCACGCCGCGG
Source organism: Pseudomonadota bacterium (assembly GCA_043815665.1). GTDB lineage: Bacteria > Myxococcota_A > UBA9042 > CAIXZC01 > CAIXZC01 > CAZNWW01. Next base: position 12,168 of record JBDRIT010000075.1, read on the forward strand.
ATGCGGGGGGCTATCCACACAACCCCGATCACGGCACCGGGTACTACGTCCGCATGGTCCAGATGCCCGGGCGCAACCTGGCGGCCTACACCGTCACCACCTCGGGCAGCGGCTCCGCCAACGCGACCCCGTCGGACCTCCGCCTCGCCGCTCTGGATCCTGCCACCGGGACCCTCGGCGCGCCCTTCTCCGTGACCCTCTCCGACGGCTACAACGGGAGCGTCAACGTCATCTCGTCGTCGGTGACCGAGTTGATGATCTGGGACGGCGTGAGCACCATCCGCCGGTACGAGGTCCCCGTCGCCGGAGGCGCCCTGGAGCTGGTCGGGACCGTCACCCTGGCTTCGGGCCTCCCGGCCTCCGCCACCTGCAACAGCGGTTGCTATGGCGGGACCTTCGCCTGGGACGGGAAGTACTTCTACTTCTCCATGATCCAGAACAGCCAGGGGGGCCTCCAGTACCGGGTCTACACGGAGACCGGGGGGGTGGTCGGGACCTACACAGCGGCCGGCTCCGGTCACCTCAACAGCGCCTACTTCGACTGGTCCGTGGGGCGCTACACGTCCCATGACGGGTATGGCGATCGCGAGGGCGGGAGCGTCTACTCCTCCCAGGGCGGCACCGGCGACTCGCAGGTCTACAGTCCGGTGTCCCCGGTGCACACGCTGCATATTGACTAGGCAAGAGGAGGAACCCCATGTCACTCCGTATCCTCATTCTGTTGTCTCTGCTCGTCACCGCCTGCTCCCCGCCGGCGGATCCCGTCGCAACGGACACCGCCGGGGCGGATGGGGCGGGTGAGCCCGACACCGTCCGTTGGGAGACCGTCCCGTCGGATCTCCCCGGGGACCTGTCGCCGGACGCCCTGGTGGAGGACCTCGCTGTCTTCGACGAGGCGTCCCCGTGTGAGCCGGGGACCGGGTGCTTCGGTGATTCCTGCGACACCGGTGCGGACTGCCTCAGCGGGTACTGCGTGCTCCACATGGGGGAGCGGATCTGCTCCGACCTCTGCGTCGAGGAGTGCCCCGCGGGCTTCGAGTGCAGGCAGGTGGCCCAGGCGGAGCCCGACGTGGTGTTCATCTGCGCGAGCCGGTACCCGGCCCTCTGCCTCCCCTGCGCGACGGACGCCGAGTGCAGCGACCTGGCCGGTCCGGGATCCTCGTGCATCGACTACGGTCCCGGCGGGCACTTCTGCGGCGTGGTCTGCGCGGCGGAGGCCGACTGCCCTGGGGGGACGGTCTGCGACCAGGTGGCCACCGTCGAGGGGCTCCTCACCGCGCAGTGCGTCCACGAGGCCGGGGCCTGCCCCTGCACCGCGTACGCGGTGGCCACGGGCGCTGCGGCCCTCTGCAGCAACGAGAACGAGCACGGGACCTGCTCCGGGATGCGGACCTGCACCGGGGAGGGCCTGACCCCCTGCGACGCGGCGACCCCGGGCGAGGAGCTGTGCAACGGCCAGGATGACGACTGCGACGGCGCCACCGACGAGGTGGACTGCGACGACGGGAACGCCTGCACCGCCGATCTCTGCGAGGGCGCCGGCGGCTGCACCCACGTGGCGGCGACGGGCGGAGAGTGCCTGGACGGCGACGCCTGCACCATCGGGGATCACTGCGAGGCCGGGGCCTGCGTGGGCTCGCCCCTGAGCTGCAACGACGGCAACGGCTGCACCGTGGAGACCTGCGCTCCGCAGCTCGGCTGCCTCTACGAGTACACCACGGATCCCTGCAACGACGGGGACCCCTGCAGCGTTGGAGACACCTGCCTGGCCGGGACTTGCGTGGGCCTGCCCGGGGCGTGTGAGTGCCAGGACGACGGGGACTGTCTGGCCCTGGTGGGTGGGGACCTCTGCGTGGGCCAGTGGTACTGCAGCAAGGCGCGGTCGCCCTTCCAGTGCCTGGAGATCCCGAACAGCGCGGTGGTCTGTCCGGGGCCCGTGGGCGTGGACCAGCATTGCTACGATCAGATCTGCCAGCCGGACACCGGGGACTGCGTGGAGGTCCCGATCAACGGGGGTGGACCTTGTGAGGACGGGGACGCCTGCACCGTCCCGGACATCTGCAACGTCGGCGCCTGCGTCTCCGGGCCCGGGGCCAACTGCAACGACGGGAACCCCTGCACCGACGACGCCTGCAACCCCGCCAGCGGTTGCGTCAGCGTTCTCAACAGTGCCCCCTGCGACGACGGCGACGCCTGCACCGTCGGCGACGTGTGCAGCCAGGGGGCCTGCGTCCCCGGACAGCCCATGGCCTGCGACGACGGGAACCCCTGCACCGCGGATGCCTGCGTCGCAGGGCTCGGCTGCCAGTACGCCGCGATCGACGGTGCGTGCTCCGACGGGAACGCGTGTACCACCGGGGACCACTGCGCGGGCGGCTGGTGCGTCCCCCAGGGGGTGATTCCCTGCGACGACGGGAACCCCTGCACCGACGACTCCTGCACCCTCGGCGGCGGCTGCGTCCACGCGGTCAACAACGCGCCCTGCGACGACGGCGACCTCTGCACCCTGAGCGACGTGTGCAGCCTGGGATCCTGCCTCAGCGGCCAGCCCCTGGCCTGCTCCGACGGGAACCCCTGCACCGCGGACAGCTGCGTCAACGGGATCGGCTGTCAGTACGCCCCGGTGGGGGGCGGCTGTGATGACGCCAACGCGTGCACCACGGGGGACCACTGCGTCGGCGGCTGGTGCGTCCCGGCCGGGATGCTGGCCTGTGACGACGGCAACCCCTGCACCGACGACTCCTGCGCGCCGTCGAGTGGCTGCGTCAACGCCCCCAACGTCGCATCGTGCGATGACGGGGATGCGTGCACCCTCGTGGACACCTGCGCCGCCGGGAGCTGCGTCGGGGCCGGTGCGCCGGGCTGCGACGACGCCGACGCCTGCACCCAGGACACCTGCGACCCGGGCATCGGCTGTATCAACGCGGACATCGTCCCCTGCTGCGGCAACGGCGACGAAGAACCCGGGGAGGAGTGCGACGACGGCAACCACACCCCCGGCGACGGCTGCTCCGAGGTCTGCGACCTGGAGGTCGGCAATTGCTCCAACGGCTCGACCGTCGACTGCAACCCGCCGGGGACCACCCTGATCCAGTCCTCCCGCTTCGTGGATCCGGACCCCCCGAACGGCTGGACCCAGTGCGCAGGCTTCGTGAACACCGGGAGCGACGACGTCTCCAACACCTTCCTGAACAACTGCCTGAACACCAACCGCCTGCGGGTCCGGGCCTGGAACGGCGGCTCCCTCGAGGAGGACGTCTACTCCACGAACATGAGCGTCGGCGGCTCCTGGCCCGACTGGAACTACCTCGGCGGCAGCATCACCAAGCTCTCGTCCACGTACTGGACCGGCAGCACCACCTATTTCACCACGGGCAAAGGAAACGACGCCTGCAGCACCTCCTGCTGCAACGCCGCCCCCGCGGGCACCATGACCCTGGGGACCGGCAACGGCTCCTCGGTGATCGTCGCGCCCGGCAACACCAATGCCCTGGAGTGGCGCGTCAGCTGTGGCGGCCAGGCCCTCTCGGGGCGGAAGATCGCGTTCTACCGCTGATTCCATCTGCGAGATTCGTCGGGGGGAGGAGTCCGGGTTTGCGGCCCTCGGGTTTACCCTGGCGGGGTGATTGAGTGATCCGGAAGAGGCGCGGGTTGCACCGGTGGGTACCGGGATGGGACCGTAGACTCAACTGCGACGCCTTCCCTTGTCGTCGGCTCTTCGGCCTCCCGACCTTCCCCGGAGGAGCTCCTTCACCAGGTCCCGCCGGCCCACCCTGGTCAGGGCCTCCTCCACGAGATCCCGGTTCTCGGGCAGGTGATGCAGCACCAGGGCCTTCTGGAGGCGTTTTCCGCGGTCGCTGCGCTCGACGTGGACCGGGTCCAGGGTGTCAGGATCCAGGCCCGTGGCGTACATCACCGTGGCCGCGGTCCCCGGGGTGGGGGTGAAGATCTGGCATTGCTCCACCCGAAGGTCCAGGCGGCGCAGGGTGAGGGCTACCTCCACCATGTCCTCCAGGCGGCTCCCCGGATGCGCGGCCATGAGGTAGGGAAGGACGAACTGGTTTCGCCCGGCCGCGGCGGAGCGACGCCGGAACGCCTCCGTGAACCGCTCGAAGTCCTTCCCCGCGGGCTTCCGCATGTGGCGCAGGACCGAAGGAACGACGTGCTCCGGTGCGACCTTGAGCCGCCCGCTGGTGAGCTCGTCCGCCAGGGCGTTGAGCAGCGCCGGGCAGTCCATCGCGAGGTCCATGCGGATCCCCGTGGTCACGAAGAGATGCTCCACTCCCGGCAGGCCACGGGCCTTGCGCAGCAGCCGGACCCAGGCCTCCTGATCGTCGACCAGCTGCGCGCAGCGGGAGGGCCAGAGGCAGGAGGGGCGGGCGCAGGGGCCTTCGGGGCGCTCACACCGCAGCCCCCACATGTTCGCAGTGGGGCCGCCGATGTCCGGGACGGTCCCCCGGAACGACCGGTGGGTCGTCACTGCCCGGACCTCGTCGAGGATCGACGCCTGGGAGCGGCTCGTGACGATCTTTCCCTGGTGGTGGTTGATCGCGCAGAACGCACAGCCTCCCGCACAGCCGCGGTGAGAGGTCACGGAGAAGCGGACCTGGACCAACGCGGGGACCGCCTCGCCGCCATGGCACGGATGGACGTCCCGGGTGAACGGGAGTCGGTAGAACCGGTCCAGCTCCTCGGTGGTGGCCGGTGGCCAGGCCGGATTCGCCACCACGCGCATCCCCCCGGTCTCCTGGACCATCACCTGCCCGAGGGCCCGCTCGAGGGTTCGAAATGCGGTCGCATGGACCCGGGGATCCCGGCGGATGTCCTCCTCGGGCGGGAGCGCCACGGCGCCGGGGGGTGGTGCCTCGCTGCGGGGGGTTCGATAGACCACGCCGCGCAGGCTCACCAGGTCGGGGAGCGCGCCTCGGGGAGCGCCGGTGCGTCGGGCCAGGGCCCGATCCACCGCCGCGGCGATGGCGCAGACGGGGCCCTCGCCCATGCCGTGGACCAGCAGATCCGCACCGCAGTCCATGAGGATCGGGCGGCGCACCTTGTCGGACCAGTAGTCGTAGTGCGCGAAGCGGCGGAGACCCGCCTCCAGGCCACCCGCGACGACGAGGACCTCCTTGCCGAAGGCCCGCCGGATCGCGTTGCAGTAGACCGTGAGGGCCCGATCCGGACGGCCTCCGGCCCTCCCGCCGGGCGCGTAGGGGTCGTCGGAGCGGACACGTCCCAGGGCCGTGTAGTTGGCCACCATGGAGTCCAGCGCGCCCGCGGTGACAGCGAAGAAGAGCCGGGGGCGACCCAGGCGACCGATCGCGGCGGGGTCCGCCGGGTCGGGCCGCGGGATCACGCCGACCCGCCAGCCCTCGGCCTCAAGGGCACGGCCCAGGATGGCTGCGGGGAACGAGGGGTGGTCCACGTGCGCGTCCCCAGTGACGATGACGACATCGACCTCGGCCCAGCCGCGGGCGTCGAGCTCGGCACGGGTCGCTGGCAGGTGATCGATGCTGTCAGGCATCCGGTCGACTCCTGCGCCCAAGGGGGCTTGGTCCCAGCTCAGATTGAGTACCGAATGTTGTGGTCCCTCGCAATGAACCACAGCCCACAGCCTACAGAACTCACTTGTCCCTGTCGGCCTCCTCCTGGGCTTTGGACTCCTTGGCCTGCTCGATCAGGCGGAAGGTGGTGGTGTTCTTCTCGCCGTGATCACGGGCCCGCTGGAACTGCCGGATCGCCTCGTCCCACTGGCTCGCGAGGAGGGCCGCGTGGGCGCGCTCCAGCGCGTCGGCCACGATGACCATGTGGTTGCGGCACTCCTTGATGTAGCGACCGATGGCCGAGTCCGTCAGGCCCATGCGCTGCGCCTGCTGGAAGTTGAGGATCGCCATCTCCCAGAGCTGCTTCTTCATGTTCTTTCGGCCCCAGGAGACCTGCTCCTTGGCCAGGGCGAAGTCCGAGTCCCCCATGCCAGCGGGCTTCGCGATCACGGGGTCGGGCTTCTTCTCCTCCTCCGGGGGCTTCTTCTCCTCCTCCGGGGTCTTCTTCTCTTCGACGGGCGGTTTCTTCTCCTCGATCGGGGGCTTCTTCTCCTCCCGGGGGGGCTTCTTCTCCTCCCGGGGGGGCCGCTCGTCCTCGACGCTGTCCTTCACCTCGGGCTGGGCGTCGGGGACGATGTCGGGGACGATGTCGGACTGACAGTCCGGGATTCGATCCGGGATGGCCTCGGACTGAATGTCAGGGATCGCCGCTGGCGCAATCTCGGGTCGGGTATCTTCCGGCGCCGGTGCGACTTCATCCGGCTGGATGTCTTCAGCGGTGATCTCCTCGGGGCGGATGTCCGCAGGGGCCACATCCCGTGGGTCGACGATGAGTTCCGGGGTCGCAGGGACGTCCAGGGTCCCCGCCAGCTCGGTGGCGGGCTCCGCGGGCTCGGACGGCCCGGCCGCTGCCTCGACAGCCTCCGATTCCCCGGCAGGTTCCTCGACCTTCTGGGAGATCACTCCCGAGGCGAAGAGGCCGACCACAGCGAGGACAAGAACCACCACGACGCCCAGGATCCAGGGGAGCTTGGACTTCCGGGGCAGGAGGACTGCAGCGGAGCCGACGGGGTCGGTGAGGCCATGCTGCGCCTCGGGGGGGGGCGGGAGCGTCGGGTGCGCGACGAGACCACCGGGCTCGGGCTCAACTGTGGGAGGCCCTTCAGGGCCGACTCTTCGGGGCGTGGACGCCCCTCCCACAGCAGGAGTCGGGGCTGAAGCCCCTCCCACAGCAGGAGTCGGGGCTGAAGCCCCTCCCATAGTCTGGTCCGTGGGTAGGGCTCCCATGGCGGGGGCGCTGCGCGCCACGGCCGGGTCCTTGAGCAGCACCTCCAGCTCCGCAGCGAGCACTGCGGCGCTCGCCGGGCGCTGCTTGGGTTGTTTGGCGAGGAGTTTGCGGACCAGGGTCTCGATCTGTGCCGGCAGGTCCGCGTCGGGCGCTCTCTCGGCGAAGGATGGGATCGGGGCCTGTGGATGTGCGAGGAGCAGTTCAACCGGGGTGTCCGCCTCGAAGGGCGGTCGGCCGGTGAGGGCCTCGAAGAGGACTGCACCCAACGCGTAGAGGTCTGCGGGGACATCGCAAGATGCTCCCACCGCCTGCTCCGGGGCCAGGTACCCCAGGGGGCGGAGGGCCATCCCCTCGGGGCCCATGGAGATCCCGTCGGCCCCGGTGAGGATCCCGGCCTGACCGAAGTCGGCGACCCGGGCGATCTCCTCGCCGCCGGTCTCCACCAGGAAGATGTTGCTCGGGGACAACCCACGGTGGAGCACGCCGCGGGCGTGGGCGTACTCCAGGGCCCGGGCCACCCCCAGGGCGGCCCGGAGCGCGCGGACCGGAGTCAACCGGCGGTGCGCGGCGATGAGATCAGCGAGGGTCGGGCCCTCCACCAGCTCCCGGGCCAGGAAGAGCCGCCCGTCCTCCGTGCGGCCCGAATCGTAGACCTGGACCGTGTGCCGGCCCTTGAGCTGCAGCGCAGCGTCGGCCTCCGCGTCGAAGCGGTGGACCATGGCCGGGTCTACGGCCATGAAGCGGCGGAAGACCTTGATCGCGATGGGGCGGTCGATGACAGCGTGGGACGCCCGGTAGGTCACCCCGACCCCGCCGCCGCCCAGCTCCTCATCGACGCGGTATCGCGCTGCGATGATCGTCCCGACGAGGGAGGCCTCCTCCGGGAGGCGGACGAGGTGCGCCCCGTGGTCCGGGCAGTACCCGTGTCCGGATTCGTAGCTCCGGTAGCATTCGGGACAGTAGAGGGTCTCTTTGAACGGCATCGCGTCCCTCGTCGGTCCTCCTCGCATGAAGCCCCCCTCTTCTATCACGAACCACCCATCCCAGCCAGTAATTTCAGGGAGATCCGTGGTTGACTTCTCCATATCCATCAGGTTAACTGGCGGTCCAACAGGAAGGGAGGAAGGACACCCATGAGCGCGATCGAGCCGCAGAAGGGGCAGTCAAAGCTGTTGCCTGAGAACGCGTACCGGAAGCTGAAGGAGGGCGAGATCTACCGGCCCATCGTCGGTCCCGGGGACAAGCGCGCCGAGGTGACCCTCTGGTCCATCGGACTGGGAGTTGCCATGGTGGTGATCTTCACCGCTGCGGCTGCGTACATCTCCCTGCGGGCCGGATCGGGGATCGAGGCCTCCATCCCCATCGCGATCCTTGCGATCTTCTTCGGGATGCTCCGCAAGACCAAGAGCACGATCCTCGAGAACGTCATGGTCCAGAGCGTGGGCCAGGCCTCGGGGGTGGTGGCAGCGGGCGCGACCTTCGTGGTGCCAGCGCTGTACATCAACCAGCTCTCGGTCTCCTGGTGGCAGATCTTCCTGGCCTGCTCCGTCGGCGGCATCCTGGGCGTCGTGCTGATCATCCCGCTGCGCAAGTACTTCGTGCGGGACCTCCACGGGGATCTGCCCTTCCCCGAGGCCACCGCGATCAACGAGGTCATCGTCACCGGCGAGAGCGGCGCCGGGGGCGCGGGCAAGATCCTGATCCTGGCCTTCCTCCTGGGTGCGGCCTTCGACTTCCTGATCGAGGGGGGGCACCTCTGGAACGCGGATCTCACCACGAACGTCATGCCCTTCGGCATCGGGGAGACCCTCGCCGGGCTGCGCATCGAGGTGCAGATCATCGGCATCGCTGCGCTCTTCGGGCTGGGCTACATCATCGGGATGAAGTACGCATCGATCATCGCCGGCGGGAGCGTCCTGGCCTACGTGGTCATGGTGCCCCTGGTGTACCAGATCGGGAAGGACTCCGGGGACTTCGCGTACGCGGGCGGTGTGTTCAACCTGGCCACCATGAGCACCGGCCAGATCTTCGGCGCGTTCATCAAGCCCATCGGCATCGGCGCGATCGCCGTGAGCGGCCTCATCGGCATCATGCGGATGTGGAAGATCGTCGTGGGCTCGGTGTCCCTGGGCTTCAAGGGCCTCTCCAAGGAGGGCCGCGACGCACCCGAGGCGGAGCGCACCCAGCTCGACATGAAGCCGAAGAACGTCCTCCTGATCCAGCTCGGCGCCGCGGTCCTCATGGGCGTGTTCTTCTTCGTCGTGGCGAAGACCACCACCGACTCCACCGGCGCCTCCTATGGGATGAGCGACGCGCTGCTCTTCGCCACCGTGGGCATGATCGCAGGGTTCCTTCTGTCGTTCCTCTTTACCCCGGTGGCCGCGCAGGCCATCGCCATCGTGGGGGTGAACCCGGTGTCGGGCATGACCCTGATCACCGTGGTCCTCGCCATCGGCGCGCTGATCATCGTGGGCCTCAAGGGCGAGGCCGGCATGATCATCGCGCTCATCGTGGGCACCGCGGTCTGCACCGCGCTGTCCACCTCCGGCGCGCTGATCTCGGACTTCAAGGTCGGCTACTGGGTCGGCTCCACCCCCAGGGCCCAGCAGCGCTGGAAGTTCCTGGGCATCGTGGTCGCGGCCCTGGTGGTCGCCCTGGTGATCCCGCTCATGGACTCGGCCTACCAGTTCCTCATCTCCGACCCTGCGACGGGGATGATGGTGCCCAACGACAAGGTCCTCCCCGCGCCCCAGGGGAACATGATCGCTGCGGTCTCCCGCGGCCTCATGTCCAACCCCGAGGGCCAGCCCTGGCTCCTCTACGGGATGGGCGGCCTGGTGGCCGTCCTCCTGCTCATGGCTGGCGTGCCCATGCTGGCCTTCGCGCTGGGGATGTACCTGCCCATCGGGATCAACATGGCGGTGCTCGCCGGCGCGATCAGCGCCTGGGCGGTGTCCCGCACCGGGAAGACCGAGGAGATTCGGCAGGCGCGAGCCTCCCAGGGGGCGCTCATCGCGTCGGGTCTCATGGCCGGCGCGGCCCTCTTCGGCATCCTCACGGCGGTGCTCCGACTCCCGACTGTCGGTGCGCCGATCCAGTACATCTCCGTGGGCAAGGAGTACCGCGTCGAGACCGTCGTGGAGGGGGACAACGTCCGGACCGGGGAAGGGAAGGTCCTGTCCTCCTGCGACGAGGTGAAGAGCACCTGCTCCGCCGAGGGCGCGTGCAACGTCTTCTACAAGGACGGCCAGAAGTGCAACGAGCTCCTCAGCCCGGTGCTCTTCGTCGAGGACGAGGCCGGGCGCCCGGTCTACGATCCCGAGATGACCACGGACGTGGACGGGGCCCTGGAGACGATGAAGAAGGGGATCGCGGGGATCGACGCCTTCGGTGACGCCGCCCCGCTCCAGGGCGAGGCGATCAACGCCGTCGATGACATGGACAGCCGGACCGCGGAGCTCCGGACCGAGGTCCGACCGCCGTATCCCGTGGTCGGGGCGCGACCGCTGCTCAAGGCGGTCTCGGCGCTGCGGCGCCCGGTGCTCCTGTCCCACCAGGCCGCGTTCTCCGCGAACCTGGCCGCGGAGAAGCTGGCGCAGGACACCGCGCGGGCCGCGAAGGACACGACGGATTCGGGGCTCAAGGCGAAGGCCGAAGCGGCGGCAGCGGAGGCAGTCGTCAGCGCTGGGATCCTGGCGAAGGCCAACGCCGACAAGCAGGCGGTCCTGGGCGCGATCGCCGACGCGCGTCATGTCAACGAGGAGCTCCACCCCCAGTATCGCCACCCCTGGTACGAAGGCGGCGCGGGGCGGGGCATCGGCTTCCTGATGCTCTTCGTCCTGGGTTTCGGCTGCTACCTGCTCGCCCGCAAGGGCGCCGAGTGGGAGCTGGCAAAGCCGAAGGACGACGACGCCGTCTGAGCCTGTTTCCCGGCTACTTCTCCTCCTCGAGCTCCGCCCCCTTGGGGCCGCTCCACTCCATGGTCTCGCCCAGGGACGGCGCCTCGAAGATCTGGATGCCGGTGCCCTGCACCTCCCGCTGGAGCTGCTCCATGACGCCCCCATCGGGCATCACCGCCTTCTTGAGGCTCCCGGTGATCTTGATGGCGACCATGCCCAGGACCGCGAGGCCGATGATCCCGGCGGTGACGATGGCGACGACGCGGCGCCGGGCGCTGGCCCCCTTGTCCGCGTCGGTCACCAGCCTGCCGAGGGACTCGTCGAGGGTGCCTGAACGCTCCGCCGCAGCGATCTCGAAGGTCTGGGCGCGGGTGAGGATGGGTTGCACCGCATCTCCGAGCCTGTCCCCGGATTCGATCCGTCGCAGGGCCGTGTGGGTGAGGGCCGCGTTCTCGTCGGTGAGCCAGACCCGCGCCGCGGCGTCCAGGGTCAGGCCCAGGGGCAGGCCCGACGTGATGCCGCCGCGGAGGACCCGGAGGAAATCGGCCCTGGACTGGGGCAGGAGGGCCAGCTCGATGCCTCCCGGGACACGGCGCAGCGCCATGGAGCGGGTCCGAGCCCAGAGCCGCACCACGCCATAGACCCCGGCGAGGACCAGGCCCACCCAGAGGAGGTGGCCGAGGACCGCCACGCCGTAGGCGCCCCCTCCCTGGGTGATCACCGTGGGGATCGGCAGGATGACGCCGGACATGATCACCACGAAGAGGGGATACACGGATCGCTTCAGGAGGTCGTTGCGCGCCTGGAGCTTCTGGTCGCAACGCTCGATGAGGGTGTCGAGGATCGGGACGAGGCGGCCGGTCTGCTCCCCCACGGCGAGGAGGGCGCCCTCCTCCGGCGGCAGGGAGGGGGCCAGGAGCGCCGCGATGCCCTCGTCGCCCGCACCGATGTTTCGGCGCAGGTGCTCGCCTGCCTGCCGGACCCCGCGGTGCGGCGCGTCCCGCGCCAGGAACTCCAGGCCCTCGGCCAGGGGGGTTCCGGAGTTCACCATGGTCCGCAGGTGGGTATAGAGGAGCATGCGGCCCGAGAGAGGGAGGATGGATGTGGTTTGTCGCATTCAGCCCTCTCCTGGATTGCTCTCCACGTCATGATAGGGCTCCGGAGACCCTCTGCGCAACCGCTCGAGATGTTCCGGAGCTTGAAATGACGGGGTCGGTCTGCTAGTGTTCGATCACCGGAAAAAGGGAGCCGCTACCATGGGATCGGATGTCAACAGGACCAGCAACGAAATCCCTGTGGACGAGATCCTCGATCGCGTGGACTGGCTCCTCGAGGAGGGTGAGCCCGAGAAGGCCCGCCGCCTCTGTCGCAAGGCCATCCGACAGCACGCCAGGGACGAGCGGCTCTGGATCGCGTACGGGGACTCCTTCTCCGAGGCCGGGCGCTTCCGCGAGGCCCTGAATGCATACGAGCGGGGCTCTGAACTTGCACCCCGCTGGGCCCTGGCCCAGGCGAAGCGGGCTGAGGCCCTCCTCGAGGTCGGTCGCGTGGACGAGGCCCAGGGGGCCGTGGATTCAGCTCTGGAGCTGGACCGGGACGATGGGCATGCGTCCTTCGTGCGGGCCATGGTCTTCGAGTTCCTGGGTCAGGATGAGCTGGCCGACTTCTGGTATCGCCGGGCCGCCCGTCTGGATCCGGAGAACTACTTCCGCCCGCATCGCACCACCTGGGACCGGTTCCGCACGGCGGCCGGCGAGGCCGTGACCATGCTGCCCCCTCAGGCGGTGCGGACCCTCGGAGGCCGGAAGCTGAGGGTCCGGGAGCTGCCCAGCAGGACGTCCCGGGGCACAGAGAGCATCTTGCGGATGTGTGAGACCGTCCGCAGCGTCGGCGACGAGGAGGGACCCCGCACCTACCTCTACCGCCGCAACATCGAGCGGGTCTGCCGGGATCAGCTCGACCTCGTGGAGCAGATCTACCTCACCCTCCTCAACGAGTACCGCACCTGCCCGTCCGCCCGCTGAGGGCCCGCGACGAAACAAAGTGATCAAGGTGAGGGTGCCGATGCGCCCGGGATGCAAGGCGCTCGACTGAGGCGCACCAGTGGTGCGTCGCAGGGAGAGCAACGCAGCAGGGCGGGATGCAGCGGAAGCCGAACGAGCAGGTTGTTTCGGAACGGGCCTTGAGAGCTACTTCGCAGTCTGAATGATGATCGTCTTGGTGTCACCGGGGGCGAGGTCGACGAGGACAAGGTGTCCCAGGTCCTCGCGCGCTCGCACGACGACCCCGTCCACGGCGGTGAGCAGGGTGGGGGGAGCGGCGGTGGTCCCCAGGTAGATCAGGGGGAACCCGGAGACGGATTCGGGGCCGTGGTTCGAGAGGTGGACCTCCAGGGTGGCGGGGGTCTCCCGGATGGTCACCGCCACGGCCTCCCGCGTCTCGACCCAGCGGACGATGTCCCGGAAGGTGGTGATCCAGACCGGCTGGTGTTTCACCCAGCGGAGGAAGCGGCCGATGGTCTCCACGTGGTCCTCGAGGCCCAGGTAGTTGGTGTGGAAGCTGAACGCAAAGAGGCCCCCGAGGTCGAACATCCGCAGGGCCCAGAGCATGTACTGCCCCGTGTAGCCCGCCGCATCGTCGACCCCGTGGTCCCGCGCGAAGTTGAAATCATCCGGGACGATGCGCGCAAACTGCCAGATGGTGCGATCCCCGACGATCCGCTTGATGGGCCATGCGCGATCGTACTTGAGGTTCCCGTACACGAAGTCAAGGCCCTCGTCGGCCACCGCCTGCAGGGTCGCAGCGTCGTACTCCTCCATGGGTGGGCGGAAGCCGCTCACCCGGCGGACGCCGAGATCATGAAGCAGCTCCACGGCCTCCCGGATCTCCGCCTGCTGCTCCCCCCCCGGTCGGCCCTGGAAGGTCTTGTGGTGCATGCTGTGCGAGCCCACGTCGCCGTTCTCCGCGAGGGCATCGACCACGAAGGGGAACTCCCTGGCCAGGTCCCCGAGGACGAAGAAGGTGCCTCGGACCGATTCCCGGTGGAACATGAGGGCGATGGCCTCGCCGTTCTCGAAGTTCGTCTCCACGTCGGCGGTGAGCACCGTAGCGGCCGGCAGACCCAGGGGCCACCAGCCCACGTGGATCGAGGGCCGCCCCAGGAGCCAGCGCAGGAGCTGCATCGCCATGCGCCGACCGGACGCAGCCTGGTCGTTCACTTCGGTGATCCACTCGGGCGTGCCGCCCATCCAGGCGACCCTGCCGCCCTCGGGCTCTGCCAGGGCGATGGCCGCAGAGGTCCCCATGGCCTTTGGCTCGCCGAGGAGGGGGGCCATGCCCCAGTCCACCCAGTACGCTGCCGGCTCCTCCATGTCGGCGGCCCAGACGGTCCCCGGTGTGTCCACCTCGAAGCGGAGCGCAGGCTCCACCGCGGGGCCGAGAGGGCTCCCGAGGCGAACCGTGAAGCTGGACGCGCCGAGGGTCTCCGGGTCGAAGGTCCTGACCGCACCGAGGCCCGCCAGCTGCGGCGCGAGGAGGTCGGTCCGCTCCGCGCCGTCCGGGGTCCTGAGCCCGGGCATGCCCACCAGGAGCAGCGCGCCCCCGCCGGCCTGGAACCGCTTGATCGCGTCGACCTGTCCGTCGGAGAGGATCGTCGCCCCGCAGACGATGAGGACCGCAGCGCCGTCCACACCCGCCTCGAGGGCCTCGTCGTCCACCAGGCGGAACGGGACGCCGAGTCCGTCAGCGAGCGCTGTCCAGTACTGGACCCCGCGGGCGGTGTCCATCCCGATCGCCCTGGCGGCCTCCAGGTTGACCTTGGACTCCACGATCGCGATGGGACGGAGGTCGCCCGCGTGCAGGTCCGTCACGATGGACGACAGAACGAACAACGAGATGAAGAACATGAGCCTACGCATGGACAGCTCCCGGTGAACTCTACGGGGGTAGGATATCGCACCCGTGGCCAAAATATAGAAACCGGTCGTCCCGATGTCCATCTTCCGCTATGATCTCCTGACGGTTTCGACCTGAAACCCGTCCCAGGTTTCCGGAGTGTGCACGATGAAGACCCGAAGTTCGATCCCGGGACTCTCAGCGAAGGCGGCGTGGGCCGTCACGACCTTCGCGCTGTTCGGCCTCGTCTACCTTGGCGCCACCGGCGAGGGGATGTCCTGGCCGAATCCGATGAAGGTGCTGGCCGGGGAGGAGGAGGAGGTCGAGATCGTCGAGGAGGACGAGCTCGACAGCACCCTGGACGACCTCACCGCAGAGCTGGAGGCCCTGGACGCCGAGCTGGAGGCCGGCCTGACCCCGGGGTCCGACGGGATCGCAACCGCCGAGCAGGCGCAGGATCCGATGAAGGGCTCTGCCCGCTTCGAGGGTGCGGAGCCCCTCGGGTGGGAGGAGCTGGAGCACCTGGTGGATGTCCTCGGGGCCCTGCACACACAAGACAGTGCAGTTGCGGATGCGGGTTCGGTCGGCGGCACCACGGCCCTCCTGAGGGAGCTGGGCAGCGGCGTCGCCGCAGACGCGCTGGAGAAGATCCCGCCGATCCAGGAGAACTGCCGCATGGGCAGCCCGCAGAAATGCCGTATGCAGGGCCTCGACACCTTCTTCCAGAAGCTCGAGATGGTCTCCATGGGCCAGACCGCCCGGATCTCGGCTTTCGGTGACTCCCTGATCATGGGCGACCAGATCGTGGGCGCGTTGCGGCGGGGTCTCCAGGATCAGTTCGGCAGCGGCGGCCCTGGCTTCTTCCTTCCCGCGAAGACCGCGCCCTGGTATGCGATCTCCGGCGCGGTGGTCTACGGAGACGATGGCTGGACGATCAAGCGGGTGACCACCCCGAACATCAGCGACGGCCTCTACGGGTACGGGGCGCAGGCCTTCCTGTCCGAGCGCGCCGGGACCCTGAGTCGGGTCGAGTGCGACTCCCGCTGCCCCTGGGACGACGTGTCCCAGTACGAGATCTACTATCTGTCCCAGGCCGGCGGCGGGTCCTTCAAGGTGGAGGCCGGCAAGGAGGCCCCGCTGGAGGTCGCCACCGCGGGCGCGCGCACCACCTCCAACTGGTTCTCGGTGAAGACCGCGCCCGGCGATCTGGCGCTGAAGATCACCACGGGCAAGGGCGCGGTCCGTCTCTTCGGCGTCGTGGCCGAGAACGGCAAGAAGGGCATCGTCCTCGACTCCCTGGGGATCCTCGGCGCCACCGCCGCGGCCCTCAACCGCATCAACACGGAGCACCTCTCCGAGCAGGTCGGGCACCGCTCTCCTGATCTGGTCCTGCTGGTCTTCGGCACCAACAAGTCCGAGGAGCAGGGCATCGACATCGCGTCCTACAAGGCGGGCTACAAGCAGCTCATCGCGTCCCTGCGCAAGGGCAAGCCCGACCTGTCGATCCTGGTGATCTCTCCGCCGGCCCGGGGGACGAAAGGCAAGAACGGGATCGTGCTCCGTCCCAACATCGAGGCCCTGGTCGAGGCCCAGGCCGAGGTCGCCCGTGAGACGGGCTGCGCCTACTGGAGCGCGTTCGACGCGATGGGGGGCAAGGGTGGGCCCCAGGCCTGGTTCACCCACGAACCCAAGCTCCTCGGCGACGACCTGACCCACTTCACCCGGAAGGGCGCCATTTACGTGGGCAAGATGATCCAGGCGTCCCTCCTGCGATCCTTCATGGAGTACAAGCGCCGCTAGGAGTCGTTGATGCGGTCCGTCGCCTCCTTCCTCACCGTCGTGGTGATCGCCGCGACCCTGGCCGGCTGCCCGCGCACCGCGCCACGGGGGGCGGCCTGGGACGCACTGTCCGGCCACCCGACCCTGGAGCACGGCGCCGGGGACGCCCTGGTGCGGTTCCTGCGGCGCCTGACCACCCTGGGCTCGGCCCCGGAAGGAACGATGATCCGTGTGGCGCACTTCGGTGACTCCCACATCGCTGCGGATCTCTGGACGGGACGACTCCGCGCGGTGCTCCAGGATCGGTTCGGGGACGGCGGGCGGGGGTTCCTCCTCTTCGGGAAGCCTTGGGACGGCTACTGGCCCGAGGGCGCCGAGACCGGGGCTTCCGATGGCTGGGCCGGGAGCAATGCGCTCCTCGCAGGGGAGGAGGGCCACTCGACCACCGGCGTGTTCGGCCTCGGCGGCGGTGCGCTCTGTACGGACGCGGCCGGACCCGCCGCGTGGATCACCTCCTCCGACCCTCGGGGCGGCCGCTACGGCGAGGTCTACTACGTCACCGGCCCCGGCGGGGGCACCTTGGAGCTGACCGTCGGAGACCAGGAGCCCGTGTCCATAGACACCGGGGCGGACGTCCCCGCGCTGGGCGTCCGGTTCTGGCGGCTGGACGGGGACGGGCCCAAGACCCTCGAGGTCCGGGCCGCAGGGGACGGCAGGGTCTGCGTCCTCGGTGCGACCATGGAGCGGCCCGGAACGGGGGTCGTCTATGACTCCCTGGGCCTCAACGGGGCCCGATTGACCCACCTGTCCCGCTGGGACCCCTGGGTGGAGCCCATGCTGGCCCGCCGGGGCTACCAGCTCGTGGTGTTCTCCTACGGCACCAACGAGGCCATCGACGAGTGGCTGGATCTTCGGACCTACGCGCGCGCCGCGAGCGGGGCCCTGCAGCGGATCCGGGCCCTCACGCCGGGCGCGGACTGCCTCCTTGTGGGGCCACCTCCGTCCAGTGTCATTGGCGCCGAGCCGCCCCGCTTCCAGGAGCGCCTGCTGCCCCTCGTGGAACTCCAGAAGGAGCTGGCCCGACGACACGGCTGCGCGTACTTCGATACCCTGGCCTGGACCGGTGGCCCCGCGGTGTTCCAGGACTGGTTGGGGGATCCGGCAGCGGTGCTGACCCAGCTCGACGAGCGCCTCGACCTCTCCACGGCCCGGACCCTGCGACGGCGCTCCGAGCCGGCGATCCTGTACCAGGCGGACGGGATTCATCTCACGGTGGAGGGCTATCGGCTCCTGGGGGACCTGGTAGCGGACGCCTTGTTGCGGACCTGGGCAGCGCATCTGCGGGGCGCCGCGGCGGATGCGCTGCGCGCGCTCCTGGGGAGGTAGGGGCCCATGGTCTTCTCCACCCGGGAGTTCGGCGTTTTCTTCGTCCTCGTCTTCTTCCTGACCTGGGCCCTGTCCGACCGCGTGCGGGCGCGCAACACCTTCCTGGGCGCAGCCAGCCTGTTCTTCTACGCGTGCTGGAGCCCCCTCTACCTGACCCTGATCCTCTTCTCCGTGGCGTCGAACTTCTACGCGACCCGCCTCATGCACCCCACGGAGGGGCGCCGGCGGAAGGTCTGGCTCTGGGTCGGGATCGGCTCCAACCTCGTGATCCTCTTCGCTTACAAATACCTGGGCTTCGCTACGGGCTCCCTCCAGCTGCTCTTCGAGGCCCTCGAGCTGGATCTCCAGGTGCCCTACATCAAGTTCCTCCTGCCTGTGGGGATCTCGTTCTACACGTTCCAGAGCATGAGCTACACCGTGGACGTGTACTACCGGCGGTTCGAACCCGTGAAGAGCCTCATCGAGTTCGGCACCTTTGTGTCGTTCTTCCCGCAGCTCGTCGCGGGTCCTATCGTCCGGGCCTCGGACTTCCTGCCGCAGCTCAAGGCGAGATCCACCCTCACCGACGCGCAGGCGGGGGAGGCGATCCACCGGATCCTGGTGGGCCTGGTGAAGAAGGTCGCCATCTCGGACTTCCTCGCGGTCAACATGGTGGATCGGGTCTTCGAGAACCCGGCGATGTACTCCTCCGTGGAGGTCCTGGTCGGGGTCTACGCCTATGCGCTCCAGATCTACTGTGATTTCTCAGGGTACAGCGACATCGCCATCGGTACGGCCCGTCTCCTGGGCTTCCACATCCCCGAGAACTTCGCCATGCCCTACAGGGCCCGGAACCTCCGGGACTTCTGGCGGCGCTGGCACATCAGCCTCTCGACCTGGCTGCGGGACTATCTCTACAAGCCCCTGGGCGGGAGCATGGGGAAGTGGCGCTGGCTCACCTATCGGAACCTGTTCATCACCATGCTCCTGGGCGGCCTCTGGCACGGCCCGGGCTGGACCTGGGTGGCCTGGGGTGGCCTCCACGGCCTGGGGCTGGCCTGGGTGCGGCTGTTCGACGAGCGCCGCAAGGCCAGGGGGCGCCCGGAGCCGACCGCCCTGTGGCGCCAGGCCGTCGGCATCTTCCTGACCTTCCACTTCGTCTGCGCGCTGTGGATCCTCTTCCGTGCCAAGACCTTCCCCAAGGCCATGGAGGTCTTCCAGGCCCTCGGTGAGTTCAGCGTCCAGACCCCGAACCTGCCAGTTTCCGTCCTGCTGGCGATGGGCGCCGGCTACCTGGGTCACTTCCTGCCTGATGTCGTGCCAAAGACGTCGATCAGGATCTTCCAGCGACTGCCTGCACTTGGGTGGGCTGTCGTAGCGGCGGGGGTGGTGTACTTCCTCACGCTGGTCGCGTCGTCGGACGTGGTGCCGTTCATCTACTTCCAGTTCTAGCCGCAATTTCCTGGCCCCAACGATCAAGGATCGATATAGAACGTCAGCTGGGCGAAGGCCGAGGGAACGAACTCGGTCCGGCCGGCGACGGCCCAGTCGAACCGGCCGCCCAGGGAGATGGAGGGAGACTGATACTCGTCGCCGAGGAACATGCGGAGCCCGACACCGAGCATGAGATCGAGGCCGCTGAGGGCGGGATCCTCCACGTCGACGAACGCGCCGGCCCCGGCCTGGGCGTAGACCAGGCAGAGGAGCAGCAGCTCCGCCATGGGCTGGATGCGGATGTGATGGGCCGCATTCCCCATGCGGGCATACCCCACGTCCAATCCCAGTCCCAGGTGCCCGCCGAACAGCGCGGAGTCGCCGGGGCCTTCCAGGGTCATGGCCTGGAGCCCGGCGTAGTAGAAGGACGTGTTCTCCAGCCCGCCGTAGACCCCGAGGGAGTAGGACTCGAAGAAGTCGAGGCTCCGCCCTCGGCCGACGCCAGGCAGCAGGAGGGCGCCGGTCAGGACACCCCACACGAGGAGGTGGTGAAGGGTCCCATGCTCTGATCTCCGCCGGGCGCTCATGGACCCACTATAGCACAGTGGTCCTTGACACCACCCGACAATGCCTTCGATACTACATGCGGAAGGGAATCATCGGGAGGGCAGGGTCACCGACGCTGCCACCGACCTCGCCTGCCACTGGGCGCCCTGGTGCATGTCGTTGCCAGATGCCCGCGCACTTTGATGCTACCAATGGGTTATATCAAAGCAACCGAGGAGATAGTAGGTGGATATTTTAACAAAACTGAACTCAGGTTCGAACTATTCATCGACGTCCTTGCAGTTCATCCTCGGGGCCTGGGTCATGAGCGGCCTCCTGGACCGGAAGAAGAAGGTCTCGCTCGACAACGGGCACGTGTCCGAGGACGACTACAACAAGCAATCCATCTACTCCCTGCTCTACTCCATGTATCGCACGATGGGAGAGGTGAAGAACGAGAAGGGGGAGCCCTACGAATTCACGTTCAACACCTGGGGCTACGCCTGGCCGAAGGGGTGGGGCATGAGCCCGACCACGGCGACGGACCCACAGCGGTTCGGGAAGAACGCCTACTCCGGGCTCTTTGAATTTCCCGCAGTAAAGGAACATGTCCGCGCGGCGGCAGGCAAGGTGCACGTGGTCGAGATGGGCTGCGGAACCGGGGCGGGGGCGCATCACATCTGCAGGAACGTGCTCCCTGAGTGCACCTACCAGGCCGTGGACATGCAGCAGGCCGCAATTCAGACCTGCCAGCGGAAGTTCGTGCCCGAGCTGTCGGGCCGTCTCCTCGCGACCTGTGCGGACTGCACCACCGTGGACATCAAGGCCGGCTCTGCCGATATCGTGGTCGTCTGCGAGACCCACGTCACCGAGATAAGCGGCGTGGTGACACCGGAAGATGAAAAGTTCTTTCAGGCGATGCACCGGACCCTGAAGACCGGGGGCTACCTGGTCTGGGGAAACGCCATCCCGGACAACACCTGGCAGCCGTGCTTCGACTTCCTCGAGTCTCTCGGCATGACCCTGGTGGAGGTGCGCAACGTGACCCGGGACGCCGTCGTCGCCCGGGACGAAGACGAGGCGCGGGTCGATGCCTACGTGGCCCAGTGCCTCGACCGGTTCCACGCCTTCCACATTCCGTTCCTCGGCCGCAGCAAGCGCCGGGACGCCGAGCTGGCCCTGAAGAACTTCTACCGGAACCCGGGCACCAACCTGTACGCGAACATGGTCGATGGAACGGACTCCTACCAGGTCATCCTCCTGAAGAAGATGGCCTGAAGGCTCAGCCCGCGCCCCAGTTGATCTTCAGCTTGTAGGGCCAGGGGCCGTAGTCCACGGCCTCGTCCTTTCCCCGCACCTCGAGGATGAAGAGCTTGGTGCCCGGGTGCGCCTCGTCGGGACAGGGGGTGGACCAGTGGCAGTACACGCTGTCCGTCGCACCGGACTCCTCGCCCTGCCAGGTGGTGATGTACTGGTATCCTCCCCCCGCCGGGGAGTACATGTGGACGTAGAGGTCGAAGTCCGCCGGACCCGAGAGTCTCTCGAGCACAGCATGGATGTGGGTGCCCGTGGCCCAGTAGTAGTCCCGGTCCCCCTGGGTGCCCAGGATGGCCTTGAGCCCGCGGCTCCAGCCGTTGGACGAGGAGTACTTGTCCCTGAAGCCGCGCAGGGGGAAGGCCCGGGCCTGCACCACCGGGTTCGTGGCCGCTCCGGGCTGGAACTCCACGGAGCGGATGTCGTTGGGTTCGTAAGGATCGAGCGCGCCGGTCCGGTACCGCCCCAGGGACCAGGCGTCCAGCGGCCCCCGGTGGAGGAGCCGGTGCTCGTCCCAGGTGTTCTGGCCCAGGGTGTAGCAGTTCACCGAGGCGTTGTCGGAGCCCACGTACAGGATCTCCATCTTCCCGTTGCGATCCAGGTCCGCAAGCACCGGCGCGCTGCCGGGGTTGAGCAATGGGTAGCCGTCCATCACCAGGCCGCCGCGGGACACGGTCAGACCGCCTCCGGACACAGAGATCACCTCGTAGACGCCGTCCCCGTCCAGATCGGCGACCGCGCCGCCCGCGCTGCGGAGCAGCCCGTCCATGGCAGGGAGGCCGGCGGCATCCACCGGCGCCAGGAGCGGCGCCGAGGTGTTCAGGGGCGCGCTCGGCTCCGCCGGGATCCCGTCCAGCTCCCAGACGTACGCGGCCCCGCCGATCTCCTGGTTCCCGAACCAATGCATCAGCTCGTTCTCCCCGTCATGGTCCAGGTCCGCGACGAAGGGGGCCGGACCGCCCGCGTAGGAGTTGCCCGGATCCGGCAGGGTGAAGAGAGCCTCGGGGTCGTGCTCGAGCTGGCCCGTGGCCCCGTCGTACACGAGGAGCAGGCCCTTGCATCCGGGGGCCGTGGGGGAGTTGCAGGTGGAGTAGCCGGTGCCCACCACCACCTCCGCGACCCCGTCCCCGTCCAGGTCCACGATCCCGGTGACGTCGCTGGAGAAGTAGGAGCCTCCGGGCGGGGAGATCTGGAAGATCTGCTTGGCCCCGCCGCTGCCGTTTCGGAGCACGATGCCGAGCTGGCTCCCCGCGGCGGGGACGATGTCCGTCACGCCGTCGTTGTCCACGTCGAAGACCGCGCACATGCGCCAGGCCGTGGACGGGACGGAGTAGGTCTCGAGCAGCGCCCCGTCCACGCCGCTCCGCACCTGGACCAGGTTGTTCTGGCAGAGCACCACGTCCAGGTACCCGTCCATGTTCAGGTCGGCCATGGCCGGGTGGGAGTACTGCAGGGACCCGTTGGCCTCCCACTTCACCTGCCCGCCGCTGGTGAGCATCCGGACCTTCCCCGCGCCCTGGACCAGGACCTCCAGGGGGTTGGTCGCGTCGGTCTGCGCCGGGATCACATAGCCCGAGGTCACGCCCACGTACACCGGCCAGTCCCCGGCGCAGATCTGCGGGCAATGATAGTCTGCCACGCTCACGTCGCAGTCGTTCAGGATCCCGTCGCAGAGCTCCGGCGCGCCCGGGAACACCACGGAGCTGGAGTCGTTGCAGTCCCCCTTCACCAGTGACGTGCCCCCCGGGGGTGTCTCGCCCTCGCCGTCCCCGTCCAGGTCGTACAGGCAGTGGAGCTGGCCCTGGGTGTTCGCCGCGCCGAAGCCATCCCCGTCCAGGTCCACGTACACCGTGGCGGGGGGCAGGTCGTCATCGGTCAGCCCGTCGCAGTCGTCGTCCACGTCGTTGCATTGCTCCGCCGCGCCGGGATGGATGCCGGCGTTGAAGTCGTTGCAGTCCGTGCCGCCCGCCACGTAGCCCTCCGGCGCGGAGCACGCCTCCAGCTTGTCATTGGGGGTCCCGAAGCCGTCCCCGTCCACGTCCTTGTAGAAGGTGACCTTGGCCCCCTCGTCGACCTGGCCGTTGCAGTTGTCGTCCGTTCCGTTGCACACCTCCGCCGCGCCGGGATGCACGGCGGCGTCGCCGTCGTCGCAGTCCCCGAACACCGGGGCGGCGTAGTCGTCAACCGCTCCGCAGAGGCACTTGGAGTTGCCCAGGACGCCGTACTGGTCACCGTCCCCGTCGAAGTACCAGCCGGTGCAGCCGAGCGCACCCTCCTCGTCCACGGTCCCGTCGCAGTCGTTGTCCTTGGCGTCGCAGAGCTCCGTCGCGCCGGGGTGGGCATCCGGGTCGTCGTCGTCGCAGTCCCCGGACAGCTTGCTGGTCCCCGCGGGGAGGCCGCAGAGGCACGTCGTGCCACCGGCCCCGACGCCATCTCCGTCCCCGTCGGCGTAGAGATCCTGGCAGCCCAGGGAGCCTTCCTCGTCCAGGTCGCCGTCGCAGTCGTCGTCCTTCCCGTTGCACCACTCGTTCGCACCAGGATGGATCGCGGCGTTGTTGTCGTCGCAGTCCCCGAGCGCGGTGGTCATGTAGGGGGCCTGCGCCGCGCAGAGGCACTTGGAGAGCAGCTCGATCCCGTAGCCGTCCCCGTCCGCGCTGTAGTAGTAGACCGTGCAGCCCCCGGACCCCTCCTCGTCGATGAGGGAATCGCAGTCGTCGTCCACGCTGTTGCAGGTCTCGGTTGCGCCGTGGTGGACCGCGGGATCCTGGGGGGCGCAGTCCGTGGCGTCGGGATCCCCGTCCCCGTCGTCGTCGTCGTCGCAGAGGTCGCCGACCCCATCACCGTCCCCGTCCGCCTGGCCCGGATTCGCCTGGAGAAGGCAGTTGTCCTCCGTGTCGGGGACGCCGTCCCCGTCGTCGTCCTCGTCCAGGCAGTCGGCGACGCCGTCGCCCTCGGAGTCCGGGAACCCCTCGTCCACGATTGCGTTGCAGTTGTCGTCCTTCGCGTTGCACAGCTCGGTGGCTGCGTGGTGCACCTCGGGATCCAGGGGGTTGCAGTCCGTGATGTCAGGGTCACCGTCGCCATCCGCGTCGTCCTCGCACGCGTCGCCGGTCCCGTCGCCGTCGGTGTCGATCTGAGAGGGGTTGGGCGTCACCGGGCAGTTGTCCGCCACGTCCGGCGCGCCGTCTCCGTCGTCGTCCTCGTCCACGCAGTCCGCCGCGCCGTCGGTGTCCAGGTCGGGGAAGATCTCGTCGATCTCTCCGTCGCAGTCATCGTCCTGGCCGTTGCAGACCTCGGTGTTCTTGCCGCCCTTGGACGGATCCAGGGGGGCGCAGTCGGTCACGTCGGGATCCGCGTCACCGTCGTCGTCGTCGTCGCAGGCATCCCCCGCCCCGTCACCGTTCGTGTCCACCTGGTCGGCGTTCGCGTCCTTGGCGCAGTTGTCGACCGCATCAGGCACGCCGTCGCCATCGTCGTCCTCGTCCAGGCAGTCCGCGACCCCGTCCTCGTCGAGATCCCCGAAGCCATCGTCGATCGCGCCGTTGCAGTCGTCGTCGACGCCGTTGCACAGCTCTGGTGCGCCCGGATGGACCGCGGGGTCCAGGGGTGCGCAGTCGCCTTCATCCGCGGTCTGGTCGTTGTCATCGTCCGGGTCGCAGGCGTCCCCGAGGGTGTCCAGGTCGTGGTTCTCCTGGCCCGGGTTGGCGACCTCGGGGCAGTTGTCCGCAACGTCGGGGACGCCGTCCTCGTCGTCGTCCTCGTCCAGGCAGTCCGCGACGCCGTCGTCGTCCGTGTCCGGGAAGTCCTCGTCCACCGCCCCGTCGCAGTCGTCGTCCGCGCCGTCGCAGCTCTCCGCAGCGGCCGGTGTCCCCTGACAAACCGGCACGCCGGCCTCGCAGGCCAGGGTCCCCGGGCAGGCCCCCCACTCGTTCTCCAGGAGGCAGTCAACGGGGACGTGCCCCTCGTCGGTCTCTCCGTCGCAGTCGTTGTCCGCCCCGTCGCAGGTGTCCTCCGTGGGGGCGTCCGCGTCGCAGTCCGTGAGGATCCCCGCCTCACAATGCCGCTCCCCGAAGCAGGTGCCCCATTCGTTGGGCTGGTCGCAGGGGGTGGACAGGGTCAGCCCCTCGTACTTGGGTGCGCAGCCACACTCCCCCGTGGCGGGGAGGCAGACCGGCGCCTCGGTTCCGTCCCCCAGGGTCTTCGTCTCGCAGAGGAAGTCCTCGGGGCATTCGTGTTGCTCACAGGGCCCCGTACAGAAGCTCCCGGCGGTCCCCCCGTGATCGACGCAGAGCCTGGAGTGACCCTGGCCGCATTCGGCGTCCCCTGCGCAGGGGCGGCAGAGGGAGCCGTACAGGGGCAGGCAGACGTAGAGCACGTCCGGCGCCTCGCCGACCTCGACGCATTGCCACCCCTTGGGGCATTCGGTGTCGCATTCCTGGGTGCAGACGAATCCATCCAGGGTCTCGACGCAGTATCCGGACACGCAGTCGGCGTTCTCCGAGCAGGGCGACAGGAAGGTCCCGGGATCCGGGTCACCGGTCTCCAGGATCGAATCCAGCGTCCCCCCCTCGTCTGCCTCGGAGTCGGGTCCCACCTCCCGGGGAGGGGAGACCTCCGACGCAACAACATCCGAGGCTGCGTCCATGCCCGGGATCCCCGCGGGGCTCACCGTCTCGCCGCCGTTGCAGGAAGCGATCAGCCCGAAGACGGACAAGGAGAGGCCGATGAGATGAGAGCTACGCATGAGGGGTACCTCCGAGACTGATTGAACCGTCCACCGAGGGACGGCGGGGGCGGCGCAGGGCCGGGCCGAGCGCTGCTGCGGCCAGGAGGAGGAGGGACCAGGGCAGGGAGGAGCGGCCCGCGGGGCCTGCGGCGCACCCCGAGGAGGGCGTGCCCGGGTCCCACCCGCCCTCCTCCTCCAGGATCAGCACGCCGTCCCCTGGGCCCATGGTGTCGCCGGCAGGGACCGTCAGGTCTTCGCCAGGGGCCCTGGCGTCCGGCGGTCCCACCGTGTCCGCACCGGGCACCGGGGCATCCGCGGGAGACGTGTCGGAATCCGCAGCGACGCAATGCCCCTCACCCTCGGCCGGGGGCGGCTGGCAGCCCAGGGGACAGTCCTCGGTCGCGGTGGTCTGGCCGCCCACACAATGGGTCAGCAGCCCGCCGTCGCACCAGGCGCCGTCACCGTGGTCATCGCAGAAGCTGGAGTCCGGCGGCCCCAGGCAGCCATCCGGGTGGCCGGAGGTGGAGCCGCAGCCGAAGGGACAGGGCGTGGACCCCTCCTGCTGCCCCCCGGAGCAATGGACCAGGACGTCCGCGTCGCACCAGCTCCCGTCTCCATGTTCATCGCAGAAGCCGCCCGGGCAGGGCTCGCACTCGTCGTTCACGCCCAGGGAGTTGCTCTTGCAGCCGCAGGGGCAGGGACTCGAGGATGCGACCTGGCCGCCCTGGCAGTTCACGAGGTCGTCGCCGTCGCACCACAGACCGCTCTGCTTGCCGTCGCAGAACCCGCCGCCGCAGGACTCGCACTCGTCGTTCACGCCCAGGGTGTTGCTCTTGCAGCCGCAGGGGCAGGGGCTCGAGGATGCGACCTGGCCGCCCTGGCAGTTCACGAGGTCGTCGCCGTCGCACCACAGTCCGCTCTGCTTGCCCTGGCAGAAGCCCCCGCACGCGCAGTCCTGGGGGCAGGACCCGCAGTCCTCGTTGCCATTGCACGCCCCGTCCCCGCACTCCACGGTCACGTCGCCGCTCAGGCAGACGTACTTCTCGAAGTAGCTCGCGCTGTAGGACTTCGACTTCATCCCGTAGTAGCTGTCGCAGGCCATCTCGTCCACGGTGATCTGGGAGCCGTTCACCCCCGTGACCCAGGCCACATGGCCCCAGGTGTCGCCGTTGAACTGGGGTGCGATGCGGCACGCGATGCAGCCGGGGGACGGTGAATTGTGCACCTCGACCGCGGGGTAGGACTCGGCGAAGCCCGCCCAGGTATTGGCGTTCCCCCAGCCGGGGAGCCCGATCCCCCAGTGGCAGCAGGCCGACTCCCACGCGAACCACGTGCAGTTCCCCCCGTTTCCGCAGCAGGGATAGGGATCATTCACGCCGCACTGACAGTCGTCGGCCAGGGGCCCGCACTGGTACACCGCCTGGGCCGGAGCGGGGGCGAGGAGGGCCAGGAGGAGGAGCGCAGCCGCCGTCCGCTTCATGGGTTCACCTCCAGGGTCCGGGCGACGCGGTCGCAGGACTCCGAGAGGGCGGGGGTACCCACCCCGGTGCAGAGCACCGTGAAGCCCAGGCCGCCGGTGCGGATCCCGTAGACGCGCTGGGCAGGCCAGGTCGGGCTGGCGGGGATCTCCACGACCACGGCCTCGTCGGCATCCTGCAGCCACGGCACGGGCTGCCAGGTCCGATCTCCTTGGAGGACCGGCCCCACCGCTCGACGGAACCACTCCGGGGGATCCAGCCGATCCAGGCTCCAGACCATCACGTCGAGCCTGCCGCCATGCCCCGTGAGGAGGAGCTCCAGGCGGATCTTCCCGGGATCCGGATCCAACATGAACAGGTGGTCCCGTTCCAGTCCCAGGCCGTCGGAGCGGAACCGGAAGCCGAGCGCGATGCTGGCATACTCCGGCGCGACGATCCCCGTACCACCGCCTCCTGCGCGGACATCGGTCCAGCTCCCCAGGAGGATCGCCACGACCGCGCTGACGGCGACCCCACGACCCACGAGTCTCCAGGCCCTCACAGTCCGTGCTCCGCCCATGTGTCCCACCCCGCCCGGTTGGTGATGCTGTCTCACTGATGGCCCGATTCTATCCGTGTTTGCGGTGAAGTTGAAGCCGTTCCGGAGATCCCCGGGGGCGGACCGGTCGCCCTCCAGCGGCGCAACCACCCCCGAAGCCCGGCGGCTGCAGCGGAGGGACATCTTCTTTTGGCAATAGAGACGATCTAGAAGAGCAGCCCGATCAAGGCCGGCGCGACGTAGGCCTCCACCACACCTGCCAGGGCGACCATCCCCGATGCCAGCACGACGAGCTTCCCCGCCGCCACGGCCACCTGGTTGAACCGGGCCGAGCCCACCTCGTACTTCTGGAGGGACTTGGAGAGAAACACCCCGGCCATCGCGACGAGGACGTATCCCACCGCCTCGAGGAGGAGATGCGGGAAGATGCTCACGAAGGACTTGAAGAAGTAGCCGGCGGCGCCCGCACTCCGATCCGGCGCGGTCCGGGCGATGAAGGGGAAGACCACCCCCCAGACCGACGCATTCCAGGCCAGGACCAGGAGCATCCCGCCGTGGCGGTAGAGGAGGGAGAAGAGGAAGCAGGCCACCATCACCAGGAGGTTGTTTCCCAGGATCCCGCCGAGATCGTCGAAGACCACGTCGGTGATGGACACCACATCGAAGCCCCCGAGTTGCCGGCCGAAGAGATCCGGCAGGCGCGCTTCCGGCACCACAAGGGTCGCCGCGGAGTAGGTGACGAGGACGCCGAGGAAGAAGACCAGCAGGGAGACCGCCAGGCGGAAGTTCGCCTCCCCGGGGCCGCGGACGCCGCCCCAGATCTCGTCCCGGTTGCGGTCCAGGAGGGCCTCCACCGTGCGGTGCTGTGCGAGGGCCACCAGGAAGACGCCGATGAGGCTGGCCTCCGCCGGGAAGAGTACGAAGCCGGCGCCGATGCCCAGGACCGTCCCGAGGGTGGCCTGGAGGAAGATGTGCCGGTTGCCGAAGTCCTTCCGACCGGCCGTCCGGTCCAGGAGAACCATCCCGGTGGGGAACACCTGGGGCTACATCCCAGCGATGGAGTGGGCGAAGTTCTGGGCGAAGAAGGGGGTGTTCTGGACAGCGGAGAGGCTCTCGTTCGCAGGAACGAAGGTGCGGAGGTACTCGCGCATCTCGTCCCCGTGACGGACGATGAACTTCGTGGCTTGGAAGCCGCTGTCGAGCTCCGAGGCCTGCCTCTGGAACGCGTCCCACTTTGCGAAGGTCTCCTCGGCCCTTCTGAGCTCGACGCAGATCTCGAAGTCGTCGTTCGCCTGGCAACCGAAGTACTTATTGGGCACCGTGTCCCGCCAGAGCCCGCCCTCGCCGGTGACCTGGAAGGCCAGCTCGTTGAACGCGCTGAGGAGCTCCAGCGCGTCGGTGTCCCCCTCCTGGAAGTAGTCAGCGTATGCGGTCAGGTAGGTGTCCTCGTGGGAGGCCAGCTCATTCCAGACCGTCTGCTTGACCGTGTCCTTGTCCGACTTGCGGACCTTGCTCCCCGTTGCCTGACCTGTGGGGTCCGCACCCAGGGTCAGAACGAGGATGATGGCGGCTGCGATGCACGCACCGACCGCGCCGCCGATCAGGAGTCTCCTGTCCATGATTCCCTCCATTGAGCAACCCTCGATGGAGGGATTAACGCGCGGAACCCCGCGCGACGTCAAGGAATTCAGCGCGGAGCACATCGCGGGCAGAACCTCTTAGGTCCTCGCTCGTACCGTGGGATTCGGTTAGACTGGCGGCGAAGACCAACCAGAGAAGGAGGAGCTCATGAGGACGACAGCGAAGAGGATGGTGTGCGTGCTGGCGGGGCTGCTGGTCCTGGCGAGCGTCGTACAGGCCGACGAGGCGGTGTCCACGGGCGCCATCAAGGGCAAGGCCGTGGACGGCGGAACGGGCACCGGGCTCTCCGGCGTGAACGTGGCGCTCGAGGGCGCGACCAAGGCCACCACCACGGGGGCCACCGGGGCCTTCTCCTTCACGGGGTTGAACCCGGGGAGCTACGTGGTGGTGTGCAGCAGGCCCGGCTACCAGACCCGGAAATCCACGGTGAGCGTGAGCGCGGGGAAGACGGTGGACGTCACCTGTCGGATGGTGGCCGTTCCGAAGCCCGACGAGGCGGCCCAGCCGAAGGCGGAGCCCATCGCAGCGGCCGCGGAGGAGGCCCCGCGGAAGATGGAGAAGGAGAGCCGGTCGGGCAAGAAGTCCAAGATGATGATCATGGGCGGCGCAGCCCCGGGGATGCCCGCCCGCTCCCGTCCGGCCCCCGGCCCGATGCCCCCCGCCCCCCGCCGTGGGGACGGCGCGCCCGTGGAGCACAACACCGAAGCCTACGACAGCGTCAGCGAGAACATCTTCGTCTCCGCGGTCACGGAGCCCGTCTCGACCTTCTCCATCGACGTGGACACTGCGTCCTACGCGAACATGCGCCGGTTCCTCAACCAGAACCAGCTGCCGCCCAAGGACGCAGTGCGCATCGAGGAGATGGTGAACTACTTCCACTACACCTACCCGGATCCCAAGGGCAAGCATCCCTTCTCGATCACCACGGAGATCTCCTCGGCGCCCTGGAACGCCAAGCACCGGGTCCTGATGATCGGCCTCCAGGGGAAGAAGGTCGACACCTCCAAGATGCCCCCCAACAACCTGGTGTTCCTGCTGGACGTGTCCGGCTCCATGAACAGCCCGAACAAGCTCCCCCTCCTGCAGAAGTCCTTCAAGCTCCTTGTGGAGAACATGCGCTCCCAGGACCGCGTCGCCATCGTGGTGTATGCGGGCGCCGCAGGCCTGGTCCTCCCCTCCACCCCGGGCAAGGAGGCGGACAAGATCCTCGCGGCCCTGGACAAGCTCCAGGCCGGGGGCTCCACTGCAGGCGGCGCGGGCATCAAGCTGGCCTACAAGGTCGCCAAGGACAACTTCATCGAGAACGGGAACAACCGGATCATCCTCGCCACGGATGGCGACTTCAACATCGGCGCGTCGTCGGACGGGGAGATGGTCCGTCTCATCGAGGAGAAGCGGAAGGAGGGCGTCTTCCTTACGGTCCTCGGCCTGGGTCGGGGAAACTACAAGGACGCCAAGATGGAGAAGCTGGCCGACAAGGGCAACGGCAACTACGCCTACATCGACACGATCATGGAGGCCAAGAAGGTCCTGGTCACCGAGATGGGCTCGACCCTGCTGACCATCGCCAAGGACGTGAAGATCCAGATCGAGTTCAACCCGGCCAGGGTCAAGGGCTACCGGCTGATCGGCTATGAGAACCGGATGCTCAAGAACGAGGACTTCAACGACGACACCAAGGACGCCGGCGAGATGGGCGCCGGGCACTCGGTCACCGCGTTCTACGAGATCATCCCGGCGGACTCCGATGAGGCGCTCCCCGGGGTGGATGCGCTGAAGTATCAGGACGCGAAGATCTCCGACGCAGCGAAGAAGAGCCCGGAGCTGGCCACGGTCAAGTTCCGGTACAAGGCGCCCAAGGAGGACACGAGCCAGCTCATCGTGGAGCCCATCCTGGACAAGGGGATCCACTGGAAGGAGACCTCCGGGGACTTCCGCTTCGCGTCCGCGGTGGTGGAGCTCGGCCTCCTGCTCCGGGGCTCGGAGTTCAAGGGCAGCGCCACCTTCGAGTCGCTGATCGCCCGCGCGAAGAACGCCGCAGGGAAGGATCCCCACGGCTACCGCGCCGAGTTCGTGCGCCTCGCCGAGATGGCCCAGGCCCTCGCCAAGAAGTAGCTCCCTGCCATCGGGATGTTCAGAAGTCCGTCCCCGCGCCCCGGTCCAGCATCTCCACCCACGCCCAATGTCGCTCTGTCCCAGAGAGGAGGACCGAGTACGGGTCCGGGAACACGCCCGGGTCCGGGAGCGGAGCGCCGGGCGGTAGATCCAGGAGCAGGTACTCCCCCTCCCAGAGCAGGGCATCTCCACCCCGTTCGGCTGCCTCGGCCGCATCCCGGACGGGGAGGAGCCAGATCACCTCGGCGAGGGCGTGGACCGTCTCCAGCCAGTCGCCGGACAGGCGCGACCGATCCTCAAACCGGAGGACCACCCCGAGCCGTCGGTCCGGCCGGTGTCCTGCGTCCAACAGGCCCTCCAGGTAGGTCGACGGGCGCCCCTCGTCCAGGGCCTCGTCCAATGCGAACACCGGCTCCAGGGGGGCCCCCGGGGGCAGCTCCAGGGCGACAAACTGACCGCAGAAGGGGTTGGCGTGCACGAGACGTCGGATCCCCGCGACGATCGAGCCGGTGTCCCCTGCCGGGTCTTGGGTCCGAAACCAGACGGCGGTCCAACGGCCTGCGTTGCGGAAGTCTTCCCCGGCCAGATCCGCGACCGCGCCGGGCCGGCTCAGGTCCCAGCTGTACTGGAGCACGGCCGCTGCGTCCAGGTAGGAGCGTCGGTGCGCCGGGGTCCGGGGGGGAACCGTGAGGACGGGGCCCGGAAGGGTGGTCAGGGCCTCCCCGGTCGCGTCCTCCACCAGGGAGACCGCCTCGGACAGCGCGTGGGCCTGCCACGTCGGGGTCTCGAGGATTCGATAGGGGGGACGCGGCTCCCAGAGGACCCCCAGGCCCGCCGCCCGGCCCCTCAGCGGGGTCCCCGGGAGGACCTGGGTCCGGAAGACCTGGAGGTTCCCCGCCGCGCCCAGATCCGTGAGGAAGTCGAGGGTCCGACGGAGGCCATCCTCGGTGTCCCCGGGGAGCCCGAGCATGAGATCGATCTTGGCCCGGATCCCCGCTCCGCTGAGAGCCCGCAGGCCCTCCGCGAAGCGGTCCGGCGAGAGGCTGCGGCCCATGCCCGCGAGGGCCGCCACGGTCAGGGTCTGGAGCCCCGTCTCCACCATGGAGACCCCCGCCCTCGCCAGGTCGGCGGCGAGGGCTGACGTCACGGCCTCCGCCCGGAGCTCGGCGAAGAGGGGGATCGGGGTCTCCCCCTGGAGCTCGGCGAGGAGCCGCAGCAGGGCCTCGAGATCCGGGCGTTGCTCCAGGCTCGGATCCAGGAGATAGATCTCCCGGATGTCCCGGCCTCGCGCCCAGCGGAACAGGGAACGCGCCTGGGCATCGGGCCGGGCCGCGGCCAGATGGCCCCGGCGACCCTGGGGATAGGCGCAGAACGCGCAGCGATACCGGCACCCGCGCCAGAGCTCCGCCAGGACCACGCCGTCGGCCTCGGCGGTGACCAGCCCGGCCATGTATGGATCATGAATCGTCGACAGGTCTGCCAGGGGCGGAGCCGCGGCGGTGACGGGTCGCCCGGGTCGCCAGAGCCCGGGGATCCGATCCGGAGGGATCCCCTGAAGGAGCGATGCGAAGGCGACCTCCCCCTCGCCGTTGATCGCCAGATCGAAGGGAGCGCCGGGATCCTCGGCGAACCAGGCGTCCGCGGCGACCTCGGGTCCGCCGAGCCACACCTCGGTCCCGGGTCGTCGCTCCCGCAGTGCGGCAGCCAACGCCAGGGACCGCTCCACGTTCCAGACGTTCATCGACAGAGCGAGGATGCGGGGTTCGAGGGCCACGATCCCATCGAGGAGCTGCGCGTCGCCGCCCCGCCGCAGCAGATCCAGTGGGGCGATCCCGGCGCCGGACTTCGTACCGGCGTGGAGGAGCAGGCACGCGGGGCCGAGGGGGGCGAGGCCGGTGCTCCGCCGTGGCGCCGGCTCTGGCACCGGGAGCTGCACCAGGATGATTCCATTTCCCGACATCCCCGGAGGATACCTCAGTTTGTTGTTGAGGCCCTGGTGATTTCAACGCTATCCTTGGGCTCCGAACGAACGGAGTAGATCAATGCAGAGCATCCCTCCCCGAATCCCGATCCTCGTGCTCTTCCTCTCCCTCTCCCTCCCGGCGGTCCCGGCCTGGGGTACGGAGGAGCCCGCTGAGGTCGATGTCTTCGCCGCCGCGCTGCGCGCCGGCGCGTCGATCGCAAAGGCGAAGGCACGCGCATTCACCTTCGAGAGCGTCGCGCTTGCCTGGGCGCGCACGGATTTCTGCGAGGAGGCCCTGGACGCCTTGCGTGCCGCAAAGGACGTGGTCGGCGCGGAGCAGGCCCTTGAAACGGCGTTGATCTGCGCAGAGACCGTCGCTGACGAGACGGCCCAGAGGCTCCTGACCTTCGCGCGGGGACGGATCAACCAGGAGCCGGATCCCCTGCAGAAGGCCCTGCACCTGGCCTCCCTTGCGGGGGCCTATGAGCAGCTCGAACAGGACCAGGATCGTGACGACACGGCGGCCCGGGCAACGGCCGCGCTGCCCACGACCTGCGACCCTCTGGACACGGTGCTCGGCCGCACGGCTCTGGCGAGGCGCTTCCTCGACGTGGGCATGGAGGCCTGGGCGGGGCGTCTCCTCCCTGGCGCTGCGCGGGTCGCGCTGGACCTCCCCGGAGACCCCGTCGGTCTGGATGGGCCCTGGAGCCCCGGCGACACCCCCGAAGCGGCGCTCACGGATGCGATCCTCGGCCATCTCCGGTTCTACAAGGACGACGCCCCGGGGTTCGCGCCCCCGCCCCCGCTCCAGGGTTGCCCGGCGCCAGCATGGCCGGCGGGGCGCGTCGCGCCGGAGAAGCCCGTCGCGCTGGCCGCGGTGGCGACGGTGCTGCGACGACTGGGTGACGCTGAGAACGCCACGCTGGCGCGGGAGGTCGCGTCGACCTTGGTCCGGGGGATCCGCGACGCTGGGGATCGAGACCGCGCCGCGGACGCGGCAGCGACGTTGCTGATCGACGAGGCCCCCGCCGAGGACGCGGTGTCCTTCCTCTCGGCGATCGCCCGGACAGCGCCGAATCCTGCTCGAAAGGCCTTCGCGAGGATGGTGTTCTCGGGGCGACTGCGAAGCCGGTCCCCCACCGGCACATTCCTGCAGGCGGTGATGTCCCTCGCTGCGTCACTGGGGCCCCCCGAGGGCGTCGAGGATCAATTTCGAGCCGCGCTGGCCCGGGCCCTGGTGAACCTCGGGGACCCCGAGCGGGCCCATGACGTCGCGATCACGATCGAGGCGAAAGACCTCCGGCAGCCGATCCTCCTCGAGGTCCTCTCCGCCCTGGCCGAGGTGGACTCGGGACGTGCGATCGTCTCCGTAGGCGGGCTGCCCGCCGGGTGGAAGGCCGCCATCCTGTTCCGCATCGGCGTCGCGCTGCGACGGCACGCCGACCTGGACGAGGAGGCCGACGAAGCCTTCCGGATGGCGAGAGAGGCCATGCCGAAGAGTCCGAAGCCGAACCCGGGACACGTGGAGGCTCTGCTGGCGTCCGTGGATGCAGCGAAGGCCCTGGGGGAGCCCCGGGATCCCGGCGTCCTGGAGGCGGCCCGGAAGCTGGCGGCGACGATCAACGCGAAGGGCGTCGGGAACGAGCT
Source organism: Pseudomonadota bacterium (assembly GCA_043815665.1). Classification (GTDB taxonomy): domain Bacteria; phylum Myxococcota_A; class UBA9042; order CAIXZC01; family CAIXZC01; genus CAZNWW01. The sequence continues at coordinate 47,335 of JBDRIT010000075.1, forward strand.
CCTCGAGCGGATCGGACACAGGTACCTCCGCCTCGGTGAGACCCGGCGGGTAGGGGGGATCGCGCGCCGTATGACGGGCAAGAAGCGGGACCGGCTCCTGTGGTCCGTCGCCATGCACCAGCTCGACGCGGGCCACTCTGCCGCTTCCCTGGAGACCATCTGCGACATCCGGAGCCCCGGACGCCGCGTGCGCGCCGTGGCCGAGGTGGCGCTCCGCCTCGGCAAGGCCGGGGGCACCCTGGACGCAGCCGGGGCAGACATCCTGAGAAAGATGGCTCCATGACGACCACCCGGGAGAGGCCCCCCCGTCGTCGGGGAATCCGGTGGTGGTCCGGGCTCCTCCTGGTGGCCGGGATGGGCATCTTCACGCTGGTCCTTTCCCGGGAGTCGCCCGCTGAGGTCCTCGCAGCCTGCGTGGGAGCCGGGCCGGGCATCCTGGTGATCCTCATCACTCCCATCGGCTTCTACGTTCTCCACACCTGGGGCTGGCTGATCCTGATGCCCGGACGGCGGCCCCGCTTCGGTCCGGCGTTGCGTGCCTACATCGCGTCCCAGGCCCTGGACGAGCTCGGCGGCGGGCTCCTCGGAGAGCCGCTCAAGGTCTTCGTGGTCCGAGACGAGGACCGCACCGCGGGGATCGGCTCGGTGACCCTGGACAACCTCTCGCTCCTCGCGGCCCTGGGCCTCTTCCTGCTCCTGGGCGGCGGCGTCCTCGCCTGGCTGGACATTGAGGCGATCTCCTTCGGGCGCCTCGGGATCGCCATCCTCGGCGTCCTGGGTGGAGTTGCGGTCCTGGGCGTCCTGTTCCTCCTGGGGCCGGGCCTGTTCAGGGACAGGCTCCCGACGCGCCTCCGGACCCCGTGGATGGCACGCTTCCTCGATCGTTTCGGGGAGGTGGCGGCGCACAACCGCTCGTTCCTGGCGCGACATCCAATGCGCTTCGCCGCCAGCGTCGGGCTCCACGTCCTGGCCAAGGCCTGGATCGTCTTCGAGGTCTGGCTCACCCTGGAGATCATGGGCGTCTACGAGCCGGGGCGGGCGCTCTGGTTGGGGCTCGGGAAGCAGGCGGCGCAGGTCACCGGCGCCGCCATCCCCGCCCAGATGGGGGTCTTCGTCGGGACCCTCACCTTCCTCGGGGAGGCCCTGGGCATGGTGGGCGCCGTGGCGCTGGCCGTGGCGCTCCTACGCAGGGCACGCAGCCTCGCCTGGATCGGGATCGGCCTGGCCCTGATCCGCGGCGTGATGTCGACCTCGGACGGACAATGACCAGGATCGTCTTGCTCTGAACCTCTGGATCAATACACTCAACACCATGACAACCTCCCCGTCGAGGGACCATGGACTCCGACATCGGCGACAACGCCTCCGAAGCACCGATCCACCACCCGATCCACCTCCGGGAGATGGTCGTCGAGGACATCTCGAAGATCTTCCTGCTGGGGGAACGCCTCTTCACCGCGGAGGACGTCCCCACCCTCTACCGCACCTGGGACGAGTACGAGGTGGTCAATCTCTTCCAGTCCGAGACGAAGCACTGCCTGGTGGCGGAGGTCGGCGACCAGGTGGTGGGCTTCGCGCTGGGGACCGTCATCGAGAAGCGCAAGTCCTCCTGGACCTACGGCTACCTCCTGTGGTTCGGCGTGGACCAGGACTACCAGCGGGAGGGCGTGGCCCGACGCCTCTTCCGTCAGTTCAAGCTCCGCATGGCCGAGGCCGGCGCCCGGATCCTGCTCGTGGACACCCAGGCGGACAACGAGTCGGCCCTGACGTTCTTTCGACGGGTGGGCTTCGACAACGAGGAGGAGCACGTCTACCTGTCCATGAACATCGACGAGGAGCGCCGGGAGTTCGAAGAGCGGAACGGCCGCGGTCGGCACTAGATGAACTCGGCTGAAGTGATGATACCCCCTGGCCGGTCCCCGACGCCGATCTCGGCGTTGCTCCTCCTCGAAGTGGCTCTACCACGTCTTCGTAGAAGCGCCTTGACCTCGACGCCGGTTCCTCGCCCAGGCCGC
>JBDRIT010000076.1:0-3217 GCA_043815665.1 Pseudomonadota bacterium
TAACGAGGCGACCTACCGCGGCTTCCAGGGCACGGGAACCGCGACGACGACGGCACCGGCGTTCGAGGGCGAGATCGGCAGCAGCGGCAACGACTCGCCCGTGATCGACGCCGTGACAACGGGCAGCGGGGCCGCCTACTACGGCGCGTCGGACGGCCTCAAGGCGGTGGAGGTCTACGCGGACGCATCCGACGCCTCCGCCGACTCGGTCGTCCACGTGATCCACGCTGTGTACGACGGCGCGTCCCGCGGCAATGCCAACGTGGCGGTCTACGGTAACTCAATCGGAACCGACTTCTGGGGCGTGGGAGGGGAGTTCGTAGGCTCCGGGATCGGTGTCTACGGCCACGCGCAGCCGCCCCCGACCGGCGCGTTCGTATACTACGGAGTGGGTGGCTACTCCCAGAGCACGAGCAATGGGACCAACGTCGGCGTGTACGGGACCGCGAGCAGTGGGGCGACGAACTACGCCGGCCTCTTCGACGGCAATGTTGACGTGAACGGCACGCTCACCAAGAGCGCTGGATCGTTCAAGATAGACCACCCGCTGGACCCGGCGAATAAGTACCTCTCGCACTCGTTCGTCGAGAGCCCGGACATGAAGAACATCTACGACGGCGTGGTCGTGCTGGACGCATCGGGGGAGGCGCGGGTGGAGCTGCCGGATTGGTTCGGGGCCTTGAACCAGGACTTCCGCTACCAGCTCACCTGCGTCGGCGCATTCGCTCCCGTATATGTCGCGGACGAGATCTCCGGCAACCAGTTCAGGATCGCCGGTGGCGAGCCGGGAATGAAGGTCTCCTGGCAGGTGACCGGCATCCGGCACGACGCCTACGCTCAGGCGCACAGGATCCCTGTTGAGGAGATGAAGTCGCCGCGCGAGCAGGGCAGGTACCGGAACCCCGAGCTGTACGGGGCTCCCGAGAGCGCGGGCCTGCGCTACGACGAGAGGGCGGAGAAGGTGAGGGGGACGGCGTCCAGCCGTCGCCGCGAGAGGCCGGAGGCGCCGGAAGGCGTGGACCCGGCGCAGCAGTAGAGCGTCTGTTGTAGCAACCAGATAATGTCCCCTTAACTGCCACGAGATTATGTCCCCTCTGGGAAGGGGGCAGGCCTCGAGCTGAGGTAGACCTGGAGCATGCGCTTGGCTCCCTTGGGATCCCGTGCAGTCCTGCGTTTCCAGGATCGGATGGGTTCCGTAAGGTCCGTCGGGGGGTGCGCGGCGATCTTGCGATCCCCGTACCAGACGGACCACGCGCCGTCGAGATGCTGCCTGACGATGACCGTGGCCTTGGCATAGCTTCTGCGGCTGTCGCCTGGCGGGATGTCGATCATGATGCCACCGAGGCGGACACAGTTGTCGTTGGCGACGGTGGCCTCGTAGGCGAAGCCGATCCTGATGTAGCGGTCGCGCGCGGTGACCCTGCGGAACGCTGAGCCCGGCTCCTTGGGTGTCGTGGCGAACTGGCTGTTGTGGCGATCGATGAAGACGTCCTCGAGCCAGCGGTTGGCGGTGTCGATGTCGGTGATGCCGTGGAACTCGAGTTCGGCGATGAGGCGGTCCTGGAGAGTGGCGAAGCCGCGCTCGATCCTGCCCTTGGCTTGGGGGGAGTAAGCTGGGATGGCCCTGATGCCGAGCTCCTGCAGGGCCCGGCCGAGATGGGTGGGGAAGCGTGTGCCGAGGATCTCCTCCTCGAGGCTCCAGTGGTCATCGGAGCGTTCATGGATCGTGTGGCGGTCCTGATAGATAGAGAGCGGAGCGCCGTGTCTGCGGAGCATCATGTCGAGGAGCCTGAGGTAGCCGACGGCGCACTCTGCTGGGACGAAGAGGGCGGCAAGGAGAGAGCTGTCGGCATCATCGATGGCAGTAAGCAGGCAGCAGGGGGGATGATCGGGACCGAACCAGCGGTGGGGACTGCCGTCCCACTGGACCATGATGCCTCGCCTGAGCTTGCGCGGTCTGCGGGCTCGGTGCTTGCGTGGACGGCGCGTGCGCTTGGGTGGCTTCCCGGCCTTGCGGAGGATCTGACGGACCGTCTCACGACCGAGGACGATGCCCTCGTGTTCCTTAAGCATCTGGGTGAAGTGGCAGTCGTTGAAGTTCCCGTACCGCTGCTCGTGCAGTGTGACGACACGCTCGGCAAGGCCTTCGGGCAGCGCGTGGGCGACCGGACGGCCCCTGCTGCCGTGCATCAAGCCGACAGCGCCGAGTTCGCCATAACGCCTCTTGAGGCGCCTGGCATGGCGGTAGGTGACGTCCAGCACCCTGGCGGCCTGGGTCAGACTCATGCCTCCCAGGAGGACCTGTTCCAGAACCCGGACACGGGCGAGTTCCCTGGCACTCATGACGACGTTCCCCTCCATGCCTGCCTCCCTCCCCACACGGGAAGGGGACATTCTCTCATGGCAGTTACAGGGGACATAGTCTCATGGGAACGACAAGCCCCCAGCAGGACCTTGACACAGCATTCCCGCCGTTGATAGTCTCTGATGTTGGCCCGGCTCCGGCCGACCCGCCAGGGACATGACCGCAGCGCCTTCCGAGGGAGGCGACATGGTCAGCGATCTCCAGGACATCTTCTCGATCAACGCCAAGGGCATGCAGAAGTCCGTGATCCGCGAGCTCCTCAAGCTGACGCTCAAGCCCGAGATCATATCCTTCGCCGGCGGCCTGCCCGACCCCAGGGCGTTCCCCACGGAGGAGGTCGCGGGTATCACCGCGGACGTGCTGCGCAGGGACGGCGCCATCGTTCTCCAGTACGGTCCGACGGAAGGTGACCCGCGGCTCAAAGCGCAGATCATCGCCCACCATGAGCGAGAGGACGGGATCAAACTCAGGCAGGACAACGTCCTCATCACGGTCGGCTCCCAGCAGGGTCTCGACCTCGTCGCCAGGATCTTCGTGGACATCGGCGATGTGGTCATCGTCGGGCTGCCCTCGTACGTCGGCGGCCTCCAGGCGTTCGCGGGCTATGGCGCGAGGATGATCGGCGTGCCCCTCGATGACGAGGGCACGCGCGTGGACCTGGTCGAGCGCGAGCTCGAGAAGCTCCGCAAGATGGGGAAGAAGCCGAAGTTCATCTACGAGGTTCCTGACTTCCAGAACCCCGCGGGCATCACGATGACGGAGGAGCGGAGGCTGAAGCTCCTCGATCTTGCGAAGCGATACGACGTCCTCATCCTCGAGGACAGCCCGTACAGGGAACTGCGCTACGAGGGC
>JBDRIT010000077.1:0-9223 GCA_043815665.1 Pseudomonadota bacterium
CCGGCCTGCTGCGTTGCTCTCCCTGCGACGCACCGCGAGTGCGCCTCAGTCGAGCGCCTTGCATCCCTGGCGCATCGGCACCCTCACCTTGATCACTTTGTTTCGTCACGGGCCCTTACTGGCCTCGCCAGGGAGTCTAGCCCAGCGGATGGGGGGATCAATGAATTTCTCCAGGCGCCGAGAGATCCGATCGCTCCTGCGGGTTGCCCGGGAGGTTTTTTGTGGCGATCTTGAAGTTGCCTGTTTCCCTGCTTCATGCCATGATGTCGGACCAAGATCAGAACCCGATGGTGGAGGGATGAGATGAAGCGGATCGTAGCATTGATTTTTGTGGTCCTCCTGGCGGCATCCTGCGGCACGGGGGGTACCGACGGTGGTACCAAGCTCTGCACCCCGGGCGTCAGCCAGGTCTGTGCGTGTGCGGACGGATCCACGGGCTCCCAGACCTGCCTGCCCGACGGCCAGTCCTTCAACCCCTGTTCAGGCTGCATCCTGGAGCCCGGTGAGGACACCACGGAGCCCGGCGAGGACACCACGGAGCCCGGTGAGGACACCACGGAGCCCGGCGAGGACACCGAGGTCCCCCTGGTGTGCCTCCTGAACAACTGCACCTCGGACGCCCACTGCACCGGCTGCGACCAGGACAGGACGACCTGCCTCCTGGCGGAGAACCGCTGCGTGGCCTGCGACCCCAACACCCCGGACAGCTGCCCCGAGGGCCAGGTCTGCTCCTCCTGGGGGATCTGCACCGACGCGCAGCTCACCTGCCCGACGGACGCGAACGGCAACCCCACGGTGGTCTGCAACCAGAACGCGGACTGCAAGGCCTGCAGCCCCATGAACCAGGTCTGCGACCCGCAAACCCACAAGTGCCAGGCCTGCTCCGCGACCAACACCAGCCACTGCCTGCAGTCCCAGTACTGCAAGGACGGCGCGTGCACGGACAAGTGCCCCAAGAGCTGCAACCTGGACAACGACTGCATGTTCTGCGGCTCCGACGAGAACCCGGCCCACGCGTGCAACAACCACAAGTGCTCCGAGTGCTCCAAGACCTGGCCCTGCCAGGCAGGGATGGTCTGCCTGCCCAACGGCGTCTGCTACCCCCCCTGCGGCCTCCCCGGCCCGGAGCAGGGGACCTGCGTCACCGACGAGGACTGCCATTACTGCGGCGATCCCAAGACCCCCGGGGTCTTCGAGTGCAAGAAGCCCGCGAACGACCCCAACGGCCACGGCTTCTGCATCCCTCCCGCAGAGGGCTGTGAGGATCTCGGGACCGGCGTGGCGGTGCTCCCGGAGCCCTGGAGCAACTACACCCAGCTCTGCTCCAACGACGGCAACTGCTCCAACGTGTCCATCGACCTCAACGTGGGCAAGCTGATCAAGGACCTCGTCGGCAGCGAATCCATCGACGTCGGCTTCGCGGAACTCAACATCGGCGACCCGACGATCACCTACGGCATGCACCAGTGCGCCGAGATCAAGCTCACGGACAACATCAACTGCGGCATCTGCGTCCCCTGCCAGGAGGACACGGACTGTGCGGCCATCGACGTGGATCCCTTCATCAAGGACCTCTTCCCGGACGATCCCCTCGCCTCCATCGCGGGCGCGATCCTCATCGACCTGCTCTGGGGTCAGCTCGGGGACAACTCCGAGGGTCACTTCCTCAACTTCTACTGCCAGCCCGTGGCCCTGGGCTACGGCGTCTGCGCCCCCTGCACCAACCCGCTGATGTCCTGCGGCAAGACCGAGCCGGATCCCACCGGCGAGTGCCCGGACGCGTACAACGGCACCGGCGAGGGTGCGTGCGCGGTGTACGAGGTGGCCCTCGCCGCGGACTGCGGTCCCTGCGTCGCGGCGGTCTGCGCCAACGACGGCTACTGCTGTGCGACCCAGTGGGACAGCGTCTGCGTGGGCGAGGTGGACCAGTACTGCACCACCCCCTGCGGCGGCGTCAGCGACTGCGCCGGGGACATCTGCACCAACACGGCCCTGCCCGCACAGCAGCCCGGCTGCGGCGCCTGCGTCGCAGCGGTCTGCGCCGCGGATCCCTTCTGCTGCAACGGCGACAGCGGCAACTGGGACAGCTACTGCGTGGACGCAGCCAACACCCTGACCCAGTGCGAGGCGGTCTGCGGCGGCGGCGGCGGCTGCATCCACTGGGAGTGCGAGGTGGGCGCGGCCCTGAGCGCCGGCTGCTCCGACTGCGCGGACGCGATCTGCACTGCGGATCCCTACTGCTGCAACAACGAGTGGGACAACGTCTGCGTCGACGCCGCGGCCAACGAGAACTCCTGCGGCTGCTTCATCTAGCCCAAAAACAAGCGTATCTGCCTACTACGGCATCTTCGCTTGTTTTGGGGCTAGCCCGCAGCATCCTGGACCTCCCGCGCCTGCGGGGGGTCCCCACCCTCCCCGGAATCAATGCTCGAGCTTGGCGCCGTCCGGGTCGAAGCGCTGGGCGAAGACGCCGGTGCTGAAGCCGTCCTGGTTGAGGCTCTGCCAGGCCACAATGAAGCTGCCGTCGCTGAACGCGGCCACCACGGGGGCCGCCTGGTCGCTGTCGTTGTAGACGTTGACCTGGAACTCCTGACCCGCGGGATCCCCGGCGCCGTCGAAGCGCTGCCCGAAGATCCCCTTGCCGCTCCCGTCCTGGCCGTCGCTCTCCCAGACCGCCACGAACCCCCCCGCAGCGAAGCCCGCGACCCCCGGCGCAGTCTGGTTGCCCGGAGTGTGGGTGTGCACCTGGAAGTCGCCCCACAGGGGGTTGCCCGCAGCGGTGAAACGCTTGCCGAAGATCCCCTGGCCGTCCTCCCCGGGGTACGGCGTGGTCCAGAGCACCACGAAGCCGTCGTCGGAGAGCGCGGCCACCGCGGGCTCCTTCTGATCCCAGTCCGTATAGGCCGGCACGAGGAGCTCATCGCTGGCGGCCTGCCCCGCGCCGTCGAAGAGGCGGGCGTAGACGCCCTGGAAGCTGCCGTCCTGCGTCGCGCTCTCCCACACCGCGACGAAGCCGCCCCCGGGCAGGCAGGCCAGGGAGGGGTTGTGCTGATTGGCGGGCTCGTACTGGTTGACGTGAAGCTCCGGGCCCACCGCCTGCCCCTGGCCATCGAAGCGCTGGCCGTAGATGCCCCAGGTGGCGCCTTCCTGGCCAAAGCTCTGCCAGAGGACCACGAAGCCCCCGGCCGCGAGGCCGCAGACCGTCGGGGCCCGCTGGTCGCCGGTCTGCCACGTGTTCACCGGAATGTCGCCCACGGAGAGCTTCACCCCCTCCGCCGAGTAGACCTGGGCGAAGACGCCGTCCTTGTCCAGGTCCTGGTTGCCGCTCTCCCAGACGAAGGCCACGCCGCCGCCGTCCAGGGTCGCGACGTCGCAGGCCTCCTGCGGGCCGCCGGTGGTGGAGTTCACGATGAACTCCCCGGAGGCGCTCGAGCCCGTGGAAGTGAAGCGGTGGCCGATGACCCCCCAGTTCCACAGCCCGTCCTGATTCCAGCTCTCCCAGGCCAGGGTGAACCCGCCCTCGGGCAGCGCGGCCACCGCGGGGAGCTGCTGCCCCTCCGTGGAGACCTCGTTCACCTGGAACTCGGTGATCTGGCCCGCGGTGCATCCGTCCCAGGCGGCCCCGTTCCCGTCCTCGCACTGGGTGGGCAGGCAGAGGACGAAGAAGCAGCTCTCCCCGTCCCCGCAGGTCCCGCAGACCCCGCCGCAGCCATCGCTCCCGCATTGCTTGCCCGCACATTCGGGGACGCAGCACGCCCCGTCCCCGTTGCAGACCTCTCCCGGGTTGCAGCAGATCTCCCCGCAGCCGTCGGCCGCGCAGGCGCAGACGCCGCCCTGGCAGGTCTCGTTGCGCCCCATGCACTCCCCGCAGAGACCCCCGCAGCCGTCCCCCCCGCAGTCCTTGTCCGTGCAGTCGGGCTGGCAGACGCAGGTCCCCTCCTGGCATGCCCAGGGCCGCATGCACCCGCCGCAGGAGCCGCCGCAGCCGTCCTCGCCGCATTGCTTGCCCGCGCAGTCGGGGAGGCACGGGTCGGTCTCGGGCAGGACGTCGGACGGCAGCAGCTCCTCGGAGGCGTCCGGGATCGCATCCGCCAAACCCAGGTCTGGAGCCGCGTCCCCGGGGCCGACGTCGGGCGACGTGTCGGACGACGTCTCCGACGGCGCGACGTCCTGGACCCCGTCGGGGCCGGACCCGTCGCAATAATAGGTGAGCCGCTCGACGCAGCCGACGGCGCAGAGAAGCATGGCGATCACGGCGATCCTTCGCGTGGGCATCGCAGTCCCCCTGTCGCCCTCAGAAGGCGATGGAAAGGGTGAGGCCACAGCCCCCGGGGGCGGCCAGAACGGACACCGGCTCCGGGGATCGGTCCTCCAGGAGCCACAGGATCACGCCGGTCACCATCGCCGCCCCGCCGATCCCGTAGAGGGCATAGGACGTGAGAAGCTTCGGCGTCACCTCGTCCTCGAAGGCCCTGGTGTAGGCCTCCCGGTTCGCGACGGGGACGGGATGGCCCGGAGCGCCCGTGGGGTAACGATCCTCCAGGCTCCGGTTCTGCCGCCAGGCCAGGAAATGCAGGAGCCCCCCGGCCGCAGCCAGGGCGGCGCCGCCTCCGAGGGCGGCCCACCGGGGCCAGACCGCGGGCCGGGGCGGAGGCGCAACGGAGGGCGCGACGACGGGCGCACGCGCAGGCTCCGGGAGCGGCTCCAGCGCGAGGGTGACCTCCCGGGTCTCCGGGGAGACCGTGATCGACCGCTCCTCGTCGAGGAACCCGTCCTTCGCGAGGGAGACGAGCACCTCCCCGGGGCGGAGCCACCAGGTCCGGGGTGCGCGGACCCGGTGCCGGCTCTCCCGGCCCCCGATGACGAGGATCGCGCCGTCGGGGCTGGAGCGCAGCTCCACCCGGACATGGGTCTCCCGGAGCTTCCCCTCCAGGAACGAGAGCGCCTTGTCCAGGCCGGGATCCGCAGCGGGCTCCTCGGCCCGGGCCTGATCCAGGTAGGCCCACGCCTCCGCGAACCGTCCGAGGCTCCCGTAGGCGTTGCCGAGGTTGCGGGCCGTCTGGATCCGGACGACGCCGACGGCGCGGTCCAGGGCCCGGTGATAGAGGGAGAGGGCCTCCTCCTGCTGCCCCTGCTCGAAGAGGAGCTTCGCCCGGTTGGCGAGGACCACGGGATCCTCCGCCTCTGCGGCCAGGCCTGGGAGGGGGAGCGCCAGGGCGGCGAGGAGCGTCATGTGGAAGGCCAGTCGTCCCATCGAGAGCTTCTCCCTCCGCGTCGAAGAACGTGCATCCATGGGCCAGCGTGCCCCTGATTGTAACGAAGGAGTGCCGGATCGCCAAACGCGGCGTCAGTCCGCGCGGGCGCCGGGGTCGACCTCCTTGAGCTCGAAGAGGCCGCCCTCCTTGCGCACCTCCTGGAGCTTGAACATCTCCTCGCCGCTCGGGGGAGGTTTCGGCCCCGCAGGTTCCTTCGCGGGGGCCTCCACGGCCGCGGGAATCCGGACGGGGTGCCGCTTCCTGTCGGGCCGCGCGGCGGGGGGCTCGACGTCGCCCTCCGGGGAGGCCGCGTCGGTCGGGGCGACGTCCGGTGCCGCCGCGGCGACGGCGTCGGGGACCGGCGCGGGCACCACCTCTGCCGGGGGGACGATCGTCGGCACGTCCTCGCTGGCCAGGTCCGCCCAGAGGTCGTGCGCAGCCGGCGTCGCCATCCCCTCCCGGACATCGACGGGCTCCGGCAGGTCCCGGGACACGACGTCCACGAGGGCCGCCGCCGGGGACGGCGCGGACGGCGGCGGCGCCTCCTCCGTCCCCCGTGGCGGCGGCGCCCCGTCCCAGGGCGCCCAGAGGAGCAGGGCGGCGGCCGCGAGCGCGCAGGACAGGAGCACCACAGCCCAGCGCCGGGCCGCGGGGGTGAACCGCTGCGGCCGGAGGGGCACGGAGTCCTCGAAGGCAGCGGAGGACCCCGCGGCCGCCACGCCCGCGGCCCCGGATTCGGTCTCGAGGAGCTCCAGGAGGTCGTCCTCCGGAAGGATCGGAGCTCCCACCGACCCCATGTCGAGCGCCTCTCCCGGTCCTGCGGCGGGGGGGCCCTCCTCCAGGATCCGGTCCAGGCGGCGGGCCAGGTCCCGGGCGTCCGGGGGACGGAGGGCCGGGTCCTTCTGCAGGAGCTCGAGGACCAGGACGTCCAGGACGCCCGGGATGTCCGCCTCCGGACACCGGATCCGGGGGGGCTGGGGCGCCTCGTGGAGATGACAGTGCAGGATCTGGAGGGGGGTGCCGCCGGTGAACGGCGCGCCGCCGGTGAGCATGGTGTAGAGGAGCACCCCGAGGGAGTAGAGATCGCTGTGATGCCCCACGTCCACGCCGACGCTCTGCTCCGGGCTCATGTACTCCGGGGTGCCGACGACGACGCCCCGGGACGTGAGGTGGCTCCCGTGCTCCAGGGACTTGGCGAGGCCGAAGTCCAGGACCCGGGCCAGATCCCGGCCGTCGGTGACCTGGACGTAGATGTTCTCGGGCTTGAGATCCCGGTGGATCACGTCCTTGCCGTGGGCCTCCTCCAGGGCCTCGCAGACCTGCCGCGCGAGGACCACGGCCCTGCGCCAGGGAAGGCGCCCCTGCTGCTTCAGGAGCCTGGAGAGCGGGATCCCTTCGAGGAGCTCCATGGTGAAGTAGATCAGCCCCTCCGGGGTCACGCCGAAGTCATGGAGGGTCACCACGTGGGGGTTCTTGAGCGCGGCGACCATGCGCGCCTCACGGAAGAAGCGCTTGACCAGATCTTCCCCCTGGCCGAGGTCCCGGCGGATGACCTTGACCGCGACGTCCCGCTCGACGTGGCGCTGGCGCGCCCGGTAGACCTGGCCCATGCCCCCCCGCCCGAGGAGCTCCAGGACGCGGTACCGGCCATCCAGCTCCCGGCCGATCAGGTCGTCCTCGCTGAGCGCGACCAGGGCCCGTCCGCAGGCCGGACAACACTCCTGCGCATCGGGATGTCTGGTCGAACACTCCGGACAGAATCGCACGCCTCCCCCCCGACCGAACCGCCATGGTCGGCCTCGATTCTAGGCCCGGACGACGGGACTGTCCATCCTGAGGGGACGCCCCCTCCGCGGCGGGGGCGCCGTTGACATCTCCTGCGGGCACGTGTCCCCAACGACGGCTCTGGGGACGGCTCTGGGGACGGGGGGACGGCTCTGGGGGGACGGCTCTGGGGACAGGGGGAGTTGATTGGGCGCATGAGCGCTCGTTGAACTGCTGCGTCGACGGTGGGCGACAATGATGGTCGGGATTTGACCGGAGTTGAGGGCTGAGGAGACATCCTCAGGCACCTATAAGAGCCCCGGAGAGGCGCCGACCCAAAGATGAAGAGCTACAGCCTGGTCAAGGAGAACCCCGAGAGCCCGGCGCCCATCAAATGTGACGGCTGCCACAAGTAGCAGCTCCCCGCCAGCGAAGATCGGCACGGAGCCTCCATCTCTGGAGTTGACAGACGGCAGTTGTCCTGTAGATTGAATTTTGGATGTTCAATTTGCAGGGCCTGTCATGATTCCACGTACCCTGAGTCACGTCCTACTTACAGACGCAACCCGATATCCGGTCATTACCGTTACGGGACCTCGCCAGTCCGGCAAGACGACCTTGGTGCAGGCGACCTTCCAGGACCACGAGTACGTCACCTTGGAAGATCCCGACGAGCGGCGGATCGCCCTCGAGGATCCTCGGGGGTTCCTCGGCCGCTTTCGTAACGGGGTCATCCTGGATGAGGCGCAGCGGGCCCCGGAGCTCTTCTCCTACATCCAGGGGATCGTAGACCAGGAGGATCGGCCAGGTCGCTTCGTCTGCACGGGATCCCAGAACTTCCTGCTGGCCCGTTCGGTCTCCCAGTCACTGGCGGGACGGGCTGCGGTGCGCCACCTCCTGCCGCTGTCCTTCGATGAGCTTCGAGGGCAGGAGACCGAGACACCATTCATGCACCTCGACGCTGCCAGGGTCGCGCCACAGAAGGATCTCTGGGAGACCCTCTTCACCGGCTTCTATCCCAGGATCCACGACAAGCTCCTCCCGCCGCAGGACTGGCTGGGGAGCTATCACCAGACCTACCTCGAGCGGGACGTCCGGGACCTGATCAACGTGGGCGACCTGGAGGCGTTCCGGCTGTTCATGGGCCTCTGCGCGGGCAGGAGCGGTCAGCTCCTGAACCTGTCGTCGCTGGGCGCGGATGCCGGGATCTCCCAGCCGACGGCGCGGCGATGGCTCTCGGTGCTGGAGGCGAGCTTCCTGGTGATGCGTCTGCCGTCCCACCATCGAAGCTTCAAGAAGCGGCTGGTGAAATCACCCAAGCTCCACTTCCTGGATACGGGGCTCCTCTGTTACCTGCTCCGAATCCGATCACCGGAGGAGCTGATCCTCCACTCACAGCGCGGGGCCGTCTTCGAGAGCTTCGTGATCTCCGAGTTGATGAAGCGCTCCCTCCATCATGGCCAGGCGCCGGAGCTCTTCTTCTGGCGGGACGCCACGGGTCACGAAGTCGACCTGCTCCTCGATCGGTCCGGTGGACCCATCCCCGTCGAGATCAAGTCCGGCGCTACGATCCCATCGGACGCGTTCCGGGGCCTGGATCATTGGCGAATCCTCGCCGGCGTTCCCGAGTCGAGGGCGGTCCTGGTGTACGGAGGGGATCAGCTCCACCAACGTCGGGGCGTCGAGATCCGACCCTGGTGGGCATTGTAAGACACTCGGGGACGAAGACACTCGGGGACGGTTCCGGTCACTTTCGGGGGTGATTGACAGCCTGTAAGTGCGGACGGTCTGCGGACGGCTTTCACCAGCGTAACCTGATTGAACCAGCGCAGCTTCACGCAACCAGCGTTGGAAATCTACGACATCCAGTAACGACGTAGAGGCGTTTGCACCTTCACACAGTGGAAGTCGTTCCATTGAATATGGAATCTGGCAGTACCTGACCCTGGATCTGGATGGTCGGCCTCGATTCCAGGCCCGGACGACGGGACTGTCCATCCCGGGGGGGGGTATGATCCAAGACAGTTGGTAGCGATACGCTCCCCGAGCCGACGGTCCGGAGCCAGACTCTGCCCGAGAGACATCCTTGAGATCGGGATGACGGGAGGGAGTTCCCTCGCTGCGCTCGGGATGACGGGAATGGGCTGTGCTTGATCCGTCGTCCCGCGGGAGGGCGCTGCCCGACTGAGGGACCTCAGGGGTCG
>JBDRIT010000078.1:0-5328 GCA_043815665.1 Pseudomonadota bacterium
ACCAGTGGAGTCGGTTCTCCACGAGCCAGTGGGAACGGACCCGCTCGTTGGCTTCTGCCGCCGAAAGACCGCGACTGCTGATGTAGTAGCGTGTCTCTTCGGTGATATCGCCCGAGGTCATGTCCTCACGGATGGCCTTGATCCCGTTCAAGAGACCGCCGCAAGGTGGCCCCAAGGACAAGGTGAGCTTTGATCTGCTTGGGTTCACCCATTTCTGGGCCCGTAGCAGAAACGGTTGGTGGATTGTGAAGCGGAAGACGTCCAAGGGGCGCTTCAGCCGAACGGTCAAGCGTGTCGCCGCGTGGTGTCGAACAAATCGGCATCGCCCCATCGCAGAACAGCACCGCAGGTTGTCCCAGATGCTCCGTGGGCATGATGCCTACTTCGGCATCACGGGCAACTCGCGGGCTCTACAGACGCTTCGCCTCGCGGTCAGCAAGGCGTGGCGCGTTTGGTTGGACCGAAGATCCAGCAACTCCAGCATGGATTGGGAGAAGTTCAACCGGCTGCTCTGGCGGTATCCACTGCCGGGACCCCGTGCTGTGCACTCGGTCTGCCGGCTTCCGTAGCGAACCTGATCTCCGAGGAGCCGGATGCGTCAACGCGCACGTCCGGATCTGTGGGAGCCCTGGGAGGGCAACCTCCCAGGGCCACCCGACTGGGGCACCGAGACGTTGACGGTTGACACCGTCAACGTCCTGCATACACTCCCCGCATCCTCGAAGAAACCAGCGATGGAGGATCCCATGCGCGTGCTCTTCGCGACATCCGAGGTGGCCCCCTGGTCCAAGACCGGCGGTCTGGCGGACGTGTCTGCGGGGCTCCCTGCTGCGCTGGTGACCCTGGGCCTCGAGGTGACCGTGGTCAGCCCGCTCTACGGTGCGATCGATCGGGGGCGCTGGGGCCTGAAGCATGCATCGGGGGTGATGGCCTTCCCGGTGGAGGTCGGTGAGGCGACGTACACCGCCAAGGTGCTTGCTGCCCCCAGGGCCGCGGGCCCGACCTGGTGGTTCGTGGACAACAGCGACCTCTTCGGCCGGCCCGGGATCTACGGGGAGGACGGGGACGACTACCCGGACAATGCGGTCCGTTTCCGGTTCTTCGCGGATGCAGTGCGGCGTCTGGCCTGGCTCACGGGCGCGGACCTGATCCACTGCAACGACTGGCAGACGGGCCTCGTTCCCTGGCTGGAGCGGCGGGCCGTGGACCGGATCCCGACGGTGATGACGGTGCACAACCTGGCCTTCCACGGGCAGTTCCCCGCGTCCGATGGTCCACGGGTGGGTCTGCCCGCTGCGGATCTGACCACAGCGGGGCCCTTCGAGTGGGGCAAGCTCAACTTCCTCAAGGGCGGCCTCCTGGCCGCTGACCGCCTCACTACGGTGAGCCGGGGCTACGCGGAGGAGATCCTCACCGAGGAGTTCGGTTGCGGGCTGGACCCCATCCTGCGGAGCCGGGCCGGCGTCCTGGCGGGCATCACCAACGGCGCCGATCTGAAGGAGTGGAGCCCAGAGGCCGACGAATTCCTCCCGGCAACCTACTCGGTGGCGGACCTCTCCGGGAAGGAAGCTTGCAGGCGGGAGCTCCTCACCGTTGCGGGTCTCGAAGCGGATCCGGCGCGTCCGATCATCGGCATGGTGGGGCGCCTCACGGAGCAGAAGGGCCTGGACCTGGTGGTCCCGGCGGTGGACGCGATGGTCGAGATGGGCTTCGACCTTGTGGTCCTGGGGACCGGTCAGGCGGAGTACGAGCTCTCCCTCCAGGCGGCCACGATCCGGCACCGGGGCCGGGTGGCGGCGATGATCCGGTACTCCAACAAGCTGGCCCACCTCATCGAGGCCGGTGCGGACTTCTTCCTCATGCCCTCCCGGTTCGAGCCCTGCGGCCTGAACCAGATGTACAGCCAGCTCTATGGCACTCCGCCCGTGGTCCACGCGGTGGGGGGGCTCGTGGACACCGTGACCGACGCCGCGGACGGGGGCGAGGCCACGGGCTTCAAGTTCCAACGGTACGAGCGGAGGGCGATGCTGGATGCCCTCGGGCGGGCACTGGAAATCTACGGAACCCCCCGAACCCTCGCCGAAATGCGCCGTGCCGGCATGCGGCGTGACTTCTCGTGGACAGCGCCGGCAAAAGACTATATTGATCTGTACGAAATGATTCAGCGATAAAGCGATGGAGGTCGCCCCATGAACGTCGACGTCACCTACAAGAAAATTCTCGTGCCCGTGGACTTCTCGGACGCGTCCCGGAAGGCCTTCTATGTGGCCCTCAAGTTCGCCAAGCTCTTCGATGCGGAGACCCGGGTGCTCCACGTCTTCGAGCCCATGGACACCTTCGACGGCGCGAACCGGGTCGAGGCCGAAGCCAACGAGATGGCCCGCCTCGAGGACGGCGTGAAGCGTCGGGTCAACGAGCTCTTCGCCAAGGGCGGCCGTGGTGAGGTGGACCGCCGCAAGGTCTTCGTCGACATCCGTGGCGGGAAGCCCTGGAAGGAGATCCTCACCGCGGTGGTGGAGCAGAACATCGACCTCGTGGTCATGGGCAACACCGGCACCAGCGGCTTCAAGGAGCTGCTCCTGGGCAGCACCACCGAGCGCGTCGTTCGCCGGGCCCCCTGTCACGTCCTCTGCGTGAAGACCGACGACTACGAATATGATCCCATTCCTGTTCCGTCGAAGTTCAAGGAGGTCTAGGCCTCCGCAGCGTCGAGGGCCTCGCCGACGAGGGTCGTGAGGCGCTCGACCACCTCGTCCTTCGTGCCGGTGATCATGGCGCCGCAGGCGTGCATGTGCCCGCCGCCCCCGAGGGCCTGGGCGATCTGTCCCACGGGGCAGGCGGCCTTGGAGCGCAGGGAGAGCTTGTAGCGGCCGTTCGCCTCCTCGCGGAGCAGGGCAGCGACGGCGACCTCCTCCAGCGCGATCATCTCTGCGACGACCTCGCCGATCTCCTCCCGGTCCGCGCCGGTGTCCTTCTCCAACTTCGCAGGGACCACGGCCCAGACGAAGCGGTCGTCGTGCGCGAAGTGCAGGTCCGACAGGACCCGGGCCCGCGCGGTGACCTCGCCCCGGGTCATGCTGGCGAAGAGCTGCTCCTGGACCACCGACTCGTCGGCGCCCGCGCCCACGAGGGCCGCGGCGATGAGGAGGGGCTCGTTGCGGCCCTTGATGAACCGGAACCCGCGGGTGTCGTACATGATCGCCGCGTACAGCGGGGTCGCGATCCCCGCGTCCATCGGGGTCGCCATCGCAGAGAGGAGCCGGTAGGTCATCTCCCCCGTGGAGGAGAAGGTTGCGTCTGTGACCGACGCGTCGTCGGCGTCCCGAATGTCTTCGTTCACGTGATGGTCGAGCACCACCCGTCGCCCGGCCATGCGCTTGGCGAGGGGCGCCACCCGGCCCAGGCGCTTGAACTCCCCCGTGTCCAGCACCACCAGGGTGTCGGCCCAGGCGTGGAGCCCGATGGTCTTCCGGTCCGCGGCCGTGGGCAGCTCGCCGGCCTCGTAGAGGAACCGGAACCGACGGGCCACGGGGTCTGCGTTGACCAGGACCACCTCGCTGCCGAGACGCCTCAGGACCCGCGCCAGCGCGAGCTGGGAGCCGAGACCGTCCCCGTCGGGGTTCACGTGGGTGGTGATCAGGAAGCGCTTGCCCTGGAGGATCCGCGCAGCGGCCTTGCGGAAGGCCAGATCCAGGGCCTCGGCCTCCGTCCGCTCCTCCGGGGGGGTGAGCGCCACGAGGAGCTGCTGGGTGATTCGCGCCGTCGCGCCCCAGATCAGGTGGCCGTTGGAGCGGAAGATGGGGAAGGTCCCGGTCATGCCCCGGCGGTTGATCGTGAAGGACGGCCCCCGTCGCTGGCGCAGGAGGGTGGCCAGGGGCACCCAGAGGACCTCCGCGACCTCCGACGGATCGGGGACGGCCTCGAAGGGGCCGTCCAGCCAGGCCACATGGGGCGTGATGCGGAACCCGGTGACCGTGAACATGTCGTCCAGGGTGCCCAGGCGCTCCAGGCGCGCCGCGGGGACCTCCACCTCCTCTGCGGCCTCCCGGACCGCCGCGTCCCAGCTCGAAGCATCCGCCTCCTCCCGGTGCCCGCCGGGGAACGCGACCTCGCCCTGGTGGTGGGTCAGGTCCGCGGTGCGTCGGGTGAAGAGCACGTGGGGCGCGCCGTCCCGCTCGGTCAGAAGGATCAGCACTGCGGCCTCGGTGCGGCCCCAGAGGGGCAGGCCCGGGGCCTCGTGGGTTCCCAGCACCTCTCGGATCCGGCTCTTCTCCACGGGCGTCTCCTCCGTCGCTGGTCGATCATGGTACCATGGGCCAGTCCTGCATCCGAGGCAAGACGGAAGTGACAGGGCAAGCGCTTGACAGACCGGCCGGACGTGGGGATTGTCCGTAGAAAGAAGGAGAAGCCATGAGACCCACCGTGCTGATGACAATGGCAGCCCTGCTCCTGGCCGCGCCGGCGCAGGCCCAGGAGACACCGACGGCGGCGCCGACCCGGGAGCTGGCGGACAAGATCATCGATGACATGGAGAACCGCATGCGGGGGAAGGCCTCCGTGGGCGAGTTCGAGATGTACATCAAGCGCTGGGGCCGGACCCTGCGCATGAAGTTCTGGGAGCTCTACCCGGACAAGAGCCTGGTGAAGATCGTGGCCCCCGCGGAGGACGCGGGGAAGGGCAGCCTCAAGCTGGGCGAGGACCTCTGGAGCTACGATCCGAACATCGACCAGGTCCAGAAGATCCCGCCGTCCCTGATGCTGGACTCCTGGATGGGCTCGGATTTTTCAAACGACGACGTGTCCCGCAGCTCCAGCATCAAGCTGGACTATGACGTGGGCGTGCCCGAGGCCGGGAAGATCGGTGACGTCGTGACCTGGCGCGTGACCCTCACCCCGAAGCCTGACAGCCCTGTGGTGTGGGAGAAGGAGGTCGTGGAGGTGGCCCAGGACGACTACCGGCCCTTCCGTCAGGAGTATTACGACGAGAAGGGCCGACTCGCGCGGGTGATGGTCTTCGAGGACTTCAAGCCCGTGACCATCGACGGCGTGGCGCGCCTGTATCCCCACGTCTGGCGGATGGAGAGCATGCAGGAGAAGGGCCGGTACACCGAGATGCGGGTCAAGAGTATGGAGTTCAAGGACACCCTGCCCAAGACCCGGTTCAGCATCCGGGCCCTCAAGAAAGGGCGCTAGATGACCTCGGCGCAAATGATGATGCGGCCTGGGCGAGGAACCGGCGTCGAGGTCAAGGCGCTTCTACGAAGACGTGGTAGAGCCACTTCGAGGAGGAGCAACGCCGAGATCGGCGTCGGGGACCGGCCAGGGGGT
>JBDRIT010000079.1:0-39420 GCA_043815665.1 Pseudomonadota bacterium
CTCCCACAGTCAAGAGTCGGCCCTGAAGGGCCTCCCACAGTCAAGAGTCGGCCCTGAAGGGCCTCCCACAGTCAAGAGTCGGCCCTGAAGGGCCTCCCACGGTGCGTTCTGTGGCTCGGCTCGGCCTCTACTCCACGACCACCGGTATCGTCAGCCAGCCCACGCCGCCGCGCTCGTCATCCACCACGAACCAGAGGGTCCCCGCGCCGGGCTCCTTCGGCGCCTTGAAGTTCACGGACAGGTCGCGATCCTCCCGGTCCTGGTCGGACTCGAGGATCACATTGATCCCTTCGGCCTTGGAGGCCGTCGAGAGGTCCCCGATGCTGGTGTAGAAGTGGAAGACGAGCTCCTCGTCCAGCGCCTCCGTGGTGAAGGTGAAGTCGGGGATCTCTCCGCCGGCGATGGCCTCGGGATCCAGCGTGCCCTCGTACGTGAAGGCTGGGACCACGTAGGCCTCGCGGGTCTCCTCCGGGGAGACGGGCAGCAGGCGGATCGTCTCCCCCGCGGCCACCCGCCAGATCCCGTCCCGGTCGAGGGACAGGGGCTCCTCCAGGTCTTCGTCCCCCGTGCGGATCTCGTCGAGCCAGGGGTTCGTGTTCGCGGTCCGGCCGATGCCGGCGTCCGGAGAGAGGAGCACGGACTTGATGAAGCGCGCCTCGGGCTCCCCCGCCTGGACGATGACGCCCTGGATCCAAACCGCGGCTCCGAAGAGCCCGAAGTAGAGGTCCGCGTCGAAGCTGGCCTGGATCAGGTCCTTCGGCAGGGTCACCGCCGCGATGATCTCCCCCGGGGGATCCCGTCCCTCGGCGAGGAGGATCTCCGTGGCGGCCTCGCATCGGCCGTCGTCCCGGACGACGCAGCCCGTGAGGCGCCAGTCCACGGGGACCGTCGGCGCGACGGGGTTCACGACGAGGAAGGAGAGCTCCGTGGTCGCCTCCACGGGCCGCGCCGCGAGGTAGATGATCTCCGGGGGGTCGGCCCGGACCCCGAGGACGCGGAGGTCCTCGACCTTCTCGGGGCCCTCGAAGCCCGGTCCGCACCCGCCGGAGAGTACGACGAGGAGGCCGAGGATGTAGAACCGTCTCGCCATGGTCACCACCTCGCGTTGAGCCCGACGGTCGGGAAGATCGGGATGGACGGGATCGTGGACGAACGGCGGAACCGGTAGTCCCACTGCAGGAACTCGGAGTTGGAGTGGTTCGTCACGTTCTGGATGTCCAGGTACACGGCCAGGAGCCACCGATCGAAGGTCCATTGCTTCTCCACCCGGACGTCGAGCTGGATGAAGGGATCCAGGCGCTCGGACAGCTCCCGGCCGGAGTAGGGGAGGTAGCTCGAACGATCCGCCACGAAGGCTGCTCCAGTGATCGGGGTCTCGGGCTTCCCGGAGACGAGGCGGAACCGGAGCCCCGTCTCCCAGCCCCGGCCGAGCTTGACGGAGCCCACCACGCTGAGGATGTGGGTCTGGTCGAAGAAGGTGAGCCGCCAGGGTTCCTTGGGACGGTCCCGCTCCTCGCTCACGGACAGGGTGTAGGCCACCCAGCCGTAGAAGCGCCCCTCGGGGCGCACCTTGAGGAGGAACTCCCAGCCGTAGGCGCGGCCCTCGCCGGTGCTCTCGTAGTAGACCTTGTCCACCCCCCCGCCGTCCTGGGTGAACGCGTCCGAGGGCACCGCCCGATCGAAACGCCACAGGACGAAGCCCTGGGTGTCCAGGAGGATCGGACCCCAGAGGTTCCACTCCAGCCCCAGGCTGAACTGGTCGGCCCACTCGGGCGAGAGATCCGGGTTCCCGAACTCCCGATCCAGGAGCTGGAAGTCCGGCGGTCGGCTGAACTTCCCGACCCCGGCCTTCAGGGTGATCTTGGGGTGGGGGGTGTAGCGGATCGACAGGCGCGGATCCCAGGTGACCATGGAGTCCACGCCCCCGGCCTCTGCGCCGGGGAAGAGGATGACGTCGCTGCGGAACCCCGGAAGGACCTCCAGGGACTCCCAGGGGCGCCAGCTCATCTCCACGTAGAAGCCGAGGAAGCCGTAGTGGTCCGCCCGGACGAAGCGCTCCGTGTCGTCCGCGAAGAGGGTGTCGAAGCCCCCGCTCACCGTGGAGCCGGGGATGTAGTAGTTCTTCGGGACCGGCAGGCGACCGTTGAAGCGCGGGTGGACCCAGCTCGACTCGTTGCCGAAGGTGAAGCGCAGGTCGGGTAGGGGCAGCCAGGTGACCTCGGTGCGGTTGCCGACGCTCCAGGAGACCCCGTCGATGAAGGTCTCCTTGCTGCCGAAGGTGAAGTAGTCCCAGCCCGCGTTCGGAGCGACCCGGATCCGTAGCTGCTTGCGGGACAGGGCCCACTCCGCAGCGATCCGATGGAAGGACGACTGGAAGCCGATGTCGATGTCCAGGTCCTGGTCCTGGCTCGTGGTGGCGAGGCGGAGCTGGTCGTCGGAGCCGAACACGAAGAGGGAGACCCGCTGATCCAGGGCCGGGAACCAGGAGACCTTCGCCTGGTAGTCCCAGTAGACCGGCAGCACCGTGGTGGACTCCTGGCCCGCCGCGTCGAGGACCGCGGGAAGGATCGCGTCGATGTAGGAGCGCCGGATCGCCGCCCGGGCGGAGACCTTCCCGCCGATGGGGGTCTCCACGTAGGCCGCGACGTTGAGCAGGTTGACGTCGATCTCGCCGCCGAACTGGTCCACCCGCCGATTCTTCGAGCCCACGTCGATGACCCCGGCGGTGGCGCCGCCGTAGCGCACGGGGAAGTTCCCCGGGTAGAAGGAGATGTCCTCGAGGAAGTTCGGGTTGATGACGCTGGGTCCGGAGAGGAAGTGATACAGCAGCGGAATTCCGACCCCGTCCATGAGCACCGAGGAGTCCCCCGGGTTGGCCCCCCGGATCACGAGGATCCCGGAGCTGAAGGGTGTCTTCTGGATCCCGGGGAGGCTGGAGATCGCCTTGATCGGATCCCCGAAGGTCCCCGGCACCGTCTCGAGGGTGCGGGTCTCCAGGGTGTATTTGGTGACCATCGCCTCGACCTTCTTGCCGATCACCACGGTGCGGTACTCGTTGACCACCTTCGGCTCCGCGTAGAGCACCAGGTCGAGCTGCCTCCCTTCCTGGATCTCGACCTCCTTGGTGAGGTCATCCGTGGCCGGGGAGGTCACGACGATCCGGTATCGGCCCGGCTCCACGTTCTTGAAGCGGAACCTCCCCTTCCGGTTCGTGGTCTGGCGGAAGGGGGTGCCGGTGAGGACCACCTCCGCGCCGGGGATGGGGAGGCGGACCCCCTTCTCCCGGACCTGACCGGCGAGGGTCTGCCCCTCCTCGCCCTCGGCGATCTTCTTCTGGATCCTGAAGTTGTAGGTGTAGCTGATGCGCACCGGCGCCGGCACCCCGTCGAGCTCCGCGGGGGTGAAGACGAAGCGCTTCGCAGCCTCCACCGCGGCCTCGTCGAAGCCGCTTCCTGCGGGGACGTCCACCAGGACCTGGGTGACTGTGCCGGTCTCGTCGATGTCCACCTGGAGGCCCACCGACCCCTCGCCCCCCGCGGCGAAGGCGTCAGGAGGGTACGTCGCCTCCACGAACTCTTTCAGCTCGGGAAAGCGCGTCACCACGGGCTCGCTGGGCTCCTCGGGGGGGGGCTCCTGCGCGTGGAGCGCCCCGGCATGCAGCAGCAGCAACACGCATACGGCGAGGAATCGGGCCGGATCTCGTGGAATCAAGTTCGTCAACCTCCCTCGGCGACTACTCTATCACGAAGGCGAACTCCCACGGGATCTTCACCTGTGCTGGCGCGCCGTTGACCGTGGCCGGCGTGAACTCGAGCTTCATGGCTGCCTCCCGGGCGAGGTCGTCCAGGGTCGGGTGGAGGCGCCGGAGGATCTTCACCGACGAGACCTTGCCCTCTTCGTCGATGACGAGCTCCAACGCGACGACGCCCTCGACCTCCAGCTCCCGCAGCTCCTCGGGGTAGGGGGGCTGGACGTTCTTCTTCACCTTCGGCTTCGTGCGGATCTTGCGGAGGGATTTCGTCTCGATCCTGTCGTGCTTCCGGTCCGCGATCTGCTCCGCCTTTTCGCTCTCGTCGAGCTTCCCGTCGCCGTCCGCGTCCGCCTCCTCGAGGGTCTCCCGGGCCTCCTCCGCTATCTCCTTGGATCCGGCCGCCTCGTCCTCGGGAACGGGTGCGTCCTCAGCGCCGTCCTCGGCGCCGTCCCGGTCCTCGGGATCCGCGCCGCGCCCGTCTTCATTGGTGCCGTCGTCCCAGTCGTCGAGGTCGTCCCCTGGGGTGGGAAATCCGTCGCCCTCCGGGAGCGCGACGCCGTCGCCACCGGGCTTCGCCGTGACGGAGCCGTCGAGGTTGAGGCCGATCTTCCTGGGCGTCACGGGCTTCGGAGCGGGCCGGTCGTCGAGCTCCCGGTTCTGAACGGCCGGGGGGGAGGGCATGGCGACCTTCTTGCGCGCTTCCTTCTTCTTCCGTGGGGGTGGCTTTGCTGCTTCCACGGGCTTCGGTGCGGGCTTCGGCTTCTCTGGGAGGGGCTTCGGCCCCGGCTCTATCGGCGCGGGTTTCGGCCTCTGTGGGAGGGGCTTCGGCTCCGTCTCTTTCGGCTTGGGCTTGGGCTTGGGCTTGGGCTTCTGTGAGAGGGGCTTGAGCCCCGACTTCTTCTTCGGCTGGATCTTCGCCTGGGGTGTGGGCTTCGGCTTCTGCTGCGTCAGCTTGACGATGATCCGGCGCTCTTCCGCCTTCTCGGGCCGCTCCATGCGCCACATGGAGATGCCCAGCGCGACGTGGACGATCGTGGAGAACGCGACCGCGATGAGGAGGCGTCGACTCACTCGAGCTTCCGTACCACTTCCGCCGTGATCTGCTTGACGCCCAGCCGCTGGGCCATGTCGATGAGCTCCATGACCTTTCCGTAGGGGACTCGACGGTCGCCGGAGATCACCGCGACCGCATCGGGGGAGTCCTTCAGGGTCTCGGAGATGAAGGTCTCGAGCTCGACGCTGGTGTAGGTCCTGCCCTTGACCGCGAACGTCCCCTCCGCGTCCACGCCCAGGACCAGCACCGTGCCCGGCAGGTTGTCCGCTGTCCCGACCTCCGGGAGCTTGATCGGGATCGCCCCACGGACGATGAGGGTGGCGGTGACCATGAAGATCACCAGGAGCACCAGCACCACGTCCACGAAGGGGGTGATGTTGATCTCGTTCACGCCGCGGCGCCGTCCGCCGCCGGAGGACGCGCCCATGTCAGTCCTCCTCGCCGCGCTCTGCGGCGGCCCCATGTCCGTCGCCGTTTGGGGCCAGCATGGTCGAGATGGCCTGCCCCAGGGCGGTGAACCGCGCCGCGCTGTTGTCCGAGAGGCGGATGAACTGGTTGTAGGCGACCACCGCGGGGATTGCGACGGCGAGCCCCATCCCCGTGGCCACGAGGGCTTCGGAGATGTCCGCCATCGCCGCTCCGGCGCCGCCTGCGAGATTCTCGCTCAGGGTGTCGAAGGCCTTGATGACGCCGATCACCGTCCCCAGGAGACCGATGAAGGGCGCGTTGGAGCCCAGGGTTCCGAGGAAGGACGTGTACCGCTCCAGGATCTCCCGGTACTCCCCGGCGAGGCTGTCGATGAGCCCGTGGGGCGCCGTGCCCTGGCGATCGATGACCGCCACGAGGCGGCCGACGAGCTGACACTCCGCAGACCGGTCCTCGCAGACGGTTCGCCGCCAGGCGGCCTCGTCCCCGGTCTCCACGAGCTCCCGGACGCGCTCCTCGAGGGCCCGCAGCCTGTTCCGGCGCCTCCGGAACTGGACGGCGCGCTCGACCATGAGCGCCACCGAAGCGACGGAGAGGAGGATCAGCAGGTACAGGACCCACTCAGCGCCAAACAATGCGACCTTTGCGAGCTGCTCGGTGAGCATCAGCGTCTCCTTGCCCCAACGCGGTTGATCATCTCAGTGGGCTCATGGATAATACGTTCTGGTGCGTCGAACGCCAAGAGCCTCGGGAGAGCGCGATGCGGATCCGCTGGTTGATATTTCTTGTGCTGATGGTCGAGCTCCTCGCTGCGCCTGCGCAAGCCGGACCCTGCGGTTCGGGGCAGGTCGTCGGAGATGACTGTCTCGGGGTCGGGTTCGAGGGGTGCTGCATGACCGCCAACAAGGTGCGGTGGTGCCAGGGCGGGACGCTGTGCGAGCTCTCCTGCGCCGGGCAGCCCGCCTGTGGCTGGAAGCCCGGTGCGGGGGTTTACGACTGCGGCGCGGCGCCGGCGTCGGACCCCACCTGCGCCCACCCCTACTCCTGCGGCCAGGGCGGCTGCGCACCGGCGTACGAGGACGAGGGCTGCTGCGGGTGCCCCTGCGAGGACTGCGTCTGCGGTGCGGATCCCTACTGCTGCCTCGTGTCCTGGGACGCGACCTGTGTCCAGGCCTGCGCTGCCTGCGGCGGCTGCGGCAGCTCCGACGGCTGCAAGCCTGCCGACACCGGCGGATGCCAGGGCTGCTCGTGCGAGGCCTGCGTCTGCGCGATCGATCCCTACTGCTGCACCGGGAAGTGGGATCTGGCCTGCGCGGCGTTCTGCGTGGAGAGCTGCGGCGGCGATTGCGAGATCTGCCAGCCGGACTGTGGCGGGGCCGAGTGCGGCGGTGACGGCTGCGGCGGCTTCTGCGGCTTCTGCCCCGTGGGCTACAACTGCGTAGCGGGCGACTGTGTGGGGGTCTGTGTCCCGAACTGTTCTGGGCGGGAATGCGGCGGCAACGGCTGCGGCGGATCCTGCGGGCAATGCTCCCAGGACGAGACGTGCAACCTCTACGGGATCTGTGTGCCCCTCCCCTGTGAACCGGATTGCACGGGCAAGGCCTGCGGTGGGGACGGCTGCGGTGGCTCCTGCGGCCAGTGCGAGGACGGCTGGAGTTGCCTGGGCGCGACCTGCACGGAGCTGGAGTGTCCGCCCCAATGCGATGGCAAGGACTGCGGGTCTGACGGCTGCGGCGGCTTCTGCGGTTACTGCGCGCCGGGGACTGTCTGCAGCGAGGACCTGGGCAAGTGCCTCGGGTACTGCCCGCCCGACTGTACGGGGAAGGCGTGCGGGGACGACGGCTGCGGGGGCACCTGCGGTGCGTGCGCGAGCGGCCTCGATTGCCTCGATGGCAAGTGCCATGCGCCCTGCTTTCCGATCTGCTCAGGGAAGGCCTGTGGCTCCGATTTCTGTGGCGGCACCTGCGGGGATTGCCCCCCGGGGACGCCTTACTGCGTCTCGGGGATCTGCGCCGCAACCTGCGTGCCCTCTTGCGCGGGGAAGGAGTGCGGGGACGACGGCTGCGGGGGCTCCTGCGGTCAGTGCCCCATGGACTGGTACTGCCAGAGCGGCATGTGCGTCCCCTTCTGCCAGGCCCAGTGCCTGATCCCGCCGGACTACCTGAGCTACAAGGCCTGCGGGTGGGACGAGTGCCCCGGGGACGGCCTCTGCGGCGCCTGCCCTGCGGGCAAGAAATGTGCGGAAGGTTGGGTGTGTGTCGATGAGAAGTGCTCTTGCGAGGGCAAGGAGTGCGGGGTGCCCGAGGAGGGCTGCCCGAGCTGCGGCGAGTGTGGGGAGGGGTTGAGCTGCGACCTCGAGGTCGACATCGATCCCGAGACCCATCTCTGTGAGGCCTGTCAGCCCGCATGCGTGAAGGACGATGGCTTCACACCGAAGCAATGCGGGGACAACGGCTGCGGCGGCGACTGTGGGACCTGTCCCGTGGGCTGGTCCTGCGACGAGGACCCCGGGGACGGCGATGCGTTCTTCTGGGACTGCGAGCCCTGCACCCCCCAATGTGCCGGCAAGCAATGCGGCGACGACGGCTGCGGCGGCGCCTGCGGCCAATGCCCCGGCGCCCAGCAATGCGACGAGGGCTCGGGCCAGTGCACCGACTGCGTGCCCCAGTGCATGGCCCCGCCGGACTTCCTCGTGCCCATGGAGTGCGGCCCCAACAACTGCCCGCCGGGCTGCGCGGAGCAGGGGATCGAGCCTTGCGAGAAGCCCTCGGACTGCAGTCCGGGCCAGCAGTGCAACGCGTTCACCGGCATGTGCGTTGCGTGTGGCGCCTGCGGCATCTGCCCCGGCAACATGATCTGCGACACCTCCCTCACCAATGACCCCGATGTCTATGTCTGCGAGCCCTGCACCCCGAGCTGCGCCGGGAAGGAGTGCGGGGACAACGGGTGCGGGGGCATGTGCGGATCCTGTCCCATCGGATGGGAGTGCGTGGACCACGCCTGCTTCAAACCCTGCGAGAAGGCCTGCCTCAACAAGGAGTGCGGTCCCGACGGTTGCCCCGCCGGCTGCAAGGAGCTGGGGACCGTGCCCTGCGGTCCGCTCCAGGAGTGCGAGGACGGGCTGATCTGTGATCCGGCGCAGAACCTCTGCGTCCCCTGCCAGGGGAGCTGTGGCCTCTGTGACTCCGATGAGATCTGCTCCGAGGACTCCATGTGCATCCCTGCGCCCTTCGACCCTTGCGATGGCAAGGAATGCGGCGCCAACGGGCAGGGCGGGACCTGTGGTGAGTGCGCCGTGGGGGACATGTGTGTGGGTGGCTTCTGTGTCCCCATGGTCGAGATGGAGGACGACGTGGGCGGCGGCGGTGACACCGTCGGCCCCGGCGAGGACACGACCGTTGGCCCTGGTGAGGACACGGGGGGAACGGGGCAATGCCCGCCGGGCTACAAGTTGTTCTACGGCAAGTGCGTCCTGGATACTCCGCCCGTCGAGACACCCACCGGTGGCGGGAGCGGCGGCGGCTGCACCTCGGGGACCCCGGCCAGCGGCCCGTGGTGGATGCTGCTGGTGCTGTTGCTCGCCGTCATCCGCCGTGCAGCGGTTTCGCAAGCCTGCGACTGATCGATTCAGAAAGAAGTCCGAGAGAAGGAAGTGCGAGGAGGGGGACTCGAACCCCCACGGTCTTATCGACCACTAGGCCCTCAACCTAGCGTGTCTACCAATTCCACCATCCTCGCGTGCAAAGAACGGCCGAATGTCTATCGCAACCCGATCCGAGTGTCAACTCTTTTTGATGGACCATCGACACCCCTGAGCCGCAGTGGTATCGTCCTCCCATGTGCTCTGGACGGACCATCCTGTTGCTCCTCATCGCCTGCTGCGCCGCGGCCTGCACGCCCTCCCGGGCGGAGGTGGTGGTGGAGGCCCTCACGGCGCTGGAGCAGGACGGAGCAGAGGGGTTGCTGCCGTACCTGACCCGGGACGGGCGTCGCTTCGTGGAGTCACTGGACCTGGCCGACTTCCCTCCCGGGGACACCGGCGAGTCCATCCGCTGTCGGGAGGAGGACGCGCCGGCCGACGCCGGGTGGCGGTGGGTGACCTGTGCTCAGGGGGAACGGACGCTGCGGATCGCCGTGGTGGACACGGGGCGTGGACCACGGCTGGATCCGTTCCGTTGGAGCTTCGATCCCCTCATGGAGATGCCTGGAGAGACCTCACAGGGGGCCCTGCCATGACGCGCTGCTGGATCCTGTTTTCGGCCCTGATCCTTGCCTCGTCCGGCTGTGCCGGGCTCCCGGACGAGCCCGAGGCCGTGGTCACCGCGGCCCTCGACGCTGCCCGTGACGGCGACCTGGATGGCTTCCTCCAGACCTACACCTCCGCGGCAGCGCGCGACCTCAAGCGTGCCATCGCCGCCGCGGAGGGATCGGGCTGGGTGCCCGAGGCGCCCCTGCGCCTCCTCACTCCGGGGGGTGTCACCGAGGTCCACCGCGACGAAGACATCGCCGTCGTGGAGATCCGCAACCGTGAGGAGACCACGCCGGTCTGTCTGACGCCGACAGACCGGGGCTGGCGGCTCACCACCGACGAGGCGGTCCGTGACAGGGACGGCTGGAGTTGCCGCCCGCACCTGCTCGCCCACGCCCGACTCGGAGAGGACCATGCAGCGGAGGAGTGAGGGAGAGCTCCGGCAGGAGGTCACGAACGTCTGCAGGCTCATGCACGGTCGCGGGCTGATCTCTGCCTACGACGGCAACATCAGCGTCCGGCTGGGACCCACGAGGATCCTCGTGACCCCCTCCGGGATCAACAAGGCCTTCATGCAGGCTTCGGATCTCGTGATCATGGACCCCCTCGGGCGGACCCGCCCCGGGGCGCCCCGGCCCTCCTCGGAGTACCGGATGCACCTCGCAGTGTACGAAGCGCGGGACGACGTCGGCTGCGTGATCCACGCGCACCCGCCCCACTGCATCGCCTGCACCCTCGCCGGGATCCCCATGGACAGCCTCGTGCTGCCCGAGACCGCATTCCTCCTGGGCGCGGTGGCGACGATCCCCTACCAGACCCCGGGAACCGACGCGTTCGCTGACGCCCTGCTCCCCAACCTCACCAACCGCTCCGCCCTCCTCCTGGAGCGCCATGGCTCCGTCACCCTGGGCGCGGACCTCTGGGAGGCCTACAACCGTCTCGAGGCCCTGGAGCACGTGGCGCGGGTCCTGTTCATCAGCCGCGGGCTCGGCGAACTCCGTCCCCTGGAGCCCGCGCAGGTCGCGGCCCTCCGAACCGAGGTGCTCTCGAGAGGCCTGCCCTGGCAGTACTCCGGCGAGGCCGCTGTACCCTCAGATCTCGTGGACGCGATCGCTGACAAGGTCTTGGAGAGGCTCAGGAAATAGCCGTCACCGAGCTGCGGATCAGAGCGAGACTTCACACAGTACTGAGCGGTGGGCGGGCGTGGATCAGGATCTTGTCGCCGGTCTCGAAGAGCACCTTGATCTTGTCCCCGGCGAGGGTTGCCACGACGAGCCCGATCCCGAAGCTGCGGTGATCCATGATCTGGTCGACCTTGAAGGTCCCCTGGGGCTTGTAGGGGAGGGCCTCCCGGCGGTCCCGTCCTCCGACGCGGGTCTCCCACTCGGAGGTCTTGGCCTTCCTCGGTTTGGGCGTGGATCGGCCCTTGACGACGCCGGCCTTCTTCGGCGTCGGGCGCTCCCCCGGGGGATGGGGTCGGTAGGTGTGCTCTCCGTGGCAGGTGTTGCACATCACCCGCTTCGGGATCCCGCCCACCATCGCGATGATGGTGTGGGCGAGCCACATCCGGCACTTCGTACACCAGGAGTCCACGTCCCCTGCGGCCCTCAACTCGTCCGTCATCGACGAATCCCCCTCTCGTTCAGGACGGGGAGCCTACCATGTCCCGTCACGGAGTGCGCTGCCAAAGGTGTGCCGGTTCCGCCTCGACGGTGACCGACGATGCGAAGGCCGATTCCGAGGAGGAGCAGGAGGGCCAGGGGCGCCACGGTCACGGGGGCGTCCCGACCGGACATGGTGCAGGTGCCTTCGGTGCGCCCATCGGGGTTCTCAACCGCCGGCTCCGCGCCGGTCACCTCTTCGACGATCTCCTCGACGATCTCCTCCGTGGTGACGTCCGGGGTGTCCACGTCGGCCACGGCGGGCGCGGCTGACGTCGAGAACCCGAAGCTCAGGGGCGCTCCGAGGGGGGTCCCTTCCCAGCTCGCCAGGGGCGGTGAGATGGTCACGGTGTAGTTCGAGTCCGGCGCCCAGTTCTCCTGGGGCTTGATGTTCACGAGGTGTGAGTTGAAGCCATAGTACACGTCCAGGGCCACGGGATGCGCCGCACCGTCCCCGCCGGTGACGGAGACCGTGGCGGCGTTCACGGTCCCGGGGTCGAGGCCGTGGGGCATGGCGAAGGAGACCCAGGAGTCCGGCGTCCCCGCATCCCCCGGGACGTCGTAAAGCGTCATCCCGGTGGAGAAGACGCCGAGGAGCGGCTGGTCGAAGTCCTCGATGCCGTGCAGGCGATCCCAGAGCGTTCCCCAGTACCGGGCCACCGCGGGGCCATGGGTCGGGGGGCTCCCGGGCGCGCCGGGGTCATTCTGGTGGCCGCAGGCCCAGGGGTAGAGCGCCAGGAGGTCGTCGAGGATGTCGGGGTGCACCGCCGCGTCATTGGCCACCATGATCGCCACCCGCACGAGGTTGTGCCCGGCCTCGATGGTCGCGGCGTCGACATCATGTCCCCGGACGGCGTAGAGGGGCGCCAGGACCTCCGCAGGGACCCATGGCTCCGGAAGGGCCATGGGTCCCTGGGTTCCCGCGAAGCAGGAGTCCGTGGCCCCGTCAACGCCTCCGAGGGCGTAGGCCTCGGATCCGTTCTCGTCGTAGTGGGCGTGGCGGGTCAGGTACATCGCATCGTAGAGTTGATCGGACGTTCCGTGGGTCGCCATGCCCATGAGGAACGCGATGTGCCGGGCGGCCTCGTCGGACCAGGGCGACGCGAAGTTCGTGCGGATCCAGTCCAGATAGGTGAGATGGAAGGGCTCCCAGTGGCTGATCTCACCGTAGCCGTCGCCGATGGCGTAGCCGCCGTCGGGGTACATCGCCCCGTTGCGCAGGATCTCCCTAAGGTCGTCACGGGTCAGCAGATCCCGGAGCTCCCCCGCCTCCAGATACTGGAGCGCGTCCGTGGCCACCCAGACATGGGAGAAGTTCCCGTTGGCATCGGCCGGGCGCGGCGCGGCTGCGATGGACACCAGGGCAAGGGACAGGGACAGGAGCGGGAAGACCGAGGGGAACCTGGATTTCATCACGGCGTCGCCTCCATGCTCCGAAGAGTATGGACAGGGTGGACGTGGTTGTCACCCCCGGTTCTCGACGCCCCCGGCACGCTCGACCCATCGCCGCACGGCCCACCGCACCAGGGCGCGGAGGTAGCGCGCGCTGTCCGGGCCGACGAGGAGGACGCCCAGGCCGAAGAGGAACCAGGAGAAGGCATAGGCGATCGGGGCACCGAAGAGGAGGAGGAGCGGGCTCTCGGTCCAAAGCGCGGCGACGCCGAGAGCTGCCACCACGGGCCACCCCAGGAGGAAGTTCAGGGCGAAGACGACCAGCCCCATGACGAGACGCGTGGCCGGTCGCCCCTGGAAGATCCCGAGATCGGCGCTCTCCGCGACGGCCCGCTTCGCGAACCCGGTCCTCCCCACACATCGCGCCAGCCACCCCAGGGTCCTCACCTCCGTGTCCGGATCGGAACACCAGACTACCCGACGCGGTCGAGATGTCCACCGGAACGGAAGCCCGGTTCAGCGTCTGTCCGGATCTGTGCTGCTCGAGGCCCCTGCCGCTGCGAACTCCATGGATCTCCTGATCTGGGCGGTCGGTCAGGACTGGATGAACTCAGCGGCGCGGACGCCTTCCATCGTCAATAGGGTGCGAAGATCTCGACGTAGATCCCATAGCCCTCCACGGAGCCGCCCGCTTCGAACCGCGCGAGGAAGTTCTCGTTCCAGACCAGGCGCAGCCCTCCGCCGCCTGCCCAGTGGATCAGGCCGGCGGGGCCGTCCGGGGCCAGGTCCCTCCAGACCCTCCCGAAGTCGAAGAACGCGACGCCGCCGAGATCGAGGCGCTGGTTCCACCAGTGCCAGGTGAGGAAACGGTAGCGGACCTCGGGGTTGACGACGATCTTCACCTTGCCGACGAAGCGGCGGGTCATGAAGCCCCGCAGCGACCAGGCGCCACCCAGCCCGTCCGTGACGGTGGAGTTGCCGAAGCGCGACAGCTCGGACAGGGGCACGTCCCCCGTGAGCACGTCGACGAGCACGCGGTTCGCCAGGACCAGGTCGGCCACGGGGTTGAAGAAGTGATGGTCAGCGAGGGTCACGCCGAAGAAGTCGGTCGAGGCGCCCAGAGAGCGAAGGTTCGTGCGCGTGAGGAGCTCGACCCAATGACCCCGGTACGTGTCCGTGGTGCGGTCTCGGGTGTCGATGACGAGCCCGAAGTGCAGCATGCTGATCACGTCGCCATCCCAGCCGAGGGGCCGCGCCGCGTCGAGGAGGCTGTCCTCGTAGGTCTCGTGAATGCCGTAGCGGAAGGAGTAGCCGCACAGGAGCGACAGCGCACCCACCAACGGGTAGCGGAGCTGCAGGAGGGCCGCGGGGGTCGAATGGATGAACTGGTTGTAGTGCCGGGTGATGTAGCGGGCGCTGCCCTTGGTCGAGAAGCCGGGGTGGTACTCGGCTTCGTTTCCGAGCCCGAAGTAGTGGGCGTCGATCTGGCGCCGGAACTGCAGCTTCAGGCGCCAGTCGAGCGCGGTCCCGCCGAGCTTTGGGGCAACCCAGTCGATGGCGTAGTTCTGCACCCTCCTGGTCGTCACCTGGCCGCTGATGTAGAAGGCGTGCCGGTACGGGTCGGCACCATCGCCGTAGTCGAACATGGCGATCCCGAACCCGAGGCCGAGGCCGTTGTCCGTGTTGTAGCTCGCGTACGGGAGGCCGCCGATGCTGAAGCCGGAGTGGTAGCCGTCATCCTCGTCCATGTCTGCGTCCACGTCCACGTCCCCCGGAAGTGGACCCGCGACGAGCCCCTGCGCAAAGGACGCCAGGACGAGCGTGAAGACGAGGGGAGCGATGGGGTGACGGCGGACGCTGAACACCTGGGGACACCTCCGGAGTCGGGGTGGTTATAGCGGGGCCGGCCCGAGATGGCCAGCGCTTGTGTTCGCAGGTGCCGCGGGCGCTGACCCTGGTGAAGCCCCGATTGACATCGTCGGGGAGTGGTTTATAAACACAGGGAGGACATTTTCACCTCACCAGAAGGAGAAACGGATGAAGAAGCTGTCGGTGGTCGCGCTCGCTGCGGTGTTTGCATTGGGGCTGGCCGGATGCAAGGGTGGCGGGGACGAGAAGAAGGAAGACAAGGCGCCGGCCTGTGACAAGGTCTGCGAGCACGCCTACGGCGTCGAGCTGGCGTCGGCGTCCGAGGCCGAGAAGAAGGACTACGAGCAGGAGAAGGATGAGTACTTCAAGGACTGCAATGAGGCCTGCGGGTCGGAGATGGACGACGATGCCAAGAAGTGCGTCATGGCCGCCAAGGCCAAGGACGACCTGAAGACCTGCAAGAAGGAATCCCGCAAGCGCCGGAAGGCGGCGAAGGCCGACAAGGGGTCCGAGGAGAAGTCCGAGAAGAAGTAGCAACCCGCAACCGCCCTTCCCCGATCCCCCTCCAGGCTCCGTGACCTCGCCCGGGAGATCCGATTGCCGAACAGCCCCAGTGCCCAGCACGTCCTGATCCTGGCGCCGATCCGCGGGATCACGGATGTGGTGTATCGTGACGCGTTTGCCCGCTGCTTCGGCGGGTTCGACCGTGCCATCGCGCCGTTCATCAAGCTGCGGCAGGGACAGGCGCTGCGTCCTACCGAGCTGCGCCAGGTGGCACCGGAGCAGAATCGTGCCCTTCGGACGATCCCCCAGGTGCTGACGAACCATGCGCAGACCTTCTCCGCCGCGTTGGCGGAGCTCCATGACGCCGGACACGACGAGGTGGGGTGGAACCTGGGCTGTCCCACTCCGATGGTCGTGGGACGCGGGCGCGGCGCGGGGCTCCTGTCGGACCCGGGACGCATTGATGCCATCCTGGCGGAGGTCCTGGAGAAGGCCCCGCTCCGCCTCTCCGTCAAGCTGCGGCTCGGGGTCCTGGACCCGGACGAGCACGTCGCCGTGATGGAGGTTCTCAACCGCTATCCGTTGACGGAGGTGACCCTGCACGCGCGCACCGCGGACCAGATGTATCACGGCACATCGGACGTGACCCGGGCCGAAGGGGCTCTTGCCCTGTGTCGGCACCCCTTCGTGTACAACGGCGACATCACGGCTCTCCGGGGCTTCCGCAACCTGCTCGCGCGACTCCCCGGCGCGGCGGGATGGATGATCGGACGCGGCGCGCTGGCGTGCCCCTTCCTGCCGGCTCTGCTGCGGGAGGAGCCAGACGAACGTCGCTCCGAATCTCCAGCCCTGCCCCCGTCGGAGATCCGCCGCGAGCGGCTGCGCGAGTTCCACGACCTGCTCTACGACGGGTACGGCAGGTGGCTGAGCGGCCCCGGACATCTCCTGGACAGGATGAGGGAGCAGTGGACGTATCTGGCGCTCTCCTTCGCCAGCCCGCAGCGGGTCAACTCCCACATCCGCCGCTGCGGCGATCTCGCCACCTACGCTGCCGCTGTTGATTGGGTGTTCGAGCGAGCCCTGGCGGAGCCGAGACCTTGACTCCCTCAATGACGACCACAGGGGACGGAGGGTCAGCGGTTGCGCATGTAGGCGAGGAAGGCGAGGGCGTAGAGGATGCCGGCGATGCCGTCGAGGAAGGCGAAGCCGGCCACCATGGAGAGGTACTCCAGGCCCCCGCCGATCATGGCGCCGAGGAGGTTGGAGCCGAAGCTGATGTGGGGCTTCTTTGCGTTCCGGAAGGAGGCGGAGAAGCACATGCCGGCGAAGAAGATCGGGCTGAAGAGGAGGAGGACGGCCCCCGCGAGGCGGGGCCACCAGGGGAGGGTGAGGAGGGCCTCGTTGGGGATCAGGGCGTGGATGAGGATGAAGAGGCCGACCAGGGGATAGAGCCACTCTGGACGCAGCGCCTTGAAGCGCATGGCCACCAGGTTGGCCAGAAAGACCATGATCAGGATCCCGCCGAAGGTGATCGCGTTCACCGCCCAGGTGGACCCGAAGAGGAGGGCCATCTCCGTCACGGAGCGGGTCTCCACCAACATGAACCCCGCCCCCAGGAAGAGGAACTGCAGGTTCAGGCTGCGCTCGCCCTTGCGGACCAGGAGCATGGGGACCATGCCCAGGAGGAGGGTCAGCGCGATGAAGAAGAGGTACGGCCCCGGGATCGTCCGCTCCTGGAGGTAGAAGAAGGGCCAGTCGTCCGTGGGGAGGCCCATGTCCTCGGCCTCGGCCACGGCCTCGGTCCTGTCCGGGATCGCCTCGGGGGGATGTACCGTGAAGATGATGCAGTGGGTGTACCGGAAGTGGTCGATCTCCGGAGCCGTGCCGCTGGCCAGGCGCAGGAGGTGGTAGATCCGCTCCGCAAGCCACTTGTGGGCCCGGGAGAACGACATGACGATCCGGCCGCCTGGGCGCACCAAGCGCCGCACCTCGAAGAAGGACTGGAGGGTGTAGACGAAGGTGTCGATGCGCACCGACGACATGGAGGCGAGGAGGGTGTGGCTGTCCAGGCGCCCGAAGACCACGGTGTCGAAGGTGCGGTCCGTGTGCTTGAAGTAGGCCCGCGCGTCGTCCACCACGATCTCGATCCGAGGATCGTCGTAGGGTCTCTCCGGGTGGAGCTTCCTCCCCAGGTCCACGATGACCGGGTCGATGTCCACTGCGACCACCGAGGTCGCGCCGCTGCGCAGCGCGCCCATCGCGTCGTTGCCGCTCCCCGCTCCGAGGATCAGGACGTCGCCGGGGTCGCGCCCGATGTAGGGCGCTGAGTAGACGGTCCGCCAGGGCTGGAGCGGCCCCTCGGGGTCGATGTCGTCTCCGAGGTCGAGCATCATCTGGTGGAAGTCGTTGTTGACCTTGAGCTCGTATCCCACCACCGCGTCCCCGCGCCCGCCGAGGGCGGTCTCGGTGACCGGGGAGACCGAGATCTTCTGGTAGGGGGACCACTCGTAGGCGGAGGAGAGGATCCAGCTCGTCCCG
Source organism: Pseudomonadota bacterium (assembly GCA_043815665.1). GTDB lineage: Bacteria > Myxococcota_A > UBA9042 > CAIXZC01 > CAIXZC01 > CAZNWW01. The sequence continues at coordinate 17,445 of JBDRIT010000079.1, forward strand.
ATGGCCAGGACCGCGCAGGAGACGAAGACCCCCCGGGAGATCCAGGATCGCCCCAGGACCAGGGGGGCGATGAGGACGAAGCCGAGGCTGAACCAGACCACCGGGGTGGAGCCCAGGGCCGACAGAATCGTGAAGAGGACGATCCCAGCGAGGCTGCCGCCGATGTCCCAGGAATAAGCCTTCAGCGGCTGCATGCGGGAGAAGCGCTCGCCGATGGCGGCGCCCAGGGGCACGAAGAGGCCGGAAAGCAGGAGCATGAGCAGGGGGATCAGGATCTCCGAGGGCAGGGAAGGGGCGCCGGCGAACAACCCGCTCAGGGTGCTCAGGAAGGTGGCCTCGCCGCCCACGGCCACCTGGACCGGGCCGCCCTTCCAGATGTGCTGGCCGGCGGGGTTGGTGGCGTCCAGAAGGCCGAAGAGGATGGCGCAGAGCGAGACCAGCAGGATCAGCGGCGTGAAGAGGCGGAGCGGCTCCCGGATCCGGCCGCCCAGGATCGTCCCCGTGCCGAGGCCAAGGAAGGTGCTCAGGAGCACCAGGTTCGTGAAGTATCCGGCGACGCGGATGGAGCCCGGCACGTACCGGATCATGGTCAGCTCCCAGAACAGCGCTGCCGTGCTCAGGAGGAAGAGCTGGGGACCTGTCAGGTCCCTCCCGCCGTCCGGTCTCATCCCCATCCTGCGTCCCTCCCGGTGGTCCCGACCAATAGAAGCCGCGCCCCGGTCCCGGGTCAAGCCTTTTGCGTGGCCGCCGCACTGGAAGCCGATGCGGGAAGGGACTAGGCCCAAAACTAGCGAAGATGCCGTAGCGAGGTGGTCGAGATGGCGGTGCTGACAAAGATGGCGAACGAAGGCGATGCCGGGTATCGTTGAGTTCGAGTGAGCATGGCGAGCGGTCCATCTGCTGTTCAGCACAGGCAGATCGGCCGCCGCAGTAAGCAGATGCGCTTGTTTTGGGACCAGGATGACACGGGAGAGGGGAGGGAGCATGCGACAGCACCTCGAGTCCTGGATCGCCCTGGCGGCCCACCGGGTGGCCATGGACGGGGTCCACCTCCGGGACCTCTTCGCTGCGGATCCGGGCCGGTTCCAGCGCTTCTCCCGCCGTCTCGACGACGTCCTCGTCGACTTCTCCAAGCACCTCCTCACCGACGAGACCCTGGACCTGCTGCTGGCCCTGGCGGCCGAGGTGGATGTCCCCGGCTGGATCCGGCGGATGTTCGACGGTGAGCCCATCAACCTCACCGAAGGCCGGGCGGTGCTGCACACGGCCCTCCGGAACCGCTCGGAGCGGCCGGTGCGGGTGGACGGTCAGGACGTGATGCCCGGGGTGCGGGCCGTCCTGGCGAAGATGCGGATCTTCTCCGATGCGGTGCGGAGCGGCCGCTGGACCGGCCACACGGGTCGGCGGATCACGGACGTGGTCAACATCGGGATCGGGGGCTCGGACCTGGGGCCCGCCATGGTCACCGAGGCCCTTCGCCCCGACTGGCAGGAGGGCCTCGCGGTCCACTTCGTCTCCAACGTGGACGGCACCCACGTCGCTGAGACCTTGCGGGGTCTCGACCCGGCGACGACGCTCTTCATCGTGGCCTCCAAGACCTTCACCACCCAGGAGACCCTGACCAACGCGATCTCGGCTCGGGGCTGGCTCGTCGAGGGCCTCGGGACGGCGGACGCTGTGGCGCGCCACTTCGTGGCCCTGTCCACGAACCGGGCCGAGGTGGTGCGGTTCGGCATCGACCCCGAGAACATGTTCGAGTTCTGGGACTGGGTCGGCGGGCGCTACTCCCTCTGGTCCGCGATCGGCCTGTCCATCGCCTGCGTGATCGGCATGGATCGGTTCGAGGAGCTGCTCCAGGGTGGCCACGACGTCGATGAACACCTCCGCACCGCCCCCCTCCGGGAGAACATCCCGGTGCTCATGGCGTTGCTGGGGGTCTGGTATCACAACTTCTGGGGCGCGGGCTCCCACGCGATCCTGCCCTACGACCAGTCCCTCCATCGCTTCGCCGCCTATCTGCAGCAGGCGGACATGGAGTCCAACGGGAAGCGTGTGGATCGGGCCGGGCGGGCCATCGATGGCTACACCACGGGGCCCGTGATCTGGGGGGAGCCCGGCACCAACGGGCAGCACGCCTTCTTCCAGCTCCTCCACCAGGGGACGCGGCTGGTCCCTGCGGACTTCCTGGCCCCGGCGCAGTCCCAGAATCCCCTGGGGGACCATCACCCGATCCTCCTGGCCAACTTCTTCGCACAGACCGAGGCGCTCATGCGCGGCCGCACGGAGGTCGAGGCCCGGGCCGAGCTGGAGGCCCAGGGCGTCCCCGGCCCCCGGGTGGATGCGTTGGCCCCCCACAAGACCTTTCCGGGGAACCGGCCCACCACGTCGATCCTGTTCCGGCGCCTGGATCCGAGGACCCTGGGACGACTCATCGCCCTGTACGAGCACAAGATCTTCGTCCAGGGGATCATCTGGGACGTCAACAGCTTCGACCAGTGGGGGGTGGAGCTCGGGAAGCAGCTGGCGAAGGCGATCCTCCCCGAGCTGGGCCACGAGGATCCCGTGGACGCACACGACGCCTCCACCAACGGGCTGATCAATCGCTACAAGGAGCTCCGGTGATGAACGAGACCAAGGCCCGCGTCGGCGTCATCGGGATGGCGGTGATGGGTCGGAACCTGGCCCTCAACATCCTGGACCAGGGGTTCGAGGTCGCGGTGTGGAACCGCACCCGGAAGCTCACCGACGCCGCAGTCGAGGAGAGCGGATACCGCCTCCAGGGTTGCCGCACCCTCGAGGAGTTCGTCGCGGCCATCGACCGCCCGCGGAGGATCCTGGTCATGATCAAGGTGGGCCGTCCCGTGGACCTGGTCCTGGAGCAGCTCCGGGAGATCCTGGACGAAGGCGACATCGTCATTGACGGCGGGAACTCCTGGTACATGGACACACGGCGGCGGGAGCGGGAGCTGGCCCGGGAGGGGCTCCAGTACTTCGGCGTGGGCATCTCCGGCGGCGAGGAGGGGGCGCGCAGCGGGCCCGCCATCATGCCCGGCGGGTCGGGGCCGGTCTATCGCTACATCCAGCCGATCCTGGAGGCCATTGCGGCCCGCAGCCGCCATGGCCCCTGCGTCACCTGGGTGGGCCCCGACGGCGCGGGCCACTTCGTGAAGATGGTCCACAACGGCATCGAATACGCGGACATGCAGCAGATCGCGGAGGCCTACGATCTCCTCCGTCGCCTCGGGGGAATGTCCGCGCCGGAGATCGGCGCGGTGTTCGACCGGTGGAACCAGGGTCCCATGGAGTCCTTCCTCGTGGAGATCTCCGGTCGGATCCTGGCCTTGCGGGACGCGGGCGGCGGGGCGCTGGTGGATCGGGTCCTGGACAAGGCGGGGCAGAAGGGCACCGGCCGTTGGACCGTGCAGGTAGCGCTGGACCTGGGGATCCCGGTGCCCTCCATCGCCGCCGCCACCGACGCCCGGGTCCTCTCGTGGTACAAGGACGAGCGGGTCCACGCTGCGTCGTCGCTCCCCGGCCCCGTGCCGACATCGGGCAGGGACCGCGAGGCCCTGATCGGACAGGTCCATGATGCGCTCCACGGTGCAAAGATCTGCGCCTATGCCCAGGGTTTTTCGCTGATCCAGGCGGCGTCCTTCAAGTACGACTGGGGCGTCAACCTCGGCGAGATCGCGCGGATCTGGACTGGCGGGTGCATCATCCGCGCACGGTTCCTGGACGCGGTGATGGACGCCTTCGCTGCCGAGCCCGGTCTCCACAACCTGGTCCTCGCCCCGCAGATCCGTGACCGGCTCGTCGGGGTGCAGGACGGTTGGCGGGCGGTCCTCGGCGCCGCGCAGGTGGCCGGAATCCCCGTCGCTGGCATGGGCGCAGGGCTCGCCTGGTACGACACCCTGCGCACAGCGGACCTGCCCCTGAACCTCACCCAGGCGCAGCGGGACGCGTTCGGCGCGCACACCTACCAGCGCACCGACGACCCGGACGGATCCTTCGTACACACCGACTGGCTGGGGACGAGCGACTGATCGTCGGACCGGACTTCTTCTCTGCCTTTCCTCCATCCCGGTCCTCTGATACACTCCTGCCGGAATTCAGCGGAGTGAGGCCTGGAATGACCGAGCAGTTGCGGAAGACACTCAGGGACAGCGCGGCCATGCGCTGGACCGTCATGGTGATGATCAGCGTGCTCATGTTCGCGACCTACTGGTTCCAGGACTTCTTCTCCGGGCTCAAGCCCCTGATGGAGAGTCAGCTCGGGATCAGCTCCAGCGAGTTCGGCGCCCTCATCGGGCTTACGACCATCGCGAACGTCTTCGGCATGATCATCGTGGGGGGGATGTTCCTGGATCGCTTCGGGATCCGCTGGACCGCGATCGTGTTCGGCTCCGTGGTGACCTTCGGCGCGGCCCTCACCGCGGTGGGCGCGCTCGGCCTCCTCGGGGAGGACCCGGATACCCGCCTCAACGTGATGATCGCCGGCCGGGTGTTCTTCGGAACCGGCCTGGAGGTGACCTGCGTCCTCGTGACCCGGACCATGGTGAAGTGGTTCAAGGGTCACGAGCTGGCCCTCGCCATGGCCCTCAACGTCGCGTTCGGGCGAGGCGGGTCCGCGATCGGGACCATGTTCTCCATCGACATCGGTGGCGGCCAGGTTCCCGCGGCGGTGACCTTCGCGGCCACCCTCGTCGGGGTCGGGTTCATCATGTTCCTGGCCTACCTCATCTTCGACGTCAAGCTCGACAAGCAGCTCGCCGAGCAGGGTGAGGAGGAGGAGGAGCCCTTCCGGTTCTCGGACCTCTTCAAGCTGCTCACCGACAAGTCGTTCATCTACATCACGCTCCTCTGCGTGGCCTTCTACTCCGCGGTGTTCCCCTTCATGCAGTACGCGCCGGACCTGTTGATCAACAAGTTCGGCTTCTCCCTGGCCCTGCCGGACATGACGGGTTGGAGCCTGATGGACAAGGTGGGGGCCTGGCTCACCAATGGACCGAAGGTGGCCGGACTCCTCCCCTTGGGGACGATCCTCCTGACCCCGATCTTCGGCAGCATCATGGACAAGAAGGGAAAGGCCGCGTCCCTGATGATGCTCGGCTCCGTCCTCCTGATCTTCGCGCACCTCGCCCTCTCGGTGTTCAACAACGTCTACATGGGCTACGCCGGGTTGCTCTGCCTGGGCGCCGCGTTCTCCCTGGTCCCCGCGGCCATGTGGCCGTCCGTCGCCAAGATCGTCGCGGAGAACCGCCTCGGCACCGCCTACGCCACCATGTTCACGATCCAGAACTGGGGTCTCCTGCTCTTCTTCTGGGGCATCGGCAAGGTCGTGGACCTCGTCAACCCCGAGGTGCTGGCGAAGATCGAGAGCACGCGGACCGCGCTGGAGGCCCAGGGGATCGAGGACACCGCGATCGCCGCGGCCATCGACGCCATGCGCGTCGTCGGCGAGATCCCGCCCTACGACTACACCATCCCGATCCTGTGCCTCGTGGGCCTGGGCGTGATCTCGATCTTCCTGGCCTACATGCTCAAGCGCGCCGACCACGAGCAGGGATACGGCCTCGAGGATCTCAGCCGCGGGAAGTAGACCGTCTACTCCTCGACCACCGCCCTGAACATCTCGTAGAGGGCCGCGTGGCCCGCGTCGGACGGGTGGATACAGGTCTCGTCGAAGTACAGGGCCGCGTCGTCATCGATGTAGCAGCGGTTCTCCGGATCGGCGTTGAAGCCAGCGGCCTTGTAGCCGTGACCGCAGAAGGCCTCGATGGTCCAGACCATGTCCGCCTGGTAGTCAACTGCGATGCGCATGGTCTGCTCCATCATCCAGATGACGATGTTCGCCTGGACCGCGGGCTGCGCCCATTCGCCGAAGCCGGCGAGGTTGGCCGTGGGGATGCCGAGCTCCGCGAGGTTGATCATCCCGATCCCGGGGATGTCGAACTCCAGGTTCGGCGTGCACGCCGAGGTCTCGCCGGTGGCGTCGGTGAACTCGAAGCCGTTGACGTAGAGCACGTAGGAGCCGTTCGGGAAGCGCTCCGGGTCCTTGAGCCACTGGACGGCCTCCTCCAGGTAGTTCACCGTGCTCTCTGCGAGGGCCCAGGCTTCCGGATAGCCCGCAGCGATCTCCTCGGGGGTGGCCTCGGCCCCCACCTGGGTGATCTTTGCGATGTCGTTGCCCCCCATGGTGAACACGAAGAGGGTTCGGAAGGGGCTGCCGCCCTCGGGCATGCACTCCCCGATCTGTCCGCCGCCGTCGAGGAGATCGTCGGTCCGTCCCCCCCACTTGGAGCAATCCTTGAAGTCCCCGGACTCCATCTTTCCGCCCTTGCCCGAGAAGTAGTCGTAGGTCTTCCAGACGCCCCAGGAGAGCAGCCCGCCGGTGTCCAGGTCGAACTCGTCCGCGAGCCACTCCGCGAGGAGGTTGCGGTAGAAGTGGCTGTTGTCCAGGGAGAGCAGGTGCGCGGTGTTGGGGGTGCCCACGGTCACCGAGTCCCCGAAGAACACCACCCGCTGGACGTCGGTGATGTCCTGGTGGTTCGTCCCGAAGCAATGGGTACCGATGATCGGCTGGTACTGATCGTAGTCCGGTCCGGGCTCACCCTCCTCGTAGACATTGGGGAAGCACAGCGGTCCGATCCCTGTGGGGATCGTGTCCTCCGGGGTCGGCGTGTCTGTGGGACCATCGGCTTCAGGCCCGACGTCCTGCGGCTCCGGCGTATCTGTGAGGGGTCCGTCAGGGCTGACGTCCTGCGGCAGCAGGGTGTCCATGGGACGACTGGCTTCAGGGCCGATGTCCTGCGGCAGCGGGGTGTCCTCCGTCGCGGGAATATCCGTCGGGATGTCCATGGGGCCCGCGTCCGCCAGGGGCTCCCCTCGCGAACCTCCGCCACAGGATGTCAGCGTGAGGCCGAGGAACACCAGGGCAATTCGGGTGATCCGCTGCATGTCTTCCTCCTGTCTTCGATGCGACGTCGATACTGACATGATGCCGATCTCGGTGTCAACGTGGGACGGCTCGCGATGTGCCGGGTCCCGGGCAGTGACTTCGCGTCGGCATGCACCCGTTTTGACGCCTCGACATGGAAAGCTCCCCGCCCATGACGTCCGGCCTCCCTCACTTTCCCTGCTGTCCTCGTCGTCCGGATCCTGGTACCCTTGCCGCATGGATGAGCAGCTGCACGAGACGGGCGTCGACCTCTCCCTGATCGATGAGATGCTCCGGCGAACACCGGAGGAGCGACTCGACTGGCTCTCTGATGTACTCGACTTCATCGAAGAGGCCCGCCATGCCGCCGAAGACAGACCTGACCAGCCTCCTGGTTGACCTCGTTGACGAGGGCATCGACTTCATCGTGGTCGGCGGGATGGCGGCTGTGATCCAGGGTGTCCCCGCGGCGACTTTCGATCTGGACATCGTCCACAGTCGCACAGAGGAGAACGTCAATCGAATACTGGCGTTTCTGGATCGTATGGGGGCCTATGCTCGGGGGCGTCCAGAGGGACAACGGTTGAGGCCGGATGGGGCGGCCCTGATGGTGCCAGGGTACCAGCTCATGATGACCGATCGGGGGGCGTTGGACCTCCTGGGGGCAATCGAGCGTGGGCTCACCTACGAAGATCTCATCGTTGATTCCATCACTCTCTCTCTCCGGGGACGCCCCGTCCTTGTTGTCGAGTTGGAGGCGCTCCTCGACCTGAAACGGGACGCCACCCACCCCAAGGACCGGGAAAAGCGTCTCCTCATCAAAGAGACCCTGCGGCGGAAGCAGGGACAGGCATCCCTGAAAAACGGGTCAGACCCCGGCCCTTGATCGATCGCCCAACATCATCCAGGTTGTCACTCTAGACCCAAAACAAGCGAAGATGCCGTAGCGAGGCGGTCGAGATGGCGGTGCTGACAAAGATGGCGAACGAAGGCGATGCCGGGTATCGTCGAGTTCGAGTGAGCATGGCGAACGGTCCATCTGCTGTTCAGCACAGGCAGATCGGCCGCCGCAGTAGGCAGATGCGCTTGTTTTTGGTCTAGACCCGGGAGATGCCCATGACCCGCCTGCTCACCGCCGCCAGTCTCCTCCTCGTGATCACGGACTGCGCCGGTGCGGGCGACGGGACCTTGGACGGTACGCCGCAGGACGACGCTCAAGTGGTCGATGTCGCGCCGGACCTCGGGTCGGATGCCCTGCCGGACAGCCTGTCGGATGTCGTGTTCGACACAGCGGACCCGCGGACGGATGCACGCTCGGTCGAGATCCAGGAGACGAGCCCCGACACCATCGAGGTGGCGCCGGATACTGGCGAAGACACGCTGTTCGACACGATCCCTGAGACGGCTCCGGCCCCCGAGGTCCCCCTCCCCGGCTTCGGCGAGATCACCGGCGCCTGCGGCGTGCTGGGTCCAGCAGAGCTGACCGGCGAGAGCCCGGCCGTCTTCGTCAACCACCTGGATGTGGGCGACGATCCCTACGGCGACGAGGACCTGGAGCTCCTCACCGCGGGCGGCCAGGAGATCTGGAGCGATGGGAACGCAGGGGGCAGCTCGATCTACTCGGAGATCTTTGCCTACGAGATCCTCTATCGGTGCGAGCTCGCCGTCCTGCTGAAGACGGAGATGGAGGTTGAGTACCAGATCCCGGACAGCCAGATCACCGACCTTCTGGTGGAGATCGATGGCTCCAGGATCGGCGTCTCCGTGACCCGCGCCGTGGGCTGGCCCCGGGACGCGGCCTGGACCACGGACCAGGCCGTCGTGCTCCTGGAGAAGAAGCTGAAGGGGATCCAGGACTCCTCGGCGGCCGTCGCACCGAGCGACGCCTGGACGAAGCAGATCCTCCACGTCATCGCCTACGCGGACCAACACGCGGAGGCGATCCAGGCTGCGCTCGCCGAGAGCATCGCCCCGGAGCTCCTCGGGGACACCATCGTGATCGTCACCGTCAGCGACGGCGACGATGGCTTCCTGTACTGACGGGCCGGGGATGGGCGCTCAGATCTTCGTACAGGTGGTCTGGTTGTCCCCGTAGCACGACCCGCAGGAGAAGTTGCAGCTGTATGCGGAGGCCGTGTAGCCGGCGGGGCAGCCGCCGAGGCCGCATTTGTTGAAGGACGAGCCGGCGTTGAGGGCGCAGGTGGACTGGTTGTCGCCGTAGCACGATCCGCAGGAGAAGTTGCAGCTGTACGCGGAGGCATGGTAGCCGGCCGGGCAGCTCCCCAGGCCGCAGGTGTTGAAGCTGCTGCCGCAGTCCCTTGCGCAGGTGGTCTGGTTGTCGCCGTAGCATGACCCGCAAGAGAAGTTGCAGCTGTACGCGGCAGGGTGGTAGCCCGAAGAGCAGCCGCCGAGGCCGCACTTGTTGTAGGAGCTCGAGCAGCTCGACAGGCAGCCCGAGCACGCGTCGTTCCACTGGCATGAGGAGCTGCAGGTCTTGGCCATGCAGGAGCCCGGGCAGCCGCTGCTGGTTGTGGTCCCAGGGGAGCAGACCCCCTGGCCCGTGCACGCCCCCCAGGCGTCCCAGACGCAGGTCGCCGCGCAGCTTCGCGTCTGGGTGCCGCAGGTGCCGCAGGACTGGGACTGGGTCTGGCCCGGGCTGCAGGTGCCCTGGCCGCTGCAGGCTCCCCAGGCGCTCCAGGTGCAGTTCCCCGTGCAGCTCCGTGTCTGTGTGCCGCAGCTGCCGCAGGCCTGGCTCTGGGACTGCCCCGGTGTGCAGGTCCCCTCCCCGGAGCACTCCCCCCAGGTGCCCCAGGTGCAGGCGTCGGTGCAGGTCCGCTCCTGGGTGCCGCAGAGCCCGCAGCCCGTCTCGTCTCCCTGGCCTGGAGCGCAGTCTCCCTGACCGGTGCAGCCCCCCCATGCGTCCCACATGCAGTCCGACCCGCAGGTCCGGATCCGGATGCCGCAGTTGCCGCAGGTCTCCGTGCCGAGCTGCCCGAGGACGCACTCGCCGCCGCCCTGGCACGCGCCCCAGGGATCCCAGGTGCAGGCGAGGCCACATTGACGGACGCGGGTGCCGCAGAAGCCGCAGGCCTCGTTCTGGCTGGCCGCAAGGGCGCACTCGAAGGTCTCGTCGGGCAGCCCGTCGCAGTTCTCGTCCAGGCCGTTGCACAGATCCACCGGGGCGGGGGCGCACACCCCGTCACAGATCGTCTCGGTCTCACAGGTCTCGTAGTCGTAGCACTCCACGGGCTCGCCCACGGAGCAGGGGCCCTGCACGCCGTCGGTGCAGAGGGTCACGCCCTCACCGCAGGCGTTGGCGCAGAGGGAGTAGAAGTCGTCCGTGGTGTCGTTGCAGTCGTTGTCCTTGCCGTCGCAGACTTCGGGGTGGCCGGGGAAGACCTCGGGATCCACGGGGTCGCAGTCCTCCTCGTCCTCGGAGCCGTCCCCGTCGTCATCGTCGTCGCAGGCGTCGCCCATGCCGTCGTCGTCGGTGTCGAGCTGTGCCGGGTTGAAGTCCTCGGGGCAGTTGTCCTGGTCGTCGGGGTCGCCGTCGCCGTCGTCGTCGTCGTCGAGGCAGTTCGGGATCCCGTCTTCGTCCAGATCCGGGAGGTCCTCGTCGATCTCCCCGTTGCAGTTGTCGTCGACGTTGTTGCAGGCTTCGTCCTCGCCGGGGTTGACCGTGGCGTCGTAGGGCTCGCAGTCGCCGGGTTCCGGCGCGATGTAGGGTGGGGTGGGGACGCAGAGGCATTGGCTGAACTCCACCTCGCCGTAGCCGTCGGTGTCCACGTCGAGGTAGTAGGGCTGGCAGCCCTCGGCGCCGATCTCGTCGGTCTGGCCGTCGCAGTCGTCGTCCACGCCATTGCAGGTCTCCGTGGCGTAGTGGCTGATGTCCCCGTTCAGGGGTGCGCAGTCCATGATGTCCGGATCCCCGTCGCCGTCGTCGTCGTCGTCGCAGAAGTCCCCCGTGCCGTCGTCGTCGGTGTCGAACTGGTCCGGGTTCGGGTCAGCGGCACAGTTGTCCTCGGAGTCCGGGACGTCGTCGCAGTCGATGTCGACTTCCTGGGTCGCCTCGTCCCAGCAGCCGTCTCCCTCGTCGTCCACGCAGACTGCGAGACCGTCCCCGTCCAGATCCGGGAAGCCTTCGTCGATCTGGCCGTCGCAGTCGTCGTCCAGGCCGTTGCAGGTCTCCTCCCCGGGGGGCGGCGCGTCGCAGGGGGTGAGGCCGTCCCCGGCGCAGGTCCGCTCGCCCTGGCAGGTCCCGAACTCGTTGGTGATCACGCAGGCGGTGCTGAGACCCAGGAGGATGGAGGTCGTGGAGCAGTCGCAGACCTCCGCGTTCGCGACGCATTGGTAGGACGGCGCGCCGCCGTCGTCCACCTCGGTACAGGTGAAGTCCTCGGGGCAGCCCGTGGCCTTGGGAGCCGCGTCCGGAGAGCAGGTCCCGCCGCAGAAGCTTCCCGCGTCGCCGTAGGAGACGCAGAGATCCGTGACGCCGAGGCCCTCGCAGTCCGTGCTGTCGAAGCAGGGCCTGCAGAGGGTGGCGAGATCGGAGACGCAGATGAAGACCACGTCTCTGCCTCCCGCAGAGACCTGCTGGCAGGTCCACCCGGGAGGGCACTCTTCGACGCACTCCTGGGTGCACACCGTCTGTCCCATGTGCTGGACGCACCAGCCGGAGATGCAGTCGCCGCCGTCGTCGCAGGGGTCGCCGAGGCAGCCCTCTCCGGCCTCGCAGGCCTCGGGGAGATCGCCGTTCTGGTCCGGCTGGGGCGGGAGGTCCGAGGGGACCACCTCGCCGTCGTCCGGGAAGATCGTGGGCAGGTCCGGGGCCGCGTCCGCGGGCGCGTCGGCGCCGCCGGTGGTCACGTCGTTGGGGCCGCAGGCTGCCATCGCAGCCACGATGACCAGGAGAGTCAGGCGTCGCATGGGTCCTCCGCTCCGGGGCGAGTCCGGGATCAGTTCTTCAAGCAGTAGGTGCGGTTGTTGCTGCAGCAGCTCCCACAACTCGACGAGTAGCTGTAGGACGATGCATGGTACCCGCCGGGGCAGCCGTAGCCGCAGACGTAGAAGGAGTTGCCGGTGTTGAGCTGGCAGTAGGAGCGGTTGTTGCTGCAGCAGCTCCCGCAGCTCGACGAGTAGCTGTAGCTCGTGACATGATACCCCGAAGGACATCCGTACCCGCAGTCATAGAAGGAGCTGCCGCAGGACGGTTGGCAGTAGGTGCGGTTGTTGCTGCAGCAGCTCCCGCAGCCCGAGGAGTAGCTGTAGCTGGATGGGTGGTACCCGGAGTTGCAGCTGTAGCCGCATTGGTAGTAGTTGCTGCAGGAGCCGCTGCAGGTCGTGCATTCGCTGCCCCATTGGCAGCTGGCGCTGCAGCTCTTTGCCATGCAGGAGTTGGGGCAGCCCGAGCTGGTCTTGGAGCCCGGAGAGCAGACCCCCTGGCCTGCGCAGGCGCTCCAGCCGTCCCACACGCAGCTCCCGTTGCACGACCGGGACTGGTTTCCGCAGTTTCCGCAGGCCTGGGACTGTGTCTGCCCCGGGCTGCAGGTCCCCTGGCCCGCGCAGGTGCCCCACGTCCCCCAGCCGCAGGAAGCGGTACAGGTCCTGGCCTGGAGGCCGCAGTTGCCGCAGGCCTGGGTCTGGCTCTGGCCGGGGGTGCAGGTCCCCTGACCCCCGCACGTCCCCCAGGAGCCCCAGCTACAGGATGGAGTGCAGCTCCGGGATTGTGTCCCGCAGAGTCCGCAGGCCTGGGAGTCCGATGCACCCGGTGAGCAGGAACCCTGCCCGGTGCAGGCCCCCCAGCCCCCCCAGACACAGGACGCGTTGCAGGTCCGCACCTGGCTGCCGCAGTCCCCGCAGCCCTGGGATTCGAGCTGGCCGGCGGCGCAGACCCCCTGGCTTCCGCAGCCTCCCCAGCTGCCCCATTGGCATTGGCTCGTGCAGGTCCGGGCCTGGCTGCCGCAGAGGCCGCAGCCCTGGTTGTCCGTCGCGCCCGGGGTACAGACCCCCTGACCGGAGCACGCGCCCCAGCCGCCCCACTCGCAGGTCGCGCCGCAGTTCCGGGTCCGGGTCCCGCAGGCGCCGCAGGCTTCGGTGTCCACCTGGCCGGCGGAGCAGACCCCCTGGCCACCGCACGTGCCCCAGGAACCCCAGGCACACTGGGCCGTGCAGGTCCGGGTCTGATCGCCGCAGAGGCCGCAGCCCTGGCTGCTCGTGGCCCCCGGCGCGCAGACGCCCTGGTCGCCGCATCCGCTCCAGGCATCCCAGCCGCACTGGGCGTTGCAGGTCCGGCTTCGGGTCCCGCAGTTCCCGCAGGCCTCGGTCTCGACCGCGCCCGTGGTACAGACGCCCTCGCCGCCGCAGGCGCTCCAGGCGTTCCATGCGCACTGTGCGCTGCAGCTGCGGGTCTGGGTCCCACAGAGGCCGCAGGACTGGGTGGCGTCGTCACCGGAGGCGCAGGTCCCCTGGCCGTTGCAGGTCCCCCAGGGGTCCCACTGGCAATTGGAGTCGCAGGCGCGGGAATGGGTGCCGCAGTTGCCGCAGCCCTCGGTCTGGGTCGCGCTCGGGGTACAGGTCCCCTCACCGGTGCAGCCTCCCCAGCCGCCCCACTCACAGGTCCCGCCGCAGGTGCGGGTCTGCTGCCCGCAGAGGCCGCACGGCTGGTTCTGCGTCTGGCCCGGCCCGCAGGTCCCCTGACCGTTGCAGTCGCTCCAGGCATCCCACTCGCAGGTATCGGAGCAGGTCCGGTCCTGCTCTCCGCAGTTCCCGCAGCCCTGGCTGTCGGTCTCCCCGACGGTGCACTCGCCCTGGTCGGCGCAGGCACCCCAGGCGTTCCAATTGCAGGCTCCGGAGCAGGTGCGCTGCTGGGTTCCACAGTCGCCGCAGGCCTGGTCCTGGGCGGCTCCAACGGCGCAGACTCCCTGATCCGTGCAGGCGCCCCAGGCGTCCCACAGGCACTGGTCGCTGCAGGTGCGCTGCTGGGTTCCACAGTTTCCGCAGCCTTGATTCTGGGTCGCGCCGGGGGCGCAGGTCCCTTCACCTCCACACGCGCCCCAGGTGCCCCACTGACAGAAGCTGCTGCAGGTGCGGTCTTGAGACCCGCAGAGGCCGCAGGACTGGGTGCCCGCAGCGCCCGCAGGGCAGGCGCCCTGGCCGGTGCAGGTGGCCCAGGGATCCCACTGGCACTCTGCGTTGCACGTGCGGGACTGGTTCCCGCAGTTGCCGCAGGCCTGGTTCTGGAGCTGGCTGGGGCTGCAGATGCCCTGGTTACCGCAGGTCCCCCAGGTTCCCCACTGGCATCCTGAGGTGCAGGTGCGCTCCTGGCTCCCGCAGAGCCCGCAACCCTGGCCGTCCGTGGACTCGGGTGTGCAGGTTCCCTGCCCGGTGCAGGCGCCCCAGGGGTTCCAGTCGCACTGCGCGGTGCACGTGCGCATCTGGAGACCGCAGAGGCCGCAGGATTGTGTGTCGAGCTGTCCCGGCGCGCAGCTCCCCTGGTCCGTGCACTCGGTCCAGCTGTCCCATTGGCAGCCGCTGGTGCAGGTGCGTGTCTGGACGCCGCAGAGGCCACAGGCCTGGGTCTCCACCTTCCCGGGTTCGCAGATTCCCTGGCCGAGGCAGACCCCCCATTCGGTCCACTGGCACACGCCGGAGCACTCCCGGGCCTGCATCCCGCAGAGCCCGCAGTCCTGATAGTCGGTGTCTCCGGCGGGGCATTTTCCCTGTCCCAGGCACTCCCCCCAGGGTTCCCAGAGGCACTGGTCGGTGCAGGCCCGGTCCTGGGTTCCGCAGTGACCGCAGCTCTGCTCCTGTGCGTCGCCGGCGGGGCAGACGCCTTCCCCGGCGCACGCGGTCCAGGGGGTCCACTGGCATTGGTCCGTGCAGGCGCGATCCTGGAGGCCGCAGAGGCCGCAGGCCTGTTCCTCCTCGAGACCGGCTGCGCAGATTCCCTGGCCGTCGCAGCTGCTCCAGGGGGTCCACTGGCACTGGTCCGTGCAGGTCCGATCCTGGCTCCCGCAGAGCCCGCAGCCCTGCTCTTCGGCCGCGCCGGGGGTGCAGAGCCCCTCGTTCTCGCAGGCGCCCCAGGGGGTCCACTCACAGAGGTTCGTGCAGGCACGGGCCTGGATCCCGCAGTGGCCGCAACCCTGCTCGGCCTGGGTCCCGGGGATGCAGGTGAAGAGCTCGTCGGTGGCGCCATTGCAGTCGTCATCGACGCCGTTGCAGACCTCGGCAGGGACCGTCGGACATTCCGCCAGGCACATGCTCTCGATGACACAGGTGCCGTAGTTCATGCAGTCCTGGGAGACGAGCGCGGAGCAGGGGCCCCATACGCCGACGGCGCAGAGGACGATCCCGTCCTCACAAGAGGAGGAGCAGGGCTCCTCGATCAAGTCCACCGTGTCGTCGCAGTCGTTGTCCTTGCCGTCGCAGATCTCGTCGTTCCCCGGGAAGATCTCGGCGTCGAGGGGCGCGCAGTCGACGTCATCCCCTGCGCCGTCGTTGTCGTCGTCCGCGTCGCAGGCGTCCCCCGCGCCGTCTCCGTCGGTGTCCTCCTGAGCGGGGTTGAACACCTCGATGCAGTTGTCGTACAGGTCGTCGTCGCCGTCGTTGTCGTCGTCGGGGTCGATGCAGTCCGCCAGGCCGTCGCCGTCCAGATCCTGGAACCCCTCATCCACGGCCTCGTCGCAGTTGTCATCGATCCCGTTGCAGGCCTCGACCACGCCCGGGTTGACGGCGTCCTTGAAGGGCTCGCAGTCTCCGGTCTCCTGGGTGCTGAAGAGGTCGTCCGCGCCGCAGAGACATTTCTGCTGCGTCGCAACGCCGTAGCCGTCCAGGTCCACGTCCAGGTACCAGGGCTCGCAGCCCCCGGCGTTCTCGCCGTCGGTGACGTTGTCGCAGTTGTCGTCCTTTCCGTTGCAGATCTCGGAGGCGAAGTGGTTGACCAGGGGATCCAGCGGCGCGCAGTCCGTGGGATCGAGCTCCCCGTCGTCGTCGTCGTCCGGGTCGCACGCATCGCCCATGCCGTCAACGTCGTTGTCCGTCTGGGAGGGGTTGAAGGTGTCCACGCAGTTGTCGGCGTCGTCGGGCACCTCGTCGCCGTCCATGTCCCCGTCGCAGGCGTCGCCGAGCCCGTCGCCGTCGAGGTCCGTCTGCGTGGGGTTCTGGACGAGGGGGCAGTTGTCGTCGATGTCCGGGGGTGCCGTCGCCGTCGTCATCGTCGTCGCACGCGTCCCCCAGGCCGTCCCCGTCGGTGTCCTGCTGGTCCGGATTCGAGACGCCGATGCAGGTGTCCAAGCCATCGGGCACGCCGTCGCAGTCGTCCTCCCACTCCCCGACCCCCGGGAGCCAGCAACCGAAGTCGCAGGGATCCCCGAAGCCGTCACCGTCGGTGTCCGTCTGGTCGAGGTTCGGGACCTCGAGGCAGTTGTCCGACACGTCGTCGACGCCGTCGTCGTCGTCGTCCGGGTCCACGCAGTCGGCCACGCCGTCGCTTGTGAGGTCGGCGTAGCCCTCGTCGGTGTCGCCGTCGCAGTCGTTGTCGATCCCGTCGCAGACCTCGGGGGAGGTCCACTTCAGCGGGTCGCATTCCTGGGTCTGCCCGTAGAAGCAGTTGATGGTCGTGTGCTCGCACACGCCGAGGCCGCAGGTGGTGGTGCCCAGCGCCTCGTCCACGTCGCCGTCGCAGTTGTCGTCCAGGCCGTTGCAGCTCTCCGGGCTCGCGCCCTGGAGCGGATTGCAGGTCGCTGGCCCGCCGTTGGCGCATGCGGACGTCGCGTGTGCGCAGACCCCCAGACCGCAGGTGATCTCGCCGGTGTCCTCGTCCACCACGCCGTCACAGTCGTCATCTTCGCCGTCGCAGCTCTCCGCCGCCCCGGCGTGGCGGGTCGGATCCAGCAACGCACAGTCGGTCACGTCCGGGTCGCCGTCCCCGTCGGAGTCGTCGTCACAGAAGTTCAGGCCGCCATCGTTGTCGTAGTCCGGGGTCCCGGGCCCCCCCGACTTTCCCATGAAGACCGCGACGAGGAACTGGAAGTCGACGCTGTTGATCCGCCCGTCGCAGTTCAGATCTGCGAGACGCTTCGGGACCATCCCGAGGCAGTCGTTGTCGTCCGCGTGGGGATCCGCGCAGGTGGGTGCGCCGGAGGTCCCGACGCTCACGGACGCCGAGAGGCAGACCGGGAGGCAGACCTTGAACCCGGTGAAGCCCGCCCTGCAGTAGGTGTCCTCCAGGAAGGCCGCCGCGCAGTCCGCGTCGCTCTGGCAGGTGTCGAACCCGGGTTTGCCGACGAGGATCAGCTGGGTGTACAGCAGGACCGTGCACTGGACGTCCTGGACGTTCACGGAGCCGTCATGATTGAGGTCCCCGGTCGGCGCTGTGTAGGGCGCCAAAGCGCTTGCCTTGGTGAGGGGGAACGCGACCAGTGCGATGAGACAGACGAGGAGAAGAGCCGCTTGCTTCGTGGTCATTTCAGGCCTTCCTGGTTGGTCGGACGTCGTTTCGCCGGTCGTTCATGCGAGGTCAATTCTTCACGCAATAGGTGCGGTTGTTGCTGCAACAGCTCCCGCAGCTCGATGAGTAGCTGTAGCCCGAGGGGTGATAGCCCGCCGGGCAGCTGTAGCCGCAGGTGTAGAAGGAGTTGCCCGAGTTGAGCTCGCAGTAGGTGCGGTTGTTGCTGCAGCAGCTCCCGCAGCTGGAGGAGTAGCTGTAGGCCGACGGATGGTATCCGCCGGGACAGCTGTAGCCGCATTGGTAGAAGGTGTTCCCGCAGGACGGGATGCAGTAGGTGCGGTTGTTGCTGCAGCAGCTGCCGCAGCTGGACGAGTAGCTGTAGGCCGACGGCGAGTAGCCCGAGCTGCAGCTGTAGCCGCACTGGTAGTAGCTGCCGCAGGAGCCGCTGCAGCTCGTGCATTCACTGCTCCATTGGCAGCTGGAGCTGCAGCTCTTTGCCATGCAGGAGTTCGGGCAGCCCGAGCTGTCCTTCGATCCCGGGCTGCAGACCCCCTGGCCCCCGCACGAACTCCACCCATCCCAGACGCAGCTCCCACTGCACGATCGGGACTGGTTGCCGCAGTTTCCGCAGGCCTGGGACTGTGTCTGCCCCGGGCTGCAGGTCCCCTGGCCCGCGCAGGTGCCCCACGCCCCCCAGCCGCAGGAGGCCGTGCAGGTCCTGGCCTGGAGGCCGCAGTTTCCGCAGGCCTGGGTCTGGCTCTGGCCGGGGCTGCAGGTCCCTTGGCCCGAACAGGCGCCCCAGGTCCCCCAGGTGCACGAGGACGTGCAGCTTCGGGATTGCGTCCCGCAGAGGCCGCAAGCCTGGGAGTCTGACGCGCCAGGAGAGCAGGAGCCCTGTCCGGTGCAAGCGCCCCAGCCCCCCCAGCTACAGGACGCGTCGCAGGTCCGCACCTGGCTGCCGCAGTCCCCGCAGCCCTGAGACTCGAGCTGGCCGGCGGCGCAGGAGCCCTGGCCTCCGCAAGTCCCCCAGCTGCCCCACTGGCACTGTCCCGTGCAGGTCCGTGTCTGTGTGCCGCAGAGGCCGCAGCCCTGGTTGTCCGTCGCGCCCGGGGTACAGACCCCCTGACCGGAGCACGCGCCCCAGCCGCCCCACTCGCAGGTCGCGCCGCAGTTCCGGGTGCGGGTCCCGCAGTCGCCGCAGGACTCGGAGTCCACCTGTCCCGGGGAGCAGGCGCCCTGGCCGCCGCAGACGCTCCAGGAGCCCCAGGTGCACTGGGTGGTGCAGGTCCGGGTCTGCTCGCCGCAGAGCCCGCAGCCCTGGGCGTCCGTGTTTCCCGGTGCGCAGACGCCTTGTCCCGAGCAGCCGCTCCAGCTGCTCCACTGGCAGCCCGAGGTGCAGGTCCGGGTTCGGGTGCCGCAGTCGCCGCACGCCTCGGTCTGGACGTCCCCCGGGGTACAGGAGCCCTGGCCCGCACAGGCACTCCAGGCGCCCCAGCCGCACTGGTCGCTGCAGGACCTTGACTGGGTTCCACAGACACCGCAGGCCTGGGTCTCGTCTACGCCGGCGGCGCAGACGCCCTGGTCGTTGCACGCGCTCCAGGTGTCCCACTGACAGTTCACGCCGCAGCCCCGGCTGTGTGCGCCGCAGTTGCCGCAGCCCTCGGTCTGGTCCTCCCCCGGGGTGCAGCTCCCCTGTCCCAGGCACATCCCCCAGTCTCCCCACTGGCAGGTCGGGTCGCAGGTCCGGCTCTGGTTCCCGCAGAGCCCGCAGCCCTGGCCCTGGCTGGCGCCCGCTGCACAGACCCCCTGCCCGTCGCAGGCGCTCCACAGGGTCCACTGGCACTGGTCCGTGCAGATGCGGCTCTGGTTCCCGCAGAGCCCGCACCCCTGATCCTCAGCGGACCCGGGAGCGCAAGCGAAGGGCTCGTCGACGACGCCGTCGCAGTTGTCGTCCACGCCGTTGCAGACGTCCGAGGGGACCGTCGGGCACGCGACGAGGCACATGCTCTCGACGACGCAGGTGTCGTAGTTCATGCAGTCCTGGGGCTCCAGCGCGGAGCACGGGCCCCAGCCCCCGTCCGTGCAGAGGAGCGTACCGGCCCCGCACCCGGAGGAGCAGGGGGCCTCGTAGAGGTCGACGACCCCGTCGCAGTCGTTGTCCTTGCTGTCGCAGCTCTCCGGGTTCCCGGGGAAGATCTCCGGGTCGAGGGGTGCGCAGTCCTCCTCGTCCTCTGCGCCGTCGCCGTCGTCGTCGTCGTCGCACGCGTCGCCCTCGCCGTCGCCGTCGGTGTCCTTCTGCGCCGGGTTGAACACCAGGGGACAGTTGTCGTCGCCGTCGGGGTCGCCGTCGTTGTCGTCGTCGGGGTCGACGCAGTCCGCCAGGCTGTCCCCGTCGGTGTCCGGGGTGTCCTCGTCGATCTCGTCGTTGCAGTTGTCGTCGATGCCGTTGCAGAGCTCGGCCTCGCCGGGGTTCACGTCGGGATCGAAGGGCTCGCAGTCCCCCGGTACGATGGTCAGGTAGAGGTCGTCAGGGCCGCAGAGGCATTTCTGGAACACCTCCACGCCGTAGCCGTCGAGGTCCACGTCCAGGTACCAGGGCACGCAGCCGCCGGCGCCTTCCTCGTCGGAGACGCCGTTGCAGTTGTCGTCCTTTCCGTTGCAGACCTCGTTCGCGAAGTGGTTTACCTCCGGGTCCAGGGGCGCGCAGTCCGTGAGGTCGCTCTCGCCGTCGTCGTCGTCGTCGCCGTCGCACGCGTTCCCCAGTCCGTCGCCGTCGGTGTCGGTCTGGCCCGGGTCGAAGGTGCCGGGGCAGTCATCCTCGGGGTCGGGGATGCCGTCGCCGTCGTCGTCATCGTCGCACAGGTCGCCGAGGCCGTCGCCGTCCAGGTCCACCTGGCCCGGGTTCGGGTACAGGGGGCAGTTGTCCAGGGAGTCGGGCACGCCGTCGCCGTCGTCGTCGGTGTCGCAGGCGTCGCCCTGGCCGTCGTCGTCGGTGTCGACCTGGTCCGGGTTGGCGACGAGGGGGCAGTTGTCCTCCTGATCACCGATGCCGTCGCAGTCCTCCTCGAACTGCTCGAGATCCGGGAGCCAGCAGCCCCCGTCGCAGACGTCGCCGAAGCCGTCGCCGTCGGTGTCGAGCTGGTCCGGGTTGTTGATCTCGGGGCAGTTGTCCTCGGCGTCGGGGACGCCGTCGCCGTCGTCGTCGTCGTCGGTGCAGTTCGCCGTCCCGTCCCCGTCGATGTCCGGGAAGCCCTCGTCGACCTCGATGTCGCAGTCGTCGTCCAGGCCGTTGCACGTCTCGGGTGCTGCTCCTTCCATGGGATCGCATCCGCCCGCTGCGCCGTCGACGCAGGCGGGGACCGTGTGGGCGCAGACGCCCTGGCCGCAGGAGATCTCGCCGAGGTCCTCGTCGGTGTCCCCGTCGCAGTCGTCGTCCTTGCCGTTGCAGGCTTCCTGTGAGGTGCCCTCGAGGGGATCGCAGATGTTGGGCGTGCCGCCCAGACAGGCGGGGACCGAGTGTGCGCAGGCCCCGTCGCCGCAGGTGGTCGCACCGAGGTCCTCGTCGACGTCGCCGTCGCAGTCATCGTCCTGACCGTTGCAGATCTCCGGGGCGGGGGCCGGCGCGTCACACGCGGAGAGACCGCCCTCCGCGCAGAGCCGCATGCCGGGACAGGTCCCATGCTCGTTGGTTGCGTGGCAGGTGGTGGGCAACCCCAGGGCGACGGACTCCTGGGTACAGCTGCACACCCCCGCGTCGATGACGCACTGGTACGAGGGCGCCCCGCCCACGTCGACCTCGGCGCAGGTGAACCCTCCCGGGCACTCCCAGTCGGCCTTGGGGCCGTCCTCGAGGGTGCAGGGGCCACCACAGAAGCTGCCCTCGTCGCCGTAGGGGAGGCAGAGGTCGTTCTTGCCCAGGCTCTGGCAGTCCGATGCGCCGTCGCAGGGCTTGCAGAGGTTGGCCAGGTTGGACACGCAGATGAAGATCACGTCCCGACCGCCGCTGGCCACCTGCTGGCAGGTCCAGCCCGGGGGACACTCCTCGACGCACTCCCGGGTGCAGACCTTCTGGCCCATGTGCTCGACGCACCATCCGGAGAGGCAGTCCCCGTTGTCTTCGCAGGACTGGCCGAAGCAGCCCTCGCCTCCCTCGCATTCCGGCAGGGCGACCTCACGCGCCACGTCGAGCCGGGCGTCACCGGCATCGGGGCCCCCCTGGTCCTGGAAGATCGTCGGTGTGTCCGGGAGTGAATCGACGACGGGTTCCGTGTCCGGTCCGGCGGGGTTGACGTTGACCGCGTCCGAGCCGCAGCTCCAGGCCCACAGGGAGAGAGCGATGGAAAGAAGCAACCGCCTCATGGTGATCCCCCTCCAGGTGCGCACGCGAGTCAGAGAGCACCGCGATTGTAGTTCACACGCGCGCGATACTCAAGGTGTTGCAGATCCCGCGCCAGGGCAATCGCAAAGTCGCCGCTCCCCCAGCGGTCTATCGAACTCTGGCTCGACTCGGCTGGAAGAATGGTCCGTTGCCGTTGCCGTTGCCGTCGCCGTCTGACGATCGATCACATCTTTTCGCTCTTCGCGATCGCGCC
>JBDRIT010000080.1:0-62374 GCA_043815665.1 Pseudomonadota bacterium
ACCCCCTGGCCGGTCCCCGACGCCGATCTCGGCGTTGCTCCTCCTCGAAGTGGCTCTACCACGTCTTCGTAGAAGCGCCTTGACCTCGACGCCGGTTCCTCGCCCAGGCCGCATCATCATTTGCGCCGAGGTCATCTAGAAACGTCGCGGGGAGCAGGATACGTCGATCGGAGCGGATCCGCATGACCACTGGCCCATCCGGATCATCTTGACCCGAGAATCGCACCCAGTTCAGCCGACGGACAGGCCTCGTGTTTCGTGCGCCAAGCACAGAGAATATGGGATTCTACATTTCCGCGTTTCTCCTATAGAATCAGAGGCCGCCGGGGAGGCCGAGCATTGGTTGATGTCGTTTGAGGTAGGTCGATGGGATTCTGGAAGCGGATCTTTCCCTTTCTCGGTTGGTTCGGAGATTTCAGTGTCGATACGGCAAAGTCGGATCTCCTCGCGGGTCTGACCGTCGCCCTGGTGCTCATCCCTCAGTCGATGGCCTACGCCCAGCTGGCGGGACTGCCTGCCTACTACGGGTTGTACGCGGCGTTCCTCCCGCCGTTGGTGGCAGCTCTGTTCGGGTCGAGCCACCAGCTGGCCACCGGCCCGGTGGCGGTCGTATCCCTGATGACAGCGGCGGCGCTCGAGCCGATCGCCGCAGCCGGGAGTACCGAATACATCGCCTACGCGATCTTGCTGGCCCTGATCGTCGGCTTGTTTCAGTTCGCACTGGGAGTTCTCCGGCTGGGCCTGATCGTCAACTTCCTCTCCCACCCCGTGGTGAACGGCTTCACCAACGCCGCCGCGATCATCATCGCGACGTCCCAGCTCGCCAAGATATTCGGAGTCTACGTAGACAGCGCCGAGCATCATTACGAGACCGTCTATCGGGTCATCATGGCTGCCGTCGACTATACCCACTGGCCCTCGGTCGGCATGGCCATCCTGGCCTTTGCGATCATGATCGGACTCAAGAAGTTCAACCCGCGTCTGCCCAACGTCTTGGTTGCGGTGGTCATCACGACCGGTCTTTCCTGGGCCGTCGGCTTCGAAAGGAACGCCGAAGTCCCGGTGAGCAGCTTGGAGTCGGATCGGGTACGAGATCTGGTCACCGATTTCAATCGAGCCGTTATGGAAAGGGAGGAGATCGAGAGCTTCCGAACCGAAGGGAACAAGGCCCTCAGCGAGGCGAACACCGCGCTCGATGTGTCCGAAGAGGTGTGCAGCTTCTGCCATTCCAGACCCGATTCCGGATTTTCATGGAAGAGTGCCGAGGCAGCCCGCCCCGGCTCCGGCGCGGCGTTGACCCTTCATCATGCTGCCGGCCTTCTGGACATGCGTATCGACCAGCTCAAAGAGGAGGAGAGCCGTTTCCGGGACGAGCTGCGCGGCCTCGGCTTCCAGGCCTCGGAGAGCGCGGATGGAGGTCTCCGTTTCTACTTGAATGGGGAGCTGCCGGAGGGCGCCCAGGGGGTGGGGAATCTGTGGCGGATCCGGGTGGCCAGGAAGGCCCTCGACGAGCAAGCCCTTACCATGACCAGCGGGGGAGCGGTGGTGTCCTACATCCCGGAAGGTCTCCCGAAGTTCTCCCTCCCCAACGTCGATTGGCAGACGGCGTCCCATTTGTTCTTCATGGCGGTTGTGATCTCTATCCTCGGATTCATGGAGGCCATCTCCATTGCCAAGGCCATGGCGGCGCGGACCCATCAGCGACTCGATCCGAACCAGGAGCTTATCGGTCAAGGGCTGGCCAACATCGTCGGTTGCATGGGGCAGAGCTATGCCGTGAGCGGCTCGTTTTCCCGCTCCGCCGTCAACCTGCAGGCCGGCGCCCGGACCGGGATGTCCAATGTCTTCTCCTCCTGCGTGGTGGTCATCGTCCTGCTGTTCTTCACGCCGTTGCTCTATCACCTGCCGCAAGCTGTTCTCGCCGCCATCATCATGATGGCGGTCGTCGGGCTTCTGAACGTAGACAGATTCGTTCACGCCTGGAGAGCTCAGAAGTTCGATGGCTTCACCGGTGTGGCGAGCTTCGTGGCCACTCTTGCCTTCGCACCGCACCTCGAGTGGGGTCTCGCCCTGGGTGTGGTCCTCTCGCTGGGCGCCTACCTGTATCGCACCATGCGGCCTCCGGTGCCCGAGCTCAGCCTGCACCCGGATGGTACCCTGAAGGATGCGGAACGGCACCAGTTGAGACGGTGCAAGCACATCGCGGCGATCCGATTCGATGGTCCCCTCAATTTCGCGAATACGAGCTACCTCGAAGACAAGGTCCTGGAGCTGGTGGCGGAGCTGCCCGATCTCCGGCATGTGCTTATCGCCGCGCACGGCATCAACGAGATGGATGCTTCCGGCGAAGACATGCTGCGTCTTCTCGTCGATCGGCTGCGAGAGGCCGGCTACGAAGTCTCTTTCAGCGGTCTCAAGGAGGAGGTCATCGATGCCTTGAAGAGGACCGGCCTCGCGGGGCGGATCGGTGAGCAGAACATGTATCCCACCCAGGCCAATGCGGTGGCCGCGATCTACGCGAAGGCCCACGTGAACTCCGGGGAGCGGGATTGTCCACTGCAGTCCATGAAACCAAGGGTGGTGGAGCTTTCGTTGCACGCTGATGGATCCCTACGGGATGCCCACCGCCACGGACTCAAGCAATGTCGGCACATCGCCATGATCCGTTTCGACGGTCCCCTCGACCGGGCGAACTCCAACTACCTGGAGGAGAAGGTCCTCGAGTGCGTGGAGAGGATGCCCGATCTGAGCTACGTTCTCATCGCCGCGCACGGCATCAACCATGTCGATTCCTTCGGCGTCGAGACCCTCACCAGGTTGGTGCGCCGGCTCCGCAAAGACAACGTCGAGATCTGTTTCAGCGGATTCTCGGACGGCGTGCTGGATCTGCTCAAGGGATTCCGCCTTCATGAGGTCATTGATGAGGCGAGCCTGCACTCGACCCAGGTCCTCGCGATCCGCAACATGTACGCCAGGGCCCACTTCGGCTCGACGGAACAAGATTGCCCGCTCGAGCAGCTGAGACCACGGGTGGTGGACCTTTCGTTGCACCCTGATGGCTCGTTCCGTGATGCACGTCGGCACGGCCTCGAGAGGTGTCAGCACATTGCCGCGCTTCGATACGACGGTCCTCTCGACCGCGTCGCCTCCGAGTTTCTCGAGCGCAAGGTCGACGCGCACCTCGGCGAAATGCCCCACCTGCGGCACATTCTCTTCGCCGCCCATGGGATGACCCAGATCGACACCGGGGCGACTGAGGTGCTTCTTGGGTTGGTGCGTAAACTGGTCGGTGCAGGCTACGGCGTGTCTTTCAGCGGTGTAACGGACGAGGTCCTGGAGACCATGCGGGAGAGCGACCTGTACGAGCTGATCGGAGAACACAACATCTATCCCACCCAGGCGGCGGCCATCGAGAGCATCCACTCCGAAGCGCATCGCGGCACGACGGAGAAGCACTGTCCACTCCTCGAGGTGGTACGCGAGTCCCCGGCGGCGAGCTGATTCACCTTCTCGTATCCATCCGTGATCGATTCAGGCTGATCTTCGGAGAAATCCAGGCAGGCTCGTCCGAGTGAACCTCAGCGACTGATCGGCGCAGCCAGGCGCGCCACGAGTTCGGCAGGCTGGATGTCGGCCTCCAGCTCGCGTACGTTGCGCCAACCGAGGGTGTGCGCACGCGCCGCCACTCCGTGGTCGAGGCACCAGGCGGTGACCACGGAGGAGTCCCAACCGGGGCCGTCGCGTTCCTCGTCGAGCCCATCCACATCCTCCGGGCGGAGAAGGAGGCAGGCCGTGATCGGCAGAGCCCCGAGGACGACCCTTGCCGCGGGCGTGATCGGGAGCGGGACCTCGACCACCTCGGCCCCTGCGAGCTCCAGCCTGGCCCCCAGCTCGCCGGCCGGATGCACCACCACCAGGCGTTGGCCCGAGAGCGGGCGTCTCGCGAACCAATCGAGTGCGTTGGCGTGCCGGACCACGGGGCCGATGATGAAGACCGCCGGCGCACCAATCCCCGCGCGTGTCACCTCGGCGGGGAGGTCGGACAGGGGCGCCAGGACCGACCTCTGCGCCGAGGTCGTGCCCCGCTCGACCACCGCGGCGGGCGTGTCGGGCCTCAACCCCGCGGCGATCAGCCGCGCGACGACGTCGGGCAGGCTGGTGACCCCCATGTAACCCACCAGAGTGGCGTGCGGGTCGGCGCCGAGCAGGTCCCATCGGACCTGCGTCCCCCCCTTCTTCTTGGATTCGTGCGCGGTGACCAGGGTGAGCCGGACCGCTTCGTTGCGATGGGTCGCCGGGATCCCGACGTAGGCGGGGACGGCGACTCCGGCGGTCACGCCCGGCACGATCTCGAAGGGGATCCCGGCGGCGGCGAGGGTCTCCGCCTCCTCTCCCCCCCGGCCGAAGACCAGCGGATCCCCGCCTTTGAGCCGGACGACGCGCTTCCCCTCGCTGGCCAGTCGTACGAGCAGGGCGGTGATCTCCTCCTGCGGCACCGGGTGGTGCCCGGCCTCCTTGCCGACGCTGAAGAGCTCGACGTCCGCCGGCAGATCGCACGGCAACGCAGTCGCCGCCAGTCTGTCGTACACCACGGCGTCCGCAGACGCGAGGCGCCTCTGGCCCTTGACGGTCATCAGTCCAGCGTCTCCGGGACCGGCCCCGACCAGCGAGACAAGGCCGGCCGAAAGGTGCAAGCCCGGCCTTTCGCTTCCGGGCGGCTGCCGAAGCTGGCTGCCCTCTTTACCGGTCTCGAGCCAAACCCGGACCTCCTGCTCGGTCGGAACCCGCGCCTTGATCTGCCGGGTGTCCACGGTGGCGCCAAAGAACAGGTCGTACCGACGCTCGGATTCGTCCCGCGGAAGTCCGAGGGACCGCACGGCGGTGCGGAATCGCCCCGCCGCCTCGACCCACGCCGCCCACTCGGGTCCGAAGCGTCGCTCGAGAAACCCACGCAGACGGCGCACGGCGAACGGCGCTTCGCCGGCGGAGGCCACGAAGACCTGGAGCGCGCCCCTGCGGATCATGGCCGGCAGGAAGAAGGAGCAGAGCTCGGGGTCGTCCGCCACGTTCACCCACACGCCCGCGGCGCTCGCGTCCTTGGAGACGAGGCGGTTGACCTCGCGGTCGTCGGTCGCGGCAAACACGAGCGCGTACGCAGCGGCCTCTCCGGCCTCGTAGTCTCTCCGCTCGATCTGCAATTCGTTGTCGTCGCTTTCAAGGCTTGAAAGCGGCTCGACCGTGTCCCGGGCGACCACCGTGACGAGGGCTCCCTCTGCGAGGAGCCCTTCCACCTTCCGCAGGGCGACCCATCCGCCGCCGACGACGAGGCACTTGCGATTCTTCACGCTCAACGCGACTGCATACATGTTGACTCACTCATGTTCAGGAAAGCCTTCCTGCCCACCCGGCACGACGCCGGGTGAGACCGGACGACAAGGAACACGTCTGTTTAATAGTAGTGCGTGCCGATGATCAATGGCTTTTTGAATTTGTCCTGGAGTTTCAACTTGATCTCGTCGAGATCCATGGGGCAGTTGCCGTGCTCGTACGCCATCTTGATACACGTGCCCAGGTGAATCGCGTCGAACCCGCCGAGATCCTTGTTGAGCATGCCCAGGACCAGATTCGCCCGCTGCACCAGGAGACCGGGGCAGTCGCCGCAGTCGGTCATGGCGACGATCTCCACGTCGTCCGGGTGCTGAGCGAATTCGCCCGCCTTGTCACGGGCGCCTCGGAAGCAGTGCATGCACGCGACACAGCTGTGGTCTTTTACCTTCTTACAGTAGAATATCGCCACGCGTGTCATTTCCAGGCCCCGATCCCGCAGTGGTTTCTTACTTGGGGAGGGACTGGTAGTACTTCATGAGGATCTTGGCGCACTCGGGGCGGCTGAACTCCGGCGGCAGATCCATGCCGGCGGAGAGCATCTCCCGCACCTTCGTGCCGGAGAGATTGATGAAGTCCTCGGGCTTGTGGTCCGGCACGTCACGGAACATCACGACCTTGCCCAGCTTCTTCGACCAAGCCGTATGGTCGGCCTTGTAGATCTCGATCTCCAGGGCGCCCTCGGGCACCTCGTCGAAGATCGTCTGGGCGTCGAACGGGCCGTAGTACTTGCCCACGCCGGCGTGATCACGACCGACGATCAGGTGGGTGCAGCCGGTGTTCTGGCGGAAGACTGCGTGCAGCACCGCTTCGCGCGGACCGGCGTACAGCATGTCGAAGCCGTACCCCGTGACGAGCACCGTGCCCTTCGGGAAGTAGTGGTCGACCATGGTGCGGATCGAGGCGTCACGCACGTCGGCGGGGATGTCTCCCGCCTTCAGCTTGCCCAGGAGCATGTGGATCAGGATGCCGTCGGCCCCGACGTCGTTGTAGGCCATGCGGCACAGCTCTTCGTGGGCACGATGCATGGGATTGCGGGTCTGGAAGGCAACCACCTTCTCCCATCCCAACTCCTCCATCTCCGCCCGGATCTGGTACGCGGTGCGGTACGTCTCGGGGAACTCCTCCGCGAAGTAGGAGTGCGACAGGACGGTGATGGGGCCGGAGATGAGCGTGTTGCCCACGCTCATAAAGGCCGCGACGCCCGGGTGCTGGGGATCAAGCGTCCGGAAGATCTTCTCGGCCATGTACGTCATCTTGTCTTCGGGCACGGTCTCGATCTTCTCGACGGTCTGAACGGCGATGATCGGGTGGCCTTCGACGTTCGGATCCTTGAGGGCGATCAGCTTGGCGCCTTCGATGGCCGAGGCATCCTTCACCATGTTGATGCAAGGCACCGGCCAGAACAGGCCGCTGGTGGTCTGCATCTTCTCGGCGACGGAGAGCGAGTCCGCCAGATTCATGTAGCCCGTGAGCGGGTTGAAGTAGCCACCTCCCATCATCACCGCGTTCGTGGCGGCGGCTGATGACACCAGAATCGACGGCATGCCCTCCGCCTCTTTCAGGATCTGGGCGCGCTTCTTGTCATCCTGTACATAGAGCGGATTCAGTTTGTCGGAACCATGCGGCTTGATGAACATCGGAGTCCTCCTTTGGTGTTTTACGCGTTCCCTTCCGGACCGGTTACGGGATCCACAGCGCCCTGAACAAACGGCGCTTCTTTCTGTTGTTGGGCCAATGCATCGCACTGTGCCGCGGCCAGGAACATCGCCAGGGGTCGGTAGGCCATGTGCGACCACTTGCTGAACGGCACCTCGAGCACCAGCATCGGCACCACGAACATGAGGTGCGCCACATACGTGATGTTGGCGGCCATGTCCAATCCGGCGCGGTGCAGGACGTGCTGCAGGATGCCGGTGGCGGTGACCACGAGCAGCAGGATCAGGAAGATCCAGTCCGACTCGTGAGATTGTTGCGAGTGCGGTGCGGACTTCTTGAGCCGGGCGCGGATGGAATAGATGATGACGGCGAGGAGGCCGATGCTGGCGATGTATCCGGGCGCATGCACGAACCAGTTGATCGCGGGGCCCTCCTGCATGTCGTGCAGGAAGAACATGATCAGCACCAGCATGGTGAGGTAGCTCAGCACCAGGATCAGATGGAAGAGCCAGGGCTTCTTCTCCTCGCAGTCCCGGTACCGGCGCTGGGTGATGAAATGCAGCGGGAAGAGGTACAGGGTCCGCAGGTACGATCCAATGGGGACCTTGACGTTCACTCCCGATCCGGTCGTGAACCACCACATCCGGAGCGCGTTGATGCTCAGCAGGGCGAAGAGGACCGACCCCATCACCCAGTCGAAGATGTGGACCACCGAGCTGTCCAGGAACGCCGTCGGTCCGTCGTAGGTACGGATGTCGCCTTGGGAGAGTCCCCACGCCATGAACCCGGCTCCGGTCAACAGGGCGACCAGGACGATGGCGAAGATCTCGATGGTCCCCGACCGGTAGAACAGCCGGGAGAGCCCGGTGAAGTCGTACTTGGAGGTCAGCCAGCGGCGCAGGGCCATCATGGTCTCGCCGGGTTCGGCTTCGCGGGGGCACTCGGTCGAGCAGTCGCCGCAGTAGTAGCAGAGCCACGGCTCCAAGGAGCTCTTGAGGCGTTCCTCGAGGCCGAGCTGCAGCATGTGCACCGAGCGCCGCGGGAACAGCCAGGGATCGCCGGCGTGCGCGCAGACGGACGCGCAGTTCCCGCACTGGTAGCACCGTCGCACGTCCTCGGCGCCGAACTGCTGGAGTTCCTTGGCCAGCTCCGGATTGGCCTTGTTCACCTGCTTCGACATTGCGTCCCTAGAACCCCTTCATGGGGTTGGGGCCGAGGTCATCGATCAACTCGGCGAACGCGTCGAAGATCGCCGGGATCCGGTGGAACTCGTCACGCCCCAGCTCGTGGACACTGATGCGTTCCGACTCCAGGGAGAGCCGGTCCAAGGTCTCCGAGATGTTCCCCAGCCGCGTGTGGGCGAGCTCGGAGCCCTGGATGTAGTGGCACTGGTAGTCGTCGCCGCGCTTGCAGCCAATGAGGACGATCCCGTCGATCCCGCGGGACACGGCCTCGGAGATCCACGCGAGGTTCACCGACCCGAGGCAGCGGACCGGGATGATGCGGATCC
Organism: Pseudomonadota bacterium; assembly: GCA_043815665.1. Taxonomy (GTDB): domain Bacteria; phylum Myxococcota_A; class UBA9042; order CAIXZC01; family CAIXZC01; genus CAZNWW01. Next base: position 8,555 of record JBDRIT010000080.1, read on the forward strand.
AGGGGTTCCAGGAGGCGCCGTTGTTCGCAGCGTCGTCGAGGGCCGGCAATGCGTCGTTCTCGCACAGCAGCGCCAGGATGCGCGGCTTCTCGTCGAACTCGTCGGGGACCTCGATGGATTTGATCGCTTTGATGTTTGCGTCCACCGCGAAGTCCGGGAAGGAGATGATGCGCTCCGGGCAGGCGCCCAGGCAGATCCCGCAGCGGCGGCAGCGCAGCTCGTTGTACTGAGGGGTTCCCTTCTCGTCCTCGTCCAGCGAGCCGAAGGGGCACTCCTCAGTGCAGCGCTTGCACGAGGTGCAGCGCTGCATGAAGAAATCCGCGACGCCGACGTCCCCGGCGCGCGGGTGCACGGCCTCTCCACGGGTCGCGGCGGAGATGAACTGCACCGCCTTCATCGCGGCGCCCCAGCCGTCCTCGGCCGCCTGGCCGGGGTCCATGGGCGCGCGCATGGTGCCCGCGGCGTAGATGCCGGTCCGGCGCGTCTCGTAGGGGAAGCAGATGAAGTGGGAGTCGGGGAAGCCGTACTCCAGGGACGGCATGTCGGGGCCCTGCCGGTAGGTGAGGTTCAGGATCTCGGTGCCCTCGTGAGTGGAGAGCTTCTCCACCAGCGCCTCGGCGGCCTTGCGCTGGGTCTCCGACTCGTTCGCCTTGACGCGCCCCTTGGCATCCTTCAGCTGGCGAAGCGCCTCGCCGTCCGCAGAGACGGGCACGACGCCGGCGGCGAGGACCACCAGGTCCGCCTCGAACTCGACGTCCTCTCCCAGCATGACGTCGTGCATGCGCACGGCGAGCGCATTTCCGTTCTGGGTCACGCTCTCCAGGTCGCCCTGCGCAAGCACGGGCCGGGCCTGGTCCTGCACGGCGAGGTAGAAGTGCTCCAGCTGTCCCGGGGTCCGCAGGTCGCGGTATACCACCGTGCACTGGGTCTCGGGGAGGGCCGCCTTGACGGCCAGCACCTGTCGCAGCGTCGCGGCGCAGCACTCGCCGGAGCAGTACGGGAGGTGCTCCGCGTCCCGCGACCCGGCACACTGGACGAACACGATCTGCTTCGGCGGCCTGTCCCCCGACGGCAGCTTCAACGCGCCGGCGGCGATCTGTGCGTCGAGCTCCGGGGCCGTGATGACGTTCGGCAGGCCGACCCCGTACTTCTCGATCTTCGCGAGGTCGTAGGGCTTGGATCCCGTCGCTTGGACGATCGCCCCGACCTTGATCTCCTCCTGCTTTCCGCTGGACTCGATCCGGACCGTGAACTGGCCCGGCTGACCGCTGATCTCGGCGGTCTTCGCGCCGAGGTAGATCGTGACCAACTCGTCCGCTTCGAGCGCGCCGATCAGCGCGGGGACGGGGTTCGCGTGGAGGCGGTCGTAGGGCGGCTCCGTCGGGATGATCTCCTTGAGATTCGCCAGGTACCCGCCGAGGGTGTCCGCCTTCTCCACCAGCGCCACCGGGTGGCCCATCCCCGCAGCGGCCACCGCGGCCTGGAGGCCCGCAAGGCCACCGCCGACCACGAGGACCGTCTCCTCGATGGGCTCGTCCAGGAGAACGGCGAGCTTCATCTTCGAGGCCCGGGCGACGCCCATGCGGAGCATGTCCTCGGCCAGCATCTGGGTATCTTCGTCGCCTGCGGGATGGGTCTTGACGACCTGCTCGCGCAGGCTCACGCGCTCCACCGCCACCTTGGTGGGGTCGAAGCGGAACTCCGCCTGCTTGTGCCGCGCCGAGCAGGCAGCGATCACCAGCCCGTCGACCTCGCCTCCGTCCGCGGCGGCCTTGACCGCAGCGACGCCATCCGGGTTGCACAGGCACGGATGGGCGGTGAACTGCGCCGCCCCCTCCTCCTTGACCAGCCCCTCGAAGCCGTCGGTGTCCAGACTCTCGCCAATCTCACAGCCAGTACAGAGGAACACGCCCAGCCGCTCCATCAGGAAATCCTCCCGCCAAACAGGGACTTGGCCGCTGCACCCGTTGCGTCTCGAACCGAGGCCGCCACGTCCTCTGGCCTGCGGGCCACGCCCGCGACGAAGACCTTGGCCCCGTGGTCGTCGACGGCAAAGCCGTCGTCGTCCAGGGTGATCCCGTCGAAGTCGATGCCGTTGGGCACCATCCCGGTGGCGAGGACCACCAGGTCGGCCTCGGCCTCGACCAGCTGCGCCTTGTCCTGGTCCTCGAACCGAAGGAGCAGGCTGCCGTCCGGTCCCGCCTTGACCCTGCCGACCTTGCCCTTGACGAGGGTCACGCCGGCCTCCTCGGCCTTGACCAGCATGGCCTCGTTGCGGCCGGGGGCCCGCCGGTCGATGTAGTACATCGTGATCTCGGCGTCCGGGAGCTGCTCGCGCACGTACAGGGATTGCTTGAGAGAGGCGAGGCAGCAGACCCCGGAGCAGTACGGGAGGTGGTTGACGTCCCGGGACCCCGCGCACTGGACGAAGGCCACGCGCTTGGGCGCCTGGCCGTCCGAGGGTCTCAGGATCTTCCCGCCCGTCGGCCCCGCCGGGGCCGCGAGCCGCTCCAGGGCCACGTTGGCGATGACATCGTCGAAGACACCCCCGCCGAGATGATGGAGCTTGTCGAGCGGATAGGGAGTCCAGCCGGTGGCGACGACCATCGACTTCACAGCGAAGGTCTCGACGGTGCCTTCCGCCGCGAGATCGATCGCATCGTACTTGCACGCGTCGACGCAGGCCTTGCAGCCGTCGGGGCAGGCCCCGCGATCGATCGCGTAGCGCCGGGGAAACGCGTCGGAGTGCGGCAGGCGTATCGCCGGGACCTCGACCATGCCGAGGTTGTTCGGATCGGGGACCTTCGCCGGGCACACCTTCGAGCACTCACCGCAGAGCGTACAGCTGTCTTTCACGTACTGTGCGGACTGCGTGACCGTGACCGACCAGCCGTCGGGCTGGCGCTCGGCCGCGGTGACCTGGGCCCCGGTCAGCAGCCGGATGCGCGGGTTCTTCTCGAGGCGACGCACGTTGATCTCCGTGCCACAGGTCGGCGGACAGAGCTTCGGGAAGTAGTTGTGGATGCGGAGCACCCGTCCGCCGACGGCCTGCTCGCGCTCGACCAGGATCACCTCGGCACCAGCTTCCGCCGCTTCGAGGGCGGTGGTGATGCCGGCGATCCCGGCTCCCAAGACGAGGATGGGGCGCTGATTGGAGTCGTTCATGCCTTCTTACCTGCCTCCTGCGCGGAATCGCGCACCTTCATGGTGGGTTCGGCGAACAGGGCGAAGCGCAACCAACGAAACGCAAAGCGCATGAGCGCCTTGTCATCGATGCGCATCTCCGTCAGGAGAGAATCCTCCAGTTCAAAACGTGAGGTGAACGTGCTGTTGAAGACGAACTCGCGGAACTTGTCGAGATCGTAGCACGCGGTGTGGAACATCTCCATCCGCTTCGGATCGAGCTGGCGCCCGCCGATGAACCATGGGTGAGAGACGATTCCCGTGTACTCTGCCTGGAGCTCCTCCAGCGCGATGACGTTCTGGTCGGTCCGCCACTGTTCGACGGTCCATTTCTTCGGCTCCCCGCTGCCCTTGCAGAAGTCGTCCTCGAACAGGAAATAGACCGGTTCGGGCTTCTTGCCCGCGCTGGCGGGCGGGAGCCCCATCCCGATCGGATACATCCTGCACGACCATGGACGGTCCTCGTAGACGGTGCAGCCATCGGGCCCGACGAACGGGCACTTCTTTTCCTCGTCGTCGTTCATGCGGAGCATCATGACGGGGAGATGCAGCTCCTTCGTCAGGGGCGTGAGCGTGTGCTCCGCGATGAACTCCCCGGTGGTGACGCCCAGGTGGCGGGACAGATGCAGGACGTCTTCAGGCGTGAGGAGGATATTCACGTCCGCGCAGCAGTCGGTGAAGCAGGAGAGCCCCGAGTGGCAGCCAAAGCAGAACTCCTCACCATCCCCGAGGATATGCCGGTCGCGCATCTCCTCGGGCATGCCGTGCTCCGTGGCCGCGGTGGCCGACTCCTCTTTTCCAGTTCTCTTCGTCATTGGGTGCGCTCTTCTACTGGGGGGGGGTGTTGTTCTTCTTGACGATTCGATCCCGGAGGGCCGTCTTGGACCAGACGGCGATGGGTGACGCGACCCCGCTTCCCGGATTCACGCGATAGCGATATGAGGTACGGACTTCGTACTGGGACATCATCCAGTCCCAGCCATTCTTGTAGTACGAGCATTCGTCGTTGAAGCACGCAAGATGGTACGGCTCGTCCCAGCCGCCGGCTTCCGGCAGCTCGAACGCCAGGAGTTCAGTCCCGCAATGCGGGCACTCGTATTTCTTCTGAGCCTCTGACATCGGTGAGCCTTTGGAGAAACGAAGCCCCGGGCGTCCGCGAAGACGCCCGGGGCTCACGACTAGAGAGAAGTCGTCCCTTTCAAGTACATGCTTCTATGCGAAGAGGTACTTGACCGGGACCTTCTTCATGGTCCATTCCTCGCTGTCGGGATCCATGACACAGTTGACGAAGACCCTCCAATTCTCGTCGAGATTGGGCTTGTCGGTCCGGAAGTAGTAGCCCGGCCAACGGGTCTCGTCGCGGAACAGGACGGTGCGGACGTGCGCCTCGGCCTGATACATCCGATGGTAGTTCTCCCAGCAACGCATGAGCTGATGCAGGTCCTTGGCGCCGAGGGAGGCCGAGTCCTCCTTGAGCAGCTGCAGGAGCTCCATGCCCCTCTCGAGCTGCGGGGCAGAGGTGCAGAACTGCGCGGTCACGCCGCCGGCGTACTCGTCCATGAGCTTCTGCAGACGCATGCGGAACTGGTTCGGCACGATGTAGGCAGGGTTCACGGTCGGGTCTGTCGACTTGTCCTGGTTCTCCTCGAAGAGCGCCATCGGCTTGGTGATCAGGTCCTTGAACATGTTCTTGGTCGCATCGTCGACGTCGACCAGACCGGGCTTCTCGTTGACGACGTAACGGACCATGGACTTGGCCGCGATGCGCCCCTCGGCGTGGGAGCCCGAGGAGAACTTGTGGGAGCTGGCGCCCGACGCGTCGCCGGCCGCGAACAGTCCCTTGACGGTGCACATCTGCTCGTAGCCCCAGAAGTACTCGGGGGGAGCCAGGTCCTTGGGACCGCTGACCCAAGCGCCGGAGGCGCCGGAGTGGGAGCCGATGAAGTAAGGCTCAGCCGCGGCGATCTCAGAGGGCTTCTCTTCCGGCTGCGTGTTGGTGGCGGCCCAGAGGTGTGCCTGGGAAATTGTCATGTCCAGGAAGTCTTCCCACGCCTCGGACTCGAGCTCCTTCATCTTCTTCTTGTAGGCCTTGGGGTCGTCCTTGAACTGATCCGCGATCTTTCCCAATGCCTCCTCGGTGCGCATGTAGATGGGGCCCTTGCCCTCCATGACGTCGAGCAGCATGAGGTAGTTGCGGAGGTTCGCAGGGACGGGCTTGACCTTGCCGTAGGGGCCCCAGTTCTCGAGCTCGGGCCTGCGGGTCTCCATGTAGTTCTCGCCCAGGGCGTTGGTCGCCCGGGACTTGAAGAGCAGGAACCACGCGCCGACGGGACCGTAGGCATCCTTGAAGCGGACCGGGATGAACCGGACTTCCTGGCAGGTCATCTCGGCACCGGCCTTGAGCGTGAAGTACGCGCTGGCGCCGGAGTTGAACGGCGGGTACCAGGCGCGGCCCGCACCCTCACCGGAGGAGCGGGGCTTGAACACGCCGACCGCGCCGCCCATGGCTGCCATGACGGCCTGGGCGCGGAAGACGTAGACCTTGTTCTCGCGGGTGCTGAACCCCACCGCGCCGACGCAGCGATCGTCCTTGACGATCGGGTGCGTGATGAAGACGTGCTCGTAGAGCTCGTGCCCGCCCTCAGCCAAGGCGTTCTTGGCGGCCTCGGCGACGACGACCTTGTAGGACTCGCCGTTGATCATGAGCTGCCAGCGGCCTTCGTGCACGTATCCGCCGTTCGCGTCCTTCCAGATCGGAAGGCCCCACTTCTCGAAGAGATGGACGGAGGAGTCGACGTGACGCGCGATGCTCGCGACCAGATCCTCACGGGTGATCCCCATCAGATCATTGCGCACGTAGTCGCAGTAATCCTTCATGGTGTTCGCGCCGTCCTTCAGGCCGACGTACTGGTTGATCGCCGAGAGGCCCATGGCGACTGCGCCCGAGCGGTCCAGGGCCGCCTTGTCCACCATGGCGACCTTCAGGTTGTTCTTGTTGGCCCAGTGGGCAGCCTCGACCGCGGCGCCGCACGCGGCCATGCCCCCGCCGAGGATCAGGATGTCAGTGTCGACGTTGACGATTTCGAAATTTGGCATCGTTCTATCTCCTTCTTCACTTCGACCAGGTGGCCGTGCCGGGTGCACAAATCTTGTCCAGCCCGGTCGAACCGGGCTCGGTGTGCAGCGTGAAATCGTCGAGGGTCGCCATGGTCTCGAAGCCGCCGTTCGGATCTGCCTTGCCCTCGTCCGTGGTGCGGATCGGGAACTTGAAGCGCTTGATCATCCCGTTGCGGAACTTGATGGTCCACATGATGCTGTCCGAGGAGCGGAGCGGCACCACGGTCGCGCCGAGCGGGATGAAGTCGGCGTAGCCGCGGACGTCCATGGCCTGCACGGGGCAGATCTTCACGCAGCACTGGCACTCCCAGCACTGGTCCGGCTCCTGGTTGTAGGCCTTCATGGTGTCCTTGGTCAGGACCATGAGGTCGTTCGGACAGATGTGCTGGCAAGCAGTCGTGTCGAGCGCTTTGCAGCCGTCACACTTCTCCGGGTTCACAAAACTTGGCATCAGCCACCTCCTTCTGGCCCCTCGGCCTTTCCACTGTAACAAAAAGACATCGAAACACCGTTTTCAATCGAGATTTCGGACACTCATCACCGACACCGTGCGAAGCTACGCGTGTCAATACCCCCGATCAAGACGAATCTCTGAATGCCAGAGATAGAGCGGCCTGATGTCTCTGCGTGCTAGCGGGGGCCAGGAGGTTCGACGCATGCCTTCTCGTTGGCGCCGTGCTGTCGGACCTCATCGATGAAAGCCTGCAGGGTCTGGCTGCGCTGGAGCTTCTTCAACGTCACCAGCGAGATGCTCCGCGTGAGAGGTGGGCGTACGTCGAGCCGCACAAGACCGTGGAGGGTACTGCCGCCGCGCAAAATATCCTCTTTGGTGGTCATATCCGGTAGAAACGCGATGCCCAGCCCTGTCTCCACCATCTTCTTCGCGGTATCCACGTTCGGAGTGGAAACAACTGTATCGACGTTCACGCCCAGCCTGATCAGGTGGTCACGAACGAGATGGCCGGTCCGCGTATCGTGCGACAGTGAGACGAACTTCTGCCCCCAGAGATCAGATGGCACAATGCTGGACTTGTCGCAGAAGGGGTGATTCTTGCTGCAGACAAGAGAAACCGTTTCCTCTGTGATCGTCTCGGAGCTGAAGCGCCGATTCGGTCGCGGGTCGGCGACAATCGCAAGGTCCACCTGGTTGGCCAGGAGGGCTTCCATGACCTCGAGCGACCGCCCGTAGATGATCGTGGACCGTGCCAACGGGTATTTTTCTTGGATCAGGGTGAGGACGGGGGGCAGGAAATAGACCCCGACGCTGTTGATGGTTCCGATGCGGATCTCCCCGACGACGCCATCGGAGAGCATCTCGACAGCCCGCAGGGCCCTTCGCTCGGCCTCGAGGACTTCCCGTGCGTGTTGGAACAGGACCCTGCCTGCTTCAGTCGGCGTGATGCCGCGTGGCTGGCGGTGGAGGAGTGACACGCCCAGCTCGTTCTCGAGTTGCTTGATCTGATAGGACAAGGCCGGCTGGGTGATGTGGATGCGGGTGGTGGCGCGGTTGAGGCCGCCTTCTTCGACGACGGCGACGAAGCACCGGAGTTGGTGAAGTTCCATTTCATTCTCCCGAGGCGCCGTCTGGCAACGGCTGCGCTATCATCTTAATAGCGGGCGGGATGGTACTACCAACCTGACAATCAGATCAACGTAAATCCACCCCCAATCCCCAGGCCAAACGTGGAGCCTTGGCCCGTTTCGACGGGAGCATGGACATCGAGACAGGTTTGTCGAGGTTGGCCTCGATGATCCTTGGTGATGATGGTGCGCCGAGTGTCGCCGGACCGAGTAAAGACCCCCAAGATAGGGCGTGGCGAAGAGCTGCGTCTCAACTCCCTTTATCGGGAGTATAAAAAGATTAGCGTTGACACAGGGACGTCCCCGGAGATAGGAACACCGCTGAGTTATGTCGCTTCTTTTGCACTGAAAGGGGTAAAAATGGCTGAGAAGAAGAGACCCACACCGCTGCTGGACGAGCTTGAGAAGGGGCCGTGGCCGAGTTTCGTCAAAGAGATGAAGCTGGCCGCCGAGGACAGCGAGATGTCGGCAGACGCGCTTGGGATCCTGGAGCGGTCTTACAAAGACAAGGTCGGCCACTGGAAGCACGGCGGGATCGTGGGCGTCAGGGGCTACGGCGGAGGCGTCATCGGTCGCTACAATGACATCCCAGAAGAATTCCCGGGCGTGGCCGAGTTCCACACCGTTCGGGTCAACCAGCCGTCCGGGTGGTTCTACACCTCCGACGCGCTCCGTCAGCTCTGCGATATCTGGGATCGACACGGGTCTGGCCTGACCAACATGCACGGCTCGACCGGTGACATCGTCTTCCTGGGCACCACGACCGATGAGCTCGAGCCGATCTTCACGGAGCTCAGCGAGGCCGGGTGGGACCTCGGCGGCTCAGGCTCCGACGTGCGGACTCCCAGTTGCTGCTGCGGCATGGCCCGCTGCGAGTGGGCCTGCTACGACACCATGGGCCTCACCCACGACCTGACCATGGCGTACCAGGACGAGCTGCACCGGCCGGCCTTCCCCTACAAGTTCAAGTTCAAGGCTTCGGGTTGCCCGAACGACTGTGTCGCCTCCGTCGCTCGCTCCGACATGTCCATCATCGGGACCTGGCGCGACAGCATCCAGATGGACCAGGATGCGGTGGCGGAGTACGCCGGAAACGGCAAGCTCGACATCTCAAGGGATGTCGTCAACAAGTGCCCGTCGCGGTGCATGACCTGGAACGGCAAGAACCTGGCCATCGACAACGCCAATTGCGTGCGCTGCATGCACTGCATCAACGCCATGCCCAAGGCACTGGCGCCCGGGAAGGACCGCGGAGCGACCATCCTGGTGGGAGCCAAGGCGCCGATCATTGAGGGCGCGCTCCTCGCGGCCGTGATGGTGCCGTTCATCAAGATGGAGCCGCCGTACGACGACATCAAGGAGCTCTGTGAGGCCATGTGGGATCTCTGGTGCGAGCACGGGAAGGCCCGCGAGCGCATCGGCGAGTTCATCCAGCGCATCGGGCTTGGCAACTTCCTCGAGCAGATCGGCCTCGAGCCGGTGCCCGAGATGGTCAACCAGCCCAGGACCAACCCGTATATCTTCTACGATCTGAAGAAATAAACGCAGATCCAGAAGAAGGAGGACACGATATGGCTACAGAGACGGTCGAGAGAAAGACGGACATCGGACCACCGCACTACGAGAAGTTCCTGCCGCCCATCATCAAGAAGAACTACGGCAAGTGGAAGTATCACGAGATCCCGAGGCCGGGCGTCCTCTTGCACGTCGCGGAGTCGGGCGACAAGCTCTACTCCGTGCGCGCGGCGACGCCCCGCCTGGTGGCCACCAAGACGATCCTGAAGTTCGCGGATCTGGCAGACGAGTTCTGCGGCGGGCACCTGCGTTTCACCAGTCGGAACAACGTCGAGTTCCTCTTGACGGACGAGACGCTGGTTGAACCCCTGATCGAACGCCTGAAGGCCGAGGGGTACCCGGTCGGCGGCACGGGGCCGTCGATCACCAACATCGTCCACACACAGGGGTGGGTGCACTGCCACTCCGCGGCCAGCGACGCCTCGGGTGTCGTGAAGTCGGTGATGGACGAGCTCTACCCCCACTTCGAGAACATGGACCTGCCCGCAAAGCTGCGCATCGCCTTCGCCTGCTGCCTCAACATGTGCGGCGCCGTCCACTGCTCGGACATCGCCATCCTCGGCCTGCACCGCACGCTGCCCAAGATCAACCACACGGCGCTTGTCAAGCAGTGCGAGATCCCGACCACGGTCTCGGCCTGCCCGACCGGCGCCATCCGTACGAAGATGATCGAAGGGAAGCAGTCCATCGAGATCGTCGAGGATCAGTGCATGTTCTGCGGGAACTGCTTCACGGTGTGTCCCGCGGTCACGCTGGCCGACGCCGAGAACGACGGCATCTCGATCTGGGTCGGCGGGAAGGTCAGCAACGCCCGGCATGAGCCGATGTTCTCGAAGCTCGCGATCCCGTTCATCCCCAACAACCCGCCGCGTTGGCCCGAGGTGGTGGCGGCGGTCAAGAACATCGTCGACATCTATGCGAAGGACGCCCGCCCGTTCGAGCGCGTGGGCGAGTGGATCGAGCGGATCGGCTGGCCGAAGTTCTTCGACGTGACCGGCATCCCGTTCACCAAGCTGCACATCGACGACTTCACACACGCGGGCGAGTCCTACCACCGTTCCGCACACATCAAGCAGATAGCGGAGTAGTAGACAATGAGCGACATCAACGACACTCAGGTCGCCGAGGCGATGTACGCCTTGATCAAGGACTACCACGGCAAGAAGAACCTCAAGGCCCTCGATCTCATCAAAGCCATGATCGAGAAGTACGGCGATGACTGCGACAAGCCCATGTGCAAAGCGGCGATCCGGAAGCTCATGGATTCGGGGCGCTGCGTGTACTCGTACGTGGGCGGCAGCTTCATCGTCCTGCCCCCCGAGAACTAGAAAAGCCGCTGCCGCGACCGACCCCGCCTCCGGGGTCGGGAGTTCGCTCTTTCCAAAGAGTTCGGGGAGCCAGGAAGGGAGGCTACACGTCATGGGTCTGCTCAAGAAGAAGGTCGGGGCCGACACGTTCAAGGTCCGCAGTGGTTCCGGCGCCAACGTGTCCAGTCTCCGCCCAAAGCAGGTGACCAAGAACGCACCCTGCATCGGGACCTGTCCGAGCAGCAGCGACATCCGGGGGTGGATCGCCCTCATCGCCCAACGCGAGAAGCTGGGGCTGTCGCTCGACCAGGCGATGGAGAAGGCGTGGCGGCTGCTCGTCCAGAAGAACCCGCTCCCGTCCACGATGGGCCGGGTGTGCCCGCACCCGTGCGAGTCGGAGTGCAATCGCGCAGACAAGGACGGGGCCGTGTCGGTCAACGCGATGGAGAGGTTCCTGGGCGACTGGGCCCTCGAGCACAAGCTCGCCTTCGACAAGTACGACGACGAACCGAAGCCGGAGTCGATCGGCGTGATCGGCGCGGGCCCCGCTGGGCTGGCGTTCGCCTGCCAGGCTGCCCGTCGCGGCTACAAGGTGACCATCTACGAGGGCACGGGGAAGGCCGGAGGCATGCTCTACTGGGGCATCCCGTTCTACCGTCTCCCCGCGGCGCAGCTGGAGGCCGAAGTCCAGCGCATCCTCGACCTGGGCGTCGTGTTGAAGCTCAACACGACGGCCGGGAAAGACATCTCAATCGATGAACTGCGGAAGCTTCACCAGGCCATCTTCCTGGGCATCGGCGCCCACAAGGGCAGGCTCCTGAGGATCCCCGGCGAGGACGGTCCCGGGGTCTGGACGGGGACGGAGTACCTGCACCGCGTGAACGACGGCGAGACGATCGATGTCGGGGCGCGCGTCGCGATCATCGGGGGCGGCGACACGGCCATCGACGCGGCCCGGGCGGTGCGCCGCGCCGGTGCGGAGGCGACCATCCTCTACCGCCGCACGCGCACCGAGATGCCCGCGATCGACAGCGAGATCGAGGACGCCCTGAAAGAGGACGTGAAGCTCGACCTGCTCGTCGCGCCGGTCGAGGTGAAGCGGGGCAACGGCCAGGTCAAGGCGATCGTCGTCCAGAAGATGGAGCTGGGCGAGCCCGACGCGTCCGGGCGTCGCAGGCCGGTTCCGATCCCGGGGTCGGAGTACGAGATCCCTGTGGACTCCATCATCGCCGCCATCTCCCAGGATCCCGATTGGGGACCGCTCGAGGCGCTCAAGCCCGAGAAGGGCGTGTGGATGGAAGCCGACGACGGAGGCAAGGTCGCCGAGGGGCTGTGGGCCGGCGGCGATGTGCTCGGCCTCGGGCTGGCGACCATCGCGGTCGGCCAGGGCCGCCGCGCCGCCGACGTCGTCCATGCGGTGCTCCGCGGCTTGGAGATACCGGATGGGAGGGCGCCTGCTTTGGTCCCCAAGGAGCGCATCAAGCTGGACATCTTCGATCCCAAGCCGAGGGCCGAAAATGGGCACCTGCCGGTCGCGGAGTGGTTGAAGAGCCCGAACGCCGAGATCGCGACTGGAATCACGGCAGAGGAGTTCCTGGAGGAGATCAGCCGCTGCCTCTCCTGCGGCCTGTGCTCGGCCTGCGAGCGCTGCTGGATGTTCTGCACGCCTTCCTGCTTCACGAAGTTGCCTGATCCGACGCCGGGCGATTATTACAAGATCAAGATCGAAACCTGCGACGGGTGCAGCAAGTGTGCTGAGGAGTGTCCGGGCGGCTTCCTGGATATGGCTTGATACGGAGGATGACCACGGTGGTTCTCCCCAGGCTGATGATCGCCGGGCTCGCAGGAAACACGGGCAAGAGCTTCGTGTCCATGGGAATCGTCCGTGCGTTGCGGGCACGTGGGCTCCACGTTGCCCCATTCAAGAAGGGCCCTGATTTCATCGACGCCGCTTGGCTCGGCGAGGCGGCTGGCGTGGCCGGCCGCAATCTCGATACGTTCATCATGCCTGAGGAGGCCATCCTCGGTTCGCTGCGTCGCGCAGCGGCCGGGGCGCCCGGGGCGGACATTGCGGTCATCGAGGGGAACAGGGGCCTGTTCGACGGGTTGGACGCCTCTGGGACCCACTCCAGCGCTCAGCTCGCGCGGGTCACCGGCACGCCGGTCGTCCTGGTGATCGACACGACGAAGGCCACGCGGACCGTCGCGGCGTTGGTCCTGGGCTGCCGCTCGATGGATCCTTCCTTGGATCTGGCGGGCGTCATCCTCAATCGGGTGGGTACCGCCCGGCAGGAGGCCATCATCCGCGAGGTCCTCGCGGCGGAGACGGGGATCCCCGTGCTCGGGGCGATCCCGCGGATCTCGGTCGAGCGACTTCCGAGCCGTCATCTCGGTCTGGTCACGCCCGCCGAGCACCCGGACGTCGCCGGGACGCTCGAAGAGCTGGGCGACGCCGTCGATCGGCACGTCGACATCGATGCCCTGCTGAACGTCGCGGGTCGGGCGGAGGCCCTGCCCGGCGGAATGGGGGCTGAGGAATCCACGCCGGCCGGGAGCCAACAGGTGCGTATCGGCGTGCTGAAGGACCCCGCATTCTCGTTTTACTACCCCGAGAACCTCGAGGCGCTGGAGGAGGCGGGTGCGGCGCTGACGTTCATCTCCCCGGCCGCGGACGGGCACCTGCCGTCCATCGACGCTTTGTATATTGGAGGCGGGTTCCCCGAGGAGCACCTGCAGGCGCTCTCGTCGAACGCAGACCTGCGGGACGATCTGAAGAAGCACATCGCGGATGGCCTGCCGGTGTGGGCCGAGTGCGGCGGGCTGATGTACCTGTCGCGGGGCGTCAGGTACGGCGCTGAGGTGGTCCCCATGGTGGGTGCGCTGCCGATCACGGTGGAGCAGATGCAGCGTCCGCAGGGCCATGGCTACGTCAGCGCCCTGGTTGACGGAGCCAACCCGTTCCTGGCGGAGTCCACCAGCCTTGGCGGGCACGAGTTCCACTACTCCCGCGTCGAAGACGATTCCTCCGCGGTCACCACGGTGATGGCGCTCCAACGGGGAGTGGGCGTCGGAGGGGGCAGGGACGGCATCCGCGTCGGGGGAGTGGTCGCGAGCTACACGCACCTCCATGCGCTCGGTACACCGGGGTGGGCTCCGGGCATGGTCCGCGCCGCGCGGGGAGAGGCCGCATGAACATCACGGACCGGGTCATTTGGAGCCGGTCGTTTGGGCAGTGTCTGACAACCAACTGAAGGTCGAGGTGTCAAATGGCGGAGTTTAGATTGGGAGACATCGTGCTTGAGGTCGATGAGGACGGTTTCATCGAGGATCCGAGCTTGTGGAACGAGAAGATTGCCGCGGCCCTGGCCATCGGCGAGCATGTTGACGTCCTGTCAGAGGACCACTGGAAGGTCGTCAACTACCTGCGCGACTACTTCCAGAAGTTCGGCGTCGCCCCGATGATTCGCAAACTCTGCAAGGAGACTGGGTTCAAGCTCAAGGAGATCTACGATCTCTTCCCGTCCGGGCCGGCCAAGGGCGCCTGCAAGATCGCGGGTCTCCCCAAGCCGACCGGGTGCGTGTAGCAGTCTTCAGGTCTGGAGCCTTGTGCCCCAGATCCGAAGCGAATCGGCCCAGGACCCCTCGGTCGAAGTACCGTTGCGTGAGGCGCTATGCTTGAGGATCTCCAGAGGGAGAAGAGGGCGGAGATCGTGGACGCCTGGATCCGCGCAGCCCTCATGGTGTATTCCGCCGAAGCTGCGACGTTCTACGAGAACGGCAAGGATCCCTTCGCCAATCCGGTCGGGGCTTCAGTGCGGGACGCGCTGGGGCCCCTGTTCGATGCGTTCGTCGCCGACGCCCCCGTGCAGGAGTATGCCCCGCACCTGGACCGCATCATTCGGGTCCGGTGCGTGCAGGACGTGCCGGCCTCGCAGGCGGTCGGGTTCGTCTTCCTCCTCAGGGGGATCCTGAGGAAGACGCTGGCATCGCAGCGAGAGGACGCGCGGGCGCTGGCGGAGCTCATGGCGCTCGACGCCAGGATCGATCGAATGGCTGCGTGCGCATTCGACGTGTACGCAGCGTACGTGCGGAAGATCGCCGACCTCAAGGTTCGGGAGATGAAGGCTTCGGTTGCCACGCTCATGCGCATGTCGAAGATCACCGGCGGCGGGATCGACGGGGTCGACGAGAAGCAGGGGCGCCTTCGGGACCCGGTGTTGTCGGAACAGGAGGCAGGTGATACATGAAGGTGGTGATCCCATTCCTCGCCGTCCTTGCGGTCATGCTCGCCGGGTACGTGGGTGTGGGGGTCCTTGACCTCCCGTTCCTGTTCGGGGTGATTCTCCCGTACGCGGCGATCGCGGTGTTCATCTGCGGGTTCGTCTACCGGATCGTCTACTGGGCGAAGTCGCCGGTCCCGTTCCGCATCCCGTCGACCTGCGGCCAGCAGAAGACCCTTGACTGGATCAAGCCCGACCCGCTGGACAATCCCCATGACACCAAGGGTGTGATCGCCAGGATGGCGCTGGAGATCCTCTTCTTCAGGTCGCTCTTCAGAAACACCAAGGCTGAAATCGTGGACGGGCCCAAGGTGGTCTACGGATGGAGTCTGTGGCTGTGGGTCGGCGCCCTGGCGTTCCACTACTGCTTCCTCTTCGTCTTCCTGAGGCACCTCCGGTTCTTCATCGAGCCGGTCCCCGCGCTGGTGAGCCTCCTGGGCAGTGTCGACGGTTTCTTCCAGATCGGCTTGCCGCCGATCATGATGACGGGCCTTCTCCTCATCGCTGCTGGCGGGTTCCTCCTGGCGCGTCGCCTGATCGTGCCCCAGCTGAAGTACATCTCCCTCGCCGCCGACTACTTCCCGCTCTTCCTCATCCTCGCGATCGCGCTGACGGGTGTGCTCCTGCGCCATTTCGTGCGGACCGACATCGTCGGCGTCAAGGAGCTGGCGATGGGGCTCGTGAGCTTCAAGCCGATCGTCCCGCAGGGGGTGCATTGGTTCTTCTACGTGCACCTCCTGCTGGTGTCGACGCTCTTTGCCTACTTCCCCTGGAGCAAGCTCATGCACCTGGGGGGCGTGTTCCTGAGCCCCACGCGAAACCTCGCCAACAACAACCGGATGCGCCGCCACATCAACCCATGGAACGCGCCGGTCAAGGTCCACACGTACGAGGAGTATGAGGACGAATTCAGGGACAGGATGAAGGGCGCCGGCATTCCGGTGGACAAGGAGTAGCCCCATGGCCGATCCGAAGTTCGACGAGGTTTCGTTTTACAAGCATGACGAGATCCTCAACATAGACTTCCAGCCACCGCAGACGGACTGGATGGACATCCCCGCGGACCTGCGCCCCGGCACCTGGATCTACCCAGGAAAGCCGAAGCACCTGGAATACCTCGATCTCCCCAACCCGCGGGCGTGGAACCCTACCGACGACGACTGGCAGCTCCCCGACAACTGGAAGGAGATCATTCTAACCGGGATCAGGGAGAGGCTCGACAAGTACCGTTCGTTCAAGGTCTTCATGGACATCTGCGTCCGCTGCGGGGCCTGCGCCGACAAGTGCCACTTCTACATCGGCGGCGGCGACCCCAAGAATATGCCGGTCCTGCGTGCGGAGCTGCTGCGGTCGGTCTACCGGAATGACTTCACGACCGCCGGAAAGATCCTGGGACGGCTCGCCGGCGGCCGCCCGCTGACCATCGGTGTCATCAAGGAGTGGTTCTACTACTTCTTCCAGTGCACGGAGTGCCGGCGCTGCTCGGTGTTCTGCCCCTACGGCATCGACACGGCGGAGATCACGATGATGGGCCGCGAGCTGCTCGGCCTCCTCGGGATCTACGTCAACTGGATCATCGAGCCCGTCGCCAACTGCTTCCGGACCGGCAACCACCTGGGGATCCAACCCCACGGGCTCAAAGACACCCTCGAATTCCTCGCCGACGACATCGAGGAGGTCACAGGCGTCCGGGTCGACATCCCGATGAACAAGAAGGGCGCCGACATCCTGTTCGTCACGCCCTCGGGCGATTTCCTGGCAGAGCCCGGGGTCTACACCTGCATGGGGTACATGGCCCTGTTCCACGAGCTGGGCCTCAACTACACCTGGAGCACCTACGCCTCCGAGAGCGGGAACTTCGGCCTGTTCACCTCCCACGAGATGATCAAGAGGCTCAACGCGAAGATCTATGCCGAGGCGAAGCGCCTGGGCGTCAAGTGGATCCTGGGCGGTGAGTGCGGGCACATGTGGCGCGTGCTGCACCAGTACATGGACACCATGAACGGCCCCGCGGATTTCCTCGAGGTGCCGGCCTCGCCGATCACCGGGACCCGCTTCGAGCATGCCCGCTCGACCAAGATGATCCACATCATGGAGTTCACGGCCGATCTCATCAAGCACGGCAAGCTCAAGCTCGATCCGTCGCGGAACGACAGCCGCCGTGTCACCTTCCATGACTCGTGCAACCCGGCGCGGGCGATGGGGATCCTCGAGGAGCCGCGATACGTCATCAAGAACGTCTGCAACAACTTCTTCGAGATGCCTGAGAACACCATCCGCGAGAAGACGTTCTGCTGCGGCGGCGGCGCGGGCCTCGGGACCGACGAAAACATGGAGATGCGCCTGCGCGGAGGTCTCCCGCGCGGAAACGCCGTGAAACACGTGCAGGAGAAGCACGGCGTGAACCATCTGGCGGCGATGTGCGCCATCGACCGGGCCACGCTCACGACGGTATGCGACTACTGGGCGCCAGGGGTCGGGGTGATCGGCATTCACGAGCTCGTCGCCAACGCCATGGTGATGAAGGGCGAGAAGAAGCGCGAGATGAACTTCCGAATGGAACCGTTGGAAGGGGAGGAGTAGTGCGATGCAGGACGCCGGAAAGATATTCGGGGGCCTGGCGGCCTTCCTGGTGATCCTCACCCTCCCGTTCTGGTACGCGGCATCGATCGGGGAGACGGGTGCGAGGCCGGAGATCGAGCTGCCCGAGGGTGAGAAGCAATGTGTCGAGTCGAAGGAGACCATGCGCGATGCGCACATGGACCTCCTGAACAGTTGGCGGGACGAGGTCGTGCGCGACGGAAATAGCGAGTACATATCGGAGGCCGGCATCCACTATCAGAAGAGCCTCACCAACACCTGCATGAAGTGCCACACCGATCGGGAGCAGTTCTGCGACAAGTGCCATCAGTACGTGAGCACGACGCCGACCTGCTGGGATTGCCACGCGGGTCGGAAAGGAGCCAAGTGATGGACCGTAGCAGAAGGGGCTTTCTCAAGGCCGCAGGGTGTGTGGCCATCGGCGCCGGGTGTGCCGTGCCGATCGGCGGGGTCATCGCGGAGTCCTTGCGCGACGATGCCCAGCCTGATGGGCTCACGGCGAGCCGCTGGGCGATCGCGATCAACGTCCGCAAGTGCCTTGAGCGCGAGGGGTGCCGGGCCTGCATCGACGCTTGCCACGTCGAGCACAACGTGCCGACCATCCCCGACACCGACAAAGAGATCAAGTGGATCTGGAAGGAGCCGCTCGAGAACGTGTTCAAGGATGAGCTCCACGAGCACATGGACGAGGCGCTGACCGGAAAGAACGCGCTGGTGCTCTGCAACCACTGCGACAACCCGCCGTGCACGAGCGTGTGCCCGACCCAGGCCACATGGAAACGGCCCGACGGGATCGTGATGATGGACCAGCACCGCTGCATCGGCTGCCGCTACTGCGTCGTCGCGTGCCCGTACGGCTCACGGAGCTTCAACTTCCAGGACCCGCGGCCATTCATCACGACCGGGATCCGCGAGGAATATCCGACCCGGACCAAGGGCACGGTCGAAAAGTGCACGTTCTGCACCGAACGCCTGGCCAAGGGGCTCCCGCCCTCCTGCGTCGAAGTCTGCAACAAGGTCGCTGGACCCGGGACGATGATCTTCGGCGACGCGGACGACGTGAACTCGGAGCTCGTTCGCGCGCTCAAGGCGGGGTTCTCGATTCGGCGGAAACCCGCCCTGGGAACCGGGCCACAGGTCTTCTACATCGTGTGAGGTTGGTATGCTCGCGAAGGCATTGAACGGAAGCTGGCGCTACTGGACGTTGTTGCTCACGTTGTCCGTCCTGGCGCTGATTGGCGTCGTGATGTACCTGAAGCAACTGTCGACGGGACTGGTCATCACCGGGCTGTCGCGGGACGTCCCCTGGGGCATGTACATCGCCCAACTCACGTTCCTGGTGGGCGTGGCGGCCTCGGCGGTCGTGGTCGTCGCACCATACTACCTGCACGACTTCAAGGCCTTCGGGAAGCTCACGATCCTCGGGGAGTTCCTGGCCATCTCGGCCGTGATCATGTGTCTGCTCTTCGTCCTGGTCGACCTCGGGCAGCCGTTCCGCATGTTCAACCTGTTCCTGCATCCGTCGCCCCGTTCGCCCCTGTTCTGGGATGCGGTGGTCCTCAGCGGCTACCTCGTCCTGAACGCCATGATCGCCTACGTCACGTTCACCGCAGAGAAGAAGGGCGTCCATCCGCCGAAGTGGATCAAGCCGTTCATCATTCTCTCGATCCCCTGGGCGATCAGCATCCACACGGTCACGGCCTTCCTGTACTCGGGCCTCAGCGCCCGCACGTTCTGGCTCACGGCGGTCCTCGCACCGCGTTTCCTGGCCTCGGCGTTTGCCTCGGGCCCGAGCCTTCTCATCCTCCTGTGCCTGATCCTCAGGAGGTACACAAAGTTCGACGCAGGTGACGTGGCCATCAAGAAGCTTTCGCAGATCATCACGTATGCATTGGCCGCCAACATCTTCTTCGTCCTGGTCGAGCTCTTCACCGCGCTGTACAGCGGCATCCCCCATCACGCGGAGCAGTTCCAGTACCTCTTCTTCGGTCTCCACGGGCACAACGCGCTGGTGCCGTTCATGTGGGCGTCGCAGATCATCGCCGTGGGTGCCCTGGTCCTGCTGCTCATTCCCAAGGTCAGGACCAACTTCAAGGTCCTGCCCGTGATCTGTGTCGGGATCATCGTGGCCATCTGGATCGAGAAGGGACTCGGGATGGTCGTCACCGGCTTCATCCCCAATCCCATGCACGAGATCAACGAGTACACACCGACCCTTCCCGAGGGTTTGATCACCGTCGGCATCTACGCGATCGGCTTCCTCCTGCTCACCGTGTTCTACAAGATCACCGTCGCCGTGCGTGAAGAGGGCGACGCGTAATCCCGCGTGTCCCCCCGCGGCCGCCCTACGACAGGGCCTCCCACACGGTTTCACCAGGCAGTGATTTCAGCTACCATTGGTGGACCGGAGGTGCCCATGACCCGAATCATGCTCCCGATCTTCGTGCTGTTGACGATCTCGTGGCTCGCCTGTGACGGAGGCAGCGGCGGCGGCGGGACCATGGACGTGGCCCCCGGCCGCGGCGAGGAGACCTCGGTGCCCGGGGTGGACTCGATCCCCGGAGAGGACATCACCGTACCGGGAGACGACACCGTGCCGGAGCTGCCGCCGTCCTGCGAGAACGAGTGCGGCTTCTTCGGAGAGAGGGAGTGCGTCGGGGAGGGGGGCTGGCGGGAGTGCGGGCCCGCTGGGACCTGCCTCGCGTGGAGCACCGAGATTGTGTGCGAAGCCGGGACCACCTGCGTGGACGCCGTGTGCGTGGCGGCCTTCGGGGATCTGGACTGCCTGGGGATCACCGCCTGCATGGGCCAATGCAACGACGACGAGGCCTGTCAGCAGGGCTGCTACGAAGAGGGCTCCGAGGCGGGGCAGGCGGATTGGGCCGATCTCGCGGTGTGCATCGAGGGGCAGTGCGGCGACCTCTTCGACGCGAACAAGCCCGCCGCGGGGGGCAAGTGCACCCTCGAGCTGTGCAAGGCCCCCTACCTGGCCTGCACCCCCGTCGGGACCGCGAGCTGCAGTGATTCGTTGCAGTGTCTCAAGGGCTGCGGCGGAGAGAACACATGCCTCGCCGGCTGCGCGCTGGCCGCGGACTACGACGCCCTGGTGGAGCTGGCGGACATCCTGGTCTGCTTCGAGGAGAAGTGCCCCGATCCCGCGCAGTGGGAGGGCTGCGCAACGACCAGCTGCCTCGGGCCGGTGCTGTCCTGTCTGTGAGAAATCACCTCTCTCTCCTGGTTCTCCTGGCCGCTGCCTGTGCGGGGCCGGGGCCGGGTCCTGCGGCGCCGGTATTGGACGCGGACCCACCGGAGGATGTGGCGGTGGAGCCCGCCGGGGACGTCCTCGGGGACGCCCAGGACGGCGTCGTGGACACAGGAGATCTCCTTGACGGTCAGGGTGCGGACCGCGACACGGGGGATCACGTGGTGGGTCCCTGGTGCGATCCGGGAGAGGGCTGCTTCATGGATCTCTGCGTGGAGAACGAGGACTGCCTCTCCGGCTGGTGTGTCCTCCACCGGGGCGAAGGGGTCTGCTCCATGGAGTGCCAGGAGGACTGCCCCCAGGGCTGGACCTGCCGGCCCCTCATGGCCACAGCGCCGGACATCGTCTACATCTGTGTCTCGGACTACGCGAACCTCTGCCTGCCCTGCGCGTCCGCTGCGGACTGCGCGAGCACCGGCGGCGCCCAGGACGCGTGCGTGGACTACGGCCCCGGGGGGGCCTTCTGCGGCGGACCCTGCGGGGACGCCCAGGCCTGTCCTGCGGGGACCCTCTGCCAGGAGGTGACCACCGTGGGGGGCGCGGTCCTGGAGCAGTGCATCCATTCCTCGGGCGAGTGCCCTTGCACCGCGTCCTCCGTCGCGCTGGGCCTCGCCTCGCCCTGCCACGAGGAGAACGACGCAGGGACCTGCACAGGGACGCGGGTGTGTACGGCGTCGGGCCTCACGGACTGCGACGCGGCGATCCCCGGGGCGGAGACCTGCAACGGCGTAGACGACGACTGCGACGGGGGGACCGATGAGCCGGACCTGGTGGAGGGGGACTACGTCAACCTCTGCGCGGACGGGGACCCCTGCACCCTGGACAAGTGCATGGGCGCGCAGGGTTGCGTCTGGGACACCCTGGAGGCCGGCTCCTCCGATGACGGGGATCCCTGCACCCTGGACGACCACTGCGGACCCGGGGGCTGTGTGGGGGCGCCGGTGGCTTGCGACGATGGTGACTCCTGCACTGACGACCTCTGCGAGGGCGGGGCCTGCGTGTTCCCTCCGAACGCGGTGCCCTGTGACGACGCGGATCCTTGCACCGTGGACGACGCCTGCAGCGACGGGGCCTGCGCAGGCACTCCCGCGCCGTGCGGGTGCATGGAGGACGGGGACTGCGCGGAGCTCGAGGACGGGAACGCGTGCAACGGCACCCTGGTCTGCGACGCTGCGGTGAACCCCCACGTCTGCGCCGTGGACTCGGACACCCTGGTCTCCTGTCCCGCCCCCGGGGGCCCGTGCCTCGCGGCGCTCTGTGCGCCCGGGACCGGGGACTGCCTGGCGATCCCGGCGGACGAGGGCGCTCCCTGCGACGACGGGGACGCCTGCACCCAGGGCGACGCCTGCGTTGGAGGGATCTGCACAGGGCTCGCCACTCCGCCCTGTGACGACGGCAACCCCTGCACCGACGATGCCTGTGCGCCGCTGACCGGCTGCGTCTTCACGTCCAACGACGATCCTTGCAGCGATGGAGACGCCTGCACCGTGGGGGACGGCTGTGCGGACGGCGGGTGTCAGCCCGGGGCGTCGCTGGACTGCGACGACGGGGACGCCTGCGACGGGTTGGAGACCTGCGAGCCCGCCGCGGGATGTGTTCCCGGCGTGCCCTTGAGCTGCGACGACGGAGATCCTTGTGATGGGGTGGAGACCTGCGCGCCGGTCTCCGGATGCGTCGACGGGACGCCCCTGGGCTGCGACGATGGGAACCCCTGCACCGACGACAGCTGCGTCTCCGGGGTGGGCTGCGCGTTCGCCTTCAACTCGGTCCCCTGCGACGACGGCCTGGTCTGCACCGTCGGCGACCTGTGTGTGAGCGGGACCTGCGTCGGACCGGAGCCCAAGGGCTGCGACGACGGGGATCCCTGCACCGACGATGTCTGCGTCCCGGGTCTCGGGTGCTTCTCGTTCTTCAACGCCGCGTCCTGCGATGACGGGGACGCCTGTACCACGGGGGATCACTGCCAGGTGGGGGTCTGCACGCCCCTCGGCGGGCTGGACTGTGACGACGGGAGCGATTGCACAGAGGACAGCTGTGATCCCGGGGCAGGTTGTGTGAATGCCGCCCTGGCCGGCCCCTGCGACGACGGGGACGCGTGCACCCTGGGGGACCAGTGCTACGCCGGAGACTGCGTCGGGGGCGCCTCCCTGGGCTGTGACGACGGGGATCCCTGCACCCAGGATGTCTGCAATGTCCTCCTCGGCTGCCTCCACGGTCCAGCGGCCGGGACACCCCCATGCGACGACGGGGACGGCTGCACCACCGGCGACACCTGCAAGGCGGGGGTCTGCACCCCAGGCGCGGGCTGCGGGACCTTCGGCGCGGAGTGCGTGGACGATGCGTGTGTGGCGGCCTGTCCCGCCTGGTCCCTCGTCGACGACCACTTCGCCGCCATGGCGGTCAACGCGTGGGTCAGCGATATCATGGAGGTGGCCCCGGGGCAGCTGGTGCTCTCCGGTCAGACCAGCGCCTTCTCCGGCGCGGCCGGGGACATGACGATCTTCCTGCTGGATCTCGACGCGGGGTTCGGGTGGCACCTGGTCCACGGCTCGCCCGGGGTCCAGGAGAACAACCAGGCCGTGGCCCTCCTCGCCAGCGGAGAGATCGTCGCAGCGGGATCCCGCAGCGGCGGGTCCATCGACGGCTACGTCCTGGGCGCTTCAAGCGCAGGTGCGTTCCTCTGGGACGAGGTGGTGAACCTCTCCGCCAAGGACTTCTTCAACGACGTCGCGGCCACCGCGGACGGTGGCTGGGTCCTCGCCGGCCGGACCTACGAGGGGTTCTGGGACATGAACGTCCTGGCCCAGCGCCGATCCGCGGACGGGGGAGTGATCTGGAGCGTGGCCCTCGGCGGAGGGCTTAACGAGGAGGCCCTCGCCGCGGTCGAGCTCCCTGGGGGGCCGATCGTCCTCGCAGGGGTTCGTCAGCTCATCGGCGACGATCCCCAGGGCCTCCTCCTCGCCCTGGACGACGAGGGGAACGTCTCCTGGGAGACCCTCCTGCCCAAGAAGACCCGCTTCGCGGATCTCCTCGTCCTGCCGGGCGGCGATCTCCTGGCCACGGGGTCGATCTGGGAGAGCGGGCCGACGTCGAGCCATGTCTACATCGTCCGCGTCTCCCCAGGGGGGGAGGTCCTGGAGCAGATCACGTCGGTGAGCGGGACCGGAGATGTCGCCACCCTCACCTCGGACGGAAACCTCGCCGTGCTCAACACCACCGCGGACGAGGTCTACGTGTACGACGCGGCCTTCGCACTGGACACGGTGATGACCTGCGGCAACGCCGCCGCGGAGCTGACCACCCTCACCGCGACCACCGGCGGCGGCCTCGCGGCCGCCGGGATCCTCTACTTCGGTGGCGGCTATACCCAGTGGCGGCCTTACGTCTGCCGTGGGTGCGAATAGGCTCGCTGCCGGGACGGATCGACGGGATCCCGCGCATCATTCGCGGAGAACCCTGAAAAAAGTGGTTGCGCATTGCGCCATGGTTGCGTGACTCTTCTTCCTGTCTTTAATGATACCGGAGACATCCGCCAACGGAGAGGAGGGAAAGGATGATCACATTTTCTGACCGACAGCTTCGGATCCCGAAGCAGACACGCCCCGTGTACATGGTCACGGGCGGCATGAGCCAGTTCGGACGGGCCTTCCCCGAGAGGAAGACCGAGGAGCTGGTCATCGACGCCTTCAAGATGGCCTCGGACATGATCGGCATGTCCCCCTTGGAGTTGAAAGAGTACATCCAGATGGGGGTGTACGGGCACTTCGCGGATCACTTCGGCGATCAGCTCCTCGGCGAGGCCGTGATTCATGATCGTCTCGGCCTGGATCCGCTCCCCGGCTTCGCCGTCAAGACCGGCGGGGCGACGGGCGGCTACACCATGTTCGCGACGGCCATGGCCGTTGCGTCCGGGCAGGCGGACTGCGCGCTGGCCATGGGCTGGGAGCGCATGGACGAGGTCCCCACGGACGAGGGCAACTTCCTGATCTCCTGCGCGGCGGACAAGGACTGGGAGACCTTCCTGGGCCAGATCTACACGGGCTACTACGCGCCGATGGCGAAGCGCTACTGGGAGGTCTTCGGAAAGAAGGAGGACTCCTTCCGCGAGACCCTCGCGAAGATCGCGGTCAAGCACCGCGGGTACGCCGTGCACAACCCCTTCGCCCAGGCCCCGGGGCGGATCACCGTGCAGGACGTCCTGAACAGCCCGGTGGTGGCGGATCCCCTCCGTGCGCTGGACTGCTGCCTCATGAGCGTCGGCGCGAGCTGCGCCGTCTTCTGCGACGAAACCACGGCCATGGAGATCCACAAGAAGGCGCCCCACATGAAGCCCCTGCGGGTCTACGTGGCCGGCGGCACCCACACGCTGCGGGTCGCGGACCGGCGGGACATGGAGATCCCCCTCCTGCCCAACGAGACCGCGGAGCAGTATCGGGACCTGGAGGAGCGCTTCCCCGGTGGCGGCCGTTACCCGGGCTTCACCGGCTTCCTCGCTGCGCGCATCGCCGCGTACTACGGGTACCGGATGGCGGGGGTCACGGATCCCAGCGAGGACTTCGACCTCGTCGAGCTCCACGACGCGTTCACCATCTCCGACGTGCAGACCTACGAAGACGTGGGCATTCGTCCCTACGGCGAGGGTCGGGACTACGTGGAGAGCGGCGACTGCTACCACACCAACCCGCACACCGGCCTGCCCGGAAAGCTGCCCAGCAACATCTCCGGCGGCCTCATCGGGTGCATGCACGCCGTGGGCGCCACGGGGATCATGCAGGCCTTCGAGGTCGCCCTGCACATCTGGAACCGCCACGGGGAGCTCCACGGTGACGCCGCCCGCTGGAAGGCCTTCGGCAAGGAGAAGCCCCACGACTGGACCGACCTGTCTGTGAAGAACGCGAAGCGCGGCATGGCCGTCAGCCACGCCGGCGTCGGCTCCCACGTCACCGCGACGATCCTCATGGACCCGGACGCGATGCTCAAGAAGGAGGTGATCTGATGGGAACTGTCAAGGTCAAGGACGGCCGCTACATCCCCAACGGCGCGTTCCACCAGATTGAGGCGGGCACTCCGATCAAGAATGACGCCGGGGCCCTCTGCGGGGTCACCAAGCCCCGGAACATGACCTACATCCACAGCTACGGCGGGGAGGCCCCGTTCTTCCAGGCCGTGGCCGAGAAGGCGCGGCTCCTGGGAACCCGCTGCGACACCCCGGGCTGCCCGGGCAAGGGCGCCGTGTGGATGCCCTACCGCATCCACTGCCCGGACTGCCTCGGGAAGAACACCGAGGTCGACATGACCGCGGTGG
Source organism: Pseudomonadota bacterium (assembly GCA_043815665.1). Taxonomy (GTDB): domain Bacteria; phylum Myxococcota_A; class UBA9042; order CAIXZC01; family CAIXZC01; genus CAZNWW01. The sequence continues at coordinate 34,766 of JBDRIT010000080.1, forward strand.
CCAACGAGACGGCGACGGTCTACACCTTCATCGTCACCGAGCGCTCCGGCGCGTTCAACACCCTGGAGAAGCCGATCCGCTTCGTGGACATCGAGTTCCCCGGCTCCGACGTCACCACGATGCTGAAGGGCTACCTGGTCGGCCCCGGCACGCCGTCCATCGGTGCGAGGGTGCGGCCGGCCTTCCGCACGGGCGCGCCCGGCTACAACATCCAGGACCTCGCCTGGGCCCTCGAGGGCGTCACCGAGGACCAGCTCCCCGCCGGGTTTACCTTCAGCAGGTAGCTTCCCCCTCAGTCGGTGAAGCGGACCGCGGAGCCGACCGCCCCCATCGCCCAATCCGTGCCATGAGCAGGATGACGGGGGAAGGGGCACGTTTGACCATCGCCGGTGCGCGGTTCATGATGGAGTGCGGAGGACTCCAATGGACAACCGGTCCGGCATCATCCTCGTCACCGGGGCGACGGGCTTCCTCGGGGGGCACCTGGTGCGGACCCTGCTCGCCCGGGGCTCGCAGGTCCGCGCGTTGGGGCGGAGCCTCCCCGCAGGGTTGGCACTCCAGGCCGCCGGGGCGGACTTCATGCCGGTGGATCTGCGGGATGGACCGGCGATGCGGGCCGCCTGCGCCGGGGTCGACGCGGTGATCCACGCCGGCGCGTTGTCCACCGCGTGGGGCCGCTCCAGGGACTTCCACGACATCAACGTCGTCGGCACGGAGAACGTCATCGCCGGGTGTATCGAGAACGGCGTGGGGCGCCTGGTCCATGTGTCGTCGCCGAGCATCCTGTCGCGGCACATGCCACAGCTCGACCTGGACGAGTCCCATCCATTGCCCGAGACCTTCGTGTCCATGTACTCCGAGACCAAGGCGGCCGCCGAGGAGCGGGTCCGCGGGGCGGCGGTCGCAGGCCTCGAGACGGTGATCCTCCGGCCCAAGGCGATCTACGGTCCCGGCGACCGTACCGTCTTCCCGCGCATCATCCAGGCCCTGGAGAGGGGGCGCCTGCCGATCGTCGGCGACGGCGTGACCCTGACCAACATCACCCACGTCCGGGACGTGGTCCAGGCCTGCCTCCTGGCCCTGGAGCAGGACGCGGCCGTGGGAAAGACCTACCTGATCACCGGAGGAGAGGCGGTGAACCTCTGGGAGATCATCGGGCACATCGCCGGCCGCCGGGGCCTGGCACCGCCGGCCCGGAAGATCCCCGTGCGGAGGGCGCTGTGGATCGGCGCAGCCCTCGAGGCGCTCTGGCGAATGCTGCGCCTGCCCGGGGAGCCGCCACTGACGCGATACAAAGCGAGCATCCTGGGCTACTCCCAGACCTACGACATCGCCGCAGCCCGCCGGGATCTCGGCTACGCGCCGGAGGTGCGGTGGAAGGACGGGGTGGACGAATTCCTGACGTCGTTGGACGCCTCCGAACTTGTGGGAGGGGCGTCCACGCCCCGAATCGGCCCGTGGACGGGCCTCCCACAGGACGGAGATCCCGTAGCGGTCCCCTTCACCCTCCTGGCCGCGGGCCACACCCTGGCCCGGGAGCGGTTCCTGGGGCGGGGCTCCTGGCGTGAGGTGCGGCTCCCCGCGACCTTCGCGCTGCTGGAGCACCCCACCGAGGGCCCCGGGCTCTTCGACACGGGGTACTCCCACCGCTTCCACCAGGCCACCGCGCGCATGCCCTTCCGGATCTACCGCTGGCTCACGCCGGTGGAGATCACCGCCGGGGAGGACGCCGCCCCACAGGTCGCTGCCCGTGGGGTCGCCCCAGAGGACATCCGCTGGATCCTGCTCTCTCACCTGGACCCGGATCACGTGGGGGGGCTGCGGGACTTTCCCGCTGCGCGCATCCATTGCTCCTGGCGGGCCTGGGAGGAGAACCGCGGTCGGACGGGGTGGGGGGCCCTCCATCGGCGCCTGCTGCCTGCGCTCCTCCCGGACGATCTGGCGGCGCGCCTGCGGCTGCTCCCCGATCCCGAGGGGCCGGCCATCGAGCCCCTCGGGCCCTCGCTGGATCTCTTCGGGGACGGCGCGATCCGGCTGGTGTCCCTCCCCGGTCATGCCGCGGGCCACCTTGGCGCGGTGGTGCGCACCCGGGACCATGGCGTGGTTCTGCTCTGCGGTGACGCCTGCTGGGCCAGGAGATCCCTGGAGGATGGCTTGCGGACCGGGGTCCATCGCCTCATCGCTGTGAATCGAACGTCGCAGCAGGAGACCTATAAAAAACTCGCAGCCTTCCGGCGGTCCATGCCGGAGGTCGCGGTGATTCCGACACACTGCCGAGACGCGTTCGACAGCCTCGGCCAGCCCTAGGAGGACGAGATGGTGTTCGAGAGACCCCTCCCCTTGAAGATCCTCGGAATGGGCCGCTACCTGCCCGAGCGGGTGGTGACCAATGCGGAGGTCGAGGCCCTCATCGGCCTTCCGTCCGGGACCATCGACAAGAGCCACGCGGGCGTCCGGGAGCGGCGCTGGGTGACCGATGAGACGGGGTCGTTCCTCGCCGCAATGGCCGCGAAGGAGGCGCTGCGTGATGCGGGGTTCGAGGCACGCGATCTGGACCTCATCATCAACGGCTCCGGGACCCAGGAGCAGGCGATCCCCGACGGCGGGCCCTTGATCCAGAGGCACCTCGGCCTGGAGGGCACGGGGATCCCGGCGTTCAGCACCCACTCCACCTGCCTGAGCTTCCTCGTGGGTCTCAACGTCGCCGCGAACTTCCTGGCCTCCGGGCAGTATGGGACGATCCTGGTCACCGCGGGGGACATCGCGTCCCACGCGCTCAACCCCAGGGAGCCCGAGGCCTTCATGCTCTTCGGGGACGCGGCCGCCGCGGTGGTCGTGACCCGGACCCCCGCCGGGGAGACCTCCGGGATGAGCAGCTACGTGTACCGGACCTTCGGCGAGGGGGCCTATCACACCGCCGTCATGGGCGGGGGAACCCGTCGGCACCCGCACATGCCGGAGACCCGTCCCGAGGACAACCTCTTCCACATGGACGGGAAGGCGGTCTACCTCATGGCCGTGGAGCACGGGCCGAGGACCCTGGCGATGGTCCGCCCGAGCCTGCTCACAGAGGGCCTCGGAGGGATCAAGGCGGTGGTGCCCCACCAGGCCAGCGGTCTGGCCCTGGACGCGATGACCTCGCGTCTGCAGTGGCCGGCGGAGCGCATCGCGGTGACCATCGACAAGCTAGGGAACACCATCGGCGCGTCGATCCCGGTGACCCTGGTCGAGGCCCGGGACCGGGGAATGTTCGACCGGGGGGATGAGATCATGCTCTTCGGGACCGGCGCGGGGCTCTCCATCGGAGCTGCGATCCTGACCTACTGAGGTTCTTCGGCTGCCCCCGGGACGAGGTCACACCGGGGCGCGGTCGGTGAGATCCTCCTCCTCCAGTCGCATCCCGTTCTCCGGGGTGTTCTCGGACTGGAAGAGCTTGCCCGGGTTCACGGCGAGGGCGTGAAGCAGGACGTCGTCCATGTGCTCCACGGGGACGATCTCCAGGCCGCGCCGCACCGCTGCGGGGACGTCAGGGAGGTCCTTCTCGTTGTCTGCGGGGATGATCACCTTCTTGATGCCCCCGCGGTGGGCCGCGATGAGCTTCTGCTTGAGTCCGCCGATGGGCAGGACCCGTCCCCGCAGGGTGATCTCGCCGGTCATGGCCACGTCCGCGCGCACGGGGAGCTTGGCCAGGGCCGAGACCATCGCGGTGGCCATGGTGATGCCGGCGGAGGGGCCGTCCTTGGGGATGGCGCCTTCGGGGATGTGTACGTGGATGTCGACGTTCTGGAACATCTCCGTGGAGATCCCCAGCGCGCGGGCCCGCGAGCGGATGTAGGTGAGGGCCGCGTGTCCGGACTCCTCCATGACCTTCTGCACCAGGCCGGTGATGGCGAGGCGTCCGGCCTGCCGGTCCGCGGCCGGGACCACGGACGCCTCGACGCCCATGAGGTCACCGCCCACCGCGGTGACGGCGAGGCCCTGGCAGACTCCGATGGCGTCCGCTTCGTCCACCTTGCCGTGCTTGAACCGCTGGCGTCCCAGGTACTTCTTCACCGCGTTTGCGGTCACCTGGTACTTCGCATCGGCGGACTTTCCATTGGCGATGAAGTCCCTGGCGATCTTCCGGCAGATCGACGCGATCTCCCGCTCCAGGTTCCGCACTCCGGACTCCCGGGTGTAGTATCGGATCACTGCCTGGATGGCCTTGTCCGCGAAGATCACCGCGGTCCCGCCGATGCCGTTGGCCTCGATCTGCTTTGGCACCAGGAAGCCCTTGGCGATCTCGAGCTTGTCGGTCTCGGTATAGCCCGACAGCTCGATGATCTCCATCCGGTCCTGGAGGGGGAGCGGGATCCCTTCCCTGTAATTGGCGGTGGTGATGAACATCACCTTGCTGAGGTCGTAGTCCAGGTCCATGTAGTGATCGGAGAAGGTGCTGTTCTGCTCCGGGTCCAGGACCTCCAACAGGGCCGCACTCGGGTCCCCCCGGAAGTCCACGGTCATCTTGTCCACCTCGTCCAGGAGGAAGACCGGGTTGCTGGAGCCCACCTTGCGCAGGGACTGGATGATGCGGCCCGGCAGCGCGCCGATGTAGGTGCGCCGGTGGCCGCGGATCTCCGCCTCGTCCCGGACGCCGCCCAGGGAGAGGCGGATGTAGTCCCGGGAGGTCGCCCGCGCGACGGAGCGGGCCAGGGAGGTCTTGCCGGTCCCCGGGGGGCCGACCAGGCAGAGGATCGGGCCCTTGAGGGACTCGGTGAGGGTGTGGACGGCGAGGTACTCGAGGATTCGCTCCTTGGGCTTCTCGAGGCCGTAATGGTCCTCGTCGAGGATCCGCTCCGCCTCGGAGACGTCCACCTGCTCCTGCTTGTACTCCAGCCAGGGGAGGGCGAGGATCCAGTCCAGGTAGTTCCGGACCACCGTGGCCTCGGCGGACATGGGTGACATCATGCGGAGCTTGTTCAGCTCACGATCGAAGCGGTCCAAGGCCTCCTCGGGGAGCTTCTTCTCCTTGGCCTTCTCCACGAGGTCGTTGAGCTCGCTCCGGAACTCGTCCTTCTCGCCGAGCTCCTTCTGGATGGCCTGCATCTGCTCGTTGAGGTAGTAGTCCCGCTGGCTCTTCTCCATGGAGCGCCGGACCCGCCCCTTGATCTTCTTCTCCACGAGGAGGATCTCGGTCTCGGCCTGGACGAGCTGCAGCAGGCGCTCCAGGCGCTCCAGTGGGCTGAAGAGCTCGAGCATGGCCTGGCGATCGGGCATCTTCAGCGGCAGGTGGGTGACCACCGTGTCCGCGAGGCGCCCCGGCTCCTCCAGCGCAGAGAGCGACATGACGATCTCTGGCGGGATCTTCTTGGAGAGCTTTGCGTAGGCCTCGAACGCTGCCTTGACCGCGCGGGTCAGGGCCTCGGCCTCCAGGACCTCCGAGTCGTCGTCCTCCACCAGCTCCACCTCGACCTCGAAGTGGTCTTTGGCCTCGGTGTAGCTCAGGATGACCGCCCGCTGGTGTCCCTCGACGAGGACCTTGACGGTGCTGTCCGGGAGCCGCAGGAGCTGGATGATCGTTCCGATCGTCCCCACGGTGTGGATATCCGCCGGCTCGGGATCCTGGACCTTGGCGACCCGCTGGGCCGCGAGGAAGATCTTCCGATCCCGGGGCATGGCCGTGTCCAACGCAGCCACGGACTTCTTCCGTCCCACGAAGAGGGGGACGACCATGTGGGGAAACACCACGATGTCCCGCAGCGCGAGCAGCGGGAGAACCGTCTTCTCAGCCATTTCGTCCTCGCCTGGTGATCTTGATGGGGGGGGGCAACGTTGTTACTTTGCCGCCTCTGCCTCGGAACGGTAGACGTAGATGGGGCCACCCCGCGTCCCGTCCACTGCGTTCTCGTCGATGATGATCTCCTTGACGTTCTCCATGGAGGGCGTGTCGTACATCACGTCCAGGAGGATGTCCTCGATGATTGAGCGGAGACCACGGGCGCCGGCCTTGCGCTCCTGCGCCTTCGCCGCCACGCGCCGCAAGGCCTGCTCAGTGAAGGTCAGCTCAGCGCCGTCGAGATGCAGCAGGAACTGGTACTGCTTGAGCAGTGCGTTCTTCGGCTTCGTGAGGATCTCCACGAGGGCGTCCTCGGACAGCTCCTCGAGGGTGGCCACTACGGGGACCCGGCCCACGAACTCTGGGATCATGCCGAACTTGAGCAGATCCTCTGGCTGGACCTGGGCGAGGATCTTGCCGATCTCCCTCTTCGAGGGGTCCTTCACGTCCGCGCCGAAGCCCAGGGTCTTGTGCCCGACCCGTTGCTCGATGATCGTGTCCAGGCCAGAGAAGGATCCCCCGCACACGAACAGGATGTCCGTGGTGTTCACCTGGATGAAGTCCTGCTGGGGATGCTTCCTGCCACCCTTGGGCGGGACATTCGCGACGGTCCCCTCGAGGATCTTCAGGAGGGCCTGCTGGACCCCCTCGCCGGAGACATCACGGGTGATCGACGGGCTGCCTGCCTTCCGGGCCAGCTTGTCGATCTCGTCGATGTAGATGATCCCCCGGACCGCGTTGTCCACGTCATAGTCCGCGTTCTGCAGGAGCCCGACGATGATGTTCTCGACGTCCTCGCCCACGTAGCCGGCTTCGGTGAGGGTCGTGGCGTCCGCGATGGAGAAGGGGACGTTGAGGAGCCGCGCAAGTGTCTGGGCCAGGAGGGTCTTCCCGCAGCCCGTGGGTCCCATGATGAGGATGTTACTCTTCTGAAGCTCGATCCCCTGGGGGTGCCGCTTCTTGTGCGAGATGCGCTTGTAGTGGCTGTAGACAGCGACGGCGAGGATCTTCTTGGCCGGGTCCTGGCCGATCACGTACTCGTCGAGCTGGCTCTTGATCTCCCAGGGCTTCGGCAGGGCCTGGCCGCTGGGGAGCCGCTCCGTGGTCTCGACCTCGTCGGCGATGATCTCGTTGCAGAGGGACACGCACTCGTCGCAGATGTAGACCGAGGGGCCAGCGATGAGCTTGCGCACCTCCTTCTGGCTCTTCCCGCAGAAAGAGCAGTGGAGGATGGTATCGTTCTTTCGCCTGTCCGCCATGCAGCGACCTCGGTGTAACCGTTCCTGCCGACTAGTATAGTGTGGAAGGCCGTCCTTTCAAGGAACCCGCTCGGAAGAGTCAGTCTTCCGATCTCCGTCGGATGACCTCGTCCACGAGTCCGTACTCCACCGCCTCGTCGGGGCCGAGGTAGAAATCACGGTCCGTGTCCTCCGCCACCTGCGCCAGATCCCGCTCGGTATGCAACGCAATGATCCCGTTGAGCTGGTTCTTGATATGGACCACCTCCCGCGCTTGAATCTCTGCGTCCGTGGCCCGGCCGGTGTACCCGCCCAGGGGCTGATGCAGGAGCATGCGGGCGTGGGGGAGGGTGAAGCGTCGCCCCTTGGTGCCGGCGGCCAGGAGGATCGCAGCCAGGCTGAAGGCCTGCCCCACGCAGAGGGTGGAGATGGGGCACTTCACGTACTGCATCGTGTCGTAGATCGCCAGTCCAGCGGTCACGGAGCCGCCCGGGGAGTTGATGTAGATGTAGATGTCCTTGCCCGGCGCCTCGGACTCGAGGAAGAGCAGCTGGGCGATCACTGTGTTCGCAAGGATGTCGTCCACCGGGGTCCCGATGAAGATGATCCGGTCCTTGAGAAGGCGGGAGAAGATGCTCCACTCCCGCTCCCCCCGAGGGGTGGTCTCGATGACCGTCGGAACCCAGAAGTTCTTGACGTCACGCATCCGCAGACTCCTCTTCCTCCCCTGTGGGAGGGGGCTCCGGCCCCGATTCCGGCTCTTCCACTGTGTGAGGGGCTTTCAAGCCGAGTTGAGCGGACGAAGCTCCGCTCCCACGAGACTCATCCCCCTTGGGGGCAGCCCCGACGACCTCTTCGGGCTCGGGCGCCGGATCCTTTCCCATGATCCTCCGGTACACCTTCGACTCGATGTCCTTGTTCGTCAAGTGGGTCATCACCGAGTAGAACATGTTCTGGGTGTGGGGGTCGATCTGCTCGCCGCCCAAGCTGCCCATGAGGGCCTGGGCCTGCTGTCCGATCGCATCCATATCGGGCTCGATGGCCTCGGCCTCCATGATCTGCGCGATGAGGAGGGTCTTGCGGAGATCCCGGGAGATCTCGGTGCGGAAGCTGTCCCGCTGCTCCGCCTCGAAGGCCTCCATGTCCTCCGGCGCAGGCATGTGACCCTCGTCGATGCGCTTCTTCGTCCCATCCCACCGGTCATCCACCGAGCGCTCCAGGAGGCGGGTGGGCAGGGGGAAGGGGTTGGACTCGATGATCATGTCGATGACCTTGTCCAGGTGCTCGCCCTCGACCTCGGACTCCCTGGTCTGCTGGAGCCGCTCGCGCAGGAGGCCGCGATAGGCCAGGATCGAGGTCTCCTTGCCCTGGGTGATCTCACCGACCATCTCGTCGGTCAGCTCCGGGCGGACCTTGTGACGCGCCAGGTTGATCTTCCACGCGATGCGGACGGACTTTCCGGCCACGGCCTCGGGCTCCTTCCCGCCCTCGGGCCAGTCGAAGTCCAGCTCGCCCTCGTCGCCCTTCTTCCTGCCCGTGAGGATCGGGGCGATCTCCTTGAAGAACGCCGGGGGACGATCGTCCGTGGAGCCCACCACCGCAGCGACGGTCTCGGTGCCCGGGACCTCGAGCTTCTCCTCGCCATGAAAGACCGAGATGTGCAGGAGGGCCAGGTCGCCCACGGTCAGGGCCACGGTCTCGTCTGCGTCTTCGTATTTCGTGAGCCGATCCAGCTCCTCCTCGAGGGCCTGGTCCACGTCCTCGTTGGAGAGCTCGATCTCAGGTGCCTCCGGGTAGTCCAGGTCCTTGTACCTGAGATCCTCGACCTTGGGCTTCTCCTCGACCATGATCTCGACCGTCAGCTCCTGGCTGAAGGACTTCAGCTCGGGCAGATCGTCCACCTCGGGCCGGCCGATGGTCTCGAAGGGGAGCTTCTTGAGGCCCTCCTCGGCGGCCTTCTGCACGAACCCCTCCAGGGAGTGCAACAGGATCTGCTCCCGGAATGCGGGGATCTGCTTGACCCGGGAGACCTTCGCCTTGAGCTTTGTGTAGCCCCCGGGGATCTGGATCTTCTTGGCCATCTCGCGGGCTTGCGCGTCCGTGATCTCACGAACCTCGGCGACGTTGAAGGTGACGCGGACTTTGCGGACCTGCTCCTCGAGGGGCTCGAACTCGACCTGCATGCTGTGCCTCCATGGCTGGAAACGCGTCAGTGAAGGAGTGCGAAGGGGGGGATTCGAACCCCCACGGGGATCGCCCGCTGGTACCTAAAACCAGTGCGTCTACCAGTTCCGCCACCCTCGCTCCGGTGAGAACTGCGTGCGGACCTTGCTGTACATTGGGTTATTGGTGAACCGGGAAGGACTCGAACCTTCAACCCGCGGATTAAGAGTCCGCTGCTCTACCATTGAGCCACCGGTCCAAACAAACATTCAAAAAGCACTCTGCCCCCCGTAGAGGGCCTGGCGCGCCCGGCAGGGCTCGAACCTGCGGCCTACGGATTCGAAGTCCGTCGCTCTATCCAACTGAGCTACGGGCGCCCAGCAATAGCGCGACAGCCGGTTAAGGCCAGCGCGGCCTTGCGGGGTGAGCAAGGGGATTCGAACCCCCGACAGCCGGAACCACAATCCGGTGCTCTACCACCTGAGCTATGCCCACCACGTGTTTTCAGCGCGCCTGAGAGGACTCGAACCTCTGACCTGCGGATTAGAAGTCCGCTGCTCTATCCAGCTGAGCTACAGGCGCCCAACCGCCCTCCCAGGGCCGGCGGAAAACTACCGATTGGCTTGGTCCTTGTCAACCTCTTTTTTGTTGATTAGAATCCGGCTCACGTTTACGGGTCCACCAACCTCTCTGGAGGCATGATGAAGCGTCTCGCCACCGTCACCTGCATCACCGGCATCCTGGTTGCGCTCGTCGCAGGTTGCAGTACCACCGTCGTGGAGGTGCGGGAGTCGTACCTCCCCCTGGAGCCCGGGCGGCCCTACAAGTTGTCCTACCGCCGCAGCGGTGAGGTCTGCGGTTCCCGTACTCCGGGCGCATCATGGGTCGCGGACGCGATCGCCACGATGACCCAGAACAGCGACAAGATCGACAACGTCCTCGGGCTCCACGTCGAGACGAAGAGCAGCCTGTTTTCCCAGTGCGTCGCGGTCTCCGGATACCCGGTCCTCTACGTGGACAACCAGCCGAAGCGGAGTCCCTTCTCCCGGAGGATGATGTCCGGTCCCAGCGGCGGCGGAGAGGCGTCCCCGTCCACCCCGATGTATGAGTCGCCGCCGGTGGTCGGGGCGTCTCCGACGCCCACACCGACGCCCGGGCCGTCGCTGACGCCCACGCCCACGCCCACGCCGACCCCCGCGTCCACGTCCTCCGCCCCGACCCAGGCCGAGTGCGAGGCCAAGTGCGCCCGGTTCTCCGGGATCTGGAAGGGCTCCGCGGCCATCCAGGGCACCATCCGCCGCAACTGCATTCAGAAGTGCCTCAAGCCCGAGAAGAAGGCCTACCGCGACTGCATCGACGCGGCCGCGTCCATCGAAGACATCGGAAAATGTAACAACTTGTAGCCTGGTCTCCCGGGGCCGGAGGCCCCTCCCACGCGAAAGAGCAGGAGCCCTCCATGTCAGACGAGAAGGAGACTGGGATCAGCCAGGGCTACGAGCGGTGGCGCGACGGGGTGCTGGACCCCCTCGAGTCGAAGCGGCCGCCGCGGCGGGCGTCGTTCCCCCTGTCCGACGGCGCCGAGGTGTTGCCCCTCCATGTCCCCGCCTGGGAGGAGCCGGGCTACGATGCGCGCCTGGGGTACCCCGGTCAGTATCCCTACACCCGCGGGGTCCAGCCCAACATGTACCGCGGCCGCTTCTGGACCATGCGGCAGTACGCGGGCTTCGCCACCGCGGAGGAGTCGAACCAGCGGTACCTGTACCTGCTGGAGCAGGGGCAGACCGGGCTCTCCGTGGCCTTCGACCTCCCGACGCAGATGGGCTACGACTCCGACCACGCGATGTCCACCGGAGAGGTCGGGAAGGTGGGCGTGGCGATCTCCTGCCTCGATGATCTGCGGACCCTGTTCCGGGGGATCCCCCTGGACCGGGTCTCCACGTCCATGACCATCAACTCCACGGCGGCGATCCTCCTGGCCATGTACATCGCGATCGCCGAGGAGAACGGGGTCTCACGGGAGCAGCTCCGGGGGACGATCCAGAACGATCTGCTCAAGGAGTACATCGCCCGGGGGACCTACATCTTCCCGCCGGGGCCCTCCCTGCGGATCATCACGGACATCTTCGAGTATTGCTCGAAGGAGATGCCCCTCTGGAACACCATCTCCATCTCGGGGTACCACATCCGTGAGGCCGGCTCGGACGCAGTCCAGGAGGTGGCCTTCACCCTGGCCAACGGCATGACCTACGTCCAGGCAGCCATGGAAACAGGCCTCGACGTGGATGGGTTCGCGTCCCGTCTGGCGTTCTTCTTCGGGGTCCACAACAACCTCCTCGAGGAGGTCGCCAAGTTCCGGGCGGCCCGTCGCCTCTGGGCCCGCATCATGAAGGAGCGCTTCCGTGCGAAGTCGGAGGGGAGCCTCCTCCTGCGGTTCCACACCCAGACAGCGGGCTGCGCGCTCACCGCGCAGCAGCCCCACAACAACGTGGTGCGGGTGGCGCTCCAGGCCCTGGCCGCGGTCCTCGGCGGGACGCAGTCCCTCCACACCAACTCCATGGACGAGGCCCTGGGGCTGCCCTCCGAGGACGCGGTCCGCCTGGCCCTCCGCACCCAGCAGGTCATCGCGCACGAGTCCGGCGTCGCGGACTTCGTGGACCCCCTGGCAGGGTCCTACGCGGTCGAGGAGATGACCGATGAGATCGAGCGCAAGGCCGAGGAGATGATTGATCGGATCATGGAGATGGGCGGGGTGCTCCGCTGCATCGAGTCCGGTTGGGTCAAGCGGCAGATCGCCGACACCTCGTACCGGTACCAGCGGCGCGTAGAGGACGGCGACCAGGTGGTCGTGGGCCAGAACCGCTTCCAGATGGAGGAGGGCCCCCGAGGCGACATCCTCCGGGTTGACCCCGCCATCGCAGAGGCCCGGGCCGACCAGCTCCGCGCGCTCCGAGACCGGCGCGACGGGGCCGCGGTGGACGCGGCCCTCGCAGCGGTCACCGAGGCCGCCCGCGGGGACGCCAATGTCATGCCCCGCGTCATCGACGCGGTCAAGGCCGACGCCACCCTCGGGGAGATCTCTGCGACCCTCGAGGCCGTCTTCGGACGGTTCCAGGAAAGACCGGAAGTGTGAGCAACGCGCCCCCGCTTCTCCAGCTGAAGGACGTCAGCCTGACCTATGGGCTGCGGCGGATCCTCCGCGCGGTGTCCTTCGAGGTCCGGGCCGGAGAGGTGGTGGGCCTCGTGGGGCCCGGCGGCTGTGGCAAGACCCAGCTCATCAAGATCCTGGCCACCCTCCTGATCCCCTTCCGTGGCGAGGTCCACCACGCCGGCGTCCGGATCCGGCGGGGGGCCGGCGGGCGCACCCGGGAGGCACGCCGCCACATCGGGATGCAGTTCCAGAACTTCGCGCTCTTCGACTCCCTCACCGTGGCCGACAACGTCGCATACCCGCTGCTGGCGCATCGGCGCAAACACGGCCACGAGGCCCGCACCGAGGCCCTGGACCGCGCGGAGGACCTCCTGGCCCGGGTTGGCCTGGAGGGCACGGGGGAGCTCCTCCCGGCGGCGCTCTCCGGCGGCATGAAGCGCAGGGTCGCGGTGGCGCGCGCGCTGGTGGCGCGGCCGCGCCTCGCACTCTTCGACGATCCGACCGCGGGGCTGGACCCCGTGAACTCGGCGCGGATCCTGGAGCTGGTCGCCCGGGAAGCCACGGGGGAGGACCGGGCCCTGGTGGTTGCGAGCCACGACCTCGACCGGCTGCTGCCCCTGGTGAACCGGGTGCTGGTGCTGCGCGACGGAGCGCTGGTCTTCGACGGGACCCCCGGGGAGGGTCTCGCCGCCGAGAACCCCTGGGTCCGGGCCTTCATCGCGCAGGAGGGCACCCATGGCGCTGCGCGCTGACCGGGTGTCGGCCTTCCTGGCAGACCTCATCGGGCAGGTCGGGGCCATAGGGCTCACCTTCTGGCAGATCATGAGGGTCCTCTTCCCGCCGCGGTTCGATCGGAACCAGATGATCCAGAACCTGTACCGTATCGGGGTGAAGTCCCTCCCCATCGTCGCGCTCACCGCGGTCTTCGCCGGCGCGATCATGGTGGTGCAGATGATGGCGTACGTACGCGCAACCGGCGCCAACAGCCTGGTGCCCATCGCCTCGGTGGTCGCGGTCTTCGCGGAGATCGGTCCGCTGCTCATCGGGCTCATGTTCTCAGGGCGGGTGGGGGCGAACACCACGGCGGATCTGGGGACCATGGTGATCACCGAGCAGATGGACGCGCTGCGGGCGCTGGCCATCGATCCGATCCGGTACTTCGTCGCACCCCGCTACGTGGCCACGGTCCTGATGCTCATCCTCCTCACTGCGGTCGGGGACGTCTTCGCGGTCTTCGGCGGCGCGGTCACTGCGGAGCTGCTCCTCGACATCGACCGGGTGGAGTTCCTTCGAATCATCCCGGACGGCGAGCTCCTGGACGAGTTCATCGTCGGCCTGGTCAAGGGCGGGACCTTCGGCGCGATCATCTCCGTGGTGAGCTGCACCTACGGTCTTCGGGTGGGGCGCGGCACCCGGGAGGTCGGCCGCGCCGTGAACCAGTCCGTGGTGGCGACGGCCCTCGGGATCTTCGCCAGCGACTACATGATCACCTGGGCGTGGTACAACCTGGGCGGAGCATGACATGATCCTGGCCGGGCGCATCACACAGTTGTCCGTCGAGACCGTCTGGAGCACCCTCCGGCGCGGGATCCGGTTCCGCGCCTTCGTGGACCACGTCGAGACCGCGGGGTGGGGTTCCCTGTTCTTCATTGCGGTGACCCTGGGCTTTGTCGGGGTCATCGGTGTCTACCAGACCGCGGAGCAGATGAAGAAGGTGATTCCGGAGTTCTCGCTCCTGGGGGCCGCGTCGCTTCAGCTCCTGGTGCGGGAGTTCGCGCCCATCATCGCCGGGCTCATGGTCGCCACCAAGGTCGGGACCGGCCTCGCCGCGGAGGTCGGGAGCATGGTGGTGACGGACCAGGTCGACGCGATGCGCCTCTGCGGCGCCGACCCCGTCGAGGAGCTCGTGGTGCCGAAGGTCTGGGGGACCGTGGTGGCCATGGTCGGCCTGGCGACCCTGGGAGGCGTGGTCGCCTACCTCGCCGGGATGTGGGTCGCGTGGAGCGGCTTCGACGTGCCCCCGGAGACCTTCGTCAGCCTGCGCTTCGTCAAGACACCCGATCTCTTGGTGGGCCTGTCCAAGGCGGTGATCTTCGGCTTCGCCATCCCGGTGGTGTCCATCGCCTGTGGGCTGGAGGCCAAGGGGGGCTCCGACGCGGTGGGAGAGGCGACCACCAAGGCCGTGGTCTGGTCGAGCTTCTCGGTGATCTTCCTGGATCTCCTGGTGGGTGGGGTCGCAGAGGTGCTTGGGTGGACCGCATGAGCGCCGACCTGCTGGCCCGCTTCGTCGGGGTCGAGAAGACCTTCGGTGACCACCGTGTCCTCGATGGGATCGACCTGGTCCTCCCCAGGGGGGGGACCACCTTTATCGTGGGCCCGTCGGGGACGGGGAAGAGCGTCCTGGTGAAGCATCTGGTCGGCTTCATTTCTCCCGACGCCGGTGAGATCTGGTACGGGGATGTGCCGGTCCACAGGCTGGACGAGGAGGCCCTGCGCGCGGTCCGTCGTCGGTGCGTCTACGTGTTCCAGCATCCAGCCCTCTTCGACGCCATGACCGTGGAGGACAACGTCCGCCTGGTGATCCAGCAGCACCGGGATCTGGGCGTGGCGGAGCAGCGACGGGAGGTGTTCGCAACCCTGGAGCGCCTCGGCATCGACGGCGTGGCGGATCAGTCCCCCCGCACCCTCTCCAGCGGTGAGCAGAAGCTCGTCTCCATCGCCCGTGCGATGGCCATGGATCCCGAGACGCTGATCCTCGACGAACCCACCACGGGCCTCGATCCCGAGGCCGCCCGGCGCTTGGACGGCCTGGTCACGGCGAGCCTCCGGGGCGAGAGCCAGCTGATCGTGATCAGCCACGACCTCCGCTCCATCGAGCTCATGGCGGATCGGGTGGTGATGCTGCTGGGCGGGAAGGTCCACTTCCAGGGGTCCCGTGCGGCGTTCTTCACGTCCACGGATCCGGCGGTGGCGCAGTTCGTCGCAGGGAGCGCGGAGGGGCCGATCTAGCGTCCGGTGAGGAGCCGCTTCCGGAAGACCACGAAGCCCAGGATCACGAGCAGGAAGATTCCACCGGCGGCGGCGCCGGCGTAGATCATCCAGTCGGTCTCGGGCTCGGCCTCAAGGCAGTGCTCTTCGCACGCCGCCTGGGCCGCGTCCAGTGCGTCGGCGGACTTGGTGACCTTGGAGAGCTGCACGGAGACCCAACGCGGGTTCGTCACCGGGTCTTCGTTGCCGAGGACCTTCCGGGCGGCCCGCAGGTCGCTCACCAGGCTCTCCAGCTCGCGGATGCTGCGCCGGCAGGCGATGGGGTCCTGGAGCTGCTCCCTGGGGATGTCCTTGCGGGTGGAGAGGGTCTCCTCCGCGGCCTTGGTCAGGGTGTTCACCTTCACGTCGACGGAGGTCCGGAACGCGTCGCGCCAGTTCGCCAGTTCGCCCTCCCAGCCCAGGTCCAGGAGCTGACGGCGCAGCCCCTTCAGGCGTCCCTCCAGGGAGTCGAGGGCCGGACTCGCCGCCTCTCGGAGTCCGCTGGGGTCATAGATCTCGTAGGCCAGGGCCTCGGCCTCCAGCACCTTGGAGCGTCCCATGATGTCCAGGACCTCTTCCATGGAGACCTTGGACGCGCACCGGCCCTCCTGGCAGAGCATGGGCAGGTTGCAGTCCAGGGTGTACTCGCAGGGGCCCCCGGCCCGGCCGAGGCGGTCGAAGGCCTCGAAGGCCTCGAGGCTGATGTCCCCCGTGCGCTGGAGCTTGTCGATGAGGGCCCGGCGGCGCTCCTCGAACTGGACCGCGAGCTGGTCTTCCTCGTCGCAGGCCTGCGCGAGGGCCTCGATGTCCAGCTGGGAGATCTGGACATCGAGGCCCTCGATCCGCCGCTCGACGGTGAGGATCGCCTCGGTGCCCGGGGTCTGCTGCGGCAGGAGCTCGGTGATGGCGCCACGGACCTCCGCGAGGTCCTTCTCGATTCTGGAACATTGTTCATCGAGGGTCGCATAGACCCTGCAGGGATGCACCCGCATGCCACGGG
Source organism: Pseudomonadota bacterium (assembly GCA_043815665.1). Lineage (GTDB taxonomy): Bacteria > Myxococcota_A > UBA9042 > CAIXZC01 > CAIXZC01 > CAZNWW01. Next base: position 51,157 of record JBDRIT010000080.1, read on the forward strand.
CCTCGAAGGCCTCGGAGCGGGCCTGGCCCCGGTTCAGGCGTTCGGCGTGCAGCTCCTCGAGGGAGCGCTCTGCCGCGTCCAGCGCGTCCCGGGACTTGAAGAGGCGCCGCTGCTCCGGGGTGGGCTCCTTGCACTGCACCGCGCAGGCCTGCCAGGGCTCCAGGGACGAGAGGGTGACGAAGATCTCCACCAGGGGGCTGACGTAGCTCGTGTGCGCCTTCAGGGGCGGATCGCAATAGGGGGCCTGTCCCCAGAGGTCGTCTCCCATGGGGATGGGGACGATCTCGAAGGGATAGACCGCGCCGGACTCGGAGACGGCGCGGACCATGCTCCGGTTGCCGCTCATGTAGTCGTGGAGGTCGGTATACGCACTGTCCCCGCGGCAGGCCTTTGCCGGGGTGAGCGTCCAGAGATGCTCCTTGAGCTGTCCGGCGTTGAGCTGGCGGCAGTCTTTGACGTTCTCCAGGAGTCCACGGATCTTGTCCAGGGCGTCCATGGAGGCGTCCGCCCACTCCTTGCAGGCCAGCCGGAACTTCCCGGTGCAGAGCCTCGGGCTGGTGAGCTGCTCCCGGACCAGGCCCAGGTCGTTGCGGATGTTCCCCATGACCTTGGCGCAGTCTCCGTCCGCGTCCTGCACTTTCTTGAAGTGCTGGTCGCAGTTCGCCATGCAGGTCTCGAAGTCGACCTCCTGCTGGGCCCGGACCGGGCCCGCCCCGAGGAGGAGGGTGCCCAGCACGAGGAGCGCTGTCAGCTGTTCGCGAGGCATGTCCGGTTCCGCTCCGTTGAATCTCCAAGTGAAAAAATATGGCGAAAACGCCGCACCGGGCGGACCCTACCACGACACGACTGGATCTTCAAACAGGGATCGAGCCCGCAGTATTCCTCTGGTATCGTTGGGATCGGACGACCTGGGGAGGCCACGGACCGATTCCGTCGCTGTGTTTTGGGTCTAGACCTGGGCGCCGACGCAGTTCTCGGGGATGGGGATGATGCAGGTGCCTTGGTCCGCACCCTCGGTGTCGGGGACGCAGATCTGGTTCTCGCCGCAGGTGGACCGGCCCCAGGCGGGGTTGCCGTCGCCGTCCTGCTCCTGCGCGACGACGCAGGGCCCGGAGCAGAAGGGGGGCAGGTCCCACGCGCCGTCGCCGTCCTCGTCTACTGCATTCACGGGGTGGAAGCCGTCCCCGTCGATATCGACACGGATCGGGTTGGTCACCACCAGGGGGAACATGGGGAACACGTCGGGGGTCTCCGCGCCGCCCAGCGCGCCTGCGATGAGGCCTTCGATGTTCATCCCGAAGTTGGCGAGGAGCGGCCCGACCTCGTTCACGAGGCCCTTGAACGACAGGAGGATCGACTCCCCCCCCATGGCGATGATCGTCGGGATGAGGAGGTGGCCGTAGGGGGACCGCTTGTAGACCGGCGAGAGGACGTAGTCCGAGTCCAGTCCGTAGGCCACCAGGACGTACCAGGAGTCCTCGTCGGGGACGGGGACGTTCAGGGTCCCGTAGAAGTCGACGATGGCTTCCTTCGGCGGGTCGATGCGAAGGATCTGCTCGAGGACGCCGTTGCGGTGCAGCTCGATGTGGTCCACGCCGTACCACGAGGTGGTCTGGATCCGCACCTTCACGTCGAGGGTCTCCCCCGCCGGCGAGGCCAGGGTGTCACCCACCCCGGCGCCGTTGATGGAGAACTCTGCGAAGGGACCGGTGGAGATGATCACACGGCCCTCGTGGATGTTCCGGTAGATCTCCCCGTCGTCGATGAGCGACGGGTCGTCGGTCTTCGACGGGATGTAATTCCTGGGCAGACCGACCTCCTTGAGGGACTCGTGGGAGTCCGAGTTGCCCATGGCCGTGACGTCGAAGCCCGCGTTGAGGAAGCTGAACCAGTCGTCCCAGGGCTGGGTGAGGTCGGTGCAGGGCTGGAGCCCGCAGCCGTGGCAGCCGCTCGCGCAGAGGTCGGCGCAGGCCTGGGTCCACCCGGTCCCCTTGACCCCGGTCTCATCGTCCTTGACCCCCTCGTCGATGCAGCAGCCCGGCTTGGACGCGCAGACGCAGGCCTCGCAGGAGCACCCGTCGCAGTCCCCGCTGTGGACCCCGTCCTCGTCGGCGATGGCTTCGCAGCCCTTCATGGCGGCCTCACCGTCGCAGCCGAGGTCCGTGAGGGAGGTGGTGGCGAAGAACGCGGCCTGCTCCTCGGGGAGGCGCTCGATCTGGTACCGCACGTTCATGAGCTTCAGCGCGTCCAGCGCGTGGCGCTTGGCCGCCAGGATCGGCATCTCTGCCGCCTCTGCCATGCCCGCGCGGAGCTCCGCGTGCCACCGGCAGTGGTCCCGGCGGGAGAAGATCCGTGCCCGTCCCATCCCCCCCGTGTCGGAGGCTGCGGCGGCGTCCTCGATGGTGTCGCAGTCGTCGTGGGGATCCACCTGCATGCTCCCGCAGATGCTGTTCTCTGGCGCGGCGGCGTCGAGCGCGTAGGCGGCGGGGTCCATGTTCTTCAGGATCGCGCTGGCGCAGGCGTTGTGCCGGGTGATCTCCCCGATGGTGGGCGTCCGGAGGAGCTCGAAGCGCTTTTCGTTCATGATCTCCATGGCGTCGAAGGCGCAGGAGATCCGCTCGGTCTGCGGGTTGCACATGGACATGCCGGGGGTGGAACGCTCCAGGTTGTAGCCCTGGAGGCCGAACTGGGCGAAGTACCCCATCATCCCATCCCGGGGGTGGTTCACCTGGACCACGAACTCGTTCTCCGTGAAGCCCTTCTGGACCCGGTCCCGCATCATCTGCCAGACCTCGGGGATCGGATAGCCGTACCAGGGCGGCGCGTCGTGGACGGGCAGATCCGTCTCCTTGTACTCCATGGGGTAGCCGCAGTAGTGGCCGAACTCGAGGGTGGAGGTCTCCACGCCGACCGCGGTCTTCATGAAGCTCTGGAGGTTCAGCTCGTTGACCCAGGGCTGATAGTAGGTCAGGTAGTCGTGGTCCGTGGCGGTGATGAACTCCACGCCCTCGGCGGCGTTCGCGATCACCCGGGTGTCCAGGGGGAAGCCCGAGTCGATGGAGGGCTTCGCATGGACGTGGAAGTCCCCCGAGACCCAGCCGGTGGTGTCCATCTCCTGGATCAGGACCGCCTGGAGCGGGGTGGTCTCCCCCGCCTTCACCTCGAACCGCGTACGGTGGTCCACGCCGTACTCGAAGCCCCGGGACACCCAGATCTCGTACTCCCCCGCGGGGAGGTCGATGGTGCCCTTGCCGGATGGGCTGTGCTCGCTCACGAGGATCCCGTGGTCGTAGCGCTTGCCCCCCATCTCGACGTGGGCGAGGCCGTCCCAGTCCATGGGCTTGCCGTCCGCGTCCAGGGGGATCATGGTGATGCGGCAGGGCATGGGGCGCCCCCCCGCGTCCACCACCAGGTACTCGACCCGGCCCCGGGGCGGCAGCGCGACGTGGGCCACCGCGGTGTGGCCGGCTTCCACCTCCAGGGGCACGGGCCGGGAGACCCCGTGGGTCTTCGTGAAGCCGACCAGGAAGTAGCGTCCAGCGAGGAGAGGTCCATGGAAGTCTCCGTCCTCGACAGGGTCGAGGCCCACGTCGGACTGCATCTGCGAGACGAAGCCGTCGTTGGCGAAGGCGACGTTGCAGTCGGCCCGGAGCGCATCGTAGGTCTCGTACTCGCGGTCCGCGGGGACGCCGCGGAGGCCCCGGGGGTCGCGGAGCACGAAGACCGAGGCGTGGTGCACCGGGGCCAGGGTGCCCTCGGTGACGACGACGCCGCGGACGCGGCCGTGCTCCTCGCCCCGGATCTCGAAGACGGTGTCGAGGACCGAGGCGACGTCTCCCTCGCCCACCACGAAGTAGCGCTCGAAGGTGAAGACCCGCTGGGTGTCCAGCGCGGTCCCTTCGAGGACCTGCATGGAGGAGGGCGACTTGTGGGTCATGACCGCGGTGGCGCCCGTGGAGAAGATGGGGATCACCAGCTTGGAGGAGTAGCACTCCAGGGCCTCGATCAGGGCCACGTCCACGCCCTCGGGGAAGAGCCCGTCGAGGGCGTGCTCCGCAGGGATGGTCGCCTCGGGGTCGTCGGGGTCGGGGGCCACGCCCTGGATGGTCGCGTCAGCGAGGACCTCGGCCTTCCATGCCTCGAGATCCCCGGGGCCGTCCGCGCCCGCGGGGATGCCCGCCGCCAGGATCACGGGCCGGCGATCGACGATGAGCTGTCGGGCCTTGGCCCCCGCCTCCGCCCTGATGTAGCCGAGCTTGTCGAAGAAGATCTCGACCAGCGCGTCCTCGTGCTCGAAGTCCGCCGCGGTGACGGCGATCCGCCAGGTCGGGCAGTCGGCGCCCTCCCGCCGCTCCGGGTTCACCGTGGTCCACCCGTAGCTCACGTTGTCCGCGGTGGCCGCGAGCCAGGGGAACATGAGGGGGCTCGCCAGGGAGGGAACGCCCTGCCACATGTTCTCGAAGATCTTGCGGCTCTCGTCGTGCCCGATCCCCGGCGCGAAGATGTTGGTCTCGTTCCCCATGAAGAGGAAATCTCCGCCCAGGATGCCGCCCTTCCATGCGGGGTCGCGCCAGGGACCGAGGTCCCCGAGCATGACCTGGAAGATGTCCTCGCTCTCGTTGAGCGAGATCATGGGCTGGGAGGCGCCCGCGCACTCGCAGGCGGGGCACATGACCAGGCCGCAGAACTGGGTCGCGGGGTCGCAGGCCGCTTCGGGATCCTTGATGTCGTAGGCCAACTCCTGGAGCGCGAAGCCGTTGTCACAGGTCAGGTCGCATTCGACCTTGGGGCATCGAGACATCGCCTCCTCCGAGGGCGGCGCGGTGACGACGGTGGTGCGGATCGTCAGGTACCGCTCCCGGGGGTGGAGGATGTAGTCGTTGGTGAACACGAAGTCCACCTGGAGGCGGTTGAGCAGCGCGTACACGTTGACCCCGATGAAGGTATCGAGGAGTGCGTCCAGTGGCAGGGGAGGGAGGCCGGCGATCTCCAGGGGCTCTGTCAGGAAGCTCATGAGGAAGTCCTTGTTCAGGAACTTCAGCATCTCGAAGATGTATCCCGAGCGACCGGAGACCCGGACGATGGCCTCCTCGCCATCGCTCCCGTCCTTGATCACCTCGATGCCCGAGGGCACCGCGACCAGGGAGAGGCCCTGGTCGGTGAACGCGAGCGCGTGGCCGTCCAGCTCCGGGTTGGTCTCGATGAGATTGACCAGTGGGAAGGTCTCACCGAACGCGTCGTAGCCGTTCCCGTACTGGGTCTCGAACCCCTTGCGCACGAGGTCGGCGTCCAGGAGGGTGCCGCCGAAGACGCCGCCCTGCCAGGCCTGTCCCTTGCCCGCGACGATGAAGCGGGCCTCGTCGTTGCGGATCAGGAAGTCCCCGATCTTGCCCCGGGCCGAGGGGCCGCCGATGAGCTCCCGCTGGGTGTCGATTCGCTTCGCGACGAGCATCCGGTCCGGGCCGGTGTCCTCCGGGGTGCTGTCGTTGCACCCGCCGAGGGTCGCCAGGATCGCCACGGCGGCCAGGAGCCCGTGCGCGCCGAAGAGTTGGCTTCGCATCACCGACCTCCTAGAAATGGAGCTGCGTCCCGAAGATGGCCCAGTCATTGTTCACGGACGCGCCATGGAGCTCGGTCCGGTGCATATACTCCACCTGGACCTTCAGGTAGTCGCCGATCGCGTACCAGGTGAGGGTCCCGCCGATGAGCCACTGGTCCTCCTCGTTGTCGATGTCGATGTCCGCGTCGATCCACTCACCCCGGACCGCGAGGCCCAGCATATTCTTGACGAAGACGTAGCCGAGGGACGCGTTGAACACCCGCCGCGTGGCCTCGATGGACATGGAGCCGGTGGTGGTGGGCTTGTCCATGGGCTCGGCGTGGTCCTGGGAGAACTCCGCGAAGACGTGCAGCCCGCGGGCCTTGAGGTGGGCGTATCCCGAGGCGCCCCAGGTGCTGATGGTCCTGCCCATGTTGTAGAATCCGCCGCCGCCCACGGCGAACCGCGCCCCCCGGGTGTGACCGGGGTCGGCCATCCCCTTGGAGAGGGGCCCCAGGGGCGCGAGGTCCATGCGCCCGGCGAAGGACTGGTCCTCGAACCGGTTGCCCAGGCTGGAGCCCACGCCGTCATAGCCCTTCCAGAAGTGCTCGTTCCGATGCAGCCCGTTGAAGACGCCGAGCTCGATGGTGAGCCTGTCCTCCCAGGGGCTGGAGTGGATCACGAGGCCCATGGCGTTGGGGGGGCTCATCGCGAAGGTCCCCAGGGGCCGGTCCAGGTGGGGCAGGAATCGTGAGGACATGATGTCGCTGCGCATGAAGGGGTACTTGGTCACGCCCATCCGCATGCCGATGTAGTGGCTCGGGGCCCAGTCGATCCAGGCCTCCTGGAGGGGGCCGCCGCCCCGCTCGTCGTCGAAGAGGTTCATCTCCAGCGCGAAGGTGACGGACTCCAGGACGTGGCCGTCGAGCCCGAGGCGGGCGCGCCGGAGCCGGAAGCCGGCCTCCTGCATGAGATCGCCCTTGTCCAGGTTCGCTTCGTTTCCGACCCAGCCGCCCCAGCCCTGGATCCGGGCGTGGAAGGCGACCTTGAACGAGCCCTTCTCGATGGAGACGATGCCGTCATCGAGGGTCTTGATCGTCGGCTCCGCGGCTGCGTCGAGATCTGGCAGGTCCGAGTCGTCGGCGGCGACGGGCCCCGAGAGCACCGTGACGATGGCGAAGCAGAGGACGCTGATCATGCGCTTCATGTGGGTTCTCCCTTCTGGTGGGTTCCAGATTCCGACCCCCTGTATAACAGGGGCCTGATGGTCAGTCCAGCCACATCCCGTCGAGGGTCTGCGGGACAGCGTCGCCTGCGCAGAGGGGGTGGAGGAGCTCGGGACGGTACTCGAAGTGCATGGTGTCGTAGTGGGACCACTTCCCCCCCCAGATGAAGCCGTGGTGCTCGAAGATCCCGACGATCTCCATCGGGATCTTCGAGCGCCACTTTGGAATCCCGGACACGCCCTCTCGAAGATCCCACCGCCAGTAGTTGGAGATCTCCACCCCCACGTCGATCGCGATCGCAAAGCTGTGGGTCGAGAGGCGGTCGGTGCCCTTGATGGTGCGCCAGTGGAAGCTGGATGGCTCGGCGACGAACTTGCGTAGATGCTTCGGGAGGCGGTCCAGCGCGTCGGAGATCGCCCGGACCTTCTCGTGGACGCCTCCCACCGTGGTGATCCGGACCATCTTCTTCGTGGTCTCCGGCATCCACCGGACGACGACGCTCTTCTCTTCGACCTCCCTCCGGGTGGCCCCGTAGACGCCGCGGAAGAAGCCGTCGTGGCGCGCACGTCCGGGATCCTGTCCCTCTGCCGGAGGGCCGATCCAGTCGGCGCCGGCGGGGTAGGGGGTGACCATCTGGTCCTGGAGATCCGGATCGGCGAGGCGGGCCGCGAGGTCCTTCTCCCGGCCGTCGTCCCAGGGGATCACCGTCCCGTCGGTCAGGGTGAGGGACGTCGGGGTGACCCCGGCCACGGCCTCTGGGTAGGCCGCCTGCAGGCACCGCAGCCCCGCGGGGACGGGGTCGTCGCCGGCCCCGGCGATGTGGAGCAGGGTGAGGGCCATGGACAGGACGTGCATTGGAATCCTCCGTCGTTCTGGTAGATTACACGGGACGAAGGAGGTCCGCCATGAAGTCCCATCGCAAGGAGCTCACCTTCCACGTCCCGACCCGCCGGGAGTTCATCAACATCACCACGCAGGTGGAGGCCGCGCTGCGGGAGTCCGGGATCCGCGAGGGGCTCTGCCTGGTGAACGCGATGCACATCACCGCCAGCGTCTTCATCAACGACGACGAGTCGGGGCTCCACCAGGACTACGAGGACTGGCTCGAGGGCCTCGCCCCCCATGCCCCGGTCTCCCACTACCGGCACAACCGCACCGGAGAGGACAACGGCGACGCCCACCTGAAGCGCCAGATCATGGGTCGGGAGGTGACGGTAGCGGTGACCGGTGGGAGGCTCGACTTCGGTACCTGGGAGCAGATCTTCTACGGGGAGTTCGACGGACGGCGGCCGAAGCGGGTGCTGGTGAAGATCATCGGAGAGTGACGAGCCGAGATCCCGGGTTGGGTCGGGGGTGCCTCAGACCGGGCGTCGCGCCAGGAACTCCAGGTTTGCCTTCACCTGCTGATCATCCGGTGCGAACGCGGCGGCCTTCTTCCAGGCCCCCTCGGCGTCCTCATACTCCCCACGGGCGAAGTGGACGACGCCCTTGTTGTACCAGGCCAGCGCGTTGCTCGGTGCGATCTCCACCGCGGCGCCGAGCGCCGCCAATGCCGCCTTGCAGCCCTCGTCGAAGCGGAGGCGGCCCAGGGTCACGAAGACCTCTGGGGGGCATTGGGGCTGGACCACGGCCTCCTCCAGGAGGGCCTGGGCCGCGGCCCCGTCCTCCAGGCCGACGTGGCAGTTGGCGATGGTGTTGAGGAGCTCCGGGGTCCGGCCGTAGGACCCGAGGAGGGGCTCCAGCCGGTCCAGCGCGCCCTGGTAGCCGCCGGCCCTGTAGAAGTTGACCCCGTCCGTGAACTGTTTGCGGATCAACGCCAGGTTGGAGCGCTCCTCCGCGGTGGCCTTCTCGAGCTTCGCCAACGCTTTGCGCCCGGCGGCGTTGTGTCCATCGTCCCCGCCGCCCATCGCGAAGAACCGCTCGTACTCGGCCTTCGCTTCGCCGAGCTGCCCGGTCTTCATGTAGGCCGTGGCCAGGGCGAAGTGTTCCAGGGGGCGGTCCTCGCCGGTGGTCGCGGCCTCCCTGAACAGCTCCAGGGCTTCGAGGAGCTGGCCGTCCTTGAAGAGCTTGACGGCCTTGCGGTATGCGATGACGTCGCTGTCAGTCATGGGGTCCTCCGTAGCGCAGGTTCAAGGCAAGTATATCGCCTCCGGTGTTTCCGGGAAACGGGTCTGCGCGGTATCATGCAGCGGAGTTGCGCTGGAAAGGACATGCTTGGACATGATGGAGACAGTGGCAGGGAGGGCGTCGGAGGAGTTTCATAGGCGTTTCGGCGTCGTCCCCGCGTCCATCGGCGTCTCCCCCGGCCGGGTGAACCTCATCGGTGAGCACACGGACTACAACGGCGGCTTCGTCCTGCCTGCCGCGGTGCCCTACTACACTGCAGTGGCCTTCGCACCCCGTGCGGACACGCGGGTACGGGTGGTGAGCCCGCTCTTCGACGACCTCTACGAGGCCGCCGCGGATGCACCCTCGGCCGTGGGCGGCTTCGGGGATTATCCCCTCGGCATGGCCCAGGTCCTCGGCTACCGGGGCGGCTTCGACGCGGCCGTCTCCTCCACGGTCCCCATGTCCGCGGGGATGTCCTCCAGCGCAGCGCTGCTCCTCCCCAGACCCGCACCTGTGCGAAGCCCCTCCTCGATGTCGCCGGGTTCAGCGGCCTGGGGAGGATCCTCGGGCGCCTGCGTCCCCTCGCCGCGCACGGGCTGCGGCGTGTGGTGGTGGTCACCAACTCCAGGTTTGTGGGCGCGTTCGAGGACGCGCTCCGAGACGTGGAGCTGCCCTTCGACGCCGTGGTGGTGGACAACGGCGTCACCGGGGAGGAGGGGAAGCGAGGCGCGGTGGGCGACATGGCCTTCGGCGCGGCGCATCTGGCCGGCGACGAGGACTTCTGGGTCCTGGCCGGGGACAAACCTTTTCACCTTCGATCTCGAGCCGATCTGGCGCGAGTACCTGGATCGGGGCCGTCGCCCCGTGGTCCTGCTCTCCGAGGTCGCGACGGTCCCGGAGGCGGTGAAGTACAACAACCTCGAGCTCGCCTCGGACGGGAAGATCCTCCGGTTCGTTGAGAAGCCCGAGGCGCCCTGGTCTCGGCTCTTCGCTGTCTGCGTCTATGCCTTCCCCCTGGAGGTGGCCGGGGCTCTGGTGGACGATCTGGAGGCTGGAGAGAACCCGGACAACGCCGGCTCGTTCATCGCGTGGCTCGCAGACCGCACGCCGGTGCTCACCCTGCACCCGGTCGGGACGTGGTTCGACATCGGATCGATGCAGGAGTTGGAGGACGCCAGGGCGTTCTTCCAGGGGAGAGCACCGTGATGAGGTCTGCGAATCCCCCCGGCTGGCTCACCGCAGCACTCCACGGGACCACCGCGTTCACGAAGCGTTTCTTTCGCGGCGCATGGGGTCACTGGGAGGAGCCGTGGGACAGGGCGCCCGAGGTGCTCCAGGTCCAGGCCGGGAAGCTCACCCTCGAGGCGCTCAGATGGCCCGGGACCGGCGCACCCCTGGTGCTCCTCCATGGGCTCAACAACAACGCGTGGATGTGGGCGCGCTGCGCGAGCCTCCTGCCCGGGCGGGAGATCCTCTCGCTCTCCCTGCGCGGCCACGGCGGCTCGGACTCCCCCGAGGATGGCGGCTATGACCTGGAAGCCACCGCAGCGGACGTGGTGGCGGCCCTGGACGCGCTGGGCGTGCCCCGGGTGGACCTCGGGGGGCATTCCTGGGGTGGGCGGGTGGCCCTGCAAGTCGCATCCACTGCGTCGGCCCGGGTTCGGAGGTTGATCCTTGCAGACCCTGTGCTGCCCCGGGGATTGAACCCCGTCCTCGCCCAGAACCCCGGCCTGGTCGATGCTGCCTTCGCCCCCGAGCGGGGGACCTTCTCCAGCCACCGGGAGCTGGCGGCCTCTGCGCGTCGTCTCGTGTATCTGCGCCGGGGTCTGCCGTCCGATCGGCGAATCTGGGAGGCGAACTACAAGGAGGACAAGGACGGCCGCCTCCGCCACCGGCTCCCCGAGGAGGGCTATCGACAGATCGCGAGGCGGGTCCTCACCCGGGACGTCTCGTGGACCCTGGATCGCGTGGCCTGCCCCGTCCTCCTCCTCCGTCCGACCTTCACCATCGGCTTCATCCCGGGAGAGCTGCGGGACCTCCGCCGTCGCCTCGACCTCACTGTCCGTCGCATCTCCGGAGATCATTGCTTCATCCACTCCAACCCCGTGGACACCGCCAAGGCAATCCAGGCATGTTTCCAAGCACGTGCCGAGGGGTGAGGCCGTCGTCGCCGGCGCCGACGCCGAACCCCGAGGTGCGGGGTCTAGACCCAAAACAAGCGAAGATGCCGTAGCGAGGCGGTCGAGATGGCGGTGCTGACAAGGATAGCGAACGAAGGCGATGCCGAGTATCGTCGAGTTCGAGTGAGCATGGCGAACGGTCTATCCGCCGTTCAGCACTGGCA
>JBDRIT010000081.1:0-14759 GCA_043815665.1 Pseudomonadota bacterium
AAGGATCGGGTGTTGTGTCGGCTCGCCCCCTCCCGCCTTCGGCGCCTCCCCCGGGGGGAGGGAAGACAATTGAAGGGGATCCCGAGACAACGTTTTCGGCTTCGTTCCGGAAACAACGTACTTGGCTTCGGAAATTCCTGCATCTTCCCTCCCCGGCAGGGGAGGCAGGCCGCAGGCCAGGAGGGGAAAACCGACACAACCCCGATCGCTCCCCCGTGGGGGAGCTGGCCCGAAGGGACTGAGGGGGCTGGACCCCGTGCAGAGATTCAAGTCCCCGAGGACGAGCTGGCCCGAAGGGCCCCCCCGCGCCGACCGGGTTGTTGGACTGGGAATCCGGGTCGCCTCCTGCACCCTTCGGGCTTGGTCCCCGGCTCCGTTGTCCGGTTGACCCAACCTCGATCGCGAAGAGCCTTCTTAGAAGCAAACGAGTGATACGAGTGCTCAGGATGACGGAGGGACCGAACGCGAAGGTACGGGGCAGCGCTAGATATGATCGCAGACGAAGGTCAGGGGATCGCAGCTGTCGGCGGTCGCGGCGTTCCCGTCGTTGCAGTCCCCGTCCTCGAGGCAACACTCACCGGAGAAGCAGTCCCCGGTCTCGTAGATGTCCGAGCAGTTCGTCACCACGCAGCCGTTGGGGTACGTGGCGCCGGTGTCCTGGCCGGGGAGCTTGCAGCAGAGGGGGCCGTAGTCCTCGCCCTTGCAGAGATCCTCACACTCGGCGCACCAGATGTCCTCCACGACCATCACGCCGTTGTAGGTGGCGTCGCAGAGGCTGCCGTAAGTGTAGCCGTCGTCGCCGCAGACGCCCCGGGCGCCGGTGTCGGCGGTGCCGGCGGTGGGGGTGTCGGTCCCCGCCGCGCCGCCGATGCCCGGCGGGCAGGGGCACTCGTCGGTCATGAAGCCGCAGCCGGAGTCGCACTTGGGCACCGAGCTCAAGGCCGGGTTGCCGTCCGCGAAGCAGTTCAGCGCACACTGGTCCTGGTAGGTGTTGAAGTTCGAGCCACAGAGCCACGTGCTCTCGTCCGTCTCGGAGAGGTCGCACTGGCAGTCGTCGCACACCGCGACCTGCCAGTCGCCGTACGCGTCCGTCGGGATCGGGTACAGGGTCAGCAGGGACGGGTCCGTGCAGGTCATGACCGAGTCGTTGAGGAAGGCCTCCAGGGTCCCGACGTTGTCGACGCAGACCCAGTCCTCCCAGAGGGAGACCGAGTCACAGCAGGCGGCGTCGTAGGCCGGGATCCCGCCGAGGCAGTCCCGGAACTGGGCGTTGAAGTACGAGACCTGCTGGCCACCGTCCAGGCCGCAGACCGGCGAACAGATCATCGCCGCATCGGGGCAGGCGCCGGGGGCGACGCACTCGCCCTGGCAGAAGTACTCGTCGTCGTCCGGCGCGGTCAAGTCGAAGCAGCAGTAGTTCCAGTAGGTCTTGTTCTTCGAGCCGCAGACCGGGTTGTAGTCCACCGGGCAGCCGGTTCCGGCGCAGTATACGACCTCGGGGTTGCACACCCCGAAGTGATCGATCTCATCGCAGTCGAGCTCCGTCGGGCAGTTGTTCCCGTAGTTGTCATCGGCGCACTTCAGCTCGCAGAAGCTCGCGTAGTCCACCCCGTCGACGCCGCAGATCGGGCCCTGGAGCCACTCCTCCTCGGTGCACTCCGAGGTGCAGCCGCAGTCGCAGGGACCCTGGTTGTAGTCGTTGATCCCGGCGCACGCGGCCTCGCACCAGTTGGGGTAGGTCTCGCAGCTCGCCTCGTCGCAGACCGGCTGCCAGACGTCCACGCAGATGCACTCGCAGGCGCCGGCGTTGCAGGTGTTCGGGGAGACGCAGGAGCCGCAGTCCCCGCCGCAGCCGTCGGGGCCGCAGTTCTTGCCCATGCAGTTGGGCTGGCACACGCACGCGCCGGCGGCGCACACGTTCTGGGCCGGGCAGTAGGTGTACTCAGCGTCCCAGATCAGGCAGGACTGGTCGTTCAGCTGGGTCTCAACGCAGGTCTTGAACGCGAAGGCGCCCTGGCACTTGGTGTCCCCGGCGTTGACGCACTCATCCACGCACTCCGAGGAGCACTTCCCGATATCCGTGAAGCAGACGTTCCCCTCCGGACACAGGCCGCACTTGCCGCCGCAGCCGTCGTCCCCGCACTCCTTGCCGCCGCCGCAGTCGGGGACGCAGCAGGCCCCCTGGGAGTCGCAGGTGGAGAAGGCGGCGGTGGGGCAGCAGCCGGTGTCGCAGGTGAGGAACTCACAGAGACAGACGCCCAGGTCGTCGGGAAGATCCTGGCAGATCTGGAGGGGGTCCTCGCAGTCCTCGCCTTCGACGTCCTCGGGCCACTTCCAGCAGACGCAGGCGTCGTCGTCCGGGTACGCGTCGGCGCAAGTGACGATCTTGACGCCGTTGCACTTCTGCTCGTCCTCGAGGCAGCAGTTGGGGCCGGAGCCGTCCTCTCCGCAGGTCAGGACGCACTCATCACAGGTCTCATCGGGGTTCCCCTCGATGCAGGTCCCGTCGTCCTGGTTGCAGATGAAGCCCTCCCCGCAAACGCCGCACTTTCCGCCGCAGCCGTCGGCGCCGCAGACCTTGCCCTCACACTCGGGGATGCAGACGCAGGGGTCCCCCTCAGGGGTGCACCACTCCTCTCCGAGATCGATGCAGACGCACTCGGTCTTCGTCGGGCAGAACACCGTCGCACCCACGAAGTCGAGGCAGTCGCTGCCGTCGACCTTCCCACACGCCTTGTAGCGCGTGTCCGTAGTGCAGGTCACCTGGCCGAGCTCACACTTGTTCTCGCAGACAGCCGCGTCGGGCTCGACCTCGTCAGGGCACTGCGTACCACAGTCGACCACGATGTCGACCTCACCGCCGCCGCCGCAGTCGTCGCCGGCACAATCGGTGGAGCCGTCGTCGGTGGTCGTGTCGATCCCGGGGGTGTTGCCCGCAGGATCCGTTGAGCAGCCGGCGAAGAGGATCGCGAGGAGGGACAGCATGCAAAGGGCTCGGGTCTTCATGTGGGCGCTCCCGTGTGTTCACGCTTCAGTACGCGTTCAACAGTATATCCATGGCAGTACCTATCGCAATTCCATTCGCGCGCGGGCTTTTCTCTTGAACCCCGCGGGGACTTTCCATAACCTAGGCCGCCGCGAGCCACATCCGGAGGTACCTCAGTGAAGCGGGATCTCTACAAGCCCGGCCTCATCGCCCTGATCCTCGCCGGGATCGTCCTCCTCCTGCCCGGGATCGGGACCGGAATCTGGGACCCATGGGAGATGGACCGGGCCCACCTGGCCCGGCAGATGGCCGGGCGGACCAAGCTCCTGGTGGTGGAGAGCCGCACGGACCTCGCAGCGAGCCTCCGCACCGGGGCCGGGGAGCGCTTCTTCATCGAGGAGGTCACCGGGGCCGCCACCACGCCGGCGCCCGAGGAGCCAGAGAGCCCCGAGAAGAACAAAGACCTCCGACCCCAGAAGCACCACCGGAGCACCGTGCTCAAGCGGGCCGCCAAGGTCCTCGACGACGGCGTGTACCACGCGGTGCTCGTCCATGAGAGCGCCCTGCGCGGGGACCCCGCCGAGGGGGCCGCGTTCATGGACGCCCTGGTCGCGTCCCACCCCGGCGTAGAGCCGATCCTCGTGGCGGCCACCCGGGACGACTGCGACGCGCTCTTCGCCGATCTCGAGGCGGGGCAGGTGGCCAACGCGCTCGAGCTCCTCGCGGATGACTACCCCCTCCTTCCCGAGGACCTCGACCGTGCGGCCCTGCTGGACCGCCACGCCGGGACCTACCCCTTCAAGCTCCTCGTCCCCTGCGTCGCGCTGGACGAGGGTGACGACGCCACCTCCCTCGTGGGCTGGCTCGACGGGATCCAGTGGACCCGGGTGACCTACCGGGCCGCCCTCGCTGCCCGAGAGAAGGCGGGCAAGCACGCCGGGTACGGCACCTTCGCCATGCCCCCCCTGGACGCCTGGCTCACGGGCCTCTCCTACGAGGTCCTCGGGTTCTCTGAGACCAGCTCCCGTCTGCCGGGGGTGCTCATGGGGCTCCTGACCCTCCTGATCATGGCCCTGGGGCTCTGGCGCCTGGCCGGGGCCCGGGTCGCGTTCCTCTCCGTCGCGGTGGCCGTAACCACGCCGATGTTCCTCGGGCAGGCCAAGAACATGGCCGGGGAGATCTCGTACACCCTCTTCCTCACCGGCGGCGTGCTCTCCTTCGCCCTCCTGGTCAAGGAGGGGCGGCTCTGGTGGCTCGTCGGTCTCCTGGGCTCGGCGGTCCTCCTCTTCCTGGCCAAGGGGCTCTTCGCGCTGGGCGTGCTGTGGCTCGTGGTCACCAGCTACGTGGTCATCCTGGCGGACCTGCGCCGGGCCCCTCTGGTGGCCCTCGGGATCCTCACGGCGCTCTTCGCCGGGCTCGCAGCGTTGGTGCTGGTGCCCACGGAGTGGACCTTCTTCGCGCACTTCAAGTTCATGGCCCACCCCTTCAACGGGGGGCCGATCGCCTACTTCTCCTGGTTTGATTTCTTCCTTCGACAGGTGGGCTTCGGCGCGTTCCCCTGGACGATCCTGCTCCCCTTCGCCTTCGGGGCCCTGGCCCTCCGCCTGCGGGGGACCGACCCGGCCGAGGCCGAGGGGCGGCGGCTCTCCGGGCTGATCTTCCTGTGGTTCACCATCCCCTTCGTCGCGCACTCCGCGGGGATGACCGACTTCCGCCACCTGGTGTTCCCGGCGATCACCGCGCTGGGCCCGGCCGTCGCGCTCCTCTGGCTCCAGGACGCGGGCAAGGAGCGCTCCATCTCCGACGGCTTCATCGCCGTCGGGGTCGTGGGGGTGGCAGCGGTGGTGCTCCAGGGCCTTCTCAAGACCCAGGAGCCCGCGGTGAACTGGCTCACGGTGGATCCCCTCATGAGCAGCCAGGCCGCGGCGGGTGCGGAGGAGGTGTCCCTCCTGAGCACCGGCGCCAAGGCCCTGGTCGGCTGCGTGGTCCTCCTGGCGTTCCTCTACTACGCCCGCCTCTCTGCGACGGCCCGTGCGTTCATGGCCTTCTTCCGCCGCCCTCTCCCCGCCTGGATCACCCTGTGGGTCCTTGCTGCGGTCTGGGTCCTGAAGTCCCTGGTGACCCTGTTGGGCCGCTTCGGAGGACAGACCCCGCAGAAGGCCGCTGGCAAGGTCGCGCCGCAGCTCCTCGATCTCCCGAACCACCTCCTCCGGTACCGCCTGGATCTCGTCCTCCTGGTCCTGATCCTCGCGGCCCTCGGCCTCTCCGCGCTGGTGCGGTACACCCGGGCCGGGGGCTGGGTCATCGAGCCCCTCCGGCGTCTGGGCGGACGCGCACCGCTCCAATGGCTGGGCCGGGCGGCGGCCGCGGCCCGTGATCGGCTTCGCTCCCGGGTCCGACCACCGTGGCTCTGGCTCCTCCCCGGGCTCGGTCTCCTCACCTGGGCCTTGACGAACCTCCTGGTGACCTTCCCCTTCGCGCCGGGCTCCGCGGAGCGGATCCTCGCGGGCGGCGGCTTCGCCGAGGGCGCTGCGGTCCTGGCGGTCGCGCTCGTCGTCGCAGCGCTGGTCCTGCGCCGCCGGCTCCCGAAGGACACGGCGTTCTATGCGGCGGCCGCGGGCCTCGGCCTGGTCCTCCTGACCCTGGCGGGCCGGATCCAGGCCGCTACCGACGGCGCCCACTGGGACGCGCCGGTGCTCCTGATCCTCGGCGCGGCGGCCTGGGCCGCGATCCTGCTCCCCTGGTTGCTCCGCACCCCCGCCCTGCTCCACGGCGCGGCCTGGGGCCTCGGGGCCTGGATCGGCCTGTCGGTCCTGGTCCCCCTGGTCGGAGGCTGGACCGAGGTGGAGCTGATCATCCAGCCCGACGCCCAGCCGCCGCTCCAGACCTACCTGCTCTGGAGCAGCCGGACGTCCCAGCTGCTCTACCTGGCCATCGCCGGGGTGCTCCTCAACATCGGTGTCGCCTGGTTCTGGGGCCGCGTGGTCGCGTCGCACAGTCCCCGGTTCGCGCGGTCCCTGAACCCGGTCACCTGGCTCGAGGTCCTCGAGCGCCCGGAGGTGAACCGGTTCGGGATGCTCGCCCTGACCCTGGTCTTCGCCGGCGTCTACGCCCTGCAGATCCTCCCGGGCTTCGCCCGATCGGTCTCCCAGAAGCACATCATCGAGACCTACCTGGCCGCGGACGGCCGGGAGACCCTGGGGGACAACATCTTCAAACACCAGGGCACCGACCGGAGCGGTGACGACCGGAACTTCTACACGGCCCCCCTGCCGGCCCTGGCCAACCAGAACGACCTCCTGGAGGCCCTGACCCTGACGAAGGACACGGTCTTCAAGGTGAAGCGCTCCAGCAGCCACCCCGGCCCGGAGGTGGCCTTGCGGCGGGCCTGGTCCGACGCGAACGACGCGGACGGAGACGGCCGCCGCGACCACGCCGCAGACGCAGGCCTCGCCACGGAGGTGGGGGTCGACGACGGCGGCGCGTTCCTGGTGGACGGGACCAAGGCCTGGGAGCCCGACCAGTGGGCCGGGCACGTGCTCGTGGACTGGCGCGGCAAGACCACGGAGATCCTGGGGAACGACGGGACCCGCCTGCGCCTCGCCGCGGCCTCCCGCGTCGAGGTGGGGGGAGACCAGCGAGGCCTGTACCGGATCGACCACGCCGACGCGACAGATCACGACGCCACGGCCATGGAGACGGGCCGGACCTTCGTGGTCATGGACCAGCAGGGCTTCAGCGAGATCAACTACAAGTTCCGCAAGAAGAAGCGGGATCAGCAGGTCAAGGCCGGGGTCCCGGGGGCGCAGGAGACCGCGCCGCCCCACATCCCGGTGATCGAGGGCGACAACAACAACTTCCTCCTGGCAGCGAGCAGCCTCGCCGAGGGGGAGGAGAACGAGAACCCCTTCGCCCTGGCCACGATCACCCAGGAGGAGTTCGAGGCCATGGAGGAGGTCGAGCCCGCCTGGGTGGACCTGGACGGCAAGATCCGCCTTGAGGGCTACCGCATCTCGAAGCGCTCCTACGCCCGCGGCGAGAAGCTCTCCCTGGACCTGTTCTTCCGTTGCACCGGCGCGGTGAACCAGAGCTACAAGATCTTCATGCACATCGACGCGGAGGGCTCGGGGAACCGCATCAACGGCGACCACTGGCCCCTCAACCGCACCTCGGATCCCGAGGTCAAGGAGTGCGTGGGCTGCTGGAAGACCAGCCACTGGATGGAGGGGGACCTCGTCATCGATCACTTCGAGACCGAGGTCCCGCTCGGCACCCCGAGCGGTCGCCAGAATCTGTGGATGGGGCTCTACCTCCCCGGGGGCGGGAACCGCATGAAGGTGAAGGACTGGGACCGGAAGCGGGTCAACCACGACGGGCACGATCGGTTCCGCATCGGCTCCTTCGAGGTGCACTGACATGCCCCCCGCCGGCATGGAGTGGTGGTTCGCCACCCTGGCGACCCTCTGGGGCGCCGTCTGGGGCAGCTTCGCGAACGTCGCCATCTACCGCATGCCCCGGGGCCTCTCGGTCATGCGCCCGGGATCGGCGTGCCCCCACTGCAGCACGCCGATCCGCTGGTACCACAACATTCCGGTCCTCTCCTACCTCCTCCTGGGTGGGAAGTGCGCATCCTGCAAGGCGCCGATCTCGTTCCAGTATCCCATGGTCGAGCTGATCGTCGCGGTCCTCGCCCTGGCGATCTGGCAGCGGGCCATGTTCGATCCCATTGCGATCACCATGGGGGACCGGGCGGTCCTGTTCATGTTCCGCTTCGCGTTCGTCCTGGGTCTCGTGATCATCATCTTTGCGGACCTGGAGACCATGCTGATCCCGGACCTGGTGGCCTTGCCGGGGATCGTCCTCGGGGTCGCTGCCAGCATGGTGATCCACCCCCACACCGGCGTGGACTGGATGGGCTCCCTCATCGGGGCCGCGGCCGGTGCGGGCGTGATCATGCTGATCCGCACCGTGTACTGGGTGGTCTTCAAGGTCGAAGGGATGGGCTTCGGTGACGTGAAGCTCATGGCCATGATCGGCGCGTTCCTGGGGTGGCAGAGCCTCGTGTTCGTGTTCTTCGCCGGCTCGCTCCAGGGCCTCGTCTACGCTGGCATCGCCTACGCCGCAGGGGCGAAGAAGCACGAGGGGTTGGGTGGAGAATCGGGGCCGGAGGCCCCCTCCCACAGGTTTCCGACGCATGGTGATCCCCTTCGGGCCGTTCCTGAGCCTGGCCGCGCTGGAGTGGCTCTTCTTCTCCCAGCAGATCATCGCCCTCCAGCAGCGGATTTTCATGCTATAGTCCGGGAATGAGACGCCTCAACCTGGGGACCCGACTCACCTTCGCCCTCTTCGGCGTCGCAGGCCTGACGCTGCTGCTGCTGTACTTCGCCGCGGCGCAGATGCTGGACAACGTCCTGCTCAAAGCCGAGATGGAGGAGGCGCGCCGGCAGGGCCGCCTGCTGGTGCCGGTGCTCCAAGGCCTCGCCCGTAGCCCCGAGGACCTGGACCGCACCCTGCGGAGCGCCGCGGAGCGCGCGGACCGGTCAGGGTTCCACCTTGAGGTCCTGGGGCCGGAGCTGGGGACCCTCTTCCCGTCGGGCATCCAGCCGGCCACCGCATGGCTGGGCTACGAACGGCTCCGCGCCCTCGCGGCGCGCCACACGTCCGCCGCGGGCGCCGTAGAGAAGGTGACCAATCCCCGGGGCACGCCGATGCTCCTGTCCCTCACGCCGCTCCCGGAGCAGGGGTGGCTCCTCCTCGCGTTCAGCCTCGAGGACCTGGAGGAGCGCAGGGAGACCCTGACCTCCGTATTGATCCTCGTGTCCCTGCTCTCGTGGCTCCTGGTCGGGCTCATGGGCCACCTGATCCTCCGCCGCTGGGTGATCCGCCCCATGGCCCGGGTCACGAGCCTCGCAGAGCGCATCTCCGTCGGGGAGGAGCAGCGCGTCCTCGACCAGGCCATCGCGGGGCGGGAGGACGAGCTCGGGGTCATGGGCCGTGCCCTGAGCGCCATGGCCCGGCGCCTTGCGAACGACCGGGGCCGCATCACCGACCAGCTCGCAGAGCTCGAGGTGATGAATCACCGGCTCACCGTGGCCAAGGAGCAGCTCGTCCGCAGCGAGACCCTGGCCTCCGTGGGGAGCCTCGCCGCGGGGGTGGCCCACGAGATCGGCAACCCCGTGGGGATCATCCTCGGCTACCTGGAGATGATGGCCGACGACGTGATGGACGAGCCCACCCGGGACATCGTGGCGAAGCTGACCCAGGCCACGAGGCGCATCGACCGCACGATCCGGGACATGCTGAACTTCGCCCGGCCGGCCGCGGACGAGGAGGAGGGCTGCTTCCCGGCCCATGCGGCAAAGGAGGTCCTGGACCTCCTCGGTCCCCAGAAGCGCGTGCGCCACGTGACGACCACGATCTCCGCGACGCCGCAGGTGCTCCGCGCCCGCATCCCCCCCAGCCGGCTCAAGCAGATCCTGGTGAACCTCCTGCTCAACGCCGCCGACGCCATGGAGGGCGCGCCGGGCGAGGTGACCATCGCCATCGCAGCCGCGGGGGACCGGGTGGAGATCTCGGTGCGTGACACGGGCCCCGGCATCGCACCGGAGATCCTGGATCGGATCTTTGATCCGTTCTTCACGACCAAGGACCCCGGCCGGGGCCCGGGCCTCGGTCTCTTCATGGCGCACCAGATCATCCAGCGATACAATGGCGGCATCTCGGTCCAGTGCGTCCGGGGAGTGGGCACCACCTTCACCCTGGATCTGCCCGCAGAGGAGGCCCATGGCTGACGACCAGCGCACGATCCGGACCATCCTGGTTGTGGACGACGAGGAGTCCTACCGGGACATGATGGCGATGCAGCTCGGGCGGGCCGGCTACGACGCGACAACTGCGGAGGATGCGTCCGCGGCCCTTCGACTCCTCGAGACCACGCGCTTCGACTTGATCTTCTCCGACGTGATGATGCCCGGGATGACGGGACTCGAGCTCCTGGAGGAGCTGGGCAAGCGCGGCTCGATCACCCCGGTGATCGTCATGTCCGCGTACGGGACCATCGACACGGCCTTCGAGGCGATCCGCAGCGGCGCCTACGACTACATCAACAAGCCAGCGCGCAAGGAGGAGGTCCTCCTGGTCCTCACGAAGCTCGAGGAGCGGGAGCGCCTGCGGCGCAAGCTCGTCCAGCTCGAGCAGGCCCTCGCCGAGGCCGACCACTTCGGCGAGATCATCGGCCGCAGCCCAGCGATGCATCAGGTCTTCTCCCTGATCCGAAAGGTCGCGCCCTTCAACTCCACGGTGCTGATCACCGGGGAGAGCGGCACGGGCAAGGAGCTGGTGGCCCGGGAGCTGCACCGCCTGTCGGGACGGGAGAGCTTCGTGGCGATCAACTGCGGCGCGATCCCTCCGCAGCTCCTGGAGAGCGAGCTCTTCGGTCACGTCCGGGGCGCATTCACCGACGCCCGGCAGGATCGGAAGGGCCTGTTCCAGGAGGCGGACCACGGGACCCTCCTCCTGGACGAGATCTCGGAGCTGCCCCTGGAGCTGCAGGTGAAGATCCTGCGGGCCCTCCAGGAGGGGGAGATCCGGCGGGTGGGCGAGAGCCGCCCCATCAAGGTCGACGTCCGGTTGCTCGCGGCCACGGCCCGGAACCTGGAGGAGCTCGTGGAGCAGGGGGCCTTCCGCAAGGACCTCTTCTTCCGGGTCAACGTGGTCCAGATCCAGCTCCTGCCGATCCACAAGCGCCTGGAGGACATCCCCATGCTCGTGGATCACTTCATCGAGAAGACCAACCAGCGCCTGGGGACGTCGCTCCAGGGCATCGAGCGGGACGCGCTCAAGGCCCTGCTGGCCTATCGCTGGCCCGGCAACGTCCGGGAGCTGGAGAACGTCATCGAGCGGTGCGCGGTGATGGCCGACGGGGATCGGGTCACCCGGGACCTGCTGCCGCTCCACGTCGCAGAGGGCCGCACCAGCCGCTCCCCGGGCGAGGGCGTGCTCTCGGACCTGTCCATCAAGCGCGGCACCGCAGAGCTCGAGGAGCGGTACATCCGCCAGGCCCTGCTCAAGACCGGCGGGAACCGCACCGCGGCGGCGAAGATCCTGGAGATCAGTCATCGGGCGCTGGTCTACAAGATCAGGGACTACGACATCGACATCCCGCCGAGATAGGACCTCTTCCCTGTGGGAGGGGCGTTGTAGTCGAGTTGAGCGGACGAAGCTCCGCTCGTACGAGACTGACACCCTTTGGGTGCCACGCCCCGATTATCTGCAGCAGCGGATTCCGAGGTTTCCGTAACCCACGATGGGCATGGTGTGGTCGCGCACGGAGCAGCGCAGGGCCATGGGGTTGCCGTTGAACCCGCCGCCGCGAGACTCCTTCTCGCTGCCGCTGAGGGGGCCCTTGGGGTCGTTGGACGGGGACTGGTAGTAGTAGTCCTCCTGGTACCAGTCGGCGACCCACTCCCAGACGTTGCCTGCCATGTCATGGACGCCGTAGGGGCTCATCCCGGCCGGGACCGAGCCCACGGGCGCGGTCCCCGTGTTCGAGCACGGGGTGGACCCCGAGGTCATCACCGCGGTGTCGCAGGTGGGGGTCTCGGACCCCCAGGGGTACACGCTCCCGTCATCCCCCCGTGCAGCCCGCTCCCACTCGGCGGCGCTGCAGAGGCGCTTGCCCGCGGTTTCGCAGTAGGCCTCGGCCTGGTGCCAGCTCACACAGTTCACCGGGTGCTCGTGCCGACCGCCCTTGCCGAAGTTGCACGCGTCGTTGGAGCCATCGGGCGCGCCACAGCTCCCGGCGCCCATGCACTGGGTGTACTGGGACACGGTGATCTCGTACCGGTCGATCTCGTACCCCTGGAGGAAGACCTCGTGGTAGGGGTACTCGTCCCCGGCGCAGGCGGTGTCCGTCGCGTCGTTGCAGCCCATCAAAAAAGTCCCGCCGTTGATCTGGATCATGTCCGGCTCGACGCAGGCGCCGTCCACGCAGTCTGCGGCGCCGAGGCAGTACCCGCAGACCCCGCCGCAGCCGTTCCCGCCGCACACCAGGCCCTCACATTGGGGGACGCAGGCGAGCTCCTCGCAGACGAAGGCCCCGGTGCAGGCCCACCCCTCCTCGCAGTCCCCGCAGGATCCGCTGCAGCCATCGTCGCCGCAGGCCTTGTCGGCGCATTGCGGATAGCAGGGCGGCAGCTCCTCGCTCACCGCGACGTCCCACACCGGGGCGACGGCGTCCTCCCCGGGGGTGCCCCCGCCGTCGCCGCTGCCGGAATCACAGGCCACCGCCAGGAGACACGCCAACACGAGAATCAACCACGTTCGCATGGGAGCACCTCGCCCGTCCTCTTCCGGACATCTTCCCGTTTCCCGGTCCGATCGCAAGTTCCTCCCTGAACGTCGCCCTTGACAAGACCCCCAATACTTACTTACTTCATCCTCGCACACTCGCGGGAGGCCACATGGGCTGGAACTACAGTGACAAGACGAAGCAGCTCTTCATGGACGCGGTCCACGGCAAGCCGGGGACCCACCTCGGCGAGATCGAAGATCCCGACGGGGTCGGGGAGCACGGCTCCATCTCCTGCGGTGACGCGATGCGCTTCACCTTCCGCGTGAAGCGGGACCCGGTGGATCCCCGGAAGGACGTGATCACCGACGCGAAGTACCTCACCTTCGGGTGCACGTCGGCCATCGCGTCCTCCGAGGCCCTCTGCTGCCTCATCGAGGAGGGCACCTTCACGCCCATCCAGGCCCTCCAGGTCAAGAACGAGGACATCGTCAACTACCTCGAAGGCCTGCCCACGCAGAAGATCCACTGCTCCGTAATGGGCGCCGAGGCCCTGGAGGCCGCGGTGTACAACTGGGCCCAGAAGCGGGGCGTCCCCGTACGGGAGCTCGGCATCGAGCCGCGGCTCCAGCCCGAGGACGAGGGGCGCATCGTCTGCAAGTGCTTCAACATCACCGAGCCCTACCTCGAGCGTAAGATCAAGGAGCTGAACCTCCGGACGATCCCCGAGGTGACCTCCGCGATCAAGGCCGGCGGCGCGTGCATGACCTGCCACCACGCCCCCGGGGGGATCCAGGACACCCTGGACGGCATCTGGGGCAGGACCGAGGGCGACGCGGAGCCCGGACTCCTCACCGCCCGGGAGCCTGCGCGGCGCGCGGACGACGAGCCCCTCTCCCCCTACCAGTTCGCCAAGAAGGTCGAGCGGGTCGTGGAGGAGTCTGTGCGCCCCATGCTCCAGAAGGACGGCGGCGACGTGGAGATCGTGGACATCAAGGATCGGCTGGTCTACTGCCAGCTCGCCGGTGCCTGCCACGGCTGCGCAGGCGCGACCATGACCTTGAAGCTCATGATCGAGAAGACCCTCAAGGAGAAGGTGGACGATCGCATCCGGGTCATCCAGCTTTAGGAGGCTGCTGTGGACATCGTCTACGCAGACAACAACGCGACGACGGCGGTCGCCCCCGAGGTCGTCGAGGCCATGATGCCCTTCCTGACGGGGGAGTTCTTCAACCCCTCGTCCATGTACGAGCGCGCCCGGGGGGTCTCCGAGGCCCTCGAGGCCGCGCGGCGCACGGTGGCCCGGACCCTCGGGGCCCGGGATCCCAGCCAGATCCTGTTCACCGGGTCCGCCACCGAGGCGAACAGCACCGCGCTCCTCGGCGCGATCAAGGCGAACCCCAACCGGCGCCACGTGATCACGTCCGGGGTGGAGCATCCCTCGGTCTTCGAGCTCGCAAAGGACCTCGAGCGGCAGGGCATGGAGGTCACCTTCGTGCCCGTGGATCGCCAGGGACGCATCGACGTGCGCTCCTTCATCCGGTCCCTGCGGCCGGACACCCTCCTGGTCTCGCTCATGCACGCCAACAACGAGACCGGCGTGATCTTCCCGATCCAGCAGCTCGCCAGACTCACCAAGGAGACGGACCCGGCGATCCTGTTCCACACCGACGCGACCCAGTCCGTGGGCAAGCTGGAGATCGACCTGGACGGCCCGTTCGCCAACGTGGACCTCCTGTCCTTCTCGGGACACAAGCTCCATGCGCCCAAGGGCGTTGGCGTCCTGTTCCTGCGCAAGGGCGTCAGGGTGCGGCCCTTCATCCTGGGCGGCCACCAGGAGTCCGGCCGTCGCGCGGGGACGGAGAACATGCCCTACATCGTGGGCCTCGCCCGGGCCTGCGAGCTGGCCGTGGAGCACCTCGACGACGAGGTCACCCGGGTCCGGAAGCTCCGGGATCGCCTGGAGGCTGCCCTGGTCGCAAGCATCCCCCACGTGGAGATCAACGGCCAGGGTGCGGCGCGCCTGCCCAACACCCTGAACCTCGCCTGCCACTACATCGAGGGCGAGGGCATGCTGTTCCAGCTGGACGCCCACGGGGTCTGCGCATCCAGCGGCTCGGCCTGCACCTCGGGATCCCTGGAGCCCTCCCACGTCCTTCGGGCCATGGGGGTCCCCTTCACGGCGGTCCACGGATCCGTGCGCTTCTCCCTCTCCCGGTACTCCAGCGACGGGGACGTGGACCGGATCATCGCGGTCTTCCCCGGCATCGTGGACAGCCTCCGGCGACTCTCCCCCTACTGGGACATCGCCGCCAACGCCCCCCGCCCGGACGCGCCCTCGGTCTAGGAGGCCGTAGGGGATAGATTGCCCGGCCCTCCGTACTCGGCATCGTACGATTCCAGCGGTGAGTCAGCGACCTGGGTTCTCCCTTGTGGGACTGGGCGGAGCCCGCGTCCACGGCCCGATTCTTTGTGGGAGGGCCT
>JBDRIT010000082.1:0-25935 GCA_043815665.1 Pseudomonadota bacterium
CCCCGATCACGGAGGAGCCCTTGCGATCTCGCTCCCCTCTTCCCTGTACGACCAATCGTCTCCTGTGTCGTCCGGGGGCTCGTCTGCGAACAACCCCGCCTCGTCGAGCGGCGAGCGGGCCGTGGCGATCGGTGGTGGCGACGAAGGCAGGCTCAGGTGATCCAGAATACGCTTGAGCACCGGGGGATCGGTCAAGAACGCTATGACGGTCATGGAGATCGCACACTTCGGGCAGGTCAGCGCGTCGACATCGAGGACCCGGCGCAGGAGCTGCGCCCATTTGGTACGGCGAGGACGCCTTGTCGGGGTGTCGTTGTCTTCTATTGACGCCTCTCCGGCGGACCCGGACTTTTCGTCTTTGGAGACAAGGGGTCAGGCACCCCCCAATGACATATGCAGATGTGAGACACGGGGTCAGACGGGAGACACTGGGCCAAGCATCGACCAGGGCGCCGGCGCCTGGATAGAAGGCGACTGAGCGGAAGGGGTCAGGGGAACTTCAGGCCCAGGACCCATTTCTCCCAGTCGGCCTGGAAGATGTCCATGTCTTCGACTTTGAGGACCGCCTCGAGGGTCTCGTGGCCCGTGGGATCGGTGGCGACGTCTCTTCGGAAGCGACGGTAGAACGTCGTGAGGAGGTCCCGCTCCTGGAGGTAGTAGCAGAGGTACCGGGACTGGGCGTAGTTGGTGCCGGGATCCTCGTCGTAGAACTCCAGGGTCGTGGTGTTGGTGAGGAGACGGAAGGAGGGGACGTCGCCGCCCCGGATTGCGTCCTGGAGGCCGGCGAGGCGCCAGTTGGTGAGGCCGACGATGCGATCGTCCCGCTCGGCGCATTGCTCGTAGAGCGAGGCCAGGCCCTCGTTGAACCACGAAGGGCAGTCGGGGAAGTTCGCGTGGATGAAGGGGTGGACGATCTCGTGGATCAGGGTGCCGCCGCCCGTCTCGATGTTCATCACCAGGGCCTGCTCGCTCTCCGAGTAGTACCCATAGGGCGTGGACGGCGTGTGGCCGAAGAGCTCCTTCGCCCAGCGCTCGTAGCTCTCGGTCCCGCGGAAGAGCCAGACGTCGATGATCTCCGCAGGATCCTCCTCGAAGTAGAGCGCCTTGAGCTTCGTCACCGCCCAGCGCACCGTCTTCTCGGCCCGTCGTTTGACCGCAGCGGGGGACTCGTCGCCGATGACGACGAAGGGACGCTCCTCCACCACGGTGAAGCCGTTCGGGACCTTCGACTGCAGAGCCTCGACGTGCGATGCGTAGGGGTCGGCCGTCGCTGGCGGCGACGACGCGGGCCACCAGGCGGCGGTGCCGATGGCGATGAGCGATGAGACGAGGGTGAAGAGCTTCATGGGGACCTCCGACGAAAGGGAGATGCGGAGGTGGTTCCGGGTATTCCTCAGTCTCGGCAGGCGAAATCATCCGCCCACATCCCCACCGAGTCCTGCTTGTCCGGATGCGCCGCGCCGAACTCGTACCGATCCACCGCCTCCTCGCAGCCGGCCCACTTCTCCACCGTGTCCCAGTCGCCGCGGGTGTACTTGTACCAGAACCACTCGCCCCGGGGGACGGCGACCAGGGCCTCGGCGGTGCCGGGCTCCGTGCCGGGCTGCATCGGGAGCTGCGCCCAACCGTTGAAGGTGCCTGCGATGTGGACCTCGCTCGCGAGGGTCCCCGGGGGAAGCTGGACGACGAAGCGCTTCTCCACCGTGGGCGCGGGGGTCGTTCCAGGGTCGTAGGTCATCTCCAGGGTGAAGTCGTCGTGATCCGGGAACGCGACCACCAGGGAGAGGTCCCGGGGGTCCCAGCCCCAGCCGGACGCAGGAGGCGCGTCGGGGTCCACGGTGCCCAGGGCCTGGAGGGCGGCGCCCTCCAGGAGGACCGCCACGGGCTGATGGTCCACGCGGCGGACCCGGACGACCAGGGTCCGCGAGACGGGGATGAAGGAGCCCAGCCGCGGGGACGCCGTGAGGGTTGCGCCCGTGTCCGTGCGCAGGGTTGTGTACGTCACCTCTGAGGACAGGCCGGACTCGTAGCCCATGGTGTCCCCGTCGTCCTCGAAGAGGGTGAAGGAGGTCGGCTCCGGGCCCGGATAGACATCCAGCCGCAGGGGCGAGAGCGGCGCCTGGTCAGACCACATCATCAAGGGTCCGTGGGGGATGATCGCACCCTCCCGGACGTAGAGAGGGAGGGCGCCGAGGGTCACCGCAGGCGTCGCGAGGCCGGGGCCGTCCAGGAACCGGCCGGAGTGGTACTCGAACCAGCGGCCGGGAGGCAGGTGGACGTTGCGCGACATCGCATCAGCCGTGAGCACCGGCGCGGCGAGGAGCCAGGGGCCGATCATGGCCTGATCCCCGAGGTTCAGGGCCGCCGGGTCGTCCTGGAAGTGCCAGATCAGGGGGCGCAGGATCGGCGCCCCCGTGGCGGCGGCCTCCCGGAAGAGGCTGTAGTAGTAGGGCAGGAGCCGGTACCGTGCCGAGATCATGTTCCGGCTGATGTCCTCGACCTCGAGGGTGAAGGACCAGGGCTCCTGGTCCGGGGTCCCTGTCGCGACGTGCCCCCGAAAGAAGGGCGAGACGCTGCCCAGCTGCATCCATCGTGCGAAGAGCTGCGCCGAGGGAGATCCGGAGAAGCCTCCCACGTCGCTGCCGCATTGGACCACGCCGGAGAGGCCGAGGCCCAGCATCATCGGCAGGTTTGCGGCCATCATGGGGAAGTTGCTCGGGGAGTCGCCGGTCCACATCGCGGTGTAGCGCTGCTGCCCCGCGAAGCCGGCCCGGGTGAGGACGAAGGGGCGGCGGGGCGAGGCGGCCAGGAGGCCCTCCCGGGTCGCCCGGGCCATGAGCAGCGCGTAGACGTTGTGGAGCGCCCCCATGGTCTCACCCAGGCCGTCCCAATCCACGGGCAGGTGGTTGGGGACGGTGTGATCGTCCTCCACCAGGAAGGACGTCGGCTCGTTCATGTCGATCCAGACCCCGCGGATGCCCACGTCGGTGAGAGACGCCGTGAGACCTGCCCACCAGTCCCTGGCGCCGGGCTCGGAGAAGTCCGGGAAGACCGCGGGGCCGGGCCAGACCTCGCCCACGAAGGGGGTCGTTCCATCCTCCAGGGTGATGAAGTGTCCGCCCGCGACGCCGGTGTCATAGATCTCCCAGCCGGGATCGACCTTGATGCCCGGATCGATGATCACCGTGGTCTTGAATCCGATGGACTCCAGGTACTGGACGAGGCCGGCCGGGTCGGAGAAGTCGTCGGGATGGAACGTGAACGATCGGAAGCCGTCCATGGAATCAATGTCCAGCCAGATCCCGTCCGCCGGGATCTTCCGGGCCCGGAATGCGTCGCAGACCTCTTTGACCCGGGTGTCCGGGGTGTAGCTCCATCGGCACTGGTGGTAGCCCAGGGTCCAGCGGGGTGGAAGGACCGGACGTCCGGTGAGGCGGGTGTATCGCTCCACCACCTCGGGGATCGTGGGGCCGCCGTAGATGTACTGGTCGATGAACCCGCCGGCCGCGGTGATGGTCAAGGTGTCGGGATCGCCGTCCCCCACGTCGAAGACCATGTGGTGCGTGTTGTCCGTGAACACCCCCGAAGGCGACGCCATCCCGAAGGCCGACGTACGCAGGGATCGACTGGTAGATGGGCTCGGACGCCGTGGTGTAGTCCCCCCAGGCGAGGGGGTCGAAGTTCCAGAAGGTCAAGGTCCGCCCGTTCTTGTCCAGGGGCCCGGTCTTTTCACCAAATCCGTAGTAATGGTCCGTCGGGGCGATGAGGCGGGTGGCCGTCACTGCGCCGGTGACGGGGTCCCGGGCCGGTCGGGAGGGGGCCGCGTAGAACGGCGCGGCACCGCCCTGTGCGACGGCGGCGCCATCGGGGCCGATGACCGCCTGCAGGAGTCCGGTCTCGATGACCAGGTGGGTGCAGGACGCGTCCCCGGCCGCCTCGATGTCCGCCTCGAGCGCTTCCTGAGGCACCACCGCGTAGGAGAGGTCGACGTCCGGCGAGGTCCCGGTGTCCAGCCAGCGGAGCCGGATGATCCCGCTTGCGAGCACGGTGACGTACAGGTCCCAGCCGGGCTGCTCCACCAGGAATCCGCCCCCGCCGAGCACAGTGACGAAGTCCGGCAGGCCCGTGGGGCAGCGGGGCAGGACGACGTCTCCCTGGATGTCGGGATCGGGCAGGAGCTCCGGAGTCGTGTCCAGTGCCTCCAGGCGGTCCACGGCGGCGTCGCCGGGGGACAGGACGTCCGTGAGCACCTCGGCGGCCGTGTCGAAGGCCGCGTCTTCCGGCGCACCGTGCGGTCCGGGACCGCTGCACCCCGGACCCAGCGTCGCCAGGCATAGAGCGATGAGCACGTGCCGCGCCCGTGGTCTCCTACCCATCGGTCAGGGCGTTGAAATGCAGCCAGCGGACGTAGCGGGAGAGCAGGCCGACGTGGTCCTTCTGCTCCCTCACGTCGATGATCTCGAGATCCAGGGTGTCCGGATCGTCCTCGTTCCCCTCCTCGAACCGCGTCACCACGCAGAGACAGGCGATCTCCGCGATGCCCGTGCGGGTCCGGACGGAGAGGGTCACGGTGACCTCGATGTCCGCCTGGATGAGGAGGGTGGGGGGGGCGGAGGTGAACATGCTCTTGACGCCCAGTGCGAGGACCTGGATCGGCTCTTCTTCGCCGTCCAGGGAGATCCGCGACGGGACGTTCGCCGGTGCGAGGCTGCTCTTCCGGCTGATGCGGGAGGTGACCGGGCCTGAGTCCAGGGGGACGTCGCCGCGCCGGATGGTGTCGGGCACCTCCATGGAGGGCGCCGTGACGGGCGCCTCCGGGAGCGCGTTGAAGTGGTAGACGGCCTGGGCCTCACCCCGGGTTCCGGTGAGGGTGACCACCGCAGGATCCACCAGCCGGAGGTGCGCCACGAGGAAGTCGTGGAGGACCGCCACAGGCCCGGTGAACACGGCCTTCTCCCAGCGAAGGCCGATCCCCTGCGCCGGGGTCACCTGGCGCCGCATGACGCGGCCAACGAGGAAGATGGGCGGCTCCTCGGACTTCATCTGGGTCCGGAACACAAGGGAGATCAGGGCCCCGACGGGGACATCGTCCCGGGTCTCGATGAACAGGCCGCCGGAGCTGAGATCCTCGGACTTCGCGGCGAACCTGGCGCCGTCCACGTAGCCGTAGATCGTGTCCCTGGACTCCCATCGATGATGGATGCGTCGATTCTCGCCCTGTCCCATGCGACCCTCCGAGGCAGTGTCCCGTTGTCTCCAGTACCGGTCGATTGTATGATCAGAGGCGATGTCGACTCAAGAAAACGATTCCGGAGGCTCCGAGGGCAGAGGCCTGGGGTCCTTCGCGCCGGTGGCGCTCCTCCTCGTCGGGGGCATCTGGGCCTGCGACGGTGGCGGGAACAACCAGGTCCGCACCATCTGCGGCCCCGACGGTGCGAACATCACCTCAGACGGACAGCAGCACCAGCCATGAATCCACTCCTGATCAGCCTGGCCCTGCTGACTGCGCCCCTCCCCGCGGTGGGGCCCAGCTGCCGGGTCGAGCAGCACGTGATTGCCTGGTCGACGGATGGCGAGGCGGCGTTGCTCTACCAGCATCAGACCTGTGTGCCCCACCTGCCGCCGGTGTCACTGTGGCTTCTGAACCCGGGGGACGGCGGGGTGGGGGAGCGGCTGGAGATCTGGCGGCTCGACGCGCTGGACGGTGCGCTGCGGGTCCGGGGGGACGCGCTGGTGAAGGCCGGCGGGTTCGACAGCACCCCCCTGGATCGGTCCGCCGCGTTGCCCGGGGTCCTGGTTCCGCATCCGGACCCCGATCTTCGGGATCAGGGGGCGATGGGGTCACCGTTCCTGTCCGAGGCGTCCTCGTTCATGCCCTACGACGGTGACCCGGAGGGTGCGGCGGAGAGATGCGCCGCGTCGTTCCCCTGCGGCGGCCTCTGCGTCTACGTGGGGCACTACGCGCCGGGCCGTCGCTGGCTGGTCTGTGCCCCCGGGGGGCTCGACGGCGTCGAGCCTCCGCTCCGGTACGTGCGGCTCCTGCCCGGTGGAGAGGAAGGCGGGTCCGCTGCTCTGGATCTGGAGAAGGAGCTCGGCCGGTGGAACGGCCGCGTGCTGAAGCAGCGGAACGCGCTCCGCGACGAGGGGACGATCGTCGCACAGCTGGGCGCGCTGGCCCTGGGCGAGATCGAACAGGCCTCGACCCTCCTGGTGGCTGCCGCGGAGCGCTGTTCGCCCGAGGTCTGGGTCGCGTCCCGTCGCTTCGTCACGGTCCGGGGCATCCCTGCGGACCTCCGTGTGCGGCTCCTGGACGTCTGCCGTCCCCACGTCCCCGCTGAGGACGCGGACTTCGTCATGGCCCTGGCCACCAGCGACGCCACGCCCCTGGCGATCCGGGTCGCTGCGGGCCGGATCCTCGGCGGCATGCGCGGCGAGACCCCGGGCCGGCTCAAGGGAAAGCTGTGGCGCTTCGAGCCTCCCAAAGAGGTGATGGATGCGATTCATGGAAAGTGATGTCCGGACTCAGCCCTTGCGGCCCACGACGACCTTGGCGGCCCGAATGATGACCTCACCGCACCGATAGCCGGGCTCCCAGACCTCGACGACCTTCCC
Organism: Pseudomonadota bacterium; assembly: GCA_043815665.1. Taxonomy (GTDB): domain Bacteria; phylum Myxococcota_A; class UBA9042; order CAIXZC01; family CAIXZC01; genus CAZNWW01. The sequence goes on from JBDRIT010000082.1 coordinate 6,613, forward strand.
GTCCATCTCCCGGTCCTTGACAGGGACCACGCTGAGGGCCTCGTGGATGTTGGGATCGAAGAGCTCCCCCAGAGGCTCGAAGCGCTCGAGGCCGAGCTCCTCGAGGCGGTCCCGGAGCTGACGACGGACCATCGTCAGGCCGTCGAGCAGCCCCTCGGTCCGTTCGTCAAGCCCGGACCAGTCGGCCGCGGACGAGAGGGAGCGGTCGAGGTTGTCCATGGGCTCGAAGAGCCGCTCAAGCAGGTTGACCCTGGCGCGCTCCAGGTGCTTCTCCCGGTCGCGCTCCAGGCGCTCGCGGGCCGCTTCGAGCTCCTTTTCACGGTTGCGGTAAGCGGATCGGGTCTGCTCGAGGAGCCGCTCGGTCCCCTTGAGGCGGAGCTCGAGGTCGGCGATGTGGAGGTCGCGGGGATCTGGAACGGGATCGTGGGCGCTCGCTTCAACGAGGTCATGGACGATCTCCACGGGAATTCGGACCGTATCGCCTTCTCCGTCACCTTGATCCCGGGTGCCCTTCACCGGGGCATCCCAGGGATCCTTCGGAGGTTCCTTGTCCTTCTGCTTCCTGCCGCTCATCCGTGCCTCCATGCCCCCGTAAAGATATCGCGGACTCGCCCACGGTCAAGCAGGTGATTTCCGTTTGACGTGGGCGCGATGATTGGTGTAAAAAAGGCCCCGTCAACGACTTTGGTCAAGGAGAAATACCAATGAAGTGGATGACGAAGCTGGTGGTCCTCGTTGCGCTCCTCGGTCTGGCGGCCGGGTGTGGTGGGGACAAGAAGGAAGGTGAAAAGAAGGACGAGGCCAAGACGGAAAAGAAGGCCGAGCCCGAGAACAAGGATGCACCCGAGAAGGCCGAGCCTGGGAAGGTCGAGCCTGCGAAGGCCGAGCCTGCCACGGACGAGCCTGCCACGGACGAGCCTGCCAAGGCCGAGCCCGCAACGGATGAGCCCGTGGTCGATGCACCCGCCAAGGACGAGCCTGCGACGGACGTGCCCGCCACGGCCCCCGAGGGTGACGGTTCCGGCCTCACCGCAGAGAAGACGGTCACCACCTTCGCCGGGTACCTGATCATCGGCAACGTGCAGGGCGTCTGGGGCCTCGTGCCTCCGTCCTACCGGGCCGACCTTTCCTCCGTCGTCAAGGTCGTCACCACCGGGATGGACAAGGAGGTCTTCGAGGCCGTCGTGGCCGTCCTGGATCGCGTCCTGAACGCGGTGGAGAAGAACAAGGACAAGCTCGTCCAGCAGATCGCGGCCTTCGCCGGCCCGGAGGCCCCCGCCAAAGACATCACCATGGCGGTGGACGGCATCCTCGACGCCTGGAAGGGCATCAAGGCCGCCGGCTTCGACAAGTACGACACCTTCGCGACCTTCGACCTGGACAAGTTCGTGAGCGAGCAGGGTACCGTCGTGGCCAAGGGCCTCCTCGAGATGGCAAAGGCCAGCGGCAACGCCGAGGTCATGGACTTCTTCAAGCTGGCCGCCAGCCTCAAGGTGGAGACCATCGAGGAGACCGCTGACAAGGCCAAGCTCAAGATCACCTTCGGCGACGAGACCGAAGAGGGCGAGCTGGTCAAGGTCGACGGCTACTGGATCCCCGAAGACATGGCCAAGGACTGGGACGAGATCAAGGGCGCCGCGGCCGAGGCCAAGGAGGCGATGGCCGAGCTGACCAAGAACAAAGCGGAGATCATCGCGACCCTGAAGCAGATCGAGCCGGTCCTGGCCCAGTTCGAGGCCAGCGGCGACCTCATGGCCGTCATGGGCGCCATGGGCGGCGGCGGCATGGGTGCGCCCCCTGCGATGGACGACGAGGAAAAGGCCACCCCGCCGGAGATCGGCGAGGACGAGGTCCCCGAGGTCGCCCCTGAAGGAACGGCCCCCGAGGTCGCCCCGGCCCCCGAGGCCGCCCCCGCCGAGTAATCAGGTCACGGCTCTGTAGCCTCGACTTTTCCCGACATCACACAACCTGATTGATGCCTCCAGAGGCCTGTGACACCATGGGTCCGGGAGGTGCCATGGGCGACAACTCGAGTGATCGACGGGGGCGGTGGGTGTACCAGAACCTCCGCTGGCATTACCTGCCCGACGACGGGGCCCCGGAGTCCTCAGCCCGGGAGCGTGTCGAGCCAGCGCCGGCGCTCTCGTCCCTCGTGGATACGAGACGGCTCGTGGACCTCGTCTCCCGGTGGAGCTCCGCCTCCGGGTGCCCGGCGCTTGTCTGCGCCATGGATGACGGCGGCGACACCTGCTGCGCCATCGGTGGCCCCGCGAGCCGCGAGGATCTTCAGGCCTTCGCCCTGCGCTGCGCCCGGGATGACCGCGTCCTGGGGTCGGATGACCCGGGAGAGGAGGATCTCCTTGCCGTACCGGTGCGCCTCGAGTGGTGCGGTGTGTCCCGGGTCCGGATCGTCGTCGTCGCGCACCTGCCCCGGGAGATGGACCGGCGGGAGGCCCACATCGGGCAGCTCATCGGCGTGGTGGACTCGTACGGGGCCTGGGTCGTCCAGGTCCTCGAACTGCGACAGGAGCTGGCCAAGCTCCGTGGCCGGAACCGGAGCCTCATGGTCCGGGTGGAGTCCGTGGAGAAGCGGCTGGTGGAGTCCTGCTCGGAGCCCGTGCTGCGCCTCGACGAGGAGGGGACCGTCTTTGAGGACGGGATCCTCGCCCAGATCCTCGAATTGCCCAACCTGGGCATCGTGGTGGAGCGCTGCTCGGATCACCGGGTCCTCTACATGAACTCGAACCTGCGGCGACGCTTCGGCGATCGGGTTGGCGAGCTGTGCTTCAATGTTTTCCGGGGGGTGCGGGAGCCCTGCGATCCGGACGATTGTCCCATGGAGGTCCTCTTCCGGGAGGGGGCGCCACCGGTGACGACACACCTGGCGTACGACCGGGAGAACGGGCTGCACTACGAGGTCTTTGCGGTCCCCCTGATCGGGCGGGACGGGAGCCGGCAGGTGCTGGAGATCGGAGTGGACGTCACCCGGCTGGTTCAGAAAGCGTCCGACGCAGAGGCGGTATGGGCGGGCGACGGAGCGTCGACGCCGGCGAAGTAGCTCTCGAGGGCTTCCCGCGCCAGGTAGGTGCTCTTCACCTTCCACTTCGGATCGTTCGCCACCATGACCGCCACCGCGACCTCGGGATTCTCTGCCGGCGCGAAGCCGACGAACCAGGAGAAATTGAACCGCTGTCCGGCGATGTCGCCGGTGAGGGAGCCGGTCTTCCCGGCGACATCGAGCTTGCGCACCTGGGCGTTCGCCTTGTGGAAGTACTTGGCGGCGGTGCCGTCCTTGGTGGTCCCCACCATCATCGCTGCGATGGTCGCGGCGATCTCAGGGGCGGTCGCGTGGGCGAGGACCGAGGGTTTCCAGGAGTAGATCGGCTCCCCCGACGTCTCGATGTGGTCCACGATCACCGGCGCCATCATCGTCCCGTGGTTCCCCACCGCGGAGGCCATCATGGCCGCATGGAGGGGGGAGAGGTGGGTGTGACCGAAGCCTGCGGAGCTGCGCGCCAGCTCGAGATCGTCGCTGGGGATCCGTGCCCGGCTGGTCTGGACCGGCCAGAGGAAGGGCAGGGTCTGGTTGAACCCGAAGCGGTCCGCAGCGCGCTGGAGTTCGGTGGCGTTGAGGTAGCGACTGGTCAACCGGGCGTACACCGGGTTCGCGGAGGCCGACAGGGCCTGGCCCAGGTTCTTGCAGGTACGGTCCCGCTCCGGGTCGTACCGCAGGTGACGCTGGGTGATACGGCTCTTTCCGCCGGAGTAGCAGATGGGAGTGTCCGTGGCGACCTTCCCGGATTCCAGGAGCGCTGCGCTGCTGACGAGCTTGAAGATGGAGGCCGCCGGGGCCTCGGCGCGGAGGCTCAGGGGCTCACCCTTCAGCTCATCGATGGAGGAGTAGTCGACCATGGCGAGGATCCGGCCGGTGGACGGCTCCATGACGACGACGCTGGCGAGGGGCGGGGAGTAGGACTCGACCATCGATTTCATGGTGTCCTGGATCCTCGGGTCGACGGTATAGACCACCTTTCGTCCATCGCCGAGATCCTGGACCAAGCGCCCGTCCTCCACGGTCGCGGCGCCGAGAGACAGGGCGCCCGGAGTCACCTGGGTCCCGTCGACGCCGGACTCCAGCTCGATGGGTCTGGGGGCCATGTCCGCCGGCGTCGGGGGACCTGCGAAGAGCTCCTCCCCCTCATCAGCGATGTCGGAAATGGTCGACTCCGCGGGGGAAGGCTGGCTCCCCTCCTCGGCGTGCAGGGTCTGGACCCGACGCCAGCGTTCACCGAAGGTCGGGCAGAGCAGTACGCCGAACGCCAGTCCGACGAGGATGCTTACCTTGACGAGGCCTGGGTTGAGCATCCTCAGGCGCGGCGTGAACGTATAGGTTCGGGTCATGGCGGTCCTCCCAACTTGCGAGGTCATCGTACCTCGCGGGGGATCCCGCGCAAATTTCCAGGAGTTTTCCGGATCACCGTATCTCGTAGAGATCGGCCAGCGGCTCGCTGGTGATGCCGACCCCGAACTCCGTGGGCTCCGAGGACATGGTGAACACCACCTCACCGCCGGCCCGCAGCCGCTCCAGGGGGATCCAGGGCGTCTCCACCGCCACGCCGTTCCAGGTGACGCTGGCGATGAACGGGCGGGCCTCCGAGGCGTCCTCGACGACGACGTGGAGGGGCTGGTCGACGCCGTGGAGCCAGGCCTCGGCCACCCGGGGGCTGCCCAGCGCGTAGCGCCCGGTGCAGGGGATGGGGTAGAAGCCGAGGGCGGCGAAGACGTACCAGGCGGCCATGGTACCCGCGTCGTCGTTCCCCGCCAGGCCCATGGGACCGACCTGGTATTCGTTGTCCATGATCCAACGGGACCACTCGGCAGATCCCGCCGGTCGTCCCATGAGGGAGTACATGAACGAGAAGTGGATATCCGGTTCGTTCCCTTGAAAATAATGAGCCGGTGGTGTCAGCGGGTTGTCGTGCTTCGCGGTCTCGGTGAAGAGCTCGTCCAGCCGCGCGAAGTAGGTCTCCACGCCGCCCATGATCGCCGCAAGGCCGCCGGGATCCTGGGGAACCAGCCAGAGGTACTGCCAGGCGTTGCTCTCGGTGTACTGGTCCTTCCAGGTGAAGGGATCGAAGCCCCCCTTCCAGGCGCCGGCGCTGTCCTTGGCGTCGAAGAAGCCGACCTCGGGGTTGTAGAGGTTGAAGGGGGAGAGGGCGCGCTTCATGAACTCCGTGGTCCTGGGGACGTCCCCCCGGGCTTCGGCGATGCGGCCCACGCAGTAGTCGGCCCATGCGATCTCCTGGGTCTTGGAGACCGATCCCCCGTGGAGGTCATAGGGGTGGTAGCCGTACTGCACGTAGGTGTCGACCCCGTCCCGGGTCCTGCACCCATCGGGGTATGGGGCGTCCCCGACCTGGACGCCGTTGCCGCGAAGGAGCTGCTCGTACGCGAGGTCCTCGTCGGGGATGGAGATCCCGTGCAGCCAGCCGTCCGCGACGATGATGCTGGCCGGGAAGCCGATCATGGAGCCCGAATCGCCGTTGGCGAGCACCCACTTGGGCAGACACCCGGTGATGGTGCCCATGTCCACGAGGGACCGCAGCATGTCCGAGCTCTCCTCGGGGAAGAGGAGGAACAGGAGGGGGTGCAGGTTCCGATAGGTGTCCCACATGGAGAAGTCGGTGTAGTAGGTGAAGTCGTCCACCTGGTGCACCGTGTCGTCGAAGGCCATGAAGCGCCCGTCGTGCTCGGACCACTCCGAGGGCATGAGGAAGGCGTGGTACAGGGAGGTGTAGTACTGGATCACCACGTCCTTGGGGGTGTCGTCGGGGAAGATGGCCCGGCCGCGGCCGAGGGCCTCCTCCCAGGCCTCGTGGGCTTCGGCGCGGATCGCATCGAAGCCCCGGTCGCCGACCTGCTGGTCGCGGTGGGCCCGGGCGTTGTCCAGGTCCACGAAGGAGATGCCCACCGCGAGCTCCACCGGGTGGTCCCGATCCACGTCGAAGCGGAACCAGGCCCCGGCCTCGGCCCCGGCGGCGCTCACGGCGTCGTCCAGGAGCGCATCCCCTTCCCAGACCCCGGCCTCGACGGGGACCGTGTCGAAGCGGGCGGAGTAGTACATGCGGTAGCCACCGAAGCGCCCGGCGAAGCCGCAGCCGCTGTCCAGCCACCCCTCCGCCGCGCCCGTGGCCGGGTCCATGGTGATCTCCACGGCGGGGATGTCGCAGTCCGCGACCTCGTGGGCCGGATCGATGAGCACCACCGCCTGATCCGTGTCGTGGAAGGTGTACCGGTGGACCCCGACCCAATTCGTCGCGGTCATCTCTGCCACGATGGCCGGTGATCCGAGCTCGATGCGGTAGTATCCCGGCTCCACGTGCTCCTTCCCATGGTCCAGGGGGAGCATCCGCCCGGCCTCGGTGATGCGGCCGCTGTGCATGCCGAGTCCGGGCATGACCCCGAGGGTGGCGTAGTCCACCGCACCGGTGCCGTGGAGGTGCATGTGGGAGAAGGCCGACACGTGGGTGTCCTCGTACCAGTACCCGGAGCAGTGGGTGAAGACGGGCTCGCCCCAGAGCGCGTGCTTCGTGTCGGGCCCGAGCTTCAGGATCCCGAAGGGCACGGAGGCGCCGACGAAGGCGCTGCCGATGCGGTAGGAGATGACGCCGTTGACCGTGCCGCCGGTGCCGATCAACGGGTTGACGAAGGACCCAAGGCTCGTCTCCTCGACCTCGGGTCCCGTGTCCGTGACCGTGTCCGTGACCGTGACCGTGTCCGTGCCCGTGACCGTGTCCGTGACCGTGTCCGTGACCGTGACCGTGTCCGTGCCCGTGTCCCCGACTCCCGCGCCGCTCCCACCGCCGCAGGACACCAAAAAGCAAAAACTACAAACAGAACAAGCACAAAGAGCACAGAGTCTTGCGTACATGATCATGTCTCCGGTGGCGCATCCAATCCACGCCATTGTGACCGCTTGCGTGCTGGCAGATCAAGCGGGGTCTGATACAATGGCGACGATCCCTGGCCTGCGGTGTGTATGAGGTGATGCAGATGCGCGGTACGACCAGTGTAGGCCCCGTCCTCGTCTTCGTCCTCCTCGCTGCGTCCTCGTGCAGCTCCGGTGACTCGCCCCCCGTCGGGCTGGTGTTCCCCGACACCGGCGGACTCGGCGACGCCACGGAGGACGTCTGGGTCCCGCCGGATCTCCCGGGAGGCATGTGCGGCGGGCACGGCGAGTGCGAGCCTGGATGGTGCGATCCCGCAACCCTCACCTGCGTGGTCTGCCTCGAGGACGAGCATTGCCCCAAGGACTGGATCTGCCAGGACAAGCAGTGTGTCAAGGGGCCCGATGGCTGCGCCTCCGACGGGGACTGCCCGGAGGGGGTCTGCGACGAGACCACCGGCGAGTGCGTCTCTTGCCTCGAGGACGATGACTGTGATGACGGCTTCCGCTGTGACCCCGAGGGCTGCGTCCAGAGGGTCTGCGCCCCGGGCGCGTTGACCTGCTTTCAGGACATGGTCCAGATCCTCTGCAACACCGACGGGTCCGGGACCGCTTGGGAGAAGTCCTGCAGCGACAACAACCCCTGCACCGAGGGAGACGGCTGCGCGGATGGAGAGTGCCTCGAGCCCGTCCCCGTGGACTGCGACGACGAGAACCCGTGCACGGACGACGACTGCGGGGGGCCCGCCGGCGGCTGCTACTACACGTTCAACACAGAGCCCTGTGACGACGGCTTCGAGTGCACCATCGACGACCACTGCCAGAGCGGGGAGTGCAAGGGCGGCAGCAAGATCTGCAGCTGCGTTTCCGACGCCGACTGCGACATCTACGAGGACGGGGACGCCTGCAACGGCACCCTGAATTGCGACGCGGACGGGACCTGCTCCCTGGACGAGGACACCATCGTGAGCTGCCCCGCCACCAGCGCGGTCTGCAAGGAGTTCGTCTGCCAGCCGGCGACCGGGAACTGTGCCCTGAAGAACCTGGTTCAAGGCGTGCCCTGTGAGGACGACAACCCGTGCACCCTGGATGAGTGGTGCGAGGCCGGCGCCTGCATCGGTCTCCCGCTGAACTGCGACGACGGCAACCCCTGCACCGACGAGGTCTGCGTGCCCGGTGAGGGCTGCATGCTCACCTTCAACAACAAGCCGTGCAACGACGGGGCGCCGTGCACCTGGCCGGACGCCTGCGTCGAGGGGATCTGCCTCGGGCCGGACTTCGACTGCAACGACGGAAACCCGTGCACCCAGGACTCCTGCGATGAGGCCACGGGTTGCGTCAACCAGCCCTTCCAGGGGCCCTGCGACGACGGGGACGCCTGCACCACCGGGGACGTCTGCGAGGCCGGAGTCTGCGCAGGCGCTCCGGTCTCCTGCGCCGACGCCAACTTCTGCACCAACGACATCTGCGACCCCGGGGTCGGCTGCACCTTCCCGTTCAACGATCTGCCCTGCGACGACGGGAATCCCTGCACCGAAAACGATCACTGCTACCAGGGGAGCTGCATCCCGGGGCAGACCCTCGTGGACTGCGACGACGGGAACCCCTGCACCACGGACACCTGCGACGTGGACAGCGGGGAGTGCTTCCACGCGCCCAACACCTTCACCTGTGAGGACGGGAGCCCCTGTACCCTCGGTGACCACTGCGTCAACGGCGTGTGCCAGCCCGGTGGGCAGAAGGACTGCGACGATCAGAACCCCTGCACCAACGACGCATGCCTCCCGGCGAACGGCGCGTGCCAGCACCTGCCGGGCTCCGGCCCCTGCGATGACGGGAACCTCTGCACCACGGGTGACCATTGCCAGGCCAGCGTCTGCATCCCAACGGGCAGCGTCGACTGCTTCGATGGGAATCCGTGTACGGCAGATGCGTGCCTGCCGTCCCTGGGCTGCAAGACCTCGAACCTCGACGGCATCGCCTGCGACGACCAGAACCTCTGCACCCAGGGGGACCATTGCGCCGGGGGGGCGTGTGTCTCCGGCGCTGCCCTCGTGTGTGACGACGGGAACGGGTGCACAGCGGACACCTGCCATCCGGTGTTCAGCTGCCAGTACCAGGACCTGATCACGCCCTGCGACGACGGGAACCCGTGCACCCTCACGGACCAGTGCCAGGGGGGCCTCTGCATCGGCAGCGCCCCGAAGGACTGCAACGACGGGGATCCCTGCACCCAGGATTGGTGCGAGCCCGGGTTCGGCTGCAAGTTCGCCCCGGACAACGGTGCGGCGTGCGACGACGGGGATCCCTGCTCCTTCGAGGACCTCTGCCAGGCCGGTCAGTGCATCTCCCAGACGGGCCACGTGAACTGCGACGACGGGGACGTCTGCACCAAGGACGAGTGCGGAGTGAACGACTGCGTTCACTTCGTCCTCCCCGGTCCCTGCGACGACGAGGACCCGTGTACCGTGGGGGACCAGTGCGTCGGGGGGACCTGCGCGGGGCAGGCGGTCCCCAACTGCGGGTGCGGGTCCCTGCTCTTCGACGGGAGCGGGGACCGCGTGGTGGTGCCCGCCCAGGCGCTGCTCTCCGTGCCGGGGGCGTTCACCCTCGAGGCGTGGATCAAGCTGCAGGCCAACACCGCCGGGGTGGTCTTCGCGCTGGACCGGGGTCCGGGGGTGAGCGGCCGGGTCTGGCGGGGCTGGGTCGCCCCCGGGGGGGCGTTCCTGTTCCAGACCTATGGTCCCTCCGGCGCACAAGTCAGCGCAGCCCTGGACTTCCAGGCCGGATGGCAGCACGTCGCGGTGGTCCACACGGGGACCGCCCTGCAGATCTGGGTCGACGGGATCAAGGCCAGCCAGGCCACCGGGGTCGCCGTGGTGCCCGCGGTGGACAACCTGCCCCTCGCCATCGGCTGCGCCTGGGACCCGGTCGGCGGGGCCTGGAGCAGCTTCTTCGAGGGGGGACTCGACGAGATCCGGCTGAGCGACGCCGTGATCTATTCGGCGCCATTCAATCCGGCTCCGTCCCTGGAGGGAGACGATGACACCGTGGCCCTCTGGTCCTTCGACCAGACCCAGGGGAACGTGGCCTTCGACGTTGGCGCCTGGCTCCACCACGGGTACCTCCAGGGGGATCCCGCCTGGAGCACGGCCACCCCCCCGGACGGGACCTGCGCGCCGGTGCCCAACTACCCGCCGTCCACACCGGTGATCTCCCTGGTCCCGGACCTCCCGGTCGACGACGATCCCCTCGAGTGCCAGGTGATCATCGGCTCCTTCGATCCGGAGAACGATCCGGTGGCGTACACCTACACCTGGTACAAGGACGGGGTCATCCAGCCCCAGATCACCGGCGCCGTCGTGCCCGCGGAGGCCACCAGCGGCTGCCCCGCGTGGAACTGCGGCGGCTGCGAGGAGTGGACCTGCGCGGTCACGCCGTCGGATCCGTCCCACCCGGGGCTCCCCGCCTCGGACAACGCGACCGTGGGCCTCGAGGGCTGTGAGTCCTGCATCGGCACGGTCTTCGGCGGGAACTGCTACAAGTACTTCTCGGGGCAGTTCTCCTGGAACGGCGCCCAGATGAACTGCGGCAACTGGGCCACGGGCGGCCACCTGGCCACCATCACCAGCGGCGTGGAGAACAACTTCGTCAAGACCCTCGCCGCGTCGGTCTCCTGGATCGGCGCCTCCGACGGCCAGAACGAGGGCGTCTGGAAGTGGGTCACCGGTGAGGCCTGGGGCTGGACCGGCTGGACCGGCTCCGAGCCCAACAACGCCGGCAACGAGGACTGCGCCGCAATCAGCGGCAGCGGCGCCTGGAACGACCTCAACTGCACCAACGTGCCGAACGGCCAGGTGTTGGGCTATCTCTGCGAGGACGACTGGGATCAGTAGCGGGGTTCAAACCAGCCGCCACAGGTCGTCCATGTCCAGGAGCTCCACCTCGATGTCGGCGCGCTCCGCCTGCTTCACCGCGGAATCCGTGAAGCGGGCCGTGGTCACCACCATGGCCCGATCGCATTCGTAGTACGAGGCGCCCGCAATGGCCTGCTGCACGGACTCGTTGCCCGCGTTGCGGCTGGTGAGGTGCTTGGCCTGGACCGCGACCCGGCGGCGGCGCCTCTCGAGGATGAGATCCGCGCCGAAGTCCTTGCCGCCGGAGGTGATCTCGACCCGCCAGCCCCGGCGCCGGAAGATCCGCGCAAGGAGCACCTCGAACTCCCGGCCGTCCAGCCGGTCCACCCTGCGCAGGGCCCGCCGGAGGCGGTAGCGCTCCCCGAGGAGCCGGTGCCCCCCCCAGAGGACCAGGAGGGCAGCGAGGGACCAGGAGCCCGCCCCGGGGAGGACGTCCCAGAGGAGCCAGAGGACCAGGAGGTTCAGGAGCAGGACGAGCCAGGTCATGTCAGTTCGGGGTCAGGTAGCCGTGCTCCAGGTGCACGTCACCGGCGGCTTCCAGGGTGCGCACCAGCTCGTCCCTCAGCTGGCGGGAGAGGGGATCCCCCTCGTCGAAGAGGTTCTCGGTCTCCCCGGGATCCTTCTCCAGGTCGAAGAGCTCCCAGCGAGGGCCCTGGCGGGTCGGCACGTAGAGGAGCTTGTGGGGCCAGCGCAGCCACATCCGGTGCTTCGCCAGGAGGAAGGCGCGGAGGTACCCGGGCTGGAAGAAGATGGTCCAGCCGTGGGGCGTCACGTCGAGGAGGCGCAGGGAGTTCTCGAAGACGATGTACGCGTCCCGGAGGCGATCCGTGTCGTAGTGCGTGAAGACCAGGCCCGTCTCGGAGTACACCGCCGCAGGGACCGCCGCAGGGACCACCGCGGGGATGTCGCCCCCCGGTCGAGCCGGTCCGTCGAAGAGCGCGACCCCGTCCAACCCCTCCGGGGCCTCCAGCCCCGCGAGGGCCAGGAGGGTCGGGGTGAGGTCGATGCCCCGCGCGGTTCGACCGCCCGACCCGCCCGCACCCCCGGGGAGCCGGACCACGAAGGGGATGCGGTGGGAGGCCTGGCCGTAGAGGTGATCCCCGTGGGTCACCCCGAAGTCGTGTTCGTAGAGGTTCTCACCGTGGTCCGCCATCAGGATCACCACGGTGTTGTCCAGCAGGTCCGCGTCCTCCAGGACATCCAGGACCCGCGCCACCTCCTGGTCCACCGCGTCCACGCTGGCCGCGTAGAGGGCCCGCACGCGCTGACGCTCGACGTCGCTCACGGTGCTCTCCATGTCGGTCTTCATGTACCGGTTGGGGCCGTCGTACCCGCTGGTCGCATGGAGGCGGTAGAAGGGGTAGGGGGTGGAGAAGGGGAAGTGCGTGGAAGACCAGAACAAGGTCGCCAGGAACGGCCGCCCCGCGTCCCGCGCGGCCAGCCAGCCCAGGAGGTCGTCGGTGACCGCGTCGGCCAGGGGCATGCGCTCCCAGGCCCGGACGTTCGGGATCCAGTCCTGGACGCCGAAGGTCCGAAGCCAGGCCACCATGTGCAGGTGGAGCTTCCAGTTCAACAGGCGGACGTTCGAGTCCAGGGAGAAGCTCGGGGCGTCGACGGTCTCGAAGCCGAAGTCCATGCGGGTGAAGATGTCCCCAGCGAAGTCCGAGAAGACCGCGGTCTGGTAGCCGGCCTCGCGGAACCGGTGGACCACCGTGCGCTCGACCCGGGCCATCTCAGCGTGGGACGGGAACATGTTCCGGATCCCGTGCCGGAAGGGGCGGAGACCGGTGAGGAAGCTCACCCAGGCCGGGAGGGTGCGCGGCATGGAGGTCCAGCCGTCCTCGAAGACGAACCCCTCGTCGACGAGCCGCGCGAAGCCTCGTTCCGTCCCGTGATCGAGCGCGTCCTCCCGAAGGGAGTCCGCTGACAGGATCAAGATGTTCAGCCGGTCCTGCCGGTCCGGGGGAACCCCTGGCTGCGGGGACCAGAGCGCGGCTCCCAGGACCAACCCTGCGCCCAGCAACGGCAGCCCGGCCAGGATCCTTCCGGGGCCGCCCCGGCGGAGGACCAGGACCGCGCCGCCGATTCCCAGGTAGAGGACGGCCAGGAGGCCCAGTCCTGGCGTCGCCCAGATCGGCCACCAGTCGCTGAAGAAGACCTGGACGAGCCTGGAGACACCACCCCGGGCGTACCAGGTGTCCGTGAAGAGCTGGGGTTGCAGGGCCATCGTGTGCCCGAGGACCAGGACGTGGGCGAGGCCGACGAGGACCAGGGCGATCCCGAAGGTGACGAGCCGTCCGCCGGGGAGGTTCAGGAGCCTCCGGGTCACCAGCAGCAGGAGCCCCGCACAGAGGCCTGCGGCCACACCCAGGAGGAGATGGATCCCGAGGACCGTGACCTGCGCCAGGATGATCGTGTCGCGGAACATCTGGAAGATCGTCCCGGCGATGTCGCCGGAGTCGACGCCCATGTACTCCACGCCCTGGTAGGACAGGACGGACCGGAGGAAGAGCGCGACGAACACCAGGATCCCGGCGAGGCTGGAGATCACGAGGGTCGCATCTGCGCCGGCCCTCCGTGTTGGAGGCCCGTCCACGGGCCGATATCGGGGCGTGGACGCCCCTCCCACGGGGGGAGTCGGGTGTGGGGCCCCTCCGACAGGGGAGCGGGGGGGGGGCAGGTCCGCGAGGGCGCCGACGAGGATCCCGTCGATGTCGTCCTCGAACTCGACGCCAGAGAGCCGCTGCTCTCTGGCGAGGCCGGCGGAGCCCTGGAGGGGGATCTCCTCTACGGGCGCGCCGCGGCTGCCGTCACCGAAGGTCCTGAGGAAGCGGTCCTCGGGGACCTCTCGGGGGAGCTCCGGGAGCTCACGCTGCTCCTCGGTCCCGGGGTCGGTCCGGGGGGCGGCCTCGTCGGGCTCCCTGTCCGCGGGACCGAGGGCCTGTCGGATGCGCTCCAGCTCGAGCCGGGCGTCGTCGTCCCCGTCCCGTCTTCGGCGGTCATCCATGGAAGAACTCCGGGGCCCGGGCGAAGCGGCTACTGTACGTAAGCCTTCTTGATCAGCACCGTCGAGGAGGGCACCTCGGGCTTTGGGAAGGGACCCTTGCGTACCGTGGGGATCGCCGCAATCTCGTCCACCACGTCCATGCCCTCGATGACCTGACCGAAGGCAGCGTAGCCGTACCCCGTCGGGTGCTCGCCGTGGTAGTCGAGCATGGGGTTGTCCGAGAGGCTGATGAAGAACTGACTCGTTGCGCTGTTCCGGTCCCGGGTCCGGGCCATGGAGATGGTGCCACGAACGTTCTTGATCCCCTTGGCCGCCTCGTTCTCGATGGCGTCCCGGGTCTCCTTCTTGGTGAAGTCCTCGGTGAAGCCGCCACCCTGGATCACGAACCCCGGGACCACCCGGTGGAAGATCGTGTCCGGGAAGAATCCGTCGTTCACGTAACGGAGGAAGTTCTCCACCGTGATCGGGGTCCGCTCCGGCGTCAACTCAATCTTGATCACCCCGAGGTTGGTCTCCAGCACCACCACCGGCCCGGCCGCCGCGGTCTCCGTGGCCGTCGCCGGATCCTCTTTCGGGGGATCCCCGGCCTCGAGCCGGTCGTCCCCACTTCGCTGTGCGAGCTTCGAAGGGTCTCCGACGGGCTCCGCGCCCGGATCAGCCCCGGTCTTCGCCTCTGGATCGGTCAGCCCCTCGTCGGCGGCCGCAGGAGTCCCCTCTTTCGGCTCGGCCTTCCTCTCGATCGTCTTCTCGGGTTCCTTCTTCTCGTCCTTCGTTTCTTCACTCTTGCAGCCCGTGAATGCGAGCGCAGCGACGGTCAGGGCGATGAGCAGGCGTGTCATGGCGAGGCTCCTTCTGGGTGACTCCGGTTCCCGGCCTCGTTTTCTACCACGCCCGGCGCTACGGTGTCACTTGCAAACGCGTCGCATGTCCGACTATAAAGGCAGCCGGAGACAGGGAGACTCGATGATGGTTACACGCCTGGTCTTGATGGTGATCCTCGCCCTCGTGGCCCTCTTTGCGACCTCCGCAGCGAGCGCACAGGAGGTGCCCGATACGGAGAAGCTCAGCGACTGGGCAAAGATGTTCAGGGACGCGGGTCCCGAAGCACTCCAGAACGACTGGCAGGAGTTGCCGTTCCTCGACAAGATCCTCACGGCGTTCGACTCCATCTCGGCCGGGTTCTGGGTCGGGCTCGCGATGCTGATCATCCTGCTGACGCTCCAGCAGTTCATCTCGCCGACACTTCGCAGGCGACTGGGCGTGCCGATCATCCTCCTTTATGTCTACCTGGGGACCATCGCCGTTGCGCTGTTCTCGCGTCTCTACCTGCCCGGTATCTTCAAGCTCCTCTATTTCCTCTCCCTCGGGACCATCACCCTCGCCGGGGTCCTCGTGGGCGCCTTCGCTGTGGTGGACGTGGCCATCACCCGCCGCCGGGAGGCGCCGTTCCCCGCGATCATCCGCGACATCATCGTGGTGCTGGTCTACCTGGTGGCCCTCTTCGTGGTCCTGGGGAACCAGGGCCTGGACCTCACGGCGATCCTGGCCTCGGCCGGGTTCGTCGGCCTCTTCGTCGGTCTCGCGATGCAGGACACCCTGGGGAACCTGGTGTCCGGTCTCGCGATGAGCGTGGAGAAGCCCTTCGATGTCGGCGACTGGGTGAGGTGCTCGGATCAGGTGGGCAAGGTCGTCGAGACCAACTGGCGCTCGGTGACCATCGAGACCCCCTGGGCGGACATCGTCACGATCCCCAACTCGGTGATCACGAAGGCGCCGATCATCAACTACTCGCGCCCCGCGCGAAACCACCGCCGCAAGGTGAACATCGGGCTTCCGTACAACGCTCCGCCGGAGAAGGTCAAGCGGATCTTCATGGACGTGCTCCGGCGGGTCCCCGCGGTGTCCATGGACCCGGTCCCGCGGATCCTGCTCCGGGAATATGGGGACTTCTCGATTCGATACAAGATCCTGTTCTTCATCAATGACTTCGGTGATCGGGAGATCGTCGAGGATGAGGTGATGAGCCGGATCTGGTACGCGCTGAAGCGTGCGGGGATCCGGATCCCCTTCCCGATCAGCGACGTCTACCTCCGCCAGGTCAAGGAGGAGGAGGCGACCGAGGACGAGCGCGCCGAGGGCCGCGAGGTCCGGTCGATCCTCGAGCGGGTGTCCTTCTTCCGCCCGCTCTCCGATGAGGACATGGACTACCTGGCCGCGGCCGGACGGCGTGAGTTCTGCCCTGCGGACGAGATCGTCGTGCGCCAGGGCGACCCCGGTCACAGCTTCTACGTGATCCTGGACGGCACCGTGTCCGTGGACGTCAAGGGCGCAGGGGGCGAGGATACCTTTGTCGCCCGCCTGTCCCGGGGCGACTACTTCGGCGAGATGTCGCTCATGACCGGAGAGAGGAGGAGCGCCACGGTGCGCACCCTGCGGGATACCGAGTTCCTGGTCGTGGACAAGAGCGTCTTCAAGAAGATCATCGAGAGCCATCCCGAGGTCGTGGGTCGGATCAGCGAGCTCATCGTCGCCCGCCGGATGCAGATCGCCGAGGAGGAGGCACGCTCTGCGAAGCGGGCCGCAGAGAATGCGAACCCCGCCGATCACGACCCGCACACCCTCATGTCCCGAATCATGCGGTTCTTCTCATCTGATTGAACCATGTGAGGTCCCTTCGACCTCGCTTCGATGTAGCGCCCACGCAGCAATGCACGGTGTTTGCAGGCTTGTTCACACGTCCTCTGTGCGGCTTGGTCCTTTACACGCGGCTCGACTTTCTCTACTGTACCGTCATCACGGGACGTCGTTCCGGGGCGGTCAACCAGGAGGAAAATCATGAAGTCAATCCACATGAAGGTGCTCGCTCTGTCCGTCGTGCTTTTCTTCGCCGGCTGCCGGGCGGGAGGTCCGACGGGGGACATTGAGCGTGGAGTTCTGGACACACAGACCATCATGGTGGTCGGTATGGCGACCGCGGCGGTTGACGCCGATCAGGCGCGTGTTCACCTGGAGCTCACCTCGGAGGAAGCCGATCTGGTCGAGGCGACGAAGAGCCTCGGCGCCGGTATCCAGGAGATCAGCCGGAAGGCCAAGAAAATTGGCCTCTCGGAGGACCAGATCGAGTCCGCGGGGATTCGCATCCTTCCTTCCCAGCGCCAACCCAATCGGAACACGACCGACGCGATCTACATCTGTCAAGCCCAGGTCTTTCTGACATTCACCGACATCGCCATGGTTCAGCCCTTCCTGATTGATGTCCTCCCCACGCAGAACGTCAACGCCTTCGATGTGCAGTACATCAACACGCAGGAAGTGGCGCTCCGGTCCAAGACGAGAGATGCTGCCATTCTGGACGCAAAGAAGAAAGCAGAAGCCACCGTGGCTGTTCTCGGCGCCTCCCTCGGACGTGCCATGTTCATCAAGGGCATGTCTGACAATCCGATGGAATCTTCGGAGGCTGCGTCGGGGGGTGGGGGGAACATGGGCCGGAGCCCCCAGATGTCAGGAAACGATCCTTTGAACGCAGGGCTCCTCGGCGAGAAACCCGGGATCGAAGGCATGCAACAACTCCCGGCTTCCGGTGTGGCCGTGTCCGCAGGGACATCGCTACCTTCCATCGCTCTTCCTGGAGAGTTTCGCGCCGCCCCCTGGAAGATCAGCGTTACTGAGGTGCTCTCCGTCTCCTACGAAGTGATCAAATAGGGCCCTCCTGTACACCCTGTGACCAGGGCCCTGTTGCTCTCCGGTGAAAAGTGACCACCTCCGTGCAGAGCCTCCCTCCCCAGAGGTATCAATATACGCCGTTCGTGATCTCCAGCTTGTAGGACTGGCAGGGTGGCTTGGTGCCGGGGAGGCGGTACACCCGGAGGAAGAACTCAACGGAGTTGTTCACGCACTGATGGCTGGAGGGAGTGGTGTCGTCGGCGTAGTTGGTCGGCGTGGCCTTGTGGGCCGCGTCGGCTCGACATGAGGCCTCGCCGCCGCCGTTGATCCCGGGACCCGGGAGGGTGGGGGGCGGCGCCGTCGCGCTCGGCGTGGAGAAATCCGTGAACCACTCCATGTCGCTCGCACCGGTGCAGATCTGCTTCGACTGCGCGCAGGAACCGTAGTGGACGTCGAAGACGAACGCGTCGTCCGGGTTCACCACGAACTTGATCCGGACGTGGAAGCTGTCCGTAGTGCCCTCGTCGACGTCCTGGGCGTGGAACCGGTACCAGTCCTCGTTCCCGCTCGGCTCATTGCCCACCGCGAGGGTCAATGAGCCGTTCCCCGCGTCGGCGAACGTGCCGAGCTGGGTCGCGCCGCTGCAGGTTGCGTTGACGGTCTCTGCGGGATCCTCGGCGCATTCGCAGCCGTCCCCCAGGACCTCGTTGACGTCCACCCATCCCGGGAGGCAGGCGGTGACGGCGCATTGCCCTCCGATGCAGCTCACCATGGCACCGTTCGGGGGGAGGCCGTCCCCAGCGCAGAGCGCGACGTCGGTGTCGTCGTCGATCTTGCCGTTGCAGTCATCGTCCACGCCGTTGCAGGCCTCGGCCAGCGCGCCGAGAAAGGGATCGCAAACCGCAGGGGCGCCGTCGACACAGGCTGGTTCGTTGTGCTCGCAGATGGAGACCCCGCAGGAGATCTCGCCGAGGTACTCGTCGATTTTTCCGTTGCAGTTCTCGTCCAGGCCGTTGCAGAGCTCGGGCTGGGTCGGTCCCACGGTCGCATCGAGGAGAGCGCAGTCCACGACGTCCAGATCGCCATCCCCGTCGGAGTCGTCGTCGCAGAAGTTCATGCGACCATCGCCGTCAACGTGGGCGGTCCCGGGACCGCCGATGGCTCCCATGATGATCGCGACATGGTACAGGAAGTCCTGGTTCGTGAGCTGGCCATCGCAGTTGAGGTCCACGCGGTGCTTCTGGACCAGGCCGAGGCAGGACGCGTCGTTGGCATCAGGATCAGTGCAGAGCACGCCGGGATCGGCCCCCACGGAAACCTGCGGGTGCAGGCAACCGGGAAGGCAGAGGCGGTGCTTGTCGAGGCCGGGTCTGCAGGTCGTCTCCGGCCCGAAGACCACCTGGCAGTCGAGATCCGTGTCGCAGACGTCTGCGACCAGGGGGCCGGCGGCGATCACCGCCTGGTAGACCAAGACCAGACACTGGAGGTCCGTCACGTCCACGCTTCCGTCACGATCGATGTCTCCGGTCGGAGCCGTGTAGGGAACCGCGCCGGAGAGAATGTGGCAGGCGAAGACGAGCACCGCCATCCGCTGCGTGTTCACCATCTTCCCCTCCGGTGCCCGAGAACGATCCTGTCTGGACGTTATCAGACACGCGGTCCACCGGCAAGCACGTCGGAGGTGTGGGTCAGGGTGATCGCAAAGTCGACGTTGAACGCGCTTGACCGATCCTCGGGACCATGATCTTCACTTTACGTCGAGGCCTTGCGCTTCGGCAGAGGGAGGATCA
>JBDRIT010000083.1:0-20814 GCA_043815665.1 Pseudomonadota bacterium
AACCGGCCAGGAGGGGCCTGGGCGCGCTCCGAGAGGTCCGCGAGCATCGATTTCGGCGGAGGTCGCGGAATGTCCGGTCTCGGTTCTGGATTCGCTGCGTTGCTTCCGGTCGAATCCCTCGCTCTGGAGCCGTTGCCGAGACCTGGGTTGTTACGGGGGCGTCAACGTTGACCAATGCCCGGTTGACCGGCCCATCATGGGACGGGACGGAGAGTATGTCGTGAAATGCGGTAGCTGCGGCGAAGTATATCCGGACAAATTTGGCAAGTGTCCTAACTGCGGAAACATCCGAGCGGTTTAGGTAGAACCAACGTACTTGTACGACCGGCACCGTTCTTGTGCTGACGTAGCCTCGGTTTCATGCTGCGTAGGTGGGACTAACCGCCTGTGGCATGGAATGGAGGCGAGACATGGCTCTGCCTCAATCGGAAATGGTCCGGGGCAAAGAGGTTGGTTTCCGCTTGGACCGTGCGCCGTTGTATTCTCGCCGCCGTGAAACCTAGGACCGATCACTAGATCGACGGAGGCCCCATGAGATTCCTTCCTTCTGTTTGCATTCTGGCCGCCTCACTCGTCTGGGACGCCCATGGAGAAAACGGCGGGGACGGAGAAAACGGCGGGGACGGAGGAAGAGAATACGGAACCATTACAGGAGGTTAACTCGTCCAATTTAGGAAGGCCACCTCGGTCAGGGGTGGTGGCGGGGTTGAGGTGGCCTTCCTTCTTATATTATGGCTCTTGTTTCTTAGGCTTCGGCGAGGGGTGGGAGGCCTGAGAGGCGCCTTGGGGATCCGTCGACGTTGTGGCCCCTGGAGTAGATTCCTCGGGGAGATGTACTTCGTGACCAGGTGGACGTTGCTGCGGGCTGAGAGGACGGGGGGTCCCCACGCGCCGAACTGGCCCCCACCCCCGCCGAAGCCGGTGCGCTTGGCTGGAAACGTCGAGACCACGCGGAATCCGAGTCCGGTCGTCCCTGCTTCGCTCCAGGAGCTTCGAAGGGTCTCTGACAAACCCCCGAGGGGGGCTGGGGTCAGGATCAGCCACCTGACTCATTCCAGGCGGTGGTGCAGGCTCCGTTGTCAGTCCACTCAGGGGTAGAATTCACTCTGCTCTTTCTGGCGTAGGAGAAAAGATCAGGAGGCTGATCCTGACCCCAAATGTCCCACGACGCCGATGACAACTCCGGCTCCGCTGCGGGTGGGGTGCCAGATGCTACGGGCGAGGGTCCTCGTCTTCGGCAAAGGGTGAATCGCTCGGGATGACCTCGGGCGCCTTCAGCGGAGCCTTCGGGGTGATCAGTGACTCGATTCCCGGCCCCAGAACAGGCGACGCCTCGGGCATCGGGGTGATGAGCAGAGGGACTGTCCGCGGAGCGACCGGGGGTCCGTAGGTCACATTGACGACCTCCATCGACTCGAGGAACGGCGACGGAATGACGTCGACCTCGTCGACATTCGGCGGAAGATGCGTCGAGCTTCGAACCACGATGTCGTCGGGTCGCTGCGCAGGTTCCGCACGGACGTTCAGTTCAGTCGCCTCGCGTTGGGCTGGGGCAGGACCGGGGATATTCCGGGCAGGTTCACGCTCTGCCCTCCGGCACCCGGAAAAGGTCTCGAGGATCGCGAGACAGAACATGAGCAGACCGGTGATGATGATTCGGACGAAAGGTTGCGCTCTGGGGAGTCTTGCCATGCCGAATCGTGTCATGTGCTCTCTGGCAAGTCAAACGTCCCGGCGCCCCGCTGCATCAGCTGAGCGGCACCGACGCGTCGAGGCGCTTCACCAGGCCCACCATGTGGGGCAGCTCGGTGACGAAGTCCGCGCCGGCGTAATGCCAGGTGAGGCGGCCGCCCTCGAAGTGGGTGTCGCCCATGGCCAGGAATCGGCGCAGGTCGGTGAGGGTCGGCTCGTCCACAGGTTCCGCAGGAAGCCGAGGGGCGCCGCGGGGTCGCTGGGGATGGCCCTGATGTTCCGGCCTGCGAAGGCGAGGACGAGGACGAAACCCCACATGCTCTCCCTCCTGCTGTCAGTTGCAGGGGAAGTGGAGCGCCCAACCCAGGGGCACGCCGGTGAGCGCGTCCACGTACGCGGTGGTGGTGCCCTCGAGGTAGACGCCGACGGGCCAGGCCAGGTGGAGCTGCAGGCCGTCGGCGGCCTCCAGGAGGAGGAACACCGGGTCACCAACCTCGCCCAGCTCGCTCTCTGTGAGGACGTGGCCCCCGGCGCCGAAGCAGCCCTGCTGCTCCAGGCGCTCCCCGACGAGGGCCGCGGCCGCCGCGTCGGCGCTGATCACGGGCTTCGTAGGGGCGTGGACCAGGGCGGGGACGAGGAGATCGGTGAAAGATTGGATCAGGCCGTCCTTGCGGAGGTCCGCGACCAGGACACCCCGGTCGGTCCACTGAAGCGCCCCCGCAAAGGTCCCCCGAGGGTGACCGCCCTCCGCGACGGTCGCGTTCGCGAGGATCCCGCCGCAGTAGGTCTGGGTGTACCGGAACCGGAAGTGGCCGGTATCGGTCTCCGCGCCGCTGTCGTCCCCGGCGGTCGCGTTCTCGAACGCGAAGAGCCCGGTCCCCTTGGCGAGGAAGGCCTCAAGGAGGCCCTCCAGCTCCTCGGCATCCGAGGCCCCGGGCATCGGCGTGAGGTCGAAGGTGGTCTGCCAGCTCGGGGTGTAGGTGAAGGAGGCCAGGGAGGGGGCCTGGATCGTCTCCACCCCGTAGGCGTCGCTCAGCGCGGCCAGGGTGGCCTGGGCGGCGCTCTTGCGGTCGACGTCGTCCCCCAGGGTGAAGGGGTAGTTCCCGGGGATGCCCGCGTTGTTCAGGAGCAGGGAGTCGCAGGACGGCGGAGGCGTCCGGCCGGTGTCGTCGGTGGACGGAGTGTCCGGGTCCGGGGCCGTGTCCGCGGCGGGGACGGGGGCGTCCGCTGGGGACGCCCCGCCGCCCCCGTCGCACGTGGCGACGGAGAGGAACAGGACCAGGAGGAGGGGGGCGCCGCGGTACATGGTGTGGCCCTCGGTATGTCACCGTTTCTGCGTGGATTTTCCTGGATGCGGCGGGGGTTGTCAAATCCCCGTCGTTTCACTCCTCTCCGAGGTGCTCGGCGGCCAGCTCCAGGAGCTCCCGGGAGAACGGGCCCGTCGCGTCGAGGGTGAACCGTCGCGTGTCGCCGCCCCGGTGCTCGATGCGGATCCGCAGGAGATCGTCGCCGAGGACGCCGGGGATCCGGTCCGCCCACTCCACCACCACCAGGCGGTCCCCGAGGAGCCACTCCTCCAGGCCGATCCCCGCCGCCTCCGCCGCGTCCCCGAGGCGGTAGAGATCCGCGTGGAGGATCTCCATGTCCCCGGCCACGTAGTGGTTGGCCAGGGTGAAGGTGGGGCTGGTGACCGGGACGTCCGGGGCCACCCCCAGGGCCCGCACCAGGTGGCGGGTGAGGGTGGTCTTGCCCGCACCCAGGTCCCCCTCCAGGGCAATGATGTCCCCCGGCTCCACCGCGGCGGCGAGGGCCTCGGCCAGGCGTCGGGTGTCGTCCTCGTTTGCCGCGGTGAACTGCACGATGTCGGTTCCTTTCGTTCCATTTCCGTCCCCGGAATGGTATGTCTTCCGGGAAACTTCGTGAAGAGGAATTGACATGAACGGAACCATCTCCGAGCGACTGCAGACCCTTCGTGCCCTGATGGAGAAGAGCGAGCTGGCCGCGTACGTGGTCCCCAGCGCGGATCCCCACCAGAGCGAGTACGTCGCGTCCTGCTGGCAGCGGCGGCCCTACATCAGCGGCTTCACCGGCTCCGCAGGGGACGTGGCCGTCACCCTGGACGGGGGGGGCCTCTGGACCGACTCGCGGTACTTCCTCCAGGCCGAGGCCCAGCTCACGGGCACGGGCCTCGAGCTGTTCCGAGTGGGGAACGAGGACGTGCCGGAGATGGAGGACTGGCTCGGCGCGGTCCTCTCCGAGGGCGCCCTGGTGGGCGCGGATCCCTGGACCTTCTCCCTCGCCACCTGGGACGGGATGAAGAACAAGCTCAAGGCCCACGGCGTGGAGCTGGTTGCGGTGGACCACGACCTGGTGGAGGAGGTGTGGGGCGACGATCGCCCGGGCCTCCCCGCGTCCACGATCAAGGCGCACTCCACGGAGTTCGCCGGGGTCTCCGTGGACGAGAAGCTCGTCACCCTGGCCGCGGCGCTCATGGAGTCTGAAGCGGACGTGTACCTCATGGCCGCGCTGGACGAGATCGCCTGGTTCTTCAACCTCCGGGGCGCGGATGTGGACTTCAACCCCGTCTTCATCGCCTATGCGCTGATCACCCGGGAGGGGGCGACCCTGTTCACCGATCCCTCGCGGCTCGATCCCGCGGCCCGGGCGGGACTGCCGGCCTGCGTCACCGTGGCGCCCTACGAGGGGATCCTCGATGCCATCGTGGCTCTCGAGGGCAAGCAGGTGTGGATCGACCCGGCGTGGGTGAACCGTCGCCTCGGCGAGGCCCTGGGCGAGGCCGGTGCCTTCTCGGGCCGCCGCAAGGGCCCGGTCATGGCCTGGAAGGCCGCCAAGAACCCGGCGGAGGCCGCGGGGATCCGCCGGGCCCACGTCCGGGACGGCGTGGCCATGGTGCGCTTCCTGCGGTGGCTGGAGGAGGCCGTCCCCGCTGGGGGCCAGACCGAGCTGACCGTGGAGGAGAGCCTCCTGTCCCTGCGGGCCGAGGGGGAGCGCTACGTGGGGCCGAGCTTCTCGAGCATCGTGGGCTACGCGGGCCACGGCGCGATCGTCCACTACCGGGCCACGCCGGAGAGCTGCTCGGCGCTCCGCCCCGAGGGGATCCTCCTGGTGGACTCCGGGGGCCAGTACCTCGACGGCACCACGGACATCACCCGCACGGTGACCCTGGGGCCGCCGACCCCCATGCAGCGCCTGGCCTACACCGCCGTGCTTCGCGGCCACCTGCGCCTGGGCCACACCCGGTTCGCCGCGGGCACCGACGGGTACCAGCTGGACATCCTCGCCCGATCCGCGCTGTGGGAGGAGGCCCTGGACTACGGTCACGGCACCGGCCACGGGGTCGGCGCGTACCTCTGCGTCCACGAGGGGCCTTTCAGCGTCTCCCTGCGGAAGAACCTCACGCCCCTGGTTCCGGGCAACGTCCTGAGCAACGAGCCCGGGTTCTACGAGACCGGCGGCTTCGGGATCCGCATCGAGAACCTGATCATCGTGGTCCACGACCAGGAGAACGCCTACGGCCGCTTCCTGGCCTTCGAGCCCCTGACCCTCTGCCCCTACGATCGCCGCCTCATCGACAAGGGGATGCTCACGCCGAAGGAGATCGGCTGGGTGGACGCGTACCACGGGAAGGTGCGGGACGTGTTGTCGCCCCACCTCGAGGTTGAAGACCTCGCCTGGCTCCAGGCCGCGACTGCCGCCCTCTGATCACTTTCGGTTGATCACGCCGAAGCGTGCGCAGGCCTCCAGCCAGGGGAACACGTGCCGATCCTTTGGCGTGTGGAAGATCGCCAGCTCCTCGTCCCGCTCCGTGGTCACGAACTCGACGACCTTGCGGATCGGGGACCAGTGGTGGGTCCGTTGGACCAGGCAGCCGATGTCACAGGCCGCCAGGGCCTCGGTCTGCGGGGTCTTCACCCAGCGGGGGTGTCCCACCGCGTCCTCCACGGTCACCTGGGTGTCGTGGAGGGGGCTCTCGATCTGCCTGGTGAGCACGTTGGAGAGGAACTCCAGGGTCTCGGGGAGGGTCCCGGGCTCCACCACGCCCCGCATGGAGGCCGTGGGGACGTCGTCCCGGAATTGACCCGCCCGGCTCAGGGGCAGGATCCCCCAGCGGGACAGGGAGCGCATCCCCATCATCCCCAGGACCACCGGCCGCGCGTCCAGGGCCATCCGGATCGAGCGGAGGCCGAGCTGGATCGCCTGCTCTGAGAACAGGGTCTGGTAGTGGGAGATGAAGTGATCCAGGTCCACCATGGCCCGGACGAATTTTTGATCGCCGGCGGTGCCGTGGGGGGTGCCGTTGAGCGCACCGAACAGCAGGTTGCGCGTGCGGAGGGTCCGCAGGAGCCGCTGCTGGTCCGGCGTCCCGCTGCGGAGGAGGTGCTCCGCCATCATGCCGTTGGGGCAGCCCTGGCTGTAGCCGATCCAGGCCCACGGGCCCTCGACGCATTGGATCGCCTCGATGGCCTTCCCCGCGTTGTACTCCAGGGAGCGCCCCGTCGCGGTGTCGGCGCGGATCACCCGCACGCCCCGCTGCTCGTCGAGGCGCCGGTACGCGTCCTCCAGCTCGGTGCCCTGGGCGCCCTCGGTGATCACGCCCATGCAGCTGACCACCGTCAGGTTGTAGTGCCCCGGCGCGGGCTCCAGGAGGAGGCGCACCAGGGGATCCGAGAGGAGTCGGGCACGATCCTCGGGGGCGTGGTACAGCACCTGGATCACCCGCTCCACCAGGGCCTGGTCCTCGTCGGGGACCCGGTCCCTGCTCCGCACCCCGATCCAGTGGCGGACCCGGTCCACGTCCTGCTGCGCGTTGCGCACCACGGAGCGCACCATGAGGGCCTCGTGGTTCCGGGCCCAGAAGGCCTTGAAGAAGGGGAGGGTGAAGGCCCGCCGGTCTTCGGCCTGCAGGGCCGCACAGGCGTCGAAGGCCCCGCGGAAGGCCACCTCGGCCCGCCGCCGCCGCACGGGCTCGCTGCCCTCGAAGGTGCATCGACCGGCGACCGTGTCGGCCTCGGCCATGGCCCGGCGGGCGTCGTCGCAGAGGACCCGGAGGCGGTCGGTCTCGGTGAGGGGACGTCGGGGCCGGTGCCGGGCCTCCTGCAGGCGGTACTTGAGGGCGCGGTAAGTCGCGCCTTCGTTGACCACCTGCTCCGCAGTGTGGGTCAGGGCTTCGTAGTAGCTGAGGCGCGCACAGCGCCCCCCGGCCATGTAGTCCGAGCGCCTCGGGAAGGGCACCCCGAGCTTCTCCGAGAAGAAGCGCACCAGATCCACGGGCTCCCGCACCTTGCCCTGCTCCATGTCCAGGAGGGCGAGGAGGACCCCGGCGAGGATCCGGGGGTTGTTCTCCCCCATCTCGACGAGGACGCCGTGGAGGAAGAGGGGCGGCATCCTGCCCATCATGTCGAGGAGGAGGCGCTGGTTGAGCTGCACCGTCCGCCCGGTCCAGGCGGCGGCGAGGCCGGACTGGAGCAGGAGCGCGACGTCCCTTGGGCCGATGAGGCTGTGGGGGACCAGCTCCTCGGGGATCCCCGCGGTGTCGGTGTCCGGTGCGGGGGCGATCCCCATGGCGATGGTGTCCCCCAGGAAGAAGGAGATCGCCACGGCTTGGGGCGCGAAACCCACACCGCCGTACCCCGCCTCGATGGTCTGGACCCGCCACTTCACGTCGAGGATGTGCCGCAGGCGCTGCCGAATCCCCTGGGGGAGGTCCTCCTCGCGCCGGGAGAGGATGTAGGACAGCTGCGCCGGGTTGAGCCACGGGGCCAGACGTCCGATCCGGCCGGCGAGGTCGGCGGGGAGCGCGCCGCTGCCTCCCAGGTCACGGTAGAGGTCCGCCGCGGTCGGGATCCCCGCGAAGCGCTCTCGATAGGCCGGATCCTCGGTGAGGGGCGTGACCTCGCGTATGGGAAACGCCGGCTCCGGATCCATGGGGGCCAGGACCCGGGAGAGCCAACGGAGGAGGCGGTCCACCTCGAACTCGAAGGAGTGGTCGGGGAAGTGCTCGTACAGGAGGGCCTTGACCGCAGGGACGTTCAGGCCCTCCCCGGCGATCACCTGCCGGAGCAGCGGCAGCACCCGCGCATCATCGGCGTCGGAGTCCGTGAGGAGCCGGGAGAGGAGCCGCGCCATCCGCGGCGCCGGGATCAGGTGTTTGGGCTCCCGGATCCCCTCGGCGTCTACCGCGGTGCGGAGGCGCCGAGCGACGTCCCGGAGGACCTCCAGGAGGTCGGCGGCCTCGTCCGAAAGGACCCGCACCGACGAGAGCACCCGGTCCACCGCATCGTTCGATTCCAGGACCTCGAGCCACCGCCCCACCTCCCCTGTGGGGTTCAGGAGGGCGTTGAAGTACCTGGAGTCGTAGAGGCCCCCCTCCGGGCCGTTGATCGAGAGGCCCCCCGAGGGGCTCACCCTGAGATTGAACGCGTTCCGTCGCAGCTCGGGGACCCAGATCTCCGTGGCGCGCCGACCCCGCCGAAGCACCGGGGAGCGGTCGTGCATGTCCCAGCCCAGGCCGACGTTCGCGCGCCCGAGGCCGGACGTCCCGAGGGTCCCCTTCAGGACGTCCACGTAAAAGTCCGTGTCCTCGGGGAGGGTGAGGCTCCGATCGCCGAAGCGCGCCTGCCCCTGTCGCAGGTGGAGGTCCAGCCGAGTCCCGGAGAACTCCCAGTCCGTGCCGCCGTGCCCCCGCGGGCGGATGTTCAGGCAGGTCTTGTACCGGACCGTCCCGTCCAGGAGGGCCTCCAGGAGCCCGTCCTCGATCTCCAACTCCGGGAAGGTGGGGATCCGGGTGGTGGCCCGGGCCGCGCCGCCGGCTTCGCCGTCCAGGGCGATGGAGAAGGTGCGCGGCGCCTCGGAGCGGATGCTGCCCCGCATCTCACCGGAGAGCGCCGCGACCTCGAGGACGTTGGCGCCGTTGTCGAAGCCCGTGCCGGCCTCGGTCTGGAACCGCGCAGCGATGGAGAGCGCCAGGCGCTGGGCCGGCACCGTGCCCAGGCGGAGCATGGCATCTCCGGAGAAGTCGGGCTGCTCCAGGGACACCACCGCCGCGGTCTCTCCCTGGAGCAGCGGATGATCCGTGCGGGCGGCGATGCGCAGCGCAGGGAGGGTGGAGCCCTCGTCGGCGTGGCCCTCCACCTCCACGTCGAGGTGGTCCAGGGGCCGGTCGTCCAGGAGCGCGTCGATCAGGGGGCGGTTCCCGCGGGTGCGCACCCGCACCTCCCCCCGGGCCAGGGTTCGGGTGCCCCCCGAGGCCAGGACCACCTGGGACGCGGAGAGGCGCGCCGACCGGGAACCGAGGCGGCCCTTGACCTTCCCCCGCAGGGTGAAGGCCCCGGGCGCCGCCACGCGGACGCGGAACCGGCCCGCCGCGGACGTGGTCCCCTCCAGCTCCAGCTCGGGGGCCTCTCCTGCGAGATCCACCGTGGCCTGGAAGCGGTCTACCATCCCTCCGATCGCCCGAGCCAGATCCCGGGATCGTAGCCGGTCGGTGCGGACCCGCGCCGAGGCCGCCGGGTGCCGGGAGAGGAGGTGGTCCAGGGTGGCATGGAACGACGGGATCAGGGCCCTCGGGAGGCGGACGTCGTTGAAGGGGATCAGGACCTTGTCCAGATAGTTGGTCTCGCCGCTGAACCGCAGGTCCAGCTCCCAGCCTTCCGGGCGGCGGACCGGGCGGGCGGAGATCCGCTTGAGGAGGACCGTGGCGATCTCGTCCTGCGCGCCCTGGAATCGATCGACGAGGTCCGTAAACACGTCCACGAGGGCCCCGGGTCGACCGATCCGACCCCTCAGCTTCCCCAGCAGGTTGCGGGGACGCTCCAGGAGATCCCCGTACCCCTGCAAGGCGATCCCCGCCAGGGAGGCGAGGCCCTCGGCCCGGCTCCGCAGGGCCTTCAGCCCCCGGTCCTCGAAGAGGCCCGGCAGGCGGCTCAGCACCGGCAGGATGTTCTCGATGGCCAGGGGCGAGGTGAAGGTCATGTCGAAGCCCGCGAGCCGGGTGCGGCCTTCGGGTCCGCTTCGCTCCGCCCGGAGGTCGACCTGCGCCCGGGTCCCCGGCAGGACCCGCACCGGGAGGACGAGATCCGGCAGGAGCGGGATCGGGTGCTCCCCCGGCGAGAGGGTGGCCTCGCCCCGGAGATGGAGTCGGCTGAGCAGATCGTAGCCGATGTTGTCCAGGGCCACGTCCACGGAGACCGGGGGCGCCAGCGGCGTGAAGAGGCCTCCGTGCAGGCGCCGGTCCAGCCGGAGTCGCACGGTTCCGGGGCCATTCCCCTGGGTGTTCTTCGAACGATGGGGCGTGTCGTCGCGCATCGGCTCCTCGGGGCAGCTCTTCGGTCCCTACACTATGAAAACGCCCCGATGGATTCAACCGTTCTGATTCCCGGATCCGGGGATATACTGCGGGTCGACGAATTCATCAGCCCGTGAGGAGGTGCGTCGGCATGCGGACCCGAATCCTGATCGGCCTCGTCGCCGTCCTGTTCTGCGCCTGTGTCCGAGGGAACACCCCGGGCGGCGACGGGCCCGCACCGTCCGGGGATGCCCCCCCGGGGGTGGTCTGCGTCCCCCCCGGGGAGTTCCTCATGGGGTCCCCCGCCTCCGAGCCGGGGCGGGGTCCGGATGAGGCGAGCCATCGCGTCCGCCTCTCCCGTCCGTTCCTGATGGACGCCACCGAGGTCACTGCGAAGGACTGGAGGGAACTGGTGGGGCCGGCCCCCGGGCCTGTGGGCGGGTGCGGGGACGGGTGCCCCGTCGCCCTGGTGAGCTGGTACGACGCGCTGGCCTACCTCAACGCCCGGTCCCGCCGGGACGGGCTGGAGCCTTGTTACGTCATGGAGGGCTGCGTGGGGGAGCCCGGCGCCGGGTGCCCCACGGGAGGGTCGGACTGCCGGGGCGACTTCCGCTGTGATCGGATCCGGTTTGCCGGGCTTGACTGCCCGGGATGGCGTCTCCCGAGCGAGGCCGAGTGGGAGTACGCGGCGCGCGCGGGCAGCGCCGCGCCGTTCCCTGCCGGGAGCTGCATCTCCCGGGGGGAGGCCGCGTTCGACGGCGACCGGCCGGTGGATGGATGTCCCGCCGAGGCAGCCGGGATCCGGGCCGTCCCCGCCGGATCCCTCCCGTCCAACGCCTGGGGTCTTCACGAGATGCGCGGGAACCTCTACGAGTGGGTCTGGGACAGCTACCGGGGCGACACCACCGATGACGCTACGGATCCCCTGGGGCCGGAGGTCGGAGACCAGCGGGTCGTCCGGGGGGGCGCGTACGCCTTCCCCATGGCCTCGCTCCGCGCCGCCCACCGGAGCGCGATGGATCCGGAGCGTCGCTCCGACATGGACGGGTTCCGGGCGGTGCGCACCGCTGGCCCCGCCGGTGCCCCGGCCTGCCATTGAGGAACCCCGGGCGGGAGCGTATGCTGTCCCCCGTCCACGCGAGGAGGCGAGAATGCGACGACTGGCTGTGATCCTGGGGCTGCTGGGGTTCCTGGCGGGCTGTGACGGCGGCGGCGGTTCGGCGGTCGAGCCGGACACCACCGGGGGGCCGGAGACGACCATCGGCATCGACACCCCCGCCGATCCCGACAGCGCGGACGTGGTTGTCCCCGACGGGCCCCCGGTGGTCCCGGGCGCGGATTACCTGATCGTCACAGCGGGGGACCTCCTGGCCACCGCGGAGGCCTTCAGGGCCTACCGGGAGGAGACGGGGTACACCGTCTCCCTTGCGACGGTGGAGCAGATCATCGCGGGGGGCGTCGCGGCCACGGACGAGGACGTGGCCATCCACATCAAGACCTGGGTCGCCATGCACTGGCAGGCCCGTCCCCAGGATCGGCCGATGTTCCTGCTCCTGGTGGGCGACGCGGACCCTGCCTTCAATGACCCTCAGAAGACGATCCCCGCGGTGCGCTGGCTCGGCCTCTGGGAGGGCTGCCTCTCGGACAACCACTACGGGGAGATGGACGGCGACCACGTGCCCGACGTGGCTGTGGGCCGGCTCCCGGTGCGGTCCGACGCACAGGGCCTCGATCTCCTGGACCGGATCGTGGCCCACGAGACCATCGATGCGCCGGGGCCGTGGAACCATCGGCTCAACGTCTATGCGGGGGAGGGGGGCTTCGGCGAGGAGGTGGACTTCTTCATCGAGACCGTCGCGCAGAAGGGCCTGGAGGCGGTGCCCATGGCCTTCGACATCCGCTTCGCGTACAACAGCCCGACCAGCACCTGGTACTACACGCCCTTCCAGGACATCGTCCACGAGATGGTCACCGCGGGCGCCGTCCTCACGACCTTCATGGGGCACGGGGGCGGGGAGCTCAATGTCCCGGATCTCACAGCGGTGAAGCCCGCGGATCGGTACCCCATGTACGCGTTCTTCGCGTGCAGCACCGGGGAGTTCGCCAGCGACTGGATGACCGAGTCCGAGGAGGTGATGCTCCAGGCCGGGGGGCCCATGGCGATCCTGGTGTCCACCACGACCACCCACCCCTACGCGAACGCCGTGAACGCCCTGGAGATCGAGGCCGCGGTCTTCGAGGATCAGCCCCCCACTTACGGCGAAGCCATCGTGGGGATGAAGTGGCGGTCCCTGTACCACGAGAGCGACCTGCGGACCCTCATTGACGGCTTCGCTGAGACCCAGATCCCCCAGGGCGAGATGGAGGACACGATCCTGGACCACATGTACAGCTACAACCTCCTCGGGGATCCTGCGGTGCGTCTGCGGATCCCGCCGTCCACGGTGATCGTCGATGCGGCGGACGCCACGGTGGGAGGCGTCGTGGAGGTCTCCGGGACGGCGGGAGGCCTCGCCACGGGCACCGCTCGCGTCCGGATCGTCTGCGGGCGGGCCTCGGTTCTGCACCAGCTTACACCGGTGGAGGACCCTTCGGACCCCGACGCCGTGTCGGTGATCCAGGAGAACTGGGAGAAGGTCATGGATCATTCCGTGGCGGAGGCGGACCTGCCCGTGGGCCCGGGCGGCGCCTTCGGGGGCATCTTGGAGGTCCCGGACACCACCCCGAAGGGCACCTACTGGGTCGTCGTCTACGCGGAGGACGGGGCCGCGGATGCGGTTGGGTCGACGGAGATCTCGATCAAGTAGTCGCCCGCTTCCGGGGCTCGACCTTGGGGAGCAGCCACACCATCAGGGCCAGGAACCCGTAGATCAGCGCGAGGCGGCAGGGGGTCGAAGGATCCGGGAGGCTCCACGGCAGGTAGATGTCGCCGTGGGGCAGCACCGAGTGGACGAACCCGAAGAACGAGAGCACCGCAAGGACGACGAAGAAGAGGGCCGCATGGCCCGACTCCCGGTCCACCAGCTTCGCCACCGCCGCCGCCCAGAGCATGGACGTGATGATGAAGCCGTGACCGAGGAGTGTGGAGACCTGTATCCACACCAGCGCATCGTGGGTCACGGGGAAGCGTCCCTCGAGGCCCGGGTCGAAGAGGACCGTCGCCAGCGCGATCCGAACCAGCTCCCCGACCACGGGGAGGAGTGCGATGAAGATCGCGCCATAGTGGCGCTTCGGCACCACCGCGTAAGCCTGCCCCGTGATCTCCAGGCCCACGAAGAGGAGGACCGGCGCGACCGCGGCCGCGGGGATCGCGTCCACGATCCAGGAGATGTACCCCAGCATTCCGCCGAGGCCGATGAAGAGCCCCGTGGCCAGGGTGTAGGCTGCCCGGGCTCCCATGGCCTTGTAGGCGGGGTGGCCGATATAGGGGGTGGACTGGACCACGCCGCCGAAGAACCCGGCGATGAGGGTGGCTCCGGCCTCGGTGAGGAGGATGTCCCGGGTCTTGAAGTCGTCGCCGGCGCAGCGTGCGCTCTCGGTGACGTTGATGCCGCCCACGATGGTCAGGAGGCCGAAGGGGATCGCGAAGGGCAGGTAGACCAATGCAGCCCGGGCCTCGCCCAGCCAGGCCAGGGTCGGAATGGGCGCGGCCAGGTAGAGCGTCGGCTCAGGGAACTTGAAGGGCCCCGAGAGCAGCCCGAGGGGGCCCAGAACGAAGTACACCAGGGTCCCCGCTCCCACCGCGGCGAACGCGCCGGGGATCCGCCACGGCAGCTCGAAGCGGGCCACCAGCGTGAAGACCAGGAGCCCCAGGGCCACCAGACCGACCTCCGGCATCTCGAACATGTGCATCAGGGGGATGAAGCCCAGGAGGGTCACCCCGACGCCGGCCAGGGAGCCCAGGAGGCCCGCCTGGGGGACGACCTTCTGGACGGCCTCGCCGAAGAACGCAGTCACGGTCTTGATCACACCCATGAAGATCAGGGTGGCCATGCCGATCTTCCAACTCACCATCGCTGCTGCGTGGGGGTCCATTCCCCCGGCCTGTGCGGCGCGGAACGACGGGATCAGTACGGCGAGGGCGACGCCGATGGTGGACGGTGTGTCCAGGCCGAGGGGCATCGCGGTGACCTTCGGGTTCCCGGTCCTTCGGGCCAGGCGGAAGGCCATCCAGGTGTAGATCAGGTCCCCCACCAGGACCCCGAGCGCGGTCCCGGGCACCATGCGGCTGAAGAAGACGTCCGACGGGAACCCGGCCCCCGCCAGGAGGACCCAGAGCAGGACCAGGTTCGTGACGTTGTCGAGCATGAGCCCGAAGAACGCGTTGAGGTCCCCCCACGCGGCCCATCGGTACCGGAAAGGTCCGGGTGAGATTCGGTCCTGCACGGCCCCCTCCTCTGGTCGTCCTGGCCGTAGTGTAGCAGTCTCGCCCTTTGGCCTCGATCATTTCCTGCGCCATCACTTGACAGGTTTGGCAGGGGCCGCTAGAACTCCGGCGTCCATTGTCTGGACGCCAGGGGCTTCGGGCCTCTTCGACAAACGTACGGGGGGTGTGGATGCATAAGATTCTTTATAAGGAGACCCTGGGACCGAACGTCTATCGATACCGTATCGATGCTCCAGAGATCGCGAAGCGCCGCAAGGCCGGCCAGTTCGTGATCATTCGGGTGAGCGACACCGGGGAGCGCATTCCTCTCACCATCGCGGACGCGGATCCCGACGAGGGGAGCATCACGCTCGTCGTACAGGCCGCGGGAAAGACGACCATCGAGCTGGCCGGCAAGCAGGTCGGGGACTCGATCCCTGACGTGGTGGGCCCCCTCGGGCAGGCCACCCACATCGAGAAGGTCGGTACGGTCCTCATCGTGGGCGGGGGCATCGGCATCGCACCGATCTTCCCCATCACCCAGGCTCTGAAGGCCGCGGGGAACCACATCATCACCATCATCGGAGCGCGGTCGAAGAATCTCCTCATCATGGAGGAGGAAATGAAGGCGCTGAGCGACGAGTTCATCATCATGACCGACGACGGCTCGTACGGTGAGAAGGGCCTGGTCACCGACGCGATCAAGAGGGTCCACGCCCGGGGGACCGAGGTCGGGCAGTGCGTGGCCGTCGGACCACCGATCATGATGAAGTTCGTCAGCCTCCTGACCAAGGAGCTCGGGATCCCCACCGTCGTGTCCCTCAACCCCATCATGATCGACGGGACGGGGATGTGCGGGGGCTGCCGGGTCACCGTCGGCGGGAAGACCCGGTTCGCCTGCGTGGACGGCCCCGAGTTCGACGGGCACCAGGTGGACTTCGACGAGATGATGAAGCGCCTCGGCATGTATCGAGAGCATGAGTGTCGGGCGGTGAATCAACTCAGGGAACAGCACCCGGAGCTCACCGAAGGCCTGGAAATCTAGGGAGGGGACGCCGATGAAGGTCAAGGACAGACTGCAGATTCCTCCGCAGGACATGCCCGAGCAGGACGCCAAGGAGCGGGTCAAGAACGTGAAGGAGGTCCCCCTGGGGTACACGGTGCTCCAGGCGGTGGAGGAGGCCAAGCGCTGCCTCCAGTGCAAGAAGCCCTTCTGTGTTGCGGGCTGCCCCGTGGGGATCGACATTCCAGGATTCATCCAGGCCATCGAGAACGAGGACTTCCCCGACGCGATCGCGATCATCAAGCGCTCGAACCTCCTCCCCGCTGTCTGCGGCCGGGTCTGCCCCCAGGAGGAGCAGTGCCAGGTGGCCTGTACCGTGGGCAAGTCCCTGAAGGATCAGAGCAAAGCCGTCTCCATCGGCCGCCTCGAGCGCTTCGCTGCGGACTGGGAGCGAGCCCAGGGGACGCCCCCGAAGCCCGAGATTGCGGCGGCGACAGGGAAGACGATCGCGATCGTCGGTGCCGGCCCCGCGGGGCTCACAGTCGCCGGCGACATGGTCAAGCTGGGGCACGAGGTCACGGTCTTCGAGGCCCTCCACAAGCCCGGCGGCGTGCTGGTCTACGGCATCCCGGAGTTTCGTCTCCCCAAGGAGATCGTGTACAAGGAGGTCGAGTTCCTCGAGTCCCTCGGGGTGACCTTCCGGTACAACGTGGTCATCGGGAAGACGATCCCCATACAGGAGCTGACGGTGGACTTCGACGCGGTCTTCGTGGGCACCGGCGCAGGCCTGCCCCGGTTCATGAACATCCCCGGCGAGAACCTCCTGGGCGTCTACTCGGCCAACGAGTACCTCACCCGGGCCAACCTCATGCGCTCCTACGAGTTCCCAGGGAACTCTGATACGCCGATCTTCCGCGGCAAGAAGGTCGCGACGGTCGGTGGCGGCAACGTCGCCATGGACTCCGCGCGGACGGCGCTGCGCATGGGAGCGGAGCGGTCGATCATCTGTTACCGCCGCTCCGAGACGGAGATGCCGGCGCGGCTCGATGAGGTCCACCACGCGAAGCAGGAGGGTGTGGAGTTCCAGCTCTTGCGGAACCCTCTCCGGATCCTCGGCGACGACGCCGGTTGGGTCAAGGGCCTGGAGCTGCTCCGCATGGAGCTGGGCCCGCCGGACGACTCCGGCCGGCGCCGTCCGGTCCCCGTCGAGGACTCCAACTTCATCGAGGACGTGGACGTGGTGGTCATCGCGATCGGCAACAGCCCGAACCCCCTGATCCCACAGACCTGCTCCGAGGTGAAGGTCAACCGTTGGGGTGGCGTGGTGGTCAACGAGAAGACCCAGCAGACCTCCCTCAAGGGCGTCTTCGCCGGCGGGGACATCGTCCTCGGCGCCGCCACGGTGATCCTGGCCATGGGCGAGGGCCGTCGCGCTGCCGAGGCCATGCACGAGTACGTCATGTCCGGCGACTGGGACGGCCTCGAGGCTCGCGTCGTTTCCGCCGAGAAGTGATCCCGGGCCGTGCGCCCTTGGCGTCCGCCTGTTATCCTATCACCCTGAGCGACCGCAGGGAGTCGAAGGACCTCAGGCATGATCGCCCCCAAGAACCATATCGTCGCGCTCCTCGCCCTTGTCACCGCCTGCGCGTCGACCTCGACCGACCGCCCCGTCCGGCTCCTCGCGCTCGGTCCAGCGGTCGAGGGCGCCGTAGAGGTCGTCCCCGTGCCCGTTCGGCCCGGAGGACTGGTGCCCCGGGCCCCGAGCGCCGGGGCCCTCGACGCGTTGGTCCGGGGCGAAGAGCTCTACTACGGCGGTGAGCTGGACGCGGCGGCGCAGACCCTCGAGGCGGCCTTCGTCCTCCTCGAGGGGCATCCGGAGTGGCTCCCGCCGGATGGCGGCCGGCGCGGCGTCGTCTACCGGCGCCTCCTGCCCCTGTACCGGCTCCGCGCCGAGCGGGGCGGCGACGGGGAGGGCCTCGCGGACTGGCTGGCCCTCCATCTCACGGACCAGGACCCTTCGGTGCTCAGCGTTCCGCCCATGGTGGAGGCCGCCCTCAGCGGGCGGCGGGACGCGGTGCGTGCGCGTTCGGCCCTGCTCTCGGTGGAGGTGCGGGCTCCGGAGGAGTGGGAGGTCTACCTGGACGGCCGCCGGCTGGGCGCAGCGCCCCTGCGCCGGATCGAGATCCCGGCGGGCCTCCACGCGGTGGAGGTTCGCCGGGAGGCCGAGTCGTCTTGGGTGCGACATCGGGTCGTCGTGGCAGGCGAGAACCGGGTGGTCATCGAGCCCGCGTTGGACAGGGCCCTGGTTCTCGAGGAGGGACGGGGCGCCGCGGTGAACGGAGCGGCCCCGCTGCCCCTGAAGCTCCGCGCTGTGGGCTGGCTGGCCATGGCCGCCGGTGCGGAGGTCGCGCCCCTCCTCCTCAAGGAGTCCGGGGAGGTCCTCCTCGTGGTCCCCGGCGGCGGATTCGTGCGGCCTCTCCCCGATGGCGGGGTGACCTTCGGGGCCCTGCAGCCGCCGGGCCGCTGGCGTCCCTGGACCGCGCTGGGGCTCGGCATCGGCGCTGCGGCGGCGGGCGTTGTCGCCGCGGTCTTTGCCGGGCTCCGGAACCAGGCGGTCCGCGACCTCAACGCATCCCCCTTCCAGGACACCCGTCCCAGGATCCGACGCCTCGAGGCCGGCGCGTGGGGCGCGCTGGGGATGGCGGCCGGGCTCTCCCTGGGCGCGGGCGGGGTTGGCCTCTGGCACGCCCTGGACCGGGGCTCCCCCGCGCTCCGGGATCTCCCTTCGGTCGACTGAGCTGGATTTTGTGGGAGGCCCATCAGGGCCGACTCTCCCGGGCCGAAATCCCTCCTGCCGGGGATCAGAGCAGCGGCTTCAACCGCGCCGCCAGAAGCTGCGTCTGCGCCGCGCCGGCCTCACCGGTGAGGTGGTAGGTGGAGTTGAAGAAGTCCGCAGGGGGCCGGAACCCCTCCTCGGGCCGGTTGAGCACCGGGATCTCCAGGGCCTCCCGGAGCTGGGCGTCCACCCGCTCGAGGTCCTCCAGGAGCGGCTGCGCCCGCTCCTCGGGCACCGAGGGGTAGAAGATCATGACCCGAACGCCCCTCGCCGCTGCCGCGTCGCTGAAGCTCCCCAGGCGGTCCACCGCACGGGCGAGATCCGTCTCGGAGAACCGGAGCTGGAAGGCCTCGTTTCCATACCCGGGCGGCTCCATCGTGTGGTGGGCAACCACGTCGCCGTGGGCGTTGCACGAGTCCCGTCGGTAGGGGGCGTCGCTCTCGGGCCACCGCCCCCGCAGGCCGCGCCGAACCGAACGCCGCAAGGCGTGGCGCAGGAAGAGATGCCCGTCGTCCAGGAGCCGCTTCCACTCCCCCCACCGGGTGAAGCGCGCCGCCGCCGGGTCGCTCTCCAGGGTGCGCCACAGGGTCAGGCCCAGGGCGGCGTCCTTCCCCAGCAGGACCTGGTACTCCAGGGAGAGCACCACCACGTCCCCCTCCCGGGCCAGGGCCAGGGCCTCCCGGAGGCGGAACTCCAAGCCCTGGGAGCCCTGGCCGCCGAGGTTGATCACCGGTTTCCCCAGGTCCGCCTCGAGGGCCGCGGAGTCGAAACCGAAGGCCACGCTGGAGCCCCCCACGAGGAGGACCCGCGGTCCGCGGGTCTCCGTGGCCAGGCGCCGCTTGTCCAGGCCCGCGGCGAGGTAGCCGGTGGTCTCCGGGCGGTAGGTTGCGGCGAGCGCGGCCAGGAGGATCCCCTGCAGGAGGGTGAAGAGGAGGACCTTCTTGACGAAGCCGCGCATCCGGTCCTCCTCAGAACTGGAAGTAGAGGAAGGGGTTGCTCTCGGGGGGCGTGAGGTAGAGCGTCCCCCAGAGCAGCCCGGTGTAGAGGGCCCAGCGCAGGCTGCGGGGCCACGATCGGATCGCCTCGAAGGGGTGGGCCCATCGGCGGGTCACCCACTCGACGGCGACCAGCGCCCCGATGAGCACCACGCCGAGGGCCGCATTGGCCTTGTGCAGCCCCGCGGGGGTCCAGGCCCCGGGGCGCAGCGCGTCCGTGGCGATGGTGCCCAGGATGCCGAGGGCCTGGGGGAGGTCCGCCGCGCGGAAGAAGACCCAGGCCAGGGTCACCACCATGAAAGTCAGCGCGACCCTGCCGATGGCCCGGGGAGCCGGCCAGCGCCCCTCGCCGAGGGGCACGTCGGTGGCCTTGCCCGTGTTGCGGTTCCTGGAGAGCACCTCCGGCAGGACCCCGGCGCCGTTGATTCCGCCCCAGATCACGAAGTTCCATGAGGCCCCGTGCCAGAGGCCGCTCAAGAGGAAGGTGACCATGACGTTGAGGGCCCGCCGTCCCCGGCCGCCGCGCCCGCCCCCGAGGGGGATGTAGACGTAGTCGCGGAACCAGGTGGACAGGGAGATGTGCCAACGGCGCCAGAACTCCCCCAGGCTCTGGGAGAGGTAGGGATGGGCGAAGTTTCGCATGAGGCCCACGCCGAAGAGGCGCGCCGTGCCGATGGCGATGTCCGAGTAGGCAGAGAAGTCGCAATAGATCTGGAAAGCGAAGCAGACCGTCGCGAACGCGAGCTGGGGCCCGGTGAACGCGCCCGGCGTGGCGTAGACCTGATCCGCCACCAGCGCGAGCTGGTCGGCGATGAGCATCTTCTTGACCACGCCCCACAGCATCTGGCGGGCGCCGTCTTCGGCTTGCTCGACGTCGAAGCGTCGAGGCCCCTGGAACTGGGGGAGCAGCCGTTGTCCCCGCTCGATGGGCCCCGCCACGAGCTGGGGAAAGAAGGACAGGTAGGTCGCGTAGTCCAGGAGGGAGCGGGCCGCAGGGAGACGCCGACGGTACACGTCGATGACGTAGGACATGGTCTGGAACGTGTAGAAGCTGATCCCAACCGGGAGGATCACCTTGAGCGTGACGGGGTGGACGTTCCAGCCGACCTGGGCCGCCGCGGTCTGCGCGCTCTCTGCGAAGAAGTTGAAGTACTTGAAGAAGCCCAGGATGCCGAGGTTGACGCAGACGCTCACCGCGACGAGGGCCCGGCGCAGGCCGGGCGCCTCCGCGCGGTCCAGGCGTTGGCCCACGGTGAAGTCCACCAGGGTCGACGCGAGCATCAGCCCGCAGAAGCGCCAGTCCCACCAGCCGTAGAACACGTAGCTTGCAAAGAGCAGGACCGCATTCTGCCGTTTCCGATCCGAAGAGGACCAGTGCAGCGCGAAGACCAGAGGTAGGAAGAGCAGGTACGTAAGGGAGGTAAACTTCAAGGTGATCGTCCGAGTCCGATGTCCCGGTGCATGGTAGCATGAATGACAGGCTTGTCGACCGCAGCGTTTCCGGTTGACACTCCTCGGTTCCCGGGTATATTGGCTCCCCTGCGGGGCGTAGCGCAGCCTGGTAGCGCACTTGCTTCGGGAGCAAGGAGTCGCTGGTTCGAATCCAGTCGCCCCGAC
>JBDRIT010000084.1:0-8100 GCA_043815665.1 Pseudomonadota bacterium
CATTGGCTCCTCCTCCTCTGTTTTTCCGTGACCGTGACCGTGACCGTGACCGTGACCGATGGATGGACGCGGCCACTATGGGTTTCGCTTTGGGCCCGCGTGGAGGAAGCAAACGCTACCCACGAAGATGTCACAAGAGCCGATTTTACCGTGCATGCAGTAACGTTCGGGAGGGCATCGGGCAGGTGCCGAGGCCATCGGTGGGTTGCACTTGGCAGGGTAAAAATCTCCCCCTTGGGGTGAGGAGGGTACCGGCGCAGCCGGTAGAACGCTCCGGTGGAGCGTTCGGCCCGATGCAAGGCGAGGAGCAGTGCGACGAGGGAGCTGCGTAGCAGCGAGGAGGGGGAGGACCCTCGGCACCGTACACTCCAAGCTCTCGGTCACTCGC
This sequence comes from Pseudomonadota bacterium, assembly GCA_043815665.1. Taxonomy (GTDB): domain Bacteria; phylum Myxococcota_A; class UBA9042; order CAIXZC01; family CAIXZC01; genus CAZNWW01. The sequence continues at coordinate 389 of JBDRIT010000084.1, forward strand.
CAATCCGTGGATTTCCTCCAGACCCCGGTCTTTGCCCGAGACCAATGAAGTATCGGCACCGCCCACCCCGTCCCCGGGGGGGGAGGAGCGTAGCGAGGCGGAAGCCGAGCGCAGCGCCGGGAGGGGGGGGCCGGCGACCCAACCTCGATCGCGAAGAGCCCCAAAACCACACCTTCGGGGCAATGTCCTCAGGTGGTCCGATGGTCGATGATCGGGCTGGAGCAAACTGACCCACTACCGGTGCGCGGGTCCGCCTTCTCCCGGCGCCCGGATCGTCGTATCCTCCCCGGGGGAGGAGGATCGAGTCATGGCCGAGGAGGCGAAATCGAGGGTCGTCGTCGCGGCGGTGATCCGGGACGGTGACCGGGTCCTGGTGTGCCGTCGGCCCATGGGCGGGCGCCACGGCGGGCTGTGGGAGTTCCCCGGCGGGAAGGTCGAGGCCGGGGAGTCCCGGGGGGATGCGGTGCGGCGGGAGCTCCTGGAGGAGCTGGGCCTGGTGGTGGTCTCCGTCGGTGCGACGCGGTTCGTTGCGACGGATCCCGGCACCCCCTTCCGGGTCGAGTTCATCGAGACCGCGGCCCCGGGGACGCCGCGTCCCCTGGAGCACTCCGAGGTGGTCTGGTGCGCACCGGAGGCCCTGTCAGCGATGCCCCTGGCGCCGACGGACGCGCGCTTCGTCGCGGAGATCCTCTTCGCCGACGAGGACGGATCGGACGGCACGGGTCGTTGACAAGAGATCGGGATCCGGCTTGACTCTGGAAAAGACATCGGGATTCTGGTATAGGCACCTGAACGGGGGGGAAGGAGCCATGACAACGGATCGGATCTACCTCGATCACAACGCGACGAGCCCGCTGCGGCGGTCAGTGCTCGAGGTCATGCGGCCGTTCATCGAGGGCAGCCAGGCGAACCCATCGGGCGTCCACGTGGAGGCGCGGCAGGCGCGGGCGGCGGTTGACCGCGCCCGGGCGCAGGTCGCGAACTTCCTCGGCGCACTGCCTGACGAGATCGTCTTCACCAGCGGAGGCACCGAGAGCAACAACCTCGCGGTGCTGGGCGCGGTGGAGGGCCACCCCGCCGGGGAGATCATCGTGAGCGCCCTGGAGCATCAATCAGTGCTCGACCCCTGCCGCCGCCTGATGAAGCAGGGACACCGGGTGCGGCTCCTGCTCTCGGACCGCATCGGACGAGTCCGTCACCGGGTCCTCCCGGGTCTGATCAGCCCCCAGACCCGCCTGGTGTCGGTGATGGCCGCCAACAACGAGGTCGGGACCCTCCAGCCCGTGGAGGAGATCGCCTCCGTCGCCCGGGAACACGGGGTGCTGATGCACACGGACGCGGTCCAGGCCGCAGGAAAGGTCCACCTGGACGTGGTGCGCCTCGGTGTGGATCTGCTGACCCTTTCGGCGCACAAGCTCGGCGGTCCCCAGGGCGTGGGTGCCCTCTATATCCGCCGGGGCGTGTCCCTGGAGCCCCGTTCCCTCGGCGGTCCCCACGAGCGGAACCGGAGAGCCGGGACGGAGAACGTCGCCGGGATCGTGGGCTTCGGCGCGGCCTGCGCGATGGTCCTCGACACCCAGGTCCAGGACGTCCGGCGCCTGGAGCGCCTGCGGCGGCGCCTCTACGAAGGGATCCGAGCGCAGTGCGCGGGGGTCTCCCTCAACGGGGATCCGCGGCACCACCTCGCCAACACCTTGAGCCTGCGCTTCGACGGCGTCGACGCCGCCGCCCTGGAGATCGATCTGGATCTCTCCGGGGTCGCGGTCTCCAGGGGCTCGGCCTGCAGCGCGGGGTCCGAGGAGGGCTCCCATGTCCTCAAGGCCATGGGGCTGCGACCCGCGCAGGTTCGGAGCGCCATCCGGTTCTCCCTGGGCCACGACACGGCGCTGGAGGAGGTGGACCGGGCCGCGGCGATCGTCGCCAGGATGGTCGACGCCCAGCGCACCTCCGGTCCGGGTGAGCTGGTCCTGCTGGGGGCCAACACCTGATGGGCGCCCCGCCCGGCGGGTCCCACGCCGTGGTGGTCGCCATGAGCGGAGGCGTGGACTCCGCGGTGGCCGCGGCCCTCCTGGTGGAGGCCGGGTACCGGGTCATCGGGGCCACCCTCAGGCTCTGGGACTGCGAGGACGCCGCCCGCCCGCGGGCCTGCTGCTCCCTGGAGGACACCGCCGCGGCACGGGACGTTGCGGACCGCCTGGGCTTCCCGTTCTACGTCGTGGACGCCCGCGGGGCCTTCGGCGAGGAGGTGCTCCGGCCCGCCTGGGACGAGATCCGGGAGGGGCGGACACCCAACCCCTGCATCTCCTGCAACGAGGCCCTCAAGTGGGGAGTGCTCTGGCGCTGGGCCGCGGCGCGCCGCGCGAGCTGGATCGCCACGGGTCACCATGCGCGGGTCCGTCAGGACGGCGACGGCGTCCGGCTCCTGCGGGGGGTGGACCCGGGCAAGGACCAGTCCTACTACCTCTTCTCGCTCCCCCCCACGGCGCTACGCAGGACCCTCTTCCCCGTGGGCGAGATGACCAAGACGGAGGTCCGGGCCCACGCCCGGGCCCTCGGTCTGCCCGTGGCCGCCAAGGCGGACAGCCAGGACTTCTGCTTCTCGGATCCCGGGATCCCCATGGGGGAGACCCTGCGGCGACGCTTCGAGGGCGAGATCCCGCGGGGCGAGGTCGTGGACCCCTCCGGCAGGATCCTGGGGACCCACGCGGGCGTGCACCGCTTCACCCGGGGGCAGCGCCGCGGCCTCGGCGTGGCCCTCGGGAGGCCTGCCTGGGTCTCCCGTGTCGACGCCAAGGCAGGGCAGGTGGAGCTGACGACCCGGCGTGACGATCTCCTCACGCGGCGGATCGACGTGACCGGGGTCCGGTGGCTCGGGGGCGCGCCGGACCCGACGGACGTCGTGGAGGTCCAGATCTGCTCCACGGGCCGGCCGCGGCCGGGGCAGGTGGTCCAGCTCCCCGATGGATGCGCTGCGATCACCCTGGCGGAGCCGGCCTTCGCACCCACCCCCGGGCAGGCCGCGGTGTTCTACCGCGGAGAGCTGGTCCTGGGCGGCGGGTGGATCTCGGGCTTCGGGGGCGACGGCCCCGCCGGAGACGCGTCCCCGTCGTGAGTCTATTCTCCGTCATCAGGTCCTGCGGAGGACCTCCGTGGGATCCCCCGGGGGTGCACCGGGGCGTAGGCCCAGGCGGAGTTCGGTGCCCTCGAAGACCAGGGTGAGCTCCGGCTCGGGAGGGCCCGTGAGGGACACGGTCCAGAAGATCCTTTCCGCCCGGGCGAGGAGGGCCTGGAGGAGGGCGCCCTCGCCCTGGAGGCGCGCTGCGGCTCGGACGGGATCCAGGCGGGCGGCGCCCCGCACGTCCCGGATGCCCCGGGCGTCCAGGAGGACCACCACCTGCTGCAGCGCGGCCTTCCAGGGAGACCGGAGCTCCAGGCCGCCGGCCTCCGCCGCGGCTGCGGCCAGGGCGCCGGCGTTCGCGTCCGGGACCCAGTCCAGGCGCACCTCTGCGCCGCCGTCCCGCCCGCCGGGGCGGAACCCGATTCCCCGGGCCACGAAGGCCCGATCCTCCCGTCGGATCCGGGACAGCAGGGCGCCAAGGGCCTCGGGGTACGCGGCCAGCCGTTCCTTGACCGCGCCCAGGATCAGCCCGTCCTCGAGCACCGTCGGTCGCCGGGCGGTCAGCTCGAAGCGCACGCTGCTGTACCGGTTCCCGTCCCGTCTTCCCGTCCCCCGGGCGATCCGCAAGCCGTCGCCGAGGGTCCGCAGGAACAGCCCCTCGAGGGGGGAGCGGTCCCTGCGCAGCACCCGGCTCCGGGCGTTGGTACCCCCGGGGGCGTCGAACCGGGCGTTGATCGCGTCCAACGTGGCATAGGAGTCCTTGGGCGCGTCCAGGAGCGCCGCCACGTACTCCGGCGCCCGCTCCCGCTCCTCGTGGTACAGGTCCTGGATCCGCCCCGGCAGGCGATCGAGGAAGGCCTCGGCCCGGGTGGAGTAGGGCAGGTAGAGCACGTTGAGGAGCGCGTCGTACATCTCCACATCTTCGGCCCGCTCCACCAGGGGCCAGAGGTGGCCGTTGAGCTCCTCCATGGACTTGCCCTCGAGGCGATCCTCGTAGCGCTCGTGCTCCAGGGAGCCCGGCACCACGGAGATCGGGAAGACGCAGGGCAGCGCGCCCAGGTGGAGGATCGCGTGGTGGAGGCGGAGGATGCTGCGCAGGTCGTCGTAGGGCAGGCCGATGATGAAGGTGCAGTGGAAGCGGGAGACGTCGAAGCCCAGCGCGGCCGCGTCCCGGAGCACCCGGAAGGAGGAGATCCCCGAGTAGTGCTTCCGCATGCGCTTCAGGGTGGCCGCGTCGACGGACTCCACGGGCACCGTGAGGGTGCGCACCCCCGCGTCCCGCATCTTCTCCAGCAGGGGCCGGTCCAGCCTCCCCGGCTGGACCCCCATGTCGAACTTGAAGCCGAAACCCCAGCCCTCCAGAGCGGACATCTCCAGGAACCCGTGGAGGGTGTCCGGGAAGAGCATGATGTTGGGGTCCTGGTTGGTGAACTCGGTGATCCCGTAGGTCTCGTGGGTGCGGTGGAGGTAGTCACGGACCTCCTCCACGGGGTAGAAGACCTTGCGCTCCTGGAGGCCGTTCACGCAGAAGGAGCAGCGCTTGTCGCAGCCGTTGCTCAGGCGGAAGAGGCCGAACTCCACGGGCCGGTCCGTGAGGCCGAAGTCCGGGAGGAGGCGGTCCGCCTCCTCCATCCGCCCCTGGAAGATCTCGTCGGCGCCGGACCCCCGGGCGTCCTCGGGGCTGCAGGTGGGGTAGGCCCCGCCGAACCGGATCGTCGCGCCGGGGGCCATCTCCCGGACCACCCGGATCACCGCGAAGGCCGGCGGGCGGTTGAAGTTCATCGCGCAGGTCACCCAGACCTCGTCCAGGGGTCCGAGGGCCCGCAGGCGATCCCGCAGGACGTCCAGGGACAGGCCGTACCAGTAGACGTCCTTCTCGAGACCCACCAGGTGCCGACCCCCGGCGCGCAGGCGACCCCAGGGGGTGAGCCGGGCCTCGGTGATCGTGCCCAGCTCCGTCACGGCGTTGACGTCGTAGCCCATCATGTCCAGGAGATGGACCTCGTCCCCCCGGTCCTTGAGCCAGGCCCCGATCTGGAGGAGACCGTAGGGGTAGGGCTCCACGTAGAGGTCGAACTGGACCAGGTCCGCAGCGAGGACCGGCGGGTTGATCAGCAGGATCCGGGCCACTGCGCCTCCCTCTACCCCGCGCCGTCTTTCGGAGGGACGTGGCTCATGACGTGCTCGGAGAGGGCGGTGATGGTGAGGCTCGGGTTCACCCCGAGGTTTGCGGGGATGATCGAGCCGTCGGCCACGTAGAGGCCCTCGTGGCCGTAGACGCGGCCTTCTCCGTCCACCACGCCCCGGTCCGCGTCGGGCCCGATGACGCAGCCCCCGAGGATGTGCGCGGTGATCCCGGTGTTCAGCAGGACCTCGTTGAGCGCGCTCTGGGCGACGCCGTTCATCGTCTCGGCCAGGAGCCGGGTGATGGGCTGGGCCTGGGCGATGGTCACCGGGACCCGCGCCCGGGCCTGCTCGGGCTCTGAGACGAGAGATTTCTTGAACGGCCACCACCAGCGTCGACGCCGGAACACCCGGATTGAGTTGTCCAGGGTCTGCATCACCAGCAGGATCACCGTCCGCTTCGCCCAGCCGAAGGGCCACAGCACCCGCAGGGCGTCGATGGGATGCCGGAGGATGTTCCCGAGCCACTTGAAGACGCGGCGGACCGGGGGGGCCGTGTCCGTCAAGAGCGTGGTGAGCGCGCTCATCAGGTCGGAGCCCGCGGGGTACCGCACGGGCTCCACGTGGGTGACCGCGTCGGGGTAGATGCTCGAGGTGATCGCGACCCCCTCGGAGTAGTCCACGTTTCCCCTTCGCGCCGTGGCCCCGGTGAGGGTCTCGCTGTTGGTGCGGACCCGGGCCCCGAGCATGGGGGAGAGGTGCGGCAGGGTCCCGGCCTCCTGGCAGCGGAAGAGGAGCGGGAGGGTCCCGAGGACTCCAGCTGAAAAGATCACCTGGCGGGCCTCGAAGGTCTTCCGGCCCCGACGCAGCCACGACGTGGTTCGGTACGTGTCTACCGCGTAGCCGTCGTCCGTGGGTCGGACCAGGGTGGCGGTGGTCTCCGGGAAGACCTCGACGCCGAGGCCTTCCGCCAGGTGGAGGTAGTTCTTGTCCAGGGTGTTCTTCGCGCCGTGGCGGCAGCCCACCATGCAGCCGCCGCAGTGGTGGCAACCGGTCCGCTCGGGGCCGCTGCCGTCGAAGAACGGATCCGGGACCGTGACCTCGGGCTCGCCGAAGAAGACGCCCACGTCCTGCATGCGGAACGTGTCCGCGCAGCCCGCGGCTTCGGCGACCTCCTTGAGGACGACGTCCGCGTGGCTCATGCGCTCGTTGCGGGCCGCGCCGAGCATGCGCTTCGCTGTCTCATAATGAGGCGCCAGGCGGGTCGCCCAGTCGTCCATCTGAGCCCACTGGGGGTCGTCATAGAAGGGAGCCGGGGGCGTCAGCAGGGTGTTCGCGTAGCCCAGGCTGCCGCCGCCGACCCCGGTGCCGCTGAGGATCAGCACGTCGGAGAGGGGGGTGATGCGCAGGATGCCGAAGCACCGAAACGCAGGCGCCCAGAGGTACTTGAACACGTTCCAGTTGGTGGTCGGGAAGTCGTCGGAGCGGAGGCGTTTTCCGGCCTCCAGGACCGCCACGGAGTATCCCTTCTCTGCGAGACGCAGCGCGCTGACGCTCCCCCCGAACCCCGACCCGATGATCAGGAAATCATGCATGTGGCCTCCGCTGTGGTCACGCCCGGTGCTTGGAACGATGCGTGTGACTCTAGGAGAGCGCCTGCGCCAGGTCAAGCGCGCCGGCAGGAACATTTTGACCCGGCGAACCGGTCTGCGTACAGTGGCCCGCAGGATGAGCGGCAGGAGGGCTCCATGCGGCGGTTGTTGATGGCGGCGGCGGTGGCGATCATGATCCTGGGTGCGGCCCCCGCACAGGCCCTGGTGATGCCGGGATTCAGGGTCGGTGTCGACATCGCCGGCACGGTGCCCTTCCTGGAGTGGGCCGAGGACTCGGGCTTCGGCGTCGGGGCCCTCGCGTCCGCTGCGTACACCGCGCTCCCCGTGATCCACTTCACCGCGCGGGTCGGCTTCATCCAGGGCTTCCAGCGCGGCCCCAAGAGCATCGCGCACATCCCGCTCCTCCTCGGGGTGAAGGTCTATCCGGCGCAGTCCCTGGGGCTCTACGCCGCCTTGGAGGCCGGCCCGGTCTGGAACCAGCGCACCGTCTCCTCGGAGGGGCAGGGCTTCGAGACGAACTGGGGTGCCACCGGAGGCATCGGGTTCACCTTCGGTCCCGTGGACGGCCGGGTCGCCGTGTTCCTGCCGGACCTGGTCCACGGGGACAAGATGCTCGGCCTCCTCACGACCCTCGGCTACTACTGGTAGGGATCAGAGGGGGAGCAGCCAGGGAAGATCAATGCCCTCGGTCATGCAGGGGGCCACGGGTCCACCCCGCAGGGTGATCGCAAAGTCGACGTTGAACGCGCTTGACCGATCCTCGGGATCATGATCTTCACTTTACGTCGAGGCCTTGCGCTTCGGCAGAGGGAGGATCATGCCGAAGCGAGAGTCTGGAAGAGTTGATACCCCGTCGG
>JBDRIT010000085.1:0-17679 GCA_043815665.1 Pseudomonadota bacterium
CATTGGCTCCTCCTCCTCTGTTTTTCCGTGACCGTGACCGTGACCGTGACCGTGACCGATGGATGGACGCGGCCACTATGGGTTTCGCTTTGGGCCCGCGTGGAGGAAGCAAACGCTACCCACGAAGATGTCACAAGAGCCCTATTTTTCGACCCGATCCGACCAGTACATGGGCTTGCGGTGTGCGTGTGCCACCGCAAGCACAAGAATGCGGTCTGCTTCGAGGGCGTAGAACAGGTGGTAGGGGAAGCGGTGCACCGGACACTTCCTGATCTCGCCCTGCTGCACGCGTTCTCACGCACGCGGGTATCTCCTCAGCCGCTGAACTGATGCGATGACCTGCTCGCGAAAGCGGCCGCCGAGGCCGGGTTGCTGGACCTCGTAGTAGACCTCGGCGTCAAGGAACTCCTGCTCGGCGATGCGTGAAAAGAGGACCGGAAGCTCAGGCACCGAGGACCTCGTCCGCCGGGACGGTGTCGACCTTTCCGCTGCGCACAGCGCGGAGCCGCGCCTCCGCCTCGGTAGCCCAGACTGCATCGATGGTTGCATCGGGTTCGTCGAGGCTGCGGAGCAGCCCCTCGATGATCAGGAAGCGCTCCTCCGGCGGGAGCCGCAACGCGTGATCCAGGATCTCCTTGTTTCCCATGCTGCCTCCCCGCGGACCTCCGGTCCGCTGCGTCCCTCATTGTATAATCGCTCAGGACGAATGCAAAGCAGGACAAGAATGTCTGCAGCGACCCCCAGGCTCGGAGGAGTGAGGGAACGCTATGCGGCGACGGACCGCCTCCCTCTGTCCCTGCTGTTGCACCTCGGCCAGGGGTGATGGTTGGGGCGAGGCGGCCGTCTGTTTTCTTTCTCGGGCACTTCATCCTCGGCGAGCAATCATGCCATGAGGGAGGTGCGGGGGGACCGGGGCCACTGCCCGAGAGGCTGGGACGGAGAGGTCAGATCTCCTTCTCGAGATCCTTGATCGGGATGCCTGCCAGGCGGGAGAGGGCGGCGAGGTCGTCGGGCTCGGGCTGGGCGTTGACCTCCCGGCCCTGCCAGGAAGCGCGCTTGATGCGGAGGGGGCCGTGGGGGGTGTCGACGGTGTCCATGCGGCGCGCCAGGGTCACGCGGTTCGTGGGCCGGACGCGGACGCCGAGGGTCGTGGTGTGGGTGAAGATCAGGTCCAGGAGCCGGTCCTGGTCGGCGACCCGGCCCAGGACAGAGAGCTGGACCGCTGGGCGGTTCTTCTTCATCTGGATCGGGGTGAACCAGACGTCCAATGCGCCGGCCTCGAAGAGCCGCGTCATGGTGTCCCCCAGGATCGTCCCGGGCATGTCGTCGAGGTTGCATTCAAGGACGACGTCCGTGGCCGGTTCGGGGGAATCCGGGTCGCGGGCTCCCCGGCTGGGATCGGGGGAAGCAGAGTTGGTGGGAGCAGGGGCGGGGGAATCCGGGTCGCGGGCTTCCCGGCTGGGAGTGGAGGAACCCGATCCTACGTGCAGCATCTTCCACGCGGCCCAGGCTGCGCCGAAGCCGTTGTCGATGTTCACCACGGTCACGCCGGGAGAGCAGGCGTTGAGCATCGTCAGGAGCGGCGCAATGCCGCCCGCGCCCGCACCGTAGCCGACGCTGGTCGGCACCGCGATCACCGGCGCGCGGGTCAGCCCGGCGACGACCCCGGGGAGCGCGCCGTCCATGCCTGCCACCGCAATGACCACCCCCGCGGTCGCCAGGCGCTCCCGGTGGGCCAGGAGCCGGTGGATCCCGGCCACCCCACGTCCCAGGCCGTCTCGACCCTCAGCCCCACGGCCCTTGCGGTGAACGCGGCCTCCCGGGCCACGGGGAGATCCGAGGTCCCCGCGCAGAGCACGAAGACCGTCGCCTCGGGGACCTCCCGCGCTCGCTGGGAGGGGAGCCACGCGGCGCCCGCCACCTCGTCCACCACGAGGCTCTCGCCGAAGACCCGCCGGAGCGCAGCGAGGCCCGCGTCGGTGAGGCGCGTCGCCAGGACCTCCTGCCCCGCCTCGGCCAGGGCACGGGCCGCATCCTCGATCTGCTGCGGGGTCTTGCCCCGCCCGTAGATCACCTCGGGCAGCCCCGTCCGGAGGGCGCGGTGGAGGTCCAGGCTGATGTCGCCGAGCTCCTTCGACGGCCAGTGGCGCAGGCGGCCCACGGCCTCGGTGGTGGAGAGTTCCCCGGACCGGTGCGCGGCCAGGAGCTCTTCGAGCTGTTGCTGGTCCACGGGCTACTGGATGTCCTTGAGCTCGAGCCCCCCGGGGTACGCGTAGCTCACGTCGCAGTCGTAGCCGTACGCGGTGAGGCCGAAGGGCTCCGGCGCGGTGACCGTGTGGACGCCGTCGGGGACGCTCATCTGGATCACGGCCCACTCGCCCAGGGTGTGCATCTCACCCATGACCGGCGCGCCGTCGAGCATCACCTGGGTCCCGGGCTTGAAGATGATGTTCACGTAGTCCTCGACGTAGTGGGGCGGCGTCAAAAAGGTGTACTCGTCGAGGAACTGCTCCACGGGGACGCCCAGGGTGAACGCGGGGTCGCCGATGCCGGTGCCCTTGTCGGGGCAGCCGATCCCGAAGCCCGCGTAGTTGCTCCCCTGGAGGAAGTGCCCCACCAGGATCGGCCCCGTGCCCGTGGCCATGAAGCTCGACCCGGTGGTGAACTCGAACCACTGGCCCTTGGCCATGAGCCCCGGCGGCGTCGCCACCGCGGGGCTGATGGTCACCTGCACGTTGTCCGCGCCGGCCATGATCCGCCAGGTGTCCTGCTGGGACGGGTTCCGTGGATGGAAGGCGTCCCCGACGTAGGTGGAGCCCCACGCGGACACCGGATAGAGCTGCTGCTCGAGGTGGTCGCAATAGTTGGTGCCCAGGGGGATGTTGGCGCACTCATGGCCGCTGAAGACCGTAACCCGCTGGTCCGCGAGGATCCGGGTCCCGGTGAGATCGCTCCCCTGGCTCCCGTCGGTCTCCAGGTTCAGCACGTCCCCCTGCTCGAGGTAGAAGGTGTAAGGCTGAGGCGGGTTGGCCTGCATGGACTGGACGTTGGTGCCGCCGAGGATCGGCGCAGAGGGCCAGAGCTCGACCTTGGTCACCTCCTCGGTGGTGCCCACGATGGTGGCGAATCCGCGGATCGTGTACCCAGAGGTCCGCATGGGCCAGCCCATGACCAGGTACTCCTTCCCGACCGCGTTGGCGGGCAACAGGAGCGACGCATCGTTGGTGAAGATGTTGAGCCCGTTCAACGGGTTGAACTGGTGCATGGTCACCGGCGCGGTGGACTCCACCCGGAAGGACTTGTTGGTGTGGATGCTCCCGTCGATGTCGTGGCCCGTGGGGAGCATGAAGATCTTGAGCTGTCCGTCCGCCACGGTCAGGTTGTCCACCTCCATGGCCTGGGCCGTCAGCGGCGTGGGGGGATCGAGGCTCATGTCCGTGACGGTGATCTCCGCGATCCCGGCGCCCATGGGCACGGAGACCACCAGGGCCACGGGCTCGTACTGCCCGCCCTCGATGTTGTCCAGGTCCACGGCCCAGTAGTCACAGCCGAGGTAGCTGTTCTCCTTGAGGTTCACCTCGCAGGCGGACATGCACTTCCCGTCCTGGCAGATGCCGGCGTTGCACTCCTGGATGACCACCCACGCGTACTTGCCCAGATCGTCGAGCTTGCACTCCTGGACCGCGGTCATTCCCTTGCAGATGATCTGGTCGGGCGGGCACTGGTAGTCGACGCACATGCCCTCGTAGCAGGTGAACCCCGCCTCACAGTACCCGGCCTCCCACTGGGTCCCGGCGGTGTTGCACCGGGAGTAGGATGCGGTACCGAGGCAGAGTCCCTCGAGCTCCCACGGGGTGCACATCTTGGGCAGGCAGAAGCCGTTGTCGCAGGCGTAGTCGAGGGGGCAGGACGATTCGTCGTACGCGGAGCCCTCGGCGTTGCAGATCCCCTGGGTGACCTCGTCGAGGCACGTCGGCGTGCCGGGGTTGCAGAACAGGTCCGATCCGTCCTCGTCGATGATGTCGTCGTGCCGGAGCTGATCCAGACCGGGGATCCCGTCATGGGGCACCGTGGGGAGGTCCTGTCCGGTGATGATGTCGTTGGGTTGTGTCGTGTCCTCGTCGATGCAGACCGCCTTCCTGCACGCCTTGACGCAGACCTCGTCCACGAGCCACTGGAAGCTGCCGTTCACGTTCACGCAGACCAGGATGGCGGGGTATCCGCCTTCGGACTCGTACCCGCACGCCAGATCTTCCTCCTGGCCCTCCTGGCAGGCCTGGAGCGCGATCCGTGGGGGCGCCGCGTCGTCACCGCAGCCCGCACCGAGCAGCACACATGACAACGCCAACAAAGTCGCGACTCGACGCATGGTCCAACCTCCCTCCGCACCGTCAGGCATCGGAGCGGTGTATACGTACCAGGCCCTCTCGGCGGATGCGGTGCAGGTAGGAGTAGACCTTCAGATCCGAGAGGTTCGAACCCTCGATGACCTCACCGATGGGACGGGCTCCGTTGACCTGCTCGAGGAGAGCCTCGACCTCGGCCCGCTGATAGAAGTAGCGATCCCCGATGACGACATCCTCCTGACGCTCGATCAACGCGCTCGGGTCGCCGACGAACCGGTGATACAGGTCGTAGAGCTTCTGCCGGTTGATGGTGAGGAAGCGGTCGAGCTCCTCGGTGCCCTCACCAAAGTCCAGGAGGCGCGTCAGGGAATTCAGTGCGCCCTCGTTGTCCCCCATCTTGAAGAGCCAGAGGACGTCTTCATAGAGCTGGTCGTGGAGCGGCCCCCAGACGTGGGGCACGTCGACGATCTGGTCCATCGCGAGGGTCGGCGCGGAGTCCCCCACCTCCTGGTTCTCGTCTTCGGCCTCCGGGATCTCGACCGCCAGGACGTCCGGTACGGACTCAGCGACGACTTCGGCCGAGGGTCCGGCGTCCACCGCCGCGATCTCCGCAACCGCCGCCTCCACCTCGGCGAGATTCATCACTGCGGTCGCTGCGGTGTCCTCGGAGTCCAGGACCACCGTCTCCTCGGCAGCAGCCTCGACAGCCTCCGGGAGCCGCAAGAGCTCGACGCGCTCATCAATCGCGACCATGAGGTCATCGAGGACCGCGAGACACGCGAGATCTTCAGGCCCGAGGTGGGCCTCACCCGTCGCAGACTTCCCCGTGAGGATCCGCGCGAGCCGCAGATGAAGAGCCAGGTTGACCGGTGGCGCCATCGAACCTCCAGGACACAGCCGTCGCGTAAGTCTATATTGGGGCGTTTGGTTGTTCAAGCAAAAGGGCTCTGATAGACTCTGTCGAGCCGGCGACGTCGTCGGCCCGGAGACGGAATGGTTCGCAAGAAACGGCCAGCAAAGCAGCACGACGACGACCTCGATTTCCCGTGGGAAGCGGAAGGCTTCATCAAAGAGGACACCTCCGACTACCCCGAACTGGAGGGCATGGCAGCCGGCGCGACCAGGTCCATCATCAAAACGGACCCCGGTGACGAGGCATCCGTCGAGGACACCGACCCGTCGACCGAGGACACCGACCCGTCGACCGAGGACACGGATCAGTCGGTGGAGGACACCTCCGAGATCCTGGAGGACGGGGAGGACGAGTCCGCCGCAGCATCCCGAAAGGCTGCCCACCAGGCCGACCCGACCCCCGGCGAGCGCTTCTTCCCGGACATCCCCGAGCTCGCCCGGGACGAAGAGGGCTCCACGGTGTCCGGGCTCCTGAGGACCGCGGACGAGATCTCCCGGATCATCACCCTGAACCGACCCCGCCCGGGACCCTTCCTCCGGTGGTACTTCTCCCTGGACCTGGTGAAGCGGCGCCGGGTCTACAAGGGCCTGTGGATGTTCAGCGCCAGCTCCCTGATCATCATCCTCTTCACCATCGCCACCGTGGGGTTCTTCCCCCTCGTGGAGGATCGCTTCACCGCGACCTTCGGGCCCCGCCCGGCGGAGCCCGTCCGCTTCCTCCCGGAAGCGGGGGCGCCCTTTGCGCTGGTCGAGGACCGTCCCTACAGGTACGACCGGTTCATCGCCGGGATGGACTGCATCTGGCTGACCATGGACCCGGTCCGGTCGGTGGAGATCGCGCCCTTCGGGCCCTTCCTGGAGGCCGACGGCGAGATGATCGCGGTGCTGGGCGTGCGGAAGACCTGGAACGGAATGACCCGCCTCTTCTTCGATCGCGGGGACATCCCCATGGACGAACCCATCGACCTCGTCATCCCTGTGGTCGGTGGAGGCACGATCCCCCTCGGCGATGGCCTCGGCTATCGCCTTGCGTCCCCGGGCGGAGGCGTCCCGGCGCGGGTGGTGCTGGGCCCCATCACCTTCCTGGAGGTGTTGTCCGAATGAGCGCCCCGCGTCTGCGGCGCCCCCGCACGGATCTCCTCCTCCTCCCGCTGCTGATGCTCCTCATTACCGGCTGCCCGGACAGCTCCCCGAAGGGCTGGGACTACCACACCGGCGACGAGGACACCGGCGGGCCCACGCCCCTGGATGTCCGCGCGGAGCTCGGCCCAATCCCCGACGTCCACCGGCAGGGGGACGCGGACACGGCGATCCCCACGGACCTTTCCCCCCCGCCGGACCCGGGCGGCCCAGACCTGGCGCAACCGGTGCCATGGCGGGACTGCACCCAGCACCTCTCCCTGGATGCGCCCGACGAGGCCTCCGTGGCCCTGGCCGGCGAGTTCACGGGCTGGGCGGAGGCCGAGCTCCCCATGGAGGACCCCGACGGCGACGGGACCTGGGAGCTGGAGATTGATGCCTCGACCCTGGTCCCCGGGAGCTACGGATACAAGTTCCACACGGGCTCCGACCTGTGGCTCCTCGATCCCTCCAATCCCCTCGCCAAGTGGGTGGACGGCACGGAGAACTCGAAGCTGGTGGTGCCCGACTGCGCCGTGCCGGAGCTCCAGGTCCTGGACCTGGACGTGGATCCCGCAGCCGGAACCGTGCATGTGGTGGTGCTGGCCCTGGACACCGAGGCCGGTGTGCGCCCGGACACCGCCGCGGTCCTCCTGGACGGGGAGCCGCTGCAGTCCTTCTCCTTCAATCCGGTGACCAACCGCTTCGACGTCACGCTCTTCGGGCGACCGCGGGGGACCAAGGTCACCCTGCGCTTCCACATCGCCAACACCACGGGCCCCGCGGAGGAGCTGACCCTCCCGATCTGGGTCGAAGACGAGGGGGAGTGGTCCTGGCGGGACGCGGTGATGTACTTCGCGTTCACGGATCGCTTCGCCGACGGCGCCGATGACCACGACGAGCCCCTCCCCTGCGCCCCGGATCACCTGGCCAACTGGAAGGCCGGGGACTGGCCGGGCATCACCCAGAAGATCGAAGAGGGCTACTTCGACGACCTTGGGGTCAACGTCCTCTGGATCAGCCCACCCTACAACAACCCCGAGGAGTGCATGGACGGGGACGTCGCCGGGGAGCAGTACACTGCATACCATGGCTACTTCCCGGTCTCCCTCACCGAGCCCGAGGAGCGCTTCGGCACCATGGACGACCTCCGGGCCCTCACCGCGGCGGCCCACGCCCGGGGCATCCGGGTCATCGCGGACCTCGTCGCCAACCACGTGTATTGGAGCGCAGCAGTCTACCAGGAGCACCAGGGGAGCGGCTGGTTCCACGAGGTCACCCCCTGCGCGCCGGCCTGGGACAAGCCCATCGAGTGCTGGTTCCAGCCCTACATGCCCGACTGGGACCACACGGTGGATCCGGTGGTCGAGCTGGTCACGGACGCAGCGCTCCACTGGGCCCGGGAGGCGGACCTGGACGGGTTCCGCGTCGACGCGGTGAAGCACATGGTCCACAACTTCTCCCGGACGCTGCGCTGGAAGCTCGACCGGGCCTTCGCCCACGGCACCCACCGGTTCTACCTCGTCGGTGAGACCTTCATGGGGGAGTGGGGGGGCGGCGGGGGCTTCGCCGAGACGGTGATCAAGGAATACGTCAACCCCTGGGAGCTGGACGGTCAGTTCGACTTCCCCATGTACTGGGCCCTCCTCGAGTCCACAGGACGCGACGAGGCGGACTTCAATGACCTGGCGCAGTTCCTCACCGAGTCCGACGGCTATTACGGGCCGGACAGCCTCATGTGCAGCTTCATCGGGAACCATGACGTACCCCGCTTCACGTCCCATGCTGCGGGACAGATCGGCGACCTCTGGGGCAACGGCTCCAAGGACCAGGGCTGGAACGATCCCCCGGCCCAGCCGACGGAGGAGTCGGCCTATCTCCGGACGGGCCTCGCGTTCGGGCTGATGATGACCCTCCCGGAGATTCCCCTGATCTACTACGGCGACGAGATCGGCCTCGCCGGGGCCGGGGATCCGGACAACCGCCGCGTGATGCCCTGGGACGACCTGAATGGAGAGCAGGAGACCCTGCGGACCTACGTCCAGGTCCTCGGTGCCCTGCGCCGCGACCTGCCGCCCTTGCGGCGCGGCGACCTGACGGTGATTGCGTCAGCGCCGGATCTCCTGATCTTCGAGCGACAATACGCAGGCGACACCGTGATCGTGGCCGCGTCCCGGTCCCCGGTGGACGTCCAGGTGGAGATCCCGGCGGGCACACTGGGAGACGCCGTCGTCGAGCATATCTCCGGCGGAGAGTTCGACGTCACCGACGGCCATGTCGTGGTGAATCTCCCCGCCTATGGGATCGCAGTCCTCACTGCGGCGCCGTAGCAGCCTACTCCTCTTCGGAGAGCATACGGAAGTAGAGGTACTTCACGTAGCGCTTGAACAGGCCCGGGACGGGCTCCTTCCGCACGCAGCAGATCTCCAGCTCGATGCCGGACAGGCCGCCCTCGACGATCCGATCGATGCGTCCCACGCTGCAGATCAGGTAGATCACCGTCATCGTCCCCTCCACGGGGATCGGATAGGTGATGATCACCTTCCCCTCGATGTCCCCGGGGACCCGCCTGGACAGGAGGTAGAGGCCGTCCACGCCGATGAACCGGACCGTACCCTGGCGGACCTCGCCGCCGCCGAAGAACTCCACTCCCACGGTGATCGGGACCCAGGAGTCCTTGCGATCGATGACGCTGGTGACCGGCCCGGTCCACTCGTCCTGCAGGTACTCCGGGGCCTCCATCACCTCGGAGGGTGACGACTCCGGGATCCGGACCACGGGCATCTCCGGGACGGTCTTGAGACCCAGGGGGTCGTCGTCGGGGAGATCCTCCAGCTTGAACGCGGGCATCTCCGGGACCGTGGGGAAGGCGTCGAAGTCGGACTCGGGATCCAAGGCGGGAGCCGGTGGACCGGCCTCGGACTCCTCGACGAGCACCGACTCCATCTCCAGCTCGGCCACATAGGGGCGGGTCTGCTCATCATCCTCGAAGGGCGCCCCGGCATTGGGCCGCAGGAGGCTCGCCAGGGTCGGCGACGGCTCCTCCTCTTTCTTCTTCTGCGGACCCCGAGTCATCTGCTCGACCACGGACTTCGCGGCCTCGGCCAGTGCACGCTTGGCCTCGTCCTGCTCCTTCGACCGGGCCGCCCGGGAGAGGATCTTCGGGATATAGAACCGCTTCCGCTGGAAATCGTAGGCCACGCTGTCCGCCGCAGCCACCGAGGGCATGGGCATGGGGAGGGACGCAGGGAAGAGGCCGAGGTAGAAGGCCAACAGGTCGAAGACCGCCTGGATCCCGTTTCGGGACACGCAGCGGACCCACTGGATCCCGACGCCGCGGACGGGCTCCTCCTGCTTGCGGACCACCAGGCCCACCAGCACCGCACCGATGTCCACGGCGGGGGCGTTCCCCTGGGTGGTGACGCGGTCCCGCTCCCCCTTGGGCGCGACGATCGCGGTGACGCCCACGTCGAGGGCGTGGTCCGTGCGCAGGAACACGCCTCCTGCGGAGATATCGAAGGTCGTGGAGTCGAACCGCTGCCCGTTGATGTAGCAGAAGAACTCCACCGAGCGCTCCTGGCGCTCGTTCCCCCGCCGGTCACCGGTGTCGATGTTGTAGACCCCCATGGACCTCCTCAACGCTCCAAAGCGCGACCCGTCATGGGCACGAACCGTACTCCGAGCAACGACCTCCGCTCCCACCCCTGCTCGTGCCGCCGGATGAGCACGAGCTCCTGGGAGTGCTCCCCCACCGGCGCGACGAGGAGGCCGCCGACGGCCATCTGCTCCAGGAGGGGCTTGGGCACCTCCACCGGCGCGGCGGTGAGCATGATCTTATCGAAGGGCGCCTCTTCGGGCCAGCCCGCTGTTCCGTCCCCGATGCGAACGTGCACGTTCTCGTATCCGAGGACCTTCAGGGTCTCCCGGGCCTGCTCCCCCAGGGGCTCCACGATCTCGATGGAGAAGACCTCCCGCACCAGCTCCCCGAGGATCGCCGCCTGGTAGCCCGAGCCCGTGCCGATCTCCAGCACCCGGTCCTCGGGCCGGAGGGCCAGGGCCTGGGACATGAACGCGACGATGTAGGGCTGGGAGATCGTCTGGTCGTGACCGATGGGGAGGGGGTGATCCCGACAGGCCTGTGACTCCAGCCTCTCCGGGACGAAGCGGTGGCGCTGCACCCGGCGCATGGCATCGAGGACCCGGGGATCGGTGATGTCCCGTCCGGCGAGCTGCTCGGCGACCATCCGCGCCCGGGCCGACGCAGAGGGATCCTCTGCCGGGGTGGAGCCTCCGCCTCCCCGGCAGGACGCGGCCAGCAGGATGCCCATCAGGCTCGCAACCAACGCAAACACTCCGTCGTCCTCTTCATGGGTCCCATCGTCACGCACCGAGGGCATTGTACCCCCGGAAGGGGGATGGCGGAAGGTGGAACGCGCCGATGCGCATCCCCTCCTTGGCTGCGAGGACGAGGGAAGGTATCCTCTCCAGCATGATGATGAGAATCCATGCCAGCATCCTGTTCCTCGCCCTCACCGGCTGCGGCGACGGCGGGTCCTCCCCCGGGGACGTCCCGGCGACGCCGGACACGGCCCGGACCGACGTCACGACGCCCCCGGGACGGGACACGCGCCCCGGCGACGGTGCGGTCCCGGTCGCCTGGGGGCCGGAGAACCTCCTCGGCGGCGCGACCCTCGTGATCCTGGCTCACGAGGACCTGGTGGATGCCTTGGAGCCCCTCGCCGCATGGAAGAACGCCCGGGGCCTGCCGACCCGCCTCGTCCCCCTGGGGGAGGCCCTCCTGGCAGGGACCGGCGCGGACCAGCCCGCGCGGATCCGCGACTGGATCCGGGAGCTGCGGGACACCGAGGGGACACGCTACGTCCTGCTGGCCGGGGACACGAACCTCCTCCCGGTGCGGCAGGTCTACCAGGAGATGTACAACGAGGCCGAGGACTTCTACATCTCCGACTTCCTGGCCACGGATCTCTACTACGGAGACCTGGACGGCGACTGGGACGGGGACGGGGACGGGACCCTGGCGGAGCTGGAGGACGGCCTGGACCTCCTCCCCGACGTCGCGGTGGGCCGGGTGCCGGCGCGCACGGCGACCGAGGCAAAGCGCTGGGTGGACAAGGTCCTGGCCTACGAGCGCGACCCCGTCGCGGACTACCAGCACAAGGTCCTCCTCCTGGGGGAGTGGGCCGGCGAGATCGGTGGCGTCTCGTTCTGCTCCACCACCGCGCTGGACGGGGTCATCGAGCCGGTGCTGCCGGAGCACGTGGAGATCACGAAGCTCTACGGCCCGCAATGCCCCATGTCCGCCGGCGCGATCCCGACGTCGCCTCAGACCCAGCTGGAGCACATGAACGCGGGCCAGGCCTGGGCGCTCAACTTCGGCCACGGCTGGCTGGAGTCCCTCTGTCAGCTCGGCCTCTCGGACATGGACGCGCTGACCACCGGCGATCGGCCGTCGATCTTCCTCACCACCGAGTGCAACTCCTGCGAGTTCGACTTCCCCACCCTCCCCCACGTGGCCTGCGAGGAGTACGTCCTGGCAGGGGGCGGCGGGGTCGCCTACATCGGGAACACGGAGTTCGGGGTGGGCGCCCCATGGCTCATGAACTGGTACCGGGACTTCCTCGAGAGGATGTACGGGAACCCCGGCGCGGCCCTGGGCGATCTCATGGCGGAGACCACCCGCACCTTCGCCGATCCCGCGGGGGCGCAGGAGCCCCTCTCGGATCTGCGCTGGACCTACCTGGTGCTGATCCTCATGGGGGATCCGAGCCTCGCCGTGTACACCGACCGTCCCGCACCCCTCACGGTCGCAGCCCAGTCCGCGCAGGAGGCGTTGACCGTGACCGTGACCGCGGACGGCGCGCCGGTCGTCGGCGCGACGGTGGCACTCCATGCGGGGAACCGGTTCCTGTACGTGGAGATCGCGGACGAGGCCGGCGCGGCGACGTTCCAGTGGGCCGACGGCCCCCCGGCGCCGCCGATCTCTCTCACCGTCACAGCGCCGAACCACCTCCCCTTCCAGGAGACCATCTCGCGCGGCGCGCCTGCACGAACCTCCGCTGCACGTCCTCCGGCGCGCCGAGGAGATCGTCGCAGACGCGCAGGAGCTGGTCCCGATCCCGGGGCAGCGTCCCCTGGATCTCCATGAGGAGGTTGAGCATGTGATCGCTCTTGATGTGGACGTCGAGGTCCCCCAGCGCATCCAGGAAGCGGCGGATCTCGTCGACCATCTCCAGCTCGCCCAGGGGGGTGAAGACGCCCTGGTCCCGGAGCGCCGCGAGGGGCGTGCCCTCCAGGACCGCGGTGGAGCGCAGCCGTACGAAGGTGGGGCCGATCTCCCGCACCGCGGCAGCGGAGTCCGCCGCGTGGGCCGCGGTGTGCTCCCGGCCCCCGAGGCCGGGCATCCAGTACTCGCTCAGCTCGAACCCCGCAGCGACCACCCGTCGCCCCGCCTCGATCTGCTCCGCCTGTGTGGTCCCCTTCCGCACCATCTCCAGCACTGCGTCACACCCGGACTCCATGCCAACGTGGAGGCGGTCGAGTCCGGCCTCCCGCAGCCGCCGGAGGTCCTCGGGGCTGCGCCGGGCCAGGGTATGGGAGCGGGCGTACGCGGTGATCCGCTGCGCCTCGGGGAACCGCTGGCGGATCGCGTCGAGGATCGAGACGAGATCATCCGGTCTCGTCAGCAGGGGGTTCGCGTCCTGGAGGAAGATCGTCCGGACGCCGCCGCCGAACTGCTCGGCCATGGCGTCCAGATCCGCCACGACCTCGTCCACCCCCCGCAGGGAGAACCGCTCGCCCTTGTACACCGAGCAGAACGCGCACTTGTTCCAGGGGCAGTTGCGGGAGACCCGCACCAGGAGGCTCCCCGCCTCGGACGGCGGTCGGATGGGTCCTTGCTCGAAGCAGCCGTTCATGCGCGGCAGTCTACCAGACAGTCGGCCGATGCGTTATCCTGACGTCACGACCCCACGGGAGGACCGGACATGACACGACCGAAGCGCATCGCGATCAACACCGGCGGCGGCGACGCGCCGGGGCTCAACGCAGTGATCCGGGCCGCGACCCTGGCAGCCATCGGCCGGGGCTGGGAGGTCTACGGGATCAAGCGCAGCTACGCCGGGCTCCTGCGGGACGAGGACGAGGGCCTCGTGCCCCTCAACCGCCGCGTGGTCCGGGGGATCACCCACCTGGGCGGCACGATCCTGGGCACCACCAACCGCGGCGACCCCTTCGCCTACCCCGTGGTGCACGCGGACGGGTCCGTGGAGCTCAAGGACGTGTCGGCCCGCATCGTCGAGCGCCTGGGCACCTTCGGCTTCGACGCGCTCATCGCGATCGGCGGCGACGGCAGCCTCCGCATCGCGCAGAAGCTCTCGGAGCTCGGGGTCCCGGTGATCGGGGTCCCGAAGACCATCGACAACGACCTGGCGTCCACGGTGGTGACCTTCGGCCTGGACACCGCGCTGAACACGGCGGTGGATGCGATCGACAAGCTCCACTCCACCGCGGAGTCCCACGAGCGGGTGATGGTCGTGGAGCTCATGGGCCGCAACTGTGGCTGGATCGCCCTGAACGCCGGCCTCGCGTCCACCGCGGACGCGATCCTGATCCCCGAGATCCCATTCGACCTGGACAAGGTAGCGAACGCGATCATGGAGCGCCAGCTCCGGGGTCGCCACTTCGCGATCATCGTGGTCTCCGAGGGCGCCTACCCCGTGGGCAGCGCGCCGTTCCACGACAGGCCCCAGGCGGTAGGCGGGATGAAGCGCCTCGGCGGCATCGGCGAGTGGGTGGCCGACGAGCTCGCCACCCGGACGGGCAAGGAGACCCGCTCCCTGGTCCTCGGCCACCTCCAGCGCGGCGGCTCCCCCACCGCGTTCGACCGGGAGCTCGCCCTCCGCTTCGGTGCGGCCGCGGTCCGCTTCGTCGAGGCGGGCCACTTCGGCACCATGGTCGCCCTCCATCCCCCTCAGATCGTCCCGGTCCCACTCACGGAGGCCACCGCCGCCCTCAAGACCGTCCCCCTGGACAGCGACAAGCTCCAGACCGCCCGCGACCTCGGCGTCTGCCTCGGCGACTGATCAGTCCCGGACGGCTCCGCAGCTCGTCGGCCTTGGCTCCCTCGAGTCCGAAAGAGATCAGTCCAGGTTCATGCCGGTGATGTTTCCTTGGATGGCGGCGAACTTGATGCCCACGGACACGGAATCGAGGCTGGGGTCCTCGTCGGTGTCGATGTCCGCGACGAGGAGGAGATCGAGCATGGGGCAGACCATGTCCTTGCCCAGGCCGAGCTGCACGAAGAGATCGTCAGGGAGGGCCTGGCAGGCCTCCTGGACCTCGACCTTGTTGATCGCACCGCCGATGACGCCGTCCGCCAGGGCGGTGATCTTGCTGTCCTCGACCACCGTCGTCGCCTCCACCCGGGCCCGGCGGGCGGTCATGGTGAGCATGGCGCCTTCGAGGAGGGGAATCGAAAGGGCGAACACCGCGTCGGGGCCGCCCGCCGAGAGATGCCCCTCGATGATGGTTGCATTGTCGAACTCCACGACCACGTCGCAGGTCTCCGTGTTGATGGCCTCGGGCTCGATGAGGTAGTCGCAGACGTCGGTCTGCCAGTTGCAGACCAGGGGATCCGGCTCCACCTCCTCCCCTGCGTACATGCGGATGGTGAAGGTGGTCCCGTCGAGGGCCGGGGCCATGGACTCGGCCAGGAGGATGATGGCGCCGCTCTCGAGGCCTGCCACCATCTCGGCGTTCACGTTCACGACCCCCTCGAGGCCGATCAGCGCCGCACCGAGGTTGTTGTCCAGGCCATCCTGGCAGTCGCCCTCGGGCGCGCAGGTGGCCGGGTTTTCGTCCACGTCCAGGGCAGAACCCGGGGTGCCGCTGGGGCCGAACTCGATGCTGTTGATCTTGTGGACCACGCCGGTGCCGTAGTCGATCCAGTCCCAGCACTCGCCCTGGACGCAGGCGCCTTCATTGCACCAGGCGCCGTCGGCGCAGTCCCCGCAGGTCCCGCCGCAGCCGTCGGGACCGCAGACGTTGACGCCGCAGTCGGGCTGGCACGGGACGCAGGCGCCGGTGACGCAGTCGAAGCCCGCGGCGCACGCTCCGCAGTCGCAGTCCGGGTCGCCGCCGTTGCCGCACTCCTTGCCCGCACAAACCGCATCGCAGTCGGTCTCGCACGCGCCGCTGCTGCAGAAGGTGCCAGGGTCGCAGCTGCCGCAGGAGCCGCCGCAGCCGTCGTCGCCGCACCAGAGGCCGGCGCAGACGGGCTCGCAGGGGCCGCAGACGCCCGCCTTGCAGACCAGGTCCCCGTCGCAGCCGCCGCAGTCGCAGCCGTCGGCTTCGCCGCACTCGAGGTCCGCGCAGGCGGCGTCGCAGTCCACATCAGCGGGTTGGCAGATCCCCTGGGCGGAGCAGACCTCCTCGTCCGCACAGGCGCCGCAGTCGCAGCCATCGAGGCTGCCGCATTCGCGGTCCGCACAGACCTCCTCGCAGACGACCTCCGGGGTGTCCTGAGCGGCGGTGTCCTGGACGGCGTCGGGCTCGCCGCCGCCGGAGCCGCCGCCGCTGTCGCAGGCGTAGAACGTCAGTCCGATGATCAGGATGGAGAGGAGCGATGTGGTCCGCATGGGATCCTCCGTTCTCAGGAGCAGAGGGGAGTATAGCGGAACCAATTAAAAAACAGAACCGGGAGCTCGACGACCGGCCGGCCCAGCAGCGTGCTGCTACTCCAGCAGGTTCTCGTAGAGGCCGGTGATGGTCCCGGGGATTGCGCCGAAGGCGATGCCCACGGACGCCGAGTCCAGCTCCCCGTCGTCGTCGCGGTCGATGTCGGGCTGGATGAACATGTCCAGCATGTTGCAGACCAGCTCCTTGCCGATGCCAAGCTCCGCGAAGAGATCCTCCGGCAGGGCCATGCAGGTCTCCAGGAGCTCGGCCTTGTCGATGGCGCCGCCCACCACGCCGTCGTTGAGGGCGAGGACCATCCCGCCGTCGATGACCGGGGTGGCCAGGAGGCGGGCCATGTAGGCGTTGGCGGTGAGCACGAGGCCCACGTCGAGGGGGATCGTGACGCTGAAGATGTCGTCGGGTCCTCCTGCGGCGAAGGCCCCGTCGGTGATCGTCGCGTTGCCGAAGGAGATCAGGGGGTCGCAGTCGATGGGGTTGAAGGAGGCCACGTCCGCCAGGTAGTCGCAGGGCTCCACCTGCCAGTCGCAGGTGGCCTTGTCGTCCACCGCGACGCCGAGGTAGAAGTTCACCAGGAACGCGCTGCCGTCCAGGGCCATGTCCACGAACTCGGCCAGGAGGATGATCGTCCCCTCGTCCAGCGCTGTAGCGATCTCCGCGTTCGCGTCGATGTACTGGGCGAGGTTCTCCAGGAGCCCGCCGACGCCGTTGTCCAGGCCGTCCTGGCAGGCGCCCAGCGGCGCACAGGTTCCCGGGTCACCGTCCACGTCCACCGCATAGCCGGGATAGCCCCCCTCGCCGATCTCCAGGTGGTTGATCTTGAACACCACGTCGGAGAAGTACAGCGCGACCCCCGGAGGGAAGCAGATGTCGATGCACACGCCCTGGTAGCAGGTCCCCTCGTCGCACGCGCCGCAGACGCCGCCGCAGCCGTCGGGACCGCAGACCTTGTCGGTGCAGTCGGGCTGGCAGACGCACAGGTTCGCCTCGCAGGCGGAGCCCGCCTCGCACCCCCCGCAGGCACAGTCGTCCACCGCCCCACACTCCACGGTCTGGCAGAGTTCGAGGCACGGATCCGCCACCTGGTCCGGGGCCTCCGCCAGGTCGGCCTCGGGCTCCGTGGTGTCGTCTCCGGGCCCCGAGGTGTCGTCTCCCGGCCCGGTGGTGTCGTCTCCCGGCCCCGCGGTGTCCACCCCGGGGTCGTCATCCCCATTGGAGCTGCCACATCCCACCGCCCCGAGGCCCAAACCCAGGACCGCCACGACGAGCACGCATAACGCTGTCTTCATCGCTCCCTCCACCCTGCTGGTTGTCTGCTTGCGGACAGGCTACGGATTGAGCCATGCGAGATCAAACCGCAGCGAGGGAGGTTCAGGACCCGGACCCTGGCGCACTATGATCCAAGACAGTTGGTAGCGATACGCTCCCCGAGCCGACGGTCCGGAGTCAGACTCTGCCCGAGAGAC
Source organism: Pseudomonadota bacterium (assembly GCA_043815665.1). Lineage (GTDB taxonomy): Bacteria > Myxococcota_A > UBA9042 > CAIXZC01 > CAIXZC01 > CAZNWW01. Next base: position 17,558 of record JBDRIT010000085.1, read on the forward strand.
ATCCTTGAGATCGGGATGACGGGAGGGAGTTCCCTCGCTGCGCTCGGGATGACGGGAATGGGCTGTGCTTGATCCGTCGTCCCGCGGGAGGGCGCTGCCCGACTGAGGGACCTCAGGGGTCG
>JBDRIT010000086.1:0-28725 GCA_043815665.1 Pseudomonadota bacterium
CATTGGCTCCTCCTCCTCTGTTTTTCCGTGACCGTGACCGTGACCGTGACCGTGACCGATGGATGGACGCGGCCACTATGGGTTTCGCTTTGGGCCCGCGTGGAGGAAGCAAACGCTACCCACGAAGATGTCACAAGAGCCAACAAAGTAAGGAGAGGCCGGCCACCAGCCTCCACCCACCCGCCGTCGGGTGGCCGGCCGAAAGGCAGGGGCCGGATCGGCTCGTTCAGCCGTGACCAGATCAGGAGCCGAGCGCACAGACAACGCTCCATAAAACTCGACGCAACGACTGGCGTTTGGTGCTCAGAATAGACAGCCAAGGTCATCTGGGTCCGTGTTGGTCCGCTTCGTCGAAGGAAGGCCCCCACGGAGAGGGGTGAGCCGGGTACGACGGAGTCGTAGAACGCTCCAGTGGAGCGTTCGGCCCGGCGCAAGGCCGAGGGCCGCTGGCCCGAAGGTAGGGAGGGGAGGTGGGGGCCTTCCTTTCTTTTCTCTCCTCCTCTTTATTCCTGTGCTTGGCTTTGTATTGAGGGAGGTGCGGGGGGGACCCTTGGGCGAAGACCCTGCCGCCGGCGCCGCCGATCCGCGGGGGGGGAGTCGACAATCGCGCCGGCGAGCGGGTCAGGGCGGCGGGGGGGTCTCCCCCCTGCCGCCCGGTTCGCCCAAGGGTCCCCCCCGTGCCGACCGGGTGGGTCGGCCCGGTATACGGGTCGCCGCCGGCACCCGTCGGGCTTGGGCCCCCGCGCGGGGTTTGCGGTCGCGCACAGCCGGGTCTGTTGTGTGCCTCTCTGTGCTGCTGAGGCATCGGAGGCCCAGCCTCCCGCGGATGGCACCCATCACCTGCTCCAGTTGACCCAGGCGCGATCGCGAAGAGCGAAAAGATGTGATCGATCGTCAGACGGCGACGGCGACGGCAACGGCAACGGACCATTCTTCCAGCCGAGTCGAGCCAGAGTTCGATAGACCGCTGGGGGAGCGGCGACTTTGCGATTGCCCTGTACCATCGAGGAGCGGACATTGCGACCTCCCCCGATTCGCCGTATGATGCCCGGGACCACGAGAGAACCCGGATGTCCGAGGGGGAATGCGGTTACCCCGCAGAAGGGAGTCCAAGGCATGGAGAAGCGAATGGTCCGATTCCTTCCGATCCTGCTCGTCCTTGCGGCGACCTTCGTCACGGGATGCGGTGACCCGAGCGACGCAGAGCGCCAGGAGGCACAGGTCGATCGAATCCTCGCCAAGACCGACGAGGTCGTCAAGCTACAGACGAAGCTCAAGGAGGTGCGGAACGACCCACCGTCCTGGATCTGTCTCTGGTGCGACGACGAAGAGGACGTCGAGGAGGCCCTCGAGGAGGCCCGGGATGCCTTGGACCAACTGCTCCGTGGAAGAGAACCCTGACCAAAGAGGAAGACACCATGACCCTCAAAACACCGTCTCGAATCGTCGCAGCCTTCATCCTGTGCCTCCTGACCCCTGCGGCCCTGGCTGAGAGCTCCGTCAGTGAAGAGGAGCGTCGCTCGGTGCTGGCCTCCAACACGGAGATCCAGGAAGTAAAGGGCGGGATCGAGCTGACCAAGGGAGCCGTCGAGAAGCTGCGGAGCCAGCTCCTGGAATCCTCGCAGGATCTCGAACTGGCGAAGGAGTATTATAAGAAGCACATCGCGCTCATCGAGGCCTTGATCCGCCTCCACGCCCAGTTCATCGTGAACTCTCAGTCGGAGTACCGGATCAACATCGAGAAGGTCCGGGGCCAGGTGATCAACCTCATCGACGAGACGAAGGCCAAGATCGCCCGGTACAAGCGGGAGGATGGCCTCCCGCAAACCATCATTGACCTCGAGATGTTCTTGAAGCGCCAGGAGGCAGTCCATGTCGCCCTCCGCGTCGCCTCGGAGCGCCTCGAAGAGCAGCGCCTCTGGGCCGAGGCCAACCTCAAGCGCCTCCACGAGAGCCTGGACGTCGCGTTCACCGCAGAGAAGACCCTGGACGTGACCAGCGAGGCGCACTCCATCGTCGTCGAGATCATGGAGAAGTTCGAAGACCTCCAGGTCACCGCCCCGCCTCTCATCGTCTTCGAGCTGCCCGACGACCTGAAGTCCTAGCCCCAAAAACAAGTCCGCCTCGAGGCTTGTCACCGGGCAGAGGATCGGTCAGAATCTTGAAAAGACTGACCGGATCGGGGCCATGCTGAAACGACTGACCGCACATCTCCGAGGCTTCGGCGATGACGAGTTCCCGGGACCCGATGTCCTCGCCGAGCTGTTCCGTCTCCTCCGCTCCAGAATGCGTCGAAGGGGGCTCTGGTTGCTCCCGCCGTCCTATCTGGCCTATCCGCTGTACCGCTCATGGTACCAGGCGGACGAGAACAATCAGCCCATGGGAAACGGCTTCCTGGAATCCACCTACCACATCACCCTGGACTGCTACGTCCGGGCCGTGCTCGGTCGGATCCGATCGCTCCGTGCCCAGCTCCTGGTGAAGGACAACCTCGACGGACTCATCTCGCGGAACGTCGACTCATTCCTCACAGAGCGGCAGGAGATGGCCGACCCCGTGGGGAGCCGGGTCTTCTGCGCGTTCCAGGAGGTGCTGGATCCGGAACGGAAGAAGTTCCCATGCCCCAGGGGGGTCACCCTCGAGGGAGACGGGGCTTGGAACGCGCGCACCGTCCACTTCGGCGCCCCACGAAGCACTGGAGAATCTCCCGACGAGGAGGGCATCCTCGACGCGCTGCGGAGACTCCCGGGCTGGCCCGAGAATGCGCCGCGGCTCGTAGCGAACGCCCCAGAGAAGGAGCGCTTGGCGATGTTGCTCCTGTCGGGGCTCAAGAAGGGGGGCCTCGGCCCTGTCCTCTTCAAGCCCCTCATCGACGTCGTCAAGCGCGAGGTCAGGACCACGCTCGCGGTCCATCAAGTCGATGAGCTTCGGGAGCAGGAGGCTTCCAGAGAGGACATCGACGACCCGCTGCTGCATTTGCTTGTCCATCATCGGGAGACCGTGGCCTTCATCCTCTCTGAGCTGCGAAACACGATCTTCGGATGCGGCCGCAGGAAGAAGGTTAGAGGGAACATGATACGTGTCGTGGACGCGCTGATCCGTCGTCTTCGGGATCCGCTCTTTGATGAGTGGCCAACGCAGACCGAGCTCGCCCATCAACTCGGCATCCCGACGAGCACGTTCAATGATCTCTGGAAAGCCATCGGTGACCTGACCTTGATCCTCCTGAAGAAGCTGGTCGCCGACGAGGACCTCGTCCTGGACCCGAGATGGGACGATCTCATTGGAGGACGACCCGATGAAGCATGAAGAACGCATCGCGCTGCTCAAGCTCCAGATCGGAGAGGCGCGTGAGAAGCTCGAGGAGTTGGACCGACGCTTGACGTTGGCCCGGACGCAGCCACCATCGTCCGGGAACGTGGTCCTCTTCAGGGACAGCCCCGAGCAGGAGTGGGTCGTCGTCCGTTGTTCTGGCGGGCATGTGGACGTCGTCGCCGCGGACACCGACGAGCCCCGCGCAGAGGGGGACGTCCTGATCCCCGACGACGCCATCGGGGGGAGACTCGTCGTCCGCTGCCACCAGCGCCGCAACGTCCCCGTCGAGGCCCTTGACGGAGCGCTCCTGGTGTCGTTGCTCGAGCCAGAACATCTCGAGGCGGTCACAAGGACCCTGAACGCGCTCGATGCCGCCGCGGAGCCAACCTTCCTCGAACTGGCCCGATTCAAGATGCAGCGGCTCTTCGGGGGCCTCCTCGGTGCCCCCGACGCCCTGCCTGCCGCGGCCAGCGGTGGCCTGACCGGCGAGATCCTCCGGCTCCTCGGGGACGCCGCCGAGGAGGAGATCCGGTCCCACGTCCTGGACTTCGTTACGCCGGGAAAGCTGGTGTTGTACGGGGACTCGGAGGGGATCAGCCTGGTCTTCGAGGGAGAGGTCCACCCCCCGAGGGTTGAAGTCTTGACCGATGGCCTCCGCGACGAGATCCTCTGGCACACGGACGAGAAGGCCCGACTGTGGCTCGCATTCGAGCCGATCCCCTGGCGGGACGGACGGGTGACCCTCGTGGTCCACGGCGACGTCCCCCGGACAGTCATCGTGCGGAAGTAAAGCCGATGCCGGACGTGAAGACCGATCCCCTTCAATTCCTCACCGACGAGGGTCTCCTGCGGACCAACCCGGTGCTCTGCCTGACCCGCCTCCTGGAGGGCGCGCCCGCCGAGCCCCTCGCCCGCCTGGCGGCCCACCGCCTGGTCCGGCGAATCGTCAACGGTCCGCTCACCGCAGCCGGGATCTGGCCTCCCCCGTTCACCGGTGACGGTATCCCGGCGGCGCTGCGCGCCCTGGCCCGAGCCGACGACGACCAGCCGAGCCGCAGGCCCGGCCCCGTCGGGCTCGTCGCGACCAAGCTGCAGGACGAGACCGAGCGCATCGGGCTGTCCCTGCCTCTTCATTGCAGGCTCGCCGATGCCTGGGAGGTGCCCGGGACCCTCCCATTCCGCCCTGAACGAATCCAGGCGCTCATCCTGGGGCTGGTCCGAGCGTCCGGACACCCTGCCCCGGGGGCCCTCCCCGAGCGACTCTCGTTCCGGTACGAGGATCGGCTCGGTCGGGACTCAGCGGGGCCCTCCATGGACATCGCAGCGGTCCTGTCTGCCCTGGACGCCTTGACCGGCCACGGGCTCGGAGAGCTGGCCTGCGCCTGCGCCCTGGTGCAGCCCTCCGTCGACAAACCGGGGCGACTCCAGCCTGTCCAGGAGATCCCCGGGAAGCTGACCGCGTTTCTGCGGGAGAACGGGCGCGGCACCCTGGTCATCGTCCACCCCTCGACACCCCTTTCCGACGGGGACGCCGCCTCCATCGACCGGCTCTGGGAGGTCGAGACCCTGGAGGACCTGGGGACGCGCCTCTTCGAGATCGGGGCCCTGGCCCCCCTCATGGAGGCCCTCCCCCTGGACGCGGCTGCGTTCGCCATGGTCCTGCAGAGGCTCGAGGATCTCGTCGGCCGGGAGGGGCGCCACGAGGACGCCCTGGCGCTGGCCATGCGGGTCGAGACCTGCGGCGCCACCGCCCAGGTCCCCGCCGACCGGGTCCATCGGCTGCGGCTATACGCCGCCGACGCAGCGAGACACCTCGGGCGGCACCTGGATGCGACCTCCCGCTCGGGAGAGGAGCTCGCCGGTCTCCAGGGGAAGAGCCTCCCGCCCTCCTACACAGACGAGGTCTTCGCGGCGATCTCCTACGCGGCCTCCCTCTACAGCCCGCACCGGTTCCGGGAGATGGTGGACCTGCTCAGCCCCTGGGCCCGGCGCCTCGCCGAGGACCCCCGCCTCGTCCCTCCCCGGGCCATCGTCATGGTGAACAACACCCTCGCCCGGGCCCTCGTCGCCCTGGGCGAGCCCGGCTGGGAGTCACTGCTCGATGCCTCCCTGGACATCCAGCGCCAGACGGACCCCGCCAGCGTCCCACGCACCCTGATCTACCGCATCCATGGCCTGCTGCGCGCCAACCGACTCAACGACGCCGAGCTCGCGTTGGACGGTCTCGAGTCTGGTCACGCTCTGGACCGAACCTCGGACTGGTTCCGCGCCTTCCTCTGGGCCGACCTCGCCCGCCGCCGCGGAGAGACCTGGGAGGACCCCGTCTGCGATCACCCCCCGGAAGGCCTCGGCGCGGCGGGCCACGCCCTCGCCTTCTACCTCCAGGCCACGGCCCGGCAGCCTGGTCGACCCAAGTCGGAGGCGATCCGTCGCCTGGACCACGCACAGCGCCTCCTTCTGGACGGCCTGTCCCGGCAGGACACCCACAATATCCGGGTCTTTCTGGCCGCTGCCCTGCGACTCTACGCGGCGAAACTGACCAGAGACCGGGTCGGCCAGGAGTCGGCCCTCCTGGCGATCTGCCAGTCCATCACCAGCCCAATGGCCTCGGGGCTCGCCGCGTTCTACAAGAACAGCCTCGCTACACAGGCCAGCACAAGTAGCACAAGTGCACCCAACGAGGTACTCGGGAGCCTGCTGGAAAATATCCCATTCCTGTAGCGCCTACTGATCATGTCCGGTTCCGGCCAGGAAATTGGGTGACAACCTCGACATTGGTTGGACGGCCGCAGAGATCTATTCGATCGCACGACGCACGGGTTCCCCTTGCATGTCATCATGGACGACCTGGAGAACTCCTCGGCCGAGGATGACACCTGGAACGTGCACTTCGCCCAGCGTTAGGGCCAGAACAGGTACTGCGGCCGCGGACTGAAGATCCTCAGGGGGCAACGTCACTGCGGGGACTACCGCATCGTCGACGAGGAGATGCAGGAGACCCGCCGCCTGGACATGGACTCCTGCCGCTAGCGCTGGAACTTCGGAGAGGGCTCGGGCCGCTTCACGACGCCCGCGATCTCCAGGAAGTTCTCCAGGAGTACGAGGCCGTCCCCGTGCCCTTCGTCATCCTGCTCCGGATGGAACTGCACGCCATAGCTCAGGGTCCCCCGCCGGCGGACCGCCTGGATCGGGCAGGCGGCGGATGAGGCGAGCAGTTGAAAGCCCGGCGGGATCTTCTTGACCTCCTCCACGTGGTTCTCCCAAACCTTGATCGTTCCTTCCAGGCCATCGAGCAGGGGATCGTCCGCGAGCAGCCTGACCTCGGTGAAGCCCTTCTCCCGCGCGCACCCTTTGTACCCCTTGGACCCCGCCTCGCAATGCATGGGGGCCACCTCCGACCCAAGGGCTAACGCCAGGAACTGGTGGCCTCCGCAGATCCCCAGCAGGGGGCCGTCCCAGCTCACGACCGCATCCTTTATCGGCTGCAACGCCGCCTGGTCGTAGTCCCACCACGGCGTCCCCTGGGGCCCGAGGATGAGGGCCTTGGGGAACTCGTCCGCCAACCAAAGCGGGGAGATCTCAGTCCAGTGCACGATCCGGATCGTGGCCTCCGGCGCCAGGCGATGGAGGGCCGACTCGATCAATCGATCGGCATCGGACACCTTGTTCTCTCGCTTCATGTTCACCAGGACGATGGCACCCTGGGGCCTCTTTTCGCAGTAACGGGATGGGTCCGACGGCGAGAAGAAGAAGTCGTCGATCATGGTGCTGTTCGACCAGGGTCGCTGCTTCTCCCCGGAGAGGCGATGGACGATCCCGTTCAGGCGCCGATAGAGCTTGCCCAGCTCGAGATCTGCCTCGAGGACCAGGATCGACATGGCCAGCGCGAAGGGGCTGACCACGGGACCGGACCACGCCGCTTCGCCGGGCCCCGTCGAGAACCCGATGAACCAGTCCGCCTTCAAGCCCAGGGACCGCTGAAGGCCCGGCGCATCAGAGGCGTCCGCCCCGGTCTGGTCGATCGCCGTCCGCGACATGTCCAGGAAGAGCAGCTTCGGGTTGGCCCGGGTCCCGTCCAGGGCGTCGATCAGCACCTCGATGGGTATGCCCCGAGCCACGTCCGTCTGTCCGCCGCCACCGAAATCCACCGGAACGAGGTAGCTCCGCCCCTCGAATTCGTGCCCGTGCCCCGAGTAGTAGATCAGCGCCGCATCCCCGGCGCGGATCCCCGCGGCGAAGCGGGACACCGTCTCCCGGAACTCCTGGTCCCCGAGATTCCTCTCGACCTGCACATCGAACCCCGCTGCGCGCAGCGACGCCTCCACGATGCGCGTCTCGTCGAGGATACTGAGAAGCTCCTGCCCCTCCGGATACTTTTCGTTTCCGATGACAAGGGCCTTACGGCAGGTCTCTGGAGCATCAACCTTGACGAAGCCCCCCAGAACCTGAATCAGGACCATCGTACCGAGGATGAGGTGGGACATGTCCGCGTTCTCCTCTTTCGTGTCCAGGAACAGAAAGAAACCAGGGAGGCTCCGTTCTGTTCGGTACTCCGCAGAGATTCGTACAAACGAACGCGACATGCAAGAAATCAGTTTCGCTCATCTTGTCGGTCATGGTAGAAAAAAAATGAATTTTGCAGGAGTCTGTCCATGTTCAAGAAACACTCGTTCTTCTTCCTCGTAACGAGCACATTCCTCCTGTCTGCTCTCTGCACAGGCCGCTTCGTCCCGACCGCGTTCGCTCAGGAGCGCAAGGCCCTCGTCATCGGCAACGCTGACTACGACGACTCCCGGGCCGACCTCAATAACCCGGTCAATGACGCGCACTTGATGAAGGAAGAGCTCGAAGGGCTGGGCTTCTCTGTACGATACCGAACCAACGTCTCCAAGGCCGGCCTGGCGACGGCCATCAGTAAATTCGTCTCTGACGACATCAGGACAAATGACGTTGCCGTCGTCTACTACGCGGGCCACGGAATGCAGATCAACGACAGGAACTACCTCCTCGGCGTGGACTTCCGAGGCAGGAGCGAGATTGACGGCCAATACGAGGCCTACGAGGTCCAACGACTCTTCGAGCACCTCGAGGCGAGCCCGGCGAGCGTACGGATCACCATCATCGACGCATGCCGGGACGACCCCTTCAGCAGGAGCTGGAACCGGTCCCTTCGGGGTCGGGGATTCGCCGCCGTCGCCAAGATCCCCACCGGCTGGTACCTGGTGTTCTCCTCCGGAGCAGGAGAGCCTGCTGCGGACGGGTCCGGGAGCAACAGCCCGTTCACCGAGGCACTCGCCAAGCACATGACAGAGCCCGGCCTGGACATCTCTCAGCTCTTCCGAAAAGTACGCAGGACACTGGAGAGCCGCGGTCTCCATCAGGTCCCGGAGACCCGGGAGACCATGACCGGGGAGTTCTCGTTCGTTCCACGAGACGGTACCGGGCCGATTCTGGCCCCCCCCCCGACGGAACAGGCAGTCCCTCACGGCATGGTCTACGTGCCGAAGGGCTGCTTCACGATGGGCTCCGGTGAACACGCGAACCAGCCGGAAACGACGGTCTGTCTCAGCGCCTACGCGATCGACCGGAAAAACTCCGGCACCCCCGACGACGCGACGACATGGGACGAGGCGGATCGTACCTGCCGGTCTCGCGGCCTGGAGCTAGCGACAGAGGCGCAATGGGAGAAGGCCGCCGCGGGTCACTTCTTCGCGCAGCTAGACGACGATGGAGAGTGGGTCCGGGACTGGTACGTGAACCGCGCCTACAGCAGGTGGAGAAGCAGAGGGGGGGAAATCTGGGACCCGAAGGAGACCAGTGATTGCGACAACAACCCCGGGAAGTGGGAAGGCATTCGAAATCCCGGAGAGGGCTCCTGCTGTCGTGTGTCGCGCGGATATCTGGGCCAGGGATATTCGAACCGGTGGCGGTACCGTTCGTTCTGGGGCCCGGAACGGGCGAAGGACTACGGCTGGCGTTGCGTCAAGGAATAGCGGTGCTCGTCCAGAAGAGGATCCTGACCGGGACCATTGTCCTGGCTGTCTTCCTGGTCATCGATCCGGCTGGATCGATCAGGGCGGCCCCTACGGCAGCCGCCGGGAAGCCGATGACGTCGCCGCCCCCAGGGGACGAGATGAAGGCGGAAGGACCGCGTGACTACCGACTCCTGGTATCGAAACGAAACACCCGGCTCGTCTCCGCCAGCGGGAAGACCCTGCTGGAGTTCAACCCCGCCCCCGTCGTGCAGTCCTTCCAGGCCGAGAGCCAGGCATCCAGCCCGAAGGCCGACGACCCCGGCACGCTCCGCTGGGAGTTCTCGGCGAACGAGAAGAAGCAACGCATCTCCGCTGAGGCGTCGAACAAGCTCTGTCGGCTGGAACAGGACGTCCGGCTCCAGCCGGACACCGGCGTCGTCCGGGTGGAAACCGAGGTCCGATACAGGGACGACTTCCTGGTCGAGCGTGAGGTGCTGGCGCTCCACGTCGGGGACGTCGGCAAGGCGCTCGTCGTCGGTCGCGACCAGCAGGTCCATCTGATCACAGGCCCCTACAGGATCGATCCCTGGACCTACAAGCTCCTGTTCTTCGGGAGCGGCGAGGACGCGTTTGCGTTGGACGTCGGCTTCGGGGTCCAGTCGATCCTCGTTACACCCGCTGACGACGGCGGGTACCGGGTCGAGCTCGAGCTGGATCACGCGGCGAACCATCCCTTCGAGGTCTACGAGAGATGCCACGAGGAGACCTCGACGAAGCACGCGAAGCACTCCCTCGCCCAGACGCGTCGGCGCAAGGGCGAGGCCGCCGTCCATGCCTTCCGGATCCTGGTCGGTGATGTGTCTCCCCTGCGGATCAGCCGGCTCCCCTACGGATATCGTGCTGCGCTCTCCTTCACCGATCACGCGGACCAATCGTCCTTGGAGAAGATGAAGACGCTCCTCTTCGGAAGCTCCGACGCGGATCCGAGCCATCCGAAGGGCGGGTTCATCGGCTACGGCCTCGGATTGACCAAGACCGTGTTCAGCATCACAAGGGGCGGCTACTCCCCGCAGGCGGACACCGAGGTGTACATCGACGCCCTGAAGGCGGCCACCTGGCGGGTCCGGAGCTTTGACGTAGGCTCGCACTCGCCTTCGGGCCTCCGGGATCGACCGAAGGACACGAAGCCCCTCAAGGACCTGGCGGCCCTGGCAGCGTCAAGCGCCGTCGATGGCCAACCGAAGGGCCTGGTCTGGATCGATCACCAGCCGGACACCAACTGCGAGGCCATGACCAATCTCGGGTGGGATCCCGAGTCGGACTGGTTCATCCTCGACCGCCTGGTCGAGATCGGGTTCCGCTACTTCTGGGCCGGCATCGACCTCGACCTCGACAGTGGACAGCTGAACTTGCTGATCCCCGAGCGGATCGGCTCGAGGGCAAACATCCTCTTCCGAAACAGCCGGTTCACCGGTTCAACCGGGGATATCGGCCTGTACCTCTGGACCAGCGTCTGGACCTTCGTGAAGGGGACCCGGTTCTACGCGATGTTCGACGACGAGGCCCTGGATCGGCTCGTCGTCGAAGACGGAATCCATCTGGGCCACTCGTACCTCGACAGCCATCGGACGCGGGGCCGCTACGTCGACCGCTCCCACTTCGTCGCCGACAAGAGAAAGACCCTCCGCATGGGGAATGACATGGACGCCCTCCTGCTACGCCTGAGAGAGCGTCAGGAGGCCGGCCTCCTCTGGGTGACCGGGGTCGCCGCGCTCTTCGATCATATGACCCGGCTCCCCGAGGTCGAGATCCGCTACGAGCAGGACGGGACCGCTCGAGTCGTCAACGGCACTGACCGGGTCATCCAAGGGTTGACGTTCTTCTTGCCTCGCACCGGCAATCGGGTCCAGATCGGGGAGCGCCTCCTCCCCGAAGGACATCAGCGCACCTACGGAACCCGCCACTTCTTCTGGGTCGACCTCCTCCCTGGAGAGGAGGTACCGATTCGCTGGATCGATCCCGAAGATCACCCCGTCCCGTTCCTCCCGGGCGCCCAACTGCGTCTGGAAACGAAGACTGGTAGATAGAAGGCCAGACCCACATGGGTATTACCATCCGAGATGTGGAGGTCGAGGACATCGATGCCCTGGTGGAGATCGTTCAGGGACAGCCCCTTTGGGAGCGATATGGGTATCGCCCGTCCCGCGTGAAGAGCGACCTGCTAGGTGCTATGGAGAGTGCCGATACCGTCCTGGTTGCGGAGGCTGGTGAAGGTGCTGTAGGGTTCATCTGGCTCCAGGGAAAGGCGGCCTTCTCCAGGAGCCCGTACCTGCGTGTCCTGGCGGTTTGTCGTGGAAGTGAGGGGCAGGGAATCGGCGGACTGCTCCTTCGTCGAGGGGAGGAATCCATGAACGGCGCAGGTGGCGGCATGTTCCTGCTGGTGTCCGATTTCAACCGCGACGCACATCGGTTCTACTTGCGTGAGGGCTATTGCGAGGTCGGGCGGATCCCCGACTACCTCGTACAGGGGATTTCGGAGCGACTCATGTTCAAACGATGGGGGACGCATGCGGCGGTCACAAAGAACAGGTAACGGTTTTCTTTGCCTTGGAGTCCTCATTCTCCTGGTTTGTGCCCCGGAAGGCGCGCAGGCCGCGCGCCGGGCACTGGTCATCGGGAACGCCGAATACACCCACAAGCAGGCCAGCCTCAACAACCCCGTCAACGACGCGAGGCTCATGAAGGAGAAACTCGAAGCTGCCGGGTTCGCTGTGCGCTACGGAGAGAACCTGACGCGAGCCGGGCTCGGACATGCGATCACCCGCTTCACGGAAGAAGATCTCGGGAGTGATGACGTGGCGGTGGTCTATTACGCCGGACACGGAATGCAGATCAACAGGACCAACTACCTGCTGGGGGTCGACTTCCAGGCTGACAACGAGATCGACGGAGAGGCAGAGGGGTATAAACTGCAGACACTCTTCAATCATCTTAAGGCAAGCCCCGCGGCGGCGCGCATCGTGATCGTCGACGCATGCCGGGACGATCCGTTCTCGAAGAGTTGGTCGAAGTCGAAGAATCGCTCCTTCGGGGGGGGGGGGGAGGGGCTTTATCCCGGTCTCCACGGTCCCCTTCGGCTGGTACATCGTCTTCTCCACAGGCGCCGGGGCGATCGCAGAGGACGGCTCCGGAGAACACAGCCCCTTCACGAGCGCGCTCGCCATGCACATCCTGACTCCTGGGCTCGATCTGTCCGAGTTGTTCAAGAGGGTCCGCAAGACCCTGGACGACGGGGGTTCCGAGCAAGTCCCCGAGACCCGAGAGACGCTGACGGGGATGTTCTACTTCGTTCCCGGCTCCGGCCTACTTGAGCGGATCTATCCCCGATCCGGGATCACGGCCTCAGCCTCTTCCTCTGATAAAACAGTGGTGACGAAGACCGGCCCCAATGTAACCTACTATCCGTCCAACGTCCTGGATGGGGATCACTCCACTGCGTGGGTCGAGGGCAAGAAGGGGCACGGGATCGGGGAGTGGATCGTCCTGCGCTTCGATGAACCAATCCGCGTGTCAAGGCTCCGAATCTGGAACGGCTATCAAAAGTACAAAAACGATCGGCTGCAGGATCGCTACGAGATCAATGAACGACTGAAGAGAATCCGTGTTGTCACGGACCACGAGGACAGGAGCTTCACCCTGGAAGATACCAGGAAGGCCCAGGAACTCATCCTGGGTTCCAACGAAGTACAGTTTGTCCGCATCGAGATCCGGTCCGTCTACGAGGCGGAATATCCCGACTGCGCCATCGCCGACATCGTGGTCCTCTACCTCTCCGACTGATCGTTCGGGTAGCGGCAGATCGCGGTACCCAACAGAAACACATCCGGGGTGTTTTCGAAGGGCTGACCGACCCAAGGCAGAGTTGAATCGGAGTGGAAGTCTGGGTGTAAGGCGCTCCACATAGGGTTGGTATTCCCGGGGTGACTCAAGCAAAATGACTACGGATGGATTGGCGCGGATCTCGGAACCCTGGAGCGCACCGACACCGTCCAGGTTGCGGAGGCTTGTGAAGGTGCTGTAGGGTTGTCTGGTTCCTGGTGACTCATGTTCAAACGATGGGAGACGCATGCAGCGGTCACGAAGGACAGGTAGCGGGTCTCTTTACCTCGGAATCCTCATTCTCCTGGTTTGTGCTCCGGAAGGTGCACAAGCAGCGCGTCGGGCACTGGTCATCGGAAACGCCGAATACACCCACCAGCAGGCCAGCCTCAACAACCCCGTCAACGACGCGAAGCTCATAAAGGGAAAACTCGAAGCTGCCGGGTTCGCAGTGCGCTACGAAGAGAACCTGACGCGAGCCGAATTCGGACATGCGATCACCAGCTTCACAGAAGAAGATCTCGGTCGCGATGATGTCGCGGTGGTCTATTACGCCGGCCACGGAATGGAGATTAACGGGGCGAACTACCTGCTGGGGGTCGACTTCCAGGCCGGTAACGAGATTGACGGGGAGGCGGAGGGGTATAACCTGGAGAGGCTCTTCAAACATCTTGATGCGAGCCCCGCAGCGGCGCACATCGTGATCATCGACGCATGCCGGGACGATCCGTTCTCGAAGGGTTGGTCGAAGAGCCGCTCCTTACGGGGGAGAGGCTTCGTACCGGTCTCCAACGTCCCCCGCGGCTGGTACATCGTCTTCTCCACAGGCACCGGGGAGATTGCTGACGATGGTTCCGGAGGGAACAGCCCCTTCACCAAGGCGCTCGCCAAGCACATCCTGACTCCTGGGCTCGATCTGTCCGAGTTGTTCAAGAAGGTTCGCAAAACCCTGGCCGACATGGGTTCCGAGCAAGTCCCCGAGACCAGAGAAACGCTGACGGGGATGTTCTACTTCGTTCCCGGCTCCGGCCCACCGCCGCCACCGGAGCCTGTGGAGCGTTTGGATTCCTGCACCCTCCCGTCGCTGAGATGCGGAGATGACGGAAACTCGAACCGAGAGGTTCTGAACGGGAAAGATCGCGACATTCGCCAAGAGGGCGTCTGGCAGATGGTTCGAAACGGTGATCATATGATGGCCATCTGCCTCGGTCACAAGGAGCTCGGACGGGTGGCGAACTTCTCCGCCCTGCAGAGGGGCCGGATCTACTATGACATGGGCCGGGCCTGGATGGGTATCGGGTGTCAGGCCCAGGCATGCAGTTGGCTGGAGAGCTCGCTGAACACCCGTCCCCATTCGGGGCGGGGATTCGAGATCACCTGTGAAACATGCAGTAAATATGGGTGCACTTCGTGCCCTGGATGCTACTGAAATCGAAGGGTTAGGTCTGTTCAGAACATCTGGAAAAACTCAGGAGAAAGACATGCTCGAATACCAGCACTGCCGGATTAACTTCCGTCGATCACCAGCGATGATTCCCGCGTTCCTTCTCGCCGTCCTGGCCCTGGCGGCGTTTCCCGCCCAGACCGACGCAGGCGACAAAGCGCTGATCGTGGGCGTCGGGACCTACAGCACCGGGGAATCTCTCCCAGGCATCGACCTGGACGTGAAGATCGCAAGGAACATCGCGAAGCTGCTCGGGATCCCCGACAGCGGCATCAAGGTCCTCTGGAACGAGGACGCAACCGTCGCCAACTTCATCAAGCAGGCGGAGACCTGGCTGCGGACCGGGGTGTCGGCAGACGACAGGGTCTTTGTCTACTTCAGCGGCCACGGTGGGTGGCAGCCGGATCAGAGCGGGGACGAGGCGGATCAGCGGGACGAGTTCCTCTGTTTCTACGACACAGGGCTCCTGGACGACGACATCAACGTGCTGCTTCGGACCATCCCGTCCCGGACCGTGATCTACTTCGCCGACGCGTGCCACAGCGGCACCTCGACCCGGAGCTTCTGGTCCATCCCGGCCCTCTCCGTGAAGAAGACGTGGGCCAAATACTGGGATGGGAGAAAGATGTCCCTCCACCGGGGCTTCCAGGCGGTCGAGACGCCCAAGGCCGAGCCGAACTTCATCGGACTCGCGGCGGCCGGTGACAACCAGAGGGCCCAGGCCTCTGAGAAAGGCAGCGTCTTCACCCTCGCCGTCTTCCAGGCGCTCCAGGGAACGCGCGGAAGGGGCGCCGACATGACGTATCTGGCCCTCCGTGAAAGTTCCAACGAGTACATCTCGGAATGGATCAAAGCTGCGCGGAGCCAGAACATACGGGTTCCTATCTTCAATCCGGTGCTCACGGGCGATTCCACCAGATACGGCAACTCCGTGTTCAAGGAGGCGCGTCCTCCTCGAGTACGGTTGGTTTGGGACTTCTTTAAGAAGCTGGTGAAGAAGGTCGGCGGCAACCTGGGGGTGACGGCGAACGGATCCGTGTTCAGCATCAAGCGCAAGGATGCCCTGAAGCTGACCCTCTCGCTTCCCGCGTCGGGGTACCTCAATATCCTGAACATCGACGCCAACGACGTCGCCACCGTCCTGTTCCCGAACCACGTTCATTCGAAGAACTACGTAGAGGCCGGGTCCTTTACCCTCCCGACGTCGGCGATGAACTTCGAGCTGCAGACCGTCGCGCCCGCGGGGGATACAATGGTCGCCGTCTTCCTGAGCAAGAAGAACATCAACTTCTACGAAGCCGGCATTCGGGACAAGTCTCACTTCGCCGGCCTGTCCCCCTATTCCCTCGATGAATCATCGAAGTTCGCCGTGGTCGAAACGAGCCCGAGTCGTCCGTCCCGCACGGATTGGGCAGGGCTGATCGTCGTCAAGGTGGCGGATTGACCATGACACGAGCCACACCCGTGCCGTACCTCTGCGTCTTCCTGCTCAACGCCCTGCTGCTCTGTTGGCCGGTCGCGTCGGAGGCCGGCTCCAGGCGCGCGCTGGTCATCGGAAACCAATCATACCCGGAGCGCCCGCTCGACAACCCCATCAAGGACGCTGAGCTCGTCTCCGGGCTCCTTCGCAAGGCCGGCTTTACGATCACCAAGCGCACGAACCTGACGAACCCGCAAATGCGGCGGATCATCGACGACTGGGCCGACAATGAGGTGGCCTCCGGGGACGTGGCCCTCGTCTACTATGCGGGCCACGGGTTCGAGGTGGACGGCCGCAACTACTTCATTGGAACCGACTCGAAGATCTCATCGGACTCGGACATCAAGGCCACCACCTACCCCGTCGACGAGTTGAAGAGGAAGCTCGACAAGAGCGGCGCAAGGATGAAGATCCTCATCCTGGACGCCTGCCGCGAAGACCCGTACAAAACCCGCGGGTGGTCCGACAAGGCCCTCGCTCGGGGATTCCAGGTCGTGGAGCTGACCGGCACCAGCGGCTGGTACATCGCGTACTCCACCCAGACCGGGACTCAGGCGCTCGACGGGCTCGGGCAGGAGAACGGCCCCTTCGCTGCTGCCCTGGGGCAGTACATGCTCGCGTCCGGGGTGGACATCGACATCGTGTTCCGCAACGTCCGGAGAGCGGTGGAGAAGATCACCGGTGGACGCCAGATTCCCACGACGGACAATAGCCTCACGGGCGGAGAGTTCTTTTTTCTTTCCGGGGGAGAGAGAGCTGGAACCGTCTCGGTGACAGCCCAAAGTGAAGCCACACGCGAGATCAGTGACATGCTGTTCGCGTGGCTCGAAGCCTGGTCCGAAGAGGACCTGGATGCGTTCGGGAGCTACTTGGCCCCGAATTATCACATGACCAACCTCTGGCCGAAGGACAATGAGCGGAGTGAGCGAGACAAGCAGACACGGGTGGATTTGGTCAGGGACATCTGGAGTCGACAGTCCAGAATCCGAATCTATGCCGAGGACGTGAAGATCAAGGCCCTGAGCAGCACGAAGGGCGTGATCTCCTACACCCAGAAGTACCGTTCCAGTAAATACAACAGTGATGGCGATACAACTCTGACGGTCAGGAAAGGAAACCAGGGATGGCACATCATCGACGAGACCTTCGTCGGACGGACGAACTGGCGTCACTGACATGAAGAGGCGACATTGCACGCTTGCCCTGATGTCTCAAGCGGTCTCTGTCCTGCTGCTCATCGGGCTGACAGTCTTTTCCAATTACGTCTCTGCAGAGACCATCCGAGGAGACGGCAAGCCCTCATCAGACAAGACGGCCGGTCCGAACTATCAGGAGAAGAAACTGGGAGAAGGAGAGCGCTTTGAAACCAGCTACTTCATCTTCAAGGGAATTGAGCCTGGCCCAGTCGTCCTCATCGAGGCTGGGATCCACGGAGATGAAGTCGCGGGCACCTTCGTCCTCGAAGAAATGCTGGACCGCCTGGTCGTCACACGCGGCACCGTCATACTCTTCCCCAGGATGCACCGGCTGGCCGTCGAAAAACGAAAGCGCTTCCTGGAAGTGGACCTGAACCACCACTTCCCTGGCGACCCGAAATCCAAGGTCCTGGAAGAGCGCATCGCTGCGGCCATCTACAAAATGGTTCGGAAGGAACAGCCCGATCTCGTCGTCACGCTCCATGAATCCCGCAGACACTACAAGCTCCACAAGAAGTGCTGCGGACATACCATCATCTACGGCGTCGACGAGCCCCCGAAGCGGCTGAGCCAGACCCTCGAGGTCGTGAACGGCCGAGCCTCGGACGAGCTCCATCGCTTCGATCTGCTCCACTACCCGGTCCCGACCTCGTCCTCGGAGATCTTCGTCAGGGACTTCGGGCTGGAGGCCTACTGCGTGGAGACCTGGCTGAAGGACGACATCAAGGCAAGGAAGGCCGCCCATGTCAATGTTGTCCTGGCCTTCCTCGAAGTCTACGGAATCGACTTCGAGTTGAGACCCGACGATCCTTGAGGCGGATCTTCGTGTTCCCCCGATGACGATGCTCCTGTCCCCGCCGGGGTTTATCATCGCTGGCTCGTCCCCCCGATCCTCTGGTAGGATTCGACCAGCGTTCAGGAGGCCTGGGCCATGAAACGAGTCGCGCTCGTCGTGGGGGTGGGTCGCTACGACGACCCGGAAATCAGTGCGGTGAAGTACGCTGATCGGGACGCCGAGGCGGTTGGTCGACTGCTCCGCGAGGAGTGCAGCTTCGATGACGTCGCCGTCCTCGCTACAGGTGCAGGTGCCGAACCTACGAACACCGCAGTCTTCACCGAGTTGAAACGACTCAGACACGATCTCCGGGCCGAGGACCTCTTCGTGTTCTACTTCGCCGGACACGGGATCCTGATCCCCGACGGCGGCTTCCTGATGACCAGCAATTCGCTCATGGAAGTACCCAGGACTGCGTCCATCGCCCTCTCGGACCTGCAGGACATCCTGGCCTCCATGGAATGCCGACAGCGCCTCATTCTGATCGATGCGTGCCGAAACGATCCCCGGGCAGGAAGAGGAGACGGCTCCAATCCCATGACGGAGGATCTCTCGCGAGCAATCCAGTTCGCTACAGCTGTACCTGAGGGGAGGGGCCCGACCGCGACCTGCGTCCTGTTCGCCTGTGAGAAGGGACAGCGGGCCTGGCCGGATCACCGGAGCAAGCACGGGATCTTCACATGGTCCCTGCTGGAGAGCATTCGTCGCGAGTTGGATGCGTCCGGGCGAGTCACCGTTCAGCACATCGCAGGAGACATCCGGCACAAGGTCCTGCACTGGACCCAACGGGAGAGGCTGCCCCTGCAGAGTCCCTGGGTCGCGATGTCAGGGGGTGGTCTCGAAGAGATCGTCATCGCCGAGGTCGACGGACACACTCATCCACCCCAGAGGCGTCATCACTCTCCGATAGGTCCTCCTCCGGACGATCATCTGCCCCGGAATCGACCGCAACGCTCCCGGCCTTGGGTCGTTCCTGCAGCCATCGCGGCCATCATCTGCCTCTCCGCCCTGGCGGCCGGGGTCCTTCTTTTCAGGCCTGGCGGAGACCGGTCCGCACCCGGCCCGGGAGAGCCCCCTCCGGTCCCGCAGGACGTCGTTCGGATCCCGGGGGGGGCATTCCCCATGGGCTGCAACGCCGCGCTCGACCCACGATGCGAGGCGGACGAGGACCCGGCGCACATGGTCTACCTCGACCCGTTCGAGATCCATCGCCGCGAGGTCACCGTCCGTGAGTACGGGCTCTGCGTCGCCGGCGGAGCGTGCAAGAAAGACCACTTCAAGTCAGTGGCTTCCGGGAACACGTTCTGCAACTTCAGCGTGGATCTCCACGAAGAACACCCAATGAACTGCGTCGACTGGATTGGCGCCGACGCATACTGCAGATGGATGGGAATGAGGCTCCCCACAGAGGCGGAGTGGGAGATGGCCGCACGGGGCCCGGACGGCCGCAGCTATCCATGGGGAGATCGCGGCTTCGAGGCAACAGGGAGGGTCGCGAATATCGCAGATCTGAGCCTGCAACGCGACCAGCCGGACGTGTCGGTGATCGCCGGCTACGACGACGGGTTCCACATGACCGCTCCCGTGGGCTCGTTCCCCGACGGCGCATCCCCGTTCGGAGCGCTCGACATGGCCGGGAACGTCTGGGAATGGGTCTCTGATCGTTACGACGCTGGATACTACGAGAACTCGCCCGAGCGGTCACCGGCCGGACCGGAAACCGAGCATGAACGGGTCGTCAGGGGGGGCGCGTGGGCTGACGGCCCGAGCGAGGCCCGCACAACGGCCCGCGGGAGCGCGCGCCCGGAGGCGAAAACCGGGATCCTCGGGTTCCGCTGCGCTGCAACGTCTCCTTCTCCATAGGCAGGAGCTTCTATCCACTCCAAGCCCATTGACCCTTCCAGCCGTTTGCTGTCTCTCCCGCTACGCTGGAAAGTTCGTGCTGCCAAGCTGGTCCTTTGCCATCAGCCTTGCCATGCACGCCGCTTTCGGAAATCCGCGGCCCTTGACACTGGCTGACCGAGCCTCTGATACTCTACCTAAGGAAAGATTGCCGGAATGCTCTTTCCCGCCGCTGTCTGGTTCGCGTCAAGCCCTTTGGTGGCGATCTGAGGGCACCGAAGCCAACGGGAACGGATACGCCCCGCAACGATTTCATGGAGTGCCTCGATATGAACAGGAGAACGGCTTTCCTACTCCCCGTGGCCGCCATGGCAATCTGTGGTATGGCCCGGGCCGGGTATGACCCCCTCCCGGGTCTGCGGATCTCCGCCCTGGACAACGGCAGCGACAGAGGTCGCCTCCTTCTGCCCCTCGAGGACCTGGAGGCGGGCACCCACCATACGCGACATGCGGAGATCTTCGGCAGGTACGCGCCTGCCCACAACCGGGACGTGCTCCGGGGCATCGACGCCGTCCAGGAGACCGCCATGGACGGGGGCGGATTCTTCATCGGTATTCGGGCCAAACCAACAGAGTCCCCCATCGGCTACCGCCTGAAGCTCTTCGGGCACGACCTCCTCGATCCGCCGCGCAAGACCAGCTACTGCAGCGGCGCGACCTTCGCTGCGCTCATCGAGGGTCTCAACAAAAAATTCGGGGACGCAGACCTCTCCGCTGACCGTGTCGAGGCCCTGCGGATGCAGGAGCCCGGCGGTGGCCGGCGCGAGGACGGCGTGAAGTTCTGGGGCCACTGGAACGCGGACGGCTACGGCAACCATTTCGCCCTGGTACAATATTCCGGCATGGGTGAGGTGGTTTCACCCGAGGAAGCCCGGCCCGGGGACTTCATGAATATCTCTTGGGTAAAAGGGGGCGGCCACTCGGTGATCTTCCTCGGCTGGCACCGATCCGAGAAACATGGCAGGTCGGTCCTCTACTGGTCCAGCCAGCGGGGCTCGAACGGGCTTGGCGATCAACTCGTCCCGATCAGCCGCATCGACAAGGTCATGATCGTCCGCCTCACGGATCCCACCCGGCTCTTCACCTTCGACACCGCCACCCCGGTGCGCACCAGAATCCCCGGAGCCAGGCCTTGGTAGCGGCCGATCGGACGAGGTCGGGTCCGAGGAACTGATTCCGTGCCCTACTCCCAGCAGTCATAGAAATACCGAGTCTCGTCGCCCTCCCCCCCGGTGTCCACGGACCGCAGGAGGTTGCCGTCTGCATCGTAGGTATGGTCGACGCTCTGGATCGCCTCGGAGTAGTGGATGAGCCGTCCCTTAGCGTCGTACCGATAGGTCTCATTGTCCCCGGTCTTCTTCCCGCTGGCGTCGTATTCGATGGCCTCCTCGGTCCGTGTCTTGGGATCGTAGCGGAAGACCGTCCAATTCTGGATGCGTCCGGCGCCGTCCTTGCGGGTGACCTTGGCCCTGCGGCCCGTGGAGGTGTCGTAGGCGGTGGAGATGACCCTATCGACGGTCCCGTCCGCCCGCACCTCTCGCTCCTCGATGGCGCGCCCGGCGCTGTCGTAACGAAACGTCGTATAGGAATGGAGCGTCCCGCCCGAGGGACGAAACTCCTCGCGGTCAACATGCCCTGCCGCGTCATAGGAGAAGGTCCGGCGCTCGGCGAGGCTGCCGTCGGGGTTGCGCAGCTCTGTAGCGACGAGGCGCTTTTTGTCATCGTAGCGATACACCCTGGTCATTCGCTCATCGGGATAATCGGGGGGGCCGGAGACGGCGGAGCAGGGGCCCGGAAGCTCCGCGGCGGCCAGGAACCCCGATCCCACAGAAAGGACAAATGAGAACGACACAAGAACGAGAAGGAACCGTGCGGTTCCACAGGCAAGGATCAACATCTCGTCTCCTCCTGGCCGAAGCCGCTTGTCATGATCAACGCGATGAAGGCGCCTCGAGGATCCGCAGCCCCGCCATTTGTAAGAAATTCCGGAGCACCACCAGGCCCTCCCTGTGCTCGGGAGTTGTCACCTCGGGATGAAACTGCACGCCGTAGGTCGAGGTGCCCCGCCGCCTGAACGCCTGGACCCCGCAGACGCTCGTCGACCCGAGGAGATCGAACCCGTCGGGGATCGCCTTCACCTCCTCGACGTGGTTCTCCCAGACCGTCAGGCCGCTCCCGACGCCCTCGAAGAGCGGATCGTCGCCCTGCACTCGCACCTCGGTGTACCCCTTCTCTCTCGCGCAGCCGGAATACCCCTTGGAGTCCTCGTTGCACCGCATGGGTGCGACCCGGGCCCCCGCGGCCAGCGCAATGAACTGATGTCCACCGCAGATCCCCAACAGGGGACCACGCCACGCAAGCACTGCGTCCTTCACTGGCTGGAGGGCTGCCTGGTCATACTCCCACCACGGGGTCCCCTGGGGACCCAGGACCACCGCCCGGGGGTTCGTCCTCTCCAACCAGCCGGCGTCGAGCTTCGTCCAATGAACGATCCTGATCTCGGCGCCTGGAGCCAGGCCGGCGAGGACCTCCTTCAAGGCAACATAGGCCTCAGAGACCTTGTTCTTCAGCTTCAGGTTGACCACGACGATGAGGCGGCCCTCGTTATGGGTACGATCAACCTCGAGTGCCGGAGCCCCCCCGATCCCTGCGACCAGGGCCTTGGGGCAGGTGGGCGGGGGCCCGGCCAGGACGAAGCCTCCCTGCATCTGGAGGAAGAGGACGAACGCGGCGACAACCACTCTGATCATGACTGGACCCTCCTGCGGTCTCAGACGACGTCAGCGGGGACGGACTTCGATCCCCGGGCGACGAGCGCGGCCTGGAGGCGCCATGCTCCCCCCATGGCCGAGATGATGCAACCGACGACAAACACCTTGAACCCTGTGCCCAGATACTCCGTGAGGTTCAGGGGGGCCGCGGATTGAAGCTTCCAGTACACGAACCCCGCAAGGAGGAGACCGACGATCGGGGGCCCGACGCTATCTTCGGAGCTGGCTGAAGACAGGGGCTTCCATGATGTCCAGGCGCGGTCCCAGGCCAGATCGGCGGCGACGAGCCCGAAGCCGATGGCGACGAAGCACTCCCACCTCCACTCCCAGGAAGAGAGCACCTCCTGCGCTACGTCGATGTAAGTCCCGGATGCGCGGAGAGAGAGGAAGAGGTCCGCCCCGACCCACTCCATGAAGAGCGATGAGACGACCAACACCGTCCCGACGACCTCCACCACATACTGGGGACAGAGGTAGTTCGGTCGCTCACCGGAGATCTGTGTCTGGGTCATCGCTTGCTCCTTGGGTTCATCTGTGTGTCTCCCTGTCATGTCGGGATAACCAGACACTCTCCACAAAAGCCGACTCTGATCTCGTCATGCTGTCTTCAACCCAGCCGGAGACCCCGAACCGAGCGGGCCAGGCGGAACCCGACATCCAGCTCTCCAACCTCGGGCTCGCGCGCGCCGCGCTGGGCGGCGCGGGGGCCGAAGGGCGGCCTGACACGCCACGAACCACCCCGGAGGACCCGGGAGACACCCCGCGGCGGCCCGGCGGGATCGGTCACCGCCTCCTCCGAGAACCCGGCCCACCAGTCCCAGCACCACTCCCACACGTTCCCCAGCATGTCGCAGAGACCCCAGGCATTGGGGCGGCGCTGACCCACGGGGTGCGAGCTCCAGTCCGCGTTGTCCCGGTACCAGGCGATCTCACGGAGATCCCCGTATGCCGGCCCACGGGTCCCGGCGCGGCACGCGTACTCCCACTCCGCCTCCGTGGGCAGGCGATAGCCCTCCGCATCCTGGTTCCAGACGATCCCCGCCCCGTTTCCGCCCGCGTAGCACGGCGCCAGCCCTTCCCCCTCGGAGAGGCGATTGCAGAACGCGATGGCGTCGTACCAGGTCACCGAATCCATGGGGCAATCGGAGCCGACGTAGGAGGAGAACTCCGGGCGGTTGAAGAACGAGGGGTCGTCGCCCATCACCTCGAGGTACTGCGCACGGGTCACCGGCGTCCTGCCCAGGAGGAACGGCCGCATCAACGTGACCTCGTGCACAGTCTCGTCGTCCTCTCGCTCCCATCGTTCCCCCTCCTCGAGGGGTGAGCCCATCAGGTAGGCCCCGGGAGCGATGGGGATCATATTGATCTCTCGATGGCGCAGGGCGCTCTTCTTCCGGTTGGGGTCATTTTTCGTATCCTTCGTTCACCGCTGAGATTAACCTGCGGTTGGGGGATTCCGCAAGCGCGGTTGACCTCGACTCGGCACCTGACCCGGACAATTCTCTTCGCATGTTCCTGATAACCGGCAGGGGCTTCCCGGCCGTGGTTAGCCTCTTCGCGGTGGAAGCCAACATGAGACCGAAGGAGAGACCATGACGGATGGCATGAAGACGGTGCTTATGGTTGCATTGATGTCGGTCTCAGCGCTTGGGACCGGTTGCGATCTGCAGGAGAAGATGTCCGCCAAGGTCCTGGGGAAGGACAAGAGCGACGGTGAGCTGGTGATCCATCGGGCGCCTATGCGCACGATCCAGATTGGCCGCGGGTCTGTCTGCACGCGGTGCGAGGGCGTGGAGAGCGACCCGGACGTCATCCTGAAGGTCTACCTGGACGACGAACCCCTCCTACGCGGGGGCAGGCGCAAGGACACGGCCAGCCCCTCCTGGGACCTGATCAGCCGCCCCTTCGATCCCAGCACCGTCGAGGCCATCCAGTTCGAGGCGCTGGAGTCGGACAGTTATCGCAGCGACGACTCCGATGAAGACACCAGCCGCCTGGGGACCGGGCAGCTGACCATGGCCGAGTTCCCTGAGCAGGGTCCGTTCAAGGTCGAGCTCGGCCTCTGCTCGTCGACGCACCAGTGGGAACTCTCGGCTGCCTATATCCCCTGCATGACCCTTCAGGGCCGGGTGGAGACCACCGAGGAGATCGTCTCGATCTCGGGGGGACCCGAGGTGAGCCTGGAGTCGATCCCCCGGGACCTGCTGGGCCTCCGGTGCAACGGCTGCTGGCTCTTCAACTCACCGGAGGAGTTCAGGGGGGTACGGATCCTCAAGGTCATCCCTGGAGAGGACGGCGTGCGGGTCGTCGTCGACCTGTTCCTGGTGGACCGTCGACGAGGCAGCGGGCGCAACATCATGGCGACCATCCTCTACACGGAAACCGAGGGCATCTGGGCCGCCAGGTCCGTCGACTGCGACTGCTGAGCGCGGAAACCCGGAGCCGCCGAGCGGCCCACGGTTATCCCTTCATCAGGACACACGGGAGCTGGATGAGGACAATCTCGGTGCTAAAATCTCTTTGTCGAGCTTTTCCGATTCTGGTATCACTGGGGGACCAGTTCGGAAACTGAGACTATCATGGAAGGAGGATACCATGCCAATGGAGTGGATCGGGAAGGTGTTCGGGAAGAAGGGCTTGCCGCCGATGAAGGACGTTAAAAACGGGATATTCCGTCTCGATGCCAAGAAGAAGAAGTACTCCCGGCACCTGCAGCAGTTGGAGAACAAGGTCTCGCGGATCATGAAACAAGCCAAGGACGCAAGAGTCCAAGGTGGATCCGTAACCGAACATCTCTACGAGCTTCAGCTCGTGCAGGCGGCGCAATCAGAGGTGAAGCGAGATCACGAGCGCGTCGTGAAGGAGCTGGTCCTCCTCAAGAAGCTCGAATTCAGCCTCGACCGGATCAAGGAGAGCCGCGACACGTCGAGCACCACCAACCTGTTAAATCTCATCAACAACCCCAAAGTGCAGGACATGCTCATCAGCGCCGAAATCGACGCAGATTCCTATGAAGCGACTCTGAACGAGATGTTCGCAGCTTCCATGGCGGACAACCAGGAACGCGAAGACGAATCAACGCAGAACAGTTCCCTGATCAATTTCACGGCAGCGCTCGATGAGTACATCAACCTGGAAACCAGCGGCGCAACGATGGAAGAACTGGGAGAACAGGACCGGAAGATCCGAGACACTACCACAGAGAAAGAGCGCTTCTAGACAATCGACGAACGTCGCCCGAAGCTGTCGGGCGAGGAGGCGACGATGGCATACTACGGAGGCGGAATTCTCCGGATCCGGCAGGTCGCCCTGCGCGAAGCCGCAAAGTTCCTCGAAGAAGGAAAGGGAAAGGAAGCCGCGGCGCAGTTCTCCAAGGCTGCGCAGGCCGCAGATCAGATCGCCAAGAACGCGGTCACCATGAAGGACTCTCGCGAGTGGCTCGACATCGCTCGCGGCCACCGGGAAGATGCAGCGCGGGCCGCTGGCTCCAGCGTGAAGAGGAGCTCCAAGGCGGGCTCCCCGGGGTCCAGTGGAGAGGGCCGTGTCTACTCCGAGGGTGAAGGAGATTCCTTCCGGGACGCGATCGAAGGCCTCATCCAGACGCCGGAGCAGATCAAGGTCCGTTGGGAGGACATCGGTGGCCTCGCTGACGTCAAAAGGGACATGAAGTTCTCCTACGGCATGGCCCTGGCGCCCAAGCCCGAGGGGATCTCGCTGCCCATCGGGAAGAACTTCCTGATGTACGGCCCCCCGGGGACGGGGAAGACCCTCCTGGCCGCGGCCATGTGCGCAAAATTCCATGGGACTTTCTACAACGTCAAGGTCTCGAGCCTCCTGTCCAAGTACTTCGGCGAGTCCCCCAAGATGGTCTCAGCGCTCTTCGACCACGCGCGCCAGCGAGCCCGGGACGAGGGCGTGGTCATGATCTTCATCGACGAATTCCACTCCCTTGTGCCGTCGGAAGGGGGCGACGAATCCGGCGCGGAGCGGCGGCTCCTCTCCACGATCCTCGCCGAGATGGACGGCCTGTCCGAGAAGGGCAACGAGCCGCCGGTCTTCGTCCTCGGCGCGACCAACCACCCGAGCAAGCTCCACGCTGCGGCCCTGAGTCGGTTCCAGCGCCGCTTCCTCATCCCCCTCCCCGACCCGGCGGCCCGGGAGGAGATCCTCAAGATCCAACTCGCCGGCAAGGGGCTCCAGCTCGCGAGCCGGGGCGATCAGGCCATCTCCCTGAAGGATCTCGTCGGCCGGACCGAGGCCTTCTCGGGCCGGGACCTCGCCCGCCTCTGCGCGGCTGCGGTGATGAGCATGCTCCAGGAGGCCAACCCAGGGATCCCCGCCGCTGTGGATCGCGGCGCAGACGCGGTGGCAAAGCACCAGGTGAAGGTGACCCCTCTTTCACGTCGGCACTTCGAAGACGCCTTCGGCAAGGCCCAGGTGGACCGGACCCAGGTCGCCGCGTGCCTCGCCGAGTGCGACAGCTTCGCCAAGGGCAGCTAGGAGGTCGGGATGTCGATTTTTGGGAAGGACCGCAAGCGGCAAAAACAACTCGAGAAGGAGATCGCGCTGCGCGGGCGCCTCAAGCAGGCCCACAGCAAGATCGGCCGGCAGCTCAAGGCCCTGGAGAAAGGCGAGACCGACTGGGCCCGGAAGGCGCTGCGCGCGAAGAGCCTGGGAGACGATCGACAGTACGGCGCCATCAAGAACAACCTCCGGCGGACCATGATGCAGCGACGGATGCTCGACCGGCAGCTCCTCTCCCTGGACACCCTGATCCAGAGCAAGGACCAGCTGGAGACCTATCGGGACTTCGGCATGGCCATGGCGGCGCTCTCCAAGGGGATGGACGACCTCCTCGGGCAGACGGACCTTGCCAAGACCCAGCTCGAGTTCGAGAGCGCAGCGGAGAAAGCCCAGGTCATGGACGAGCGCATGGACCACCTCCTGGAGATGCAGATGGACCGCCTGGACACCTACGACGGGGAGGGGGCCGGGGACGAGATCGAAGACGCCGACCTGGAGCAGCACATCGAGGAGGTCGGCCGGAACCAGGAGTCCGCCAGCGACCGTGAGATCGATCGTCTGCTCCGAAAGGTCGAATCCGATCGGAGCACTGAGCGATGAGCGCAGCGCCCCTCGACGAGGCTGCACGGTGCCTCGCCGCGGCGGATGCGCATCTGGCCGAGGGTGACCGCGCCGGAGCACGGGCGGCCTTCCAACAAGCCGCCGAGCACCTGCTCAACGCCGCAAAGGACGCACCCACGAGACTCAAGGCCGGCCGCATCGACAAGGCGAAGCGGATCCTCGAGCGGGCCCGACGCCTCCAGCCAGCACCGCAGTCGGCGCGGAAGGATCTCGCCGAGGACCGAGCAGAGCCAGAAGATGCCTGGATCACGGCGCCGCGCCCAGCAGAGCGCTTCGACGACGTCGCCGGACTCCACGAGGCGAAGGAGCAGATCCGGGTCCGGATGATCTATCCCTTCACACACCCTGAGCGGGCCGCGCTCTACAAAATTCCCCGGGGCGGCGGCATCCTCCTCTACGGGCCGCCGGGGACTGGCAAGACACTGCTGGCACGCGCGGTCGCCGGCGAGCTGGACGCAGCGTTCTTCTCGGTCTCCGTCTCGGACATCACCCGTAAATGGTTCGGCGAATCGGAGAAGAAGATCCGGGAGCTCTTCGACGCTGCGAGGGCCCGCAAACGATCCGTGATCTTCTTCGACGAGGTCGAGTCCCTCGCGACGAAGCGCGGCCAGACGTCGTCCAGCGTCATGCCACGGATCGTGTCCGAGCTCCTCGCACAGATGGACGGCTTCCAGAAGGGTCGCGGGGCGCGCCGGGGGCGGCCCCGGGCGGGGGGGGCCCCCCCCACCCCCGGGCCCCCCCCCCCCCACCCCCCGCCCGGGGCGGGGGGGGGGGGGGGGGGCC
>JBDRIT010000087.1:0-18782 GCA_043815665.1 Pseudomonadota bacterium
GAGGAACCGGCGTCGAGGTCAAGGCGCTTCTACGAAGACGTGGTCGAGCCACTTCGAGGAGGAGCAACGCCGAGATCGGCGTCGGGGACCGGCCAGGGGGTATCATCACTTCAGCCGAGTTCATCTAGGAGTCGAACCTACTCGGCCTTGTTGTCCAGGGGGCGGCGGAC
This sequence comes from Pseudomonadota bacterium, assembly GCA_043815665.1. Lineage (GTDB taxonomy): Bacteria > Myxococcota_A > UBA9042 > CAIXZC01 > CAIXZC01 > CAZNWW01. The sequence continues at coordinate 171 of JBDRIT010000087.1, forward strand.
CTGCACGACGGAGCCGTCGTCCGTCTTGGTGACCGACAGGACCGTCACGGTGTCGCCGTGGAGCACCGTGATGTTCCAGATGTCTCCCTTGACCACGTGGGACAGGCCCAGGATCTTGCCGCCGGCAAGGATCTCGCCGCTCTCGTGGGCCTGGAGGAACCGGGTCACGATGTCCTGTGCCCGGGTCTTGGTCTCCACCCGCAGGGCGTCCCGCTTGGCGAGGTCCTGGTCCATGCGATGGCTGTCCACGGTGAACCCCGCTGCCTCGAAGGATGCCTTGCCCCGGTCGAAGCGGGTTGGGGCGTCACCGGCGAATGCGGTGGTCGCGAAGGTCAGCATCAGAACAGCACTCAGAATCGTCGTCGAAAGCTTCATGATTTCCTCCCAGTTGTTTTGAAGAATCGTTGGTCTGCCATCCAACACCCGACCTCAGACGAATGGGCGGTGGAATATTCAATGGTCAAATTCACCCTCCGACCTCTTATTCAGCCGAAGGTCCGCGCGAAGATCCGCTTTGTGTCGGCCTCGACCTTCGGGGCCAGGAACTTCCCGCCCAACCCCTTGAGCTCCACCGTCAGGGAGACCTCGGTCTCGCCGACGATGAACTCTGCAGTGAACATCTTGCCTGTGGCCACTCCCCGGGTGCTGTCCTCGCTCCATACCGTCTCGCCGATCAGCCTGGACAGCTTCTGTTGCATCCGCGCCATGAGGGCCTGGGCCTTCTCCTTGGCCTCATCCATGCCGAGGGTGTGGGTCTGGGTCACGGTGACTGTCGCCATCAGGGTGCTCCTTGTGGGTTGCGTCCGCGAGCGGACATGGTTGTCCATCGGCAGGAGTTTAATCCACCCCCGGCGCCCCTGTCAAACGACGCCGATCCGGGTCGCGCTTGCTGCGGCCGATCTCGGGCGTAGAATGGGGCCAGTTCGTTGCTCCGGGAGAGGACATCATGCCGCGTATTCCCATCGCCCTGCTGCTCCAGGCCCTCCTGTTTTCCGCGCTCCCCGGTCTCGCCGGAACCGCCCTGGCGCAGGGAGACAAGGGATGCAAGCACACCCGGCCGGAGGTCCCCCCGGGGCCTGTGGGACCCCTCCTTCGGGCGGTGTCCATCCTGCCCGCAGTCCACAATCTGCCCAAGGGAGCGGATCAGGTCTCCCTGTCTGCGCTGGTGGCCCTGGACGACAAGAACATCATCCTCCTGGACGGGATCGAGGCCCGGAAAGAGGGGAAACGATGGATCTGGGACGGGGTGCGGGCCACCGCGGATGGCGGTCGCCGCCGACAGGACGAGCTCCGCAAGGCGGGCGCCCGGCCCCATGGCTGCCCGACGAGCCCGGACGAGTGGTTGAAGAAGATCTACCGAAGCGTCCGCGGGGCGAAGTGGGACGAGGTCCTCCTCTCCTCGACCTACAAGCTGAACCCGAAGGCCCACTCCCTGGTGGATGACATCGAGGCGGACATGAAGGCCTGCGGGAAGTCACGCTACGTTGACATCCTCAAGAACAAGCTCCCGGTCCTCGGCGCCCTCGCCCCGGAGATCTGGTTCGCCATGGTGACCTGGCAGATCACCGGGACGTCCGGGGAGCAGGTGGAGCTGGGCATCGTCCCCGTCGACGGCGGTTGGCGCATCGCGCATCTGCGGATCATCTGCACCAAGTAGTGGGTCAGGGCTGGGGGAGGGTGAGGTTCACCGGCCATTGGTTCAGGTAGACCAGGCTCCACCCTGCGGGGTGATCCGTGGGGACAGCGGCCTCGGCGCCCGGGTTCCGGGCGACGATCTGGAGCGCGTCGGTGCCGGCCTCGGTCGAGCTCTGGACCCGGGACAGCGCGGGGGTGGTCCGGTATCGGATCCATGAGCCTGGACCGGCACCGCAGATGGCCCATTGATCCGGGACGTCGAGGAAGTGGATCTGCGCGGGCACGAGGCCTCCGTTATACGACACCAGCATGTCCTCGACGGGGAGGAGCGCCGGTATGGGAACAAGGGACACCCCGATGCGTGCGGCGACGGACGCGCCCGGGGGCAGCAGGAACCCCTCCTCGGACCACTCCAGGATCCCGTCGGGGTCGAGGACATCCGCAGTCACCGCGGTCTCGACGGTAGGGGCGATGTCCGCCGACCAGATCACCGGGGCCTCACAGGAACCGCCGATCGGATTCACCAGATCCCAGTCCCCCTCAACATAGAGGCACGTCCCCGGGAGGCAGGCTCCGAAGGTCTCCGTGGTGCCGAGGTACCCCTGCTGCTGGATCCACATCAGCTCGTGGGTCGGGACGTCGGTGATCTCCAGCACCACCGGGAGGGTGGTGGGGTTCGTGAGGACGAACTGTCCGACCTCGACGTCGGGATCCCCGGCCACCATGTCCAGGGCCTGTGCGAGGGTGTCGAGGGTTGCGGCCAGGTCTGACGGGGCGGCATCCTCCATGGCCTGGATCGTAGGGTCCGCGTGGCTGGTCCAGTGGAACAGGACCGGCGGCGGGAGGATCGTGATGTCGAGGTCGAGGTCGAGGACCCCGGTGTTTCCGCCCGCGTCGGTCGCCGAGATCACCAGCCGGTTCGGGATCGACGCCTCGGAGAAGTCCGCCTCTTCTGCGGGCACTCCGAACATCCCCTCCGCGCTGAAGAGGACCAATCCGCCGTACAGGAGGTGTCCGTCACCGAGGGGCAGGGGGGTGATGGGGTCATTGTAGGTGCCGGTCAGGAGCACCTCGGCTCCCCGGAAGAAGGTCCAGGAGAAGGTCATGGTGCAGGGCGCCGGGTCTTGCAGCGGGCAGGTGTCCTCGATCCCCAGGCCGATGCTGGGCAGGTTGTTGGGCTCGACGTCGTCCGGGCCCTCGTATCCCAGTCGGGAGGCCAGCTTGACGATGGGCGGGCAGCCATCGGCGCAGGTGTCGTCGCTCAGCTCCACCCACGGGCCCGGGCACGTGTAGACCAGATCGCCGTCGTCGTCGAGGCTCCCGGAGCAGCCGGTCTCATCCTGGAACTCGCTCCAGGCAAGCTCGAGCACCGGCGGCGTCAGGTCCATCTGCACGACCACCACGTGGCCGCCCTCGTTCCCGACCGCGTCCCGTCCGACGAGGTCCACCGCCAGGGTCGGAGCAGGGGGAACGTCGACGACGGGCTTCCCGCTGACGCGATAGAGCGCTGTCCCCTCGGGAAGCTCCCCGGGGAGCTCCTCGGTGACCGCCCAGATCCCCTGGGACGTGACCACGAGCTCCGCGACTCCGGACTGCTCGTCGGACAGGGAGACGAGGAACGTGACCGTGGACACGGAGCCGAGGGGGGAGGCGGGGACCCCCGCGTCGAAGAGCGGCGGCGTGTCGTCGTAGGACAGCGCCACGGCATCGATCTGCTCGTTTCCGTTCGGATCCGTGGCGCGCATCGTGAGATCGAAGGCCGTTGCGTCGTCAGGCAGCGCGAAGCTGAGCGCGATCCCGTCTGCGATGGCCTGGGTGGACGACGGGGTGATCATGGTGCCGTCCGGGGCGGTCGCCTCCCACTCCCCGACCCCGGACGGGTCGGTGATCTCGACCACCAGGGTGGTTTGCTTCGGGCCCCACCAGGCGACATCGTCGAAGGGCCCGAAGGAGATCGTCGGTGGCTCCTTGTCCTTGCAGAGCCAGACATCGATGGTCGCCGCGTTTCCGGCTGCGTCCGCTGCGGACAGGGTGGTCACCGGGGCGGCGCCGCCCGGGACGGGGCAGGTCCAGAGGTCGTTCACGGTGTTGGTGCAGCCGCCGGCCCCGCTGGAGACCGAGGCGACGGTGCTCTCGTGGTCTGTGACCGTCAGCACCAGGGCGTCAGGCCAGGCCGCCACGCACCCGTCCTGATCGGGGTCGATCACGGAGATCCCCGGAGCGTGGCTGTCCAGGATCAGGCTCCGCTCGATGCTCGCCTCGTTGCTCTGCGGGTCCGCGCCCGAGAACTGGAACGTGCGCGCCCCCTGGACCTCGAAGGCTGCGGGGTCGATCGCCAGGCTCCGGGTGTCCGGGGTCGACGCGTCGTCCGGGGCCAGGGGCCCGGGCGACGCGGTGCCGTCGAAGGAGATCAGGACGGGACCGTAGGGATCCGTGCCCGTCACCGTGAGGATGATCGGTGCGGAGACGAACGCGCCCTCCTCCGGGCTGTCCGCGGTGAAGGTCAGGGCCGGCGGGATCGGGTCGAAGCGCGTGGGCGGCGGCTCCGGTGGGTAGAGGGGGCCGTTGTCCATGCTCACCACGTCGTAGTAGTCCCCGAGACCGGCGAGCTGGTCCGGCGTGACCCCGCTGAGGTTCCTCTCGCCGAGGAGGAATGTGTGGGTGGCCGCGGCCAGCGTGAACCGGGTCGTGTCCGCGTCGATGTTCGGGGATCCGTTGGGTGGAACCAGGTGCCGGGGGCCGCCGATGTTGCTCTCGAATCCGTCGAAGAGCCCATCGGAGAGGTCGCGGCAGAGCCAGCCCACCAGCTCCGCAGAGGTTCCCTCAGGGCCGTCCCCGGACCGCGCGATCATCGACAGCCCGGTGGCCGCGAGGCCGAGGGTCGTGGCCGGGTTCGGGTAGGGCCAGGGTCCCTCGGAGAGATCCGAGGGCGCCGTCGCGGGCAGGCCCAGTTCGTGGTCGCCGGCCAGGTGATCCCGGACCCGAAGCCGGGCCAGGAGCATCGCCTCGGGCCAGCCGATGACGCCACCGACCTGGTGCCCCAGGGTGTAGGCGTCCGCCGCGCAACCCGCCAGGGTCGTCCAGGCCGTGACGTGTACCACGGTCCCCTCCCGGTTCGCGGCGGACTCCAGGTCCGCCATGAGGAGTCCGTCCGCGCCGAGGGTGGCCTTGGCGCCATCGGCTGCCTCGACGTACTGGGCCGCGGCGCCGTCGGCCACCAGCCGCAGAGGGCGGTGGATCCGGTCGCCGGGGATCGCCAGGGAGAAGATCCCGGCATCGTCCGTGAGCCCGGCGGAGACCTCCTGCCAGGCCCCGTCCTCGCCGTTGACCAGGGCGCGCACCGTGGCGCCCTCCACGGGGGTGCCCAGCGTGACCCGACCCTGGATCACCAGGCCGTCCCCGGGCAGGTCATGCCCGGATGCGTCTGAGCCCTTCGCGCCGATCTGGCCCGAACCGCACCCCGCCAACACCATCGCCGCTGCAAGCAGTCCAAGCTGTCTCATTCTGCATTCTCCGCGCAGCGTCCGTTCCCGGGTCCCCCGTCGGGTCCGGGCCACGGCGCATCCCGGGTCGATCCGGCGACCACCAGGCCGTCGAGCCGATTCCCCCCCACGAGCGTCGCCAGGCCCTCCGGCCCGGGGAGGCCCACTGCGGCGTCCCCGGGGAGCCCCGAGTGGCGATGCTCCCCCTCTAAATCGAAGGCTGCGCCGAAGGAGGAAGACGGGGCGCCAAAAAAGATCGAAAGACACCGACCGTCGGGGCAATCACCGAGGAGCAGGTACCCGTCCCCATCCAGGAGTGAGAGGGAGCCGGGGGCTGCGGTGACGAGGGTCAGCAGGGTCTCCGGGGTTGACGAGAAGAGGTCGCTCCCGCGGACGATGCGGCCATCCGCCAGGCCGATCACTGCGGCGCCGTTCCCCGGGAGGACCGGTGGCGTGAAGGCGGGGCTCCCGAGGTCGAACCGCAGGAAGTCGGCCGTGATGTCGCCGGAGGTGGACAGCCGCTCCAGGATGCCCTTGGAGGTGCTCACCCAGAGGTGTCCGGTGCGATCGAGGGCCAGGCTGGTGATCACAGGGTCCGGATCGGCATCGGTGATCGCAGGCTCCAGGGCGATGACCTGCTGGAGACCCCGCTGCACTCCGGTCTCCAGGTCGTGGACGGTGACGGTCCCGTCCGACCAGGCCACGGCGATCGCCTCGCTCGGAAGTGAGAGGGCCGGCGGCAGCACCGGCGTCCGGTCCAGGGAGCCGGCCAGCGGCCAGGTCCCGGGGGCCTGGTCGAGGCGCACCAGACCCCGTCCGTCCGGTCCCCGCACCAGGGCCACGGAGACGCCGCCTCGACAGACCGCGTAGCCGCCGTCGATGGTGCCCCCGGCATCCAGGCTGCTCACCACTCCCGTCGGGCTGCGTGTCCAGAGCGACGCGCTCCGGTCCGCATAGACCCGCCCGTCTCCGTCCACCCGGATCACGGGCAGGTCCCCGGTGCTCAGCCCTGCCAGGGTCTCCCGCCAGGCCTCGTCGCCGTCGGGCTCGACTGCGATCACGGAGAGCGCCGAGCCTTCCCGCGCTGCCACCACGATCTCCCCGGTCGGCGTCCCGGCCGGTGCGGACAACGCGTCCGAGCCGGTCAGGAGGTGGAGCCGGCAGTCCGGATCTCCGATCGGGATCACCGGAGGGTCCAGGTCGCAGCACCGTCCCTCCCTCGCCGGGGACGAGCAGGGCGGCACCACCCAGGGGGGCACCTCGTGGAAGCAGCGTCCCGATCGGCAGATCGTCAGGGTGGGGCAGTCGTCGTCGTTCGCGCAGGTCTGCAGCGTGATCTCCTCGACGCAGGAGGTTGCGCAGAGGAGGAGCAGAAAAATGCAGGCGACAGGAGTGATGGATTTTCGCGGCATGTGTTGATTCCAAGAGATTCCACAGCGGCTGTCAAGGGGAATCCCTTGACCTGATGTGGATTATCCCGTAGGGTCAGCGCCTGAAAATTCCGGCGCCCGGGAATGCGGCGTGGGAACGTTCTGTTGGTGGTTGTTTGGGTGGTAACCAGGAGAAGGGGAACACCGATGAAGAGGATGCTTTGGATCATGGTCGTGGCCGTCGCGTTGATGGCGGGTTGTGGCAACAAGGAGGCCGACGAGGCCACGAAGAAGGCCGAAGAGGCCAAGAAGATGGCCGAGAAGGTCACCGCTGAGGCCACCAAGGCCACTGAGGCCGCGAAGGCCCAGGCCGACAAGGCCATCGCCGAGGCGAACAAGGTAGCTGAGGCCGCGAAGGCGCAGGCCGACGAGGCTGTCGCCGGCGCAGCGAAGGCCGCCGAGGCCGCGAAGGTCGAGGTTGCGAAGGTCGAGGAGAAGGCCGAGGTCAAGGTCGAGGAGAAGGCCCCCGAGGCCGGCGGCTTCGGCGGCGCCGGTGGCGCCGGTGGCGCGGTGGAGCTCCAGTTCTTCATCATGTCCCAGTGCCCCTTCGGCGTGCAGGTCATGGACGGGGTCATCCCCGCGCTCCAGGAGCTGGGCTCCGCGGTGGACTTCAAGGTCGACTTCATCGGCAAGATCGAGGGCGACAACCTGACGTCCATGCACGGCGAGAACGAGGTCAAGGGCAACATCATCGAGGTGTGCGTGATCAAGCACGCGCCGGACAAGTGGATGGAGTTCTTCCTCTGCGTGGACAAGAACTACCGCACCCTCCCCGGCAACTGGAACGACTGCGCCAAGACCGCGGGCCTCACCGAGGACCAGATCAAGGCCGCCGCTGCGTGCTACGAGGGCGACGAGGGCAAGGCCATGATGAAGGCCTCCTTCGAGAAGGCCGAGAAGGCCGGCGCCCGGGGCAGCCCCACCATCCACATGGCGGGCCAGCCCTACCGTGGCGGCCGCACCAAGCGTGACTTCATGCAGGCGGTCTGCGACGCGACCACCGGCGAGAAGCCCGCGGCCTGCGCCAACATCCCTGCGCCCATCAAGGTCACCATGATCGCCCTCGGCGACAAGCGCTGCACCGACCGCAAGTGCAACACCGCGCCCATCGTCGGCAGCCTCAAGGGGATCTTCCCGGGCCTCGAGGTGACCGAGCACGACTGGGCCGACGAGGCCGGCAAGAAGGTCTTCGAGGAGTACGGCGTCACCTTGCTGCCTGCGTTCATCTTCGACGAGAAGGTGAAGGAGGCCGCCGGCCACGAGCGGATCGCCCGGTACCTCCAGCCCACCAAGGTCGAGGGTTTCCTCAACCTCCAGATCGGCGCCAGCCACGATCCCAAGGCGGAGATCTGTGACAACGGCGCGGACGACACCGGCAACGGCCAGGTCGACTGCGCGGACGAGACCTGCAAGGCCTCCATGGTCTGCCGTGAGGAGATCAAGGGAAAGATCGATGTGTTCGTGATGTCCCAGTGCCCCTTCGGCGTGAAGGCCCTCGACGCGATGAAGGAAGTCCTGGACGCGTTCAAGGGCGAGATCACCTTCGAGGTGCACTACATCGCCACCGAGGAAGGGGACGGATTCAAGGCGCTTCACGGTCAGCCCGAGGTGGACGAGAACATCCGCGGGCTCTGCGCCATCGCCCAGTCCGGTGCGGACTTCAAGTACATGGACTACATCTGGTGCCGGGACGCGGACATCCGGTCCGCCGAGTGGGTCCCCTGCGCCGAGAAGGCGGGCATGGACGTCGCGAAGATGAAGGCCTGCGCCGAGGGCGACGAAGGCAAGGAGCTCCTGCGCAAGGACATCAAGGTCGGCCTGGCGCTCGGGTTCTCGGCCAGCCCCACGTGGCTTGCGAACAACAAGCACAAGTTCTCCGGCGTGGACCCAAAGACGATCCAGACCAACATCTGCCAGCACAACCCGGACCTCAAGGGTTGCAAGGCCGAACTCTCCGGTCCCCCGCCCCGCAATGACGGCGGAAACAAGGGCGGCGGCTCCTGCGGTTGATGCGCCAGGCATCCTGCGAGACAGATCCTGATTGATGCGCACCCTCCTCCTCTCCCTCCTCATCCTCACCTCCAGCACCGCGCAGGCGTTCCCCGAGGAGGAGTGGGAGAAGCTCCCGCGCAAGGTCGGTGTGATCATCACGTTGGGCTTCGGCCACGCGGAGGAGGCCCGCCCCATGTGGCAGATGGCCCAACGGGTGGGCCGGGCCGCTGAGGCCTGGCGGCGGGGCAAGGCCAAGTACCTGATGTTCTGCGGGGGGTATACCTCGGGGCACGTGGCCGAAGCCGAAGAGATGAAGATCATGGCCATGGCCTTCGGTGTCCCGGCGCGTCGGATCATCGTCGAGAACGGCTCCCTGAGCACCAAGGGCAACGCCCGCAACGCGCGGATGATCCTCGAGCCCCGGCGCTTCCGGTCGGCCCTCCTCGTGACCCACGGGTCCCACCTGGCGCGGGCGAAGAAGACCTTCGAGGCCCAGGAGGTGGTGCGCCGGCTCTACGGGCTCAGCGCGGATGACTTCACCATGGACGAAGACCCCTGGCCGGAGATCCCCAAGGAGGTCCTGGCGGAGCACTTCGATGCGGTCATCGCCCATGGGGTGCGTCCGGGCCTGTCCTTCCTGGGTGACACCGTGGTCCTGGACGAGCCGGGGAGGGCCCTGGCCTACTCCATCGCGGCGCTCTGGAGGGGGGGACTGAAGAACACCCCGGTCTTTCTCTGGTACAAGGCCTCCGGGGTCGGCCACATCACCCGTTCAGAGGTCCTGGGCATCGCGTGCATCGCCTTCGGCGTGCCGCGGCGCCTGCTCATCTACTCCGCGTCCCGACGCTTCGGCACCGAGAACGTGGAGCTCTTCCCGACCTGCCGGAAGAACGGCTGGAAGAAGGTTCTCCTCCTCCTGCCGCCCTCGAAGTTCAAGGACAAGGATCGGATCGTGCGTCAGTACGAGGAGAACGGCCTCGTCACCGTGGTGATGCCGACCTTCGAGATCCCGGAGGACGTGCCCCCGGGCAGCGACTGAGTCCTCCCACGGGGGAGGCGATCTCTACTTCATTTTCGTGGGTTCGACGGCTTCCTTGACGGCGGGGGCGCTCTCCGCTGCGGGGGCGTCGTCTTCCGCCGGCTGGACCAGATCTGCTTCCATGGCCTTCTGTCGGAACCGGGCCTCCTGCGCCTCCACTGCGTCGAAGTCGGAGCCGGAGACGCATCCCTGGGCGAGCATCTGTCGGGTGAGGCTCTCGGCGAGGGGCCAGTCCTCGTCCGCCTCGGCCTCCTCGATGGCCTTCGCCAGGGCTGCGCAGGCTGCTGCGTTGCTCGGCCGCGCTGCGGGCGCCTCCTCCTTGGAGACCTCGGTCGCAGCGCCGGCGACCGACTCCTCCATGGGCCTCTCCTCATCGAGCGAGATCTTGTCCTCGGCCTCGGCCATGGTCCTGGCGTCGTCGGCGACCTTCTTGCCCTGGACGCTGGCGAGCACCGGGGCGGGCATGGCGGCCGGGCGCATCATCTCCGCGTCCTCGCGACGTTCGGTCTTCTCGACGGCGATACCTGGTGCCTCCACGGCCTCCGGTCGGATCAAGTAGTCCGGCTCGGCCCCGTAGGGCGTCCCCCCGCTCACGTCGACTCCGCTGTCGTCTCCCCCGGCGCTCCCTGTGGAGGCCCGGTCCCTGGAGAGGGACAGGGAGGTGACCACCGGGGCTTCCTCCTTCCTCTTCGCAGGGCCCGAGGGCGGGACCACGATCCCGTCCAGGACCGAGCCGTTGATTTTCGGCGAGGATCGCACCTCGGCCTGCTTGTAGGCCTCGCCCGCGCTCTTCTTCCCTCCGTCCGTCGGCGCCGGGGCCTTCGCCTCGGTCTCCAGGAGCGCGGCCCGGTCCTGGTCGCCGGCATCATCGGCCTTCCTGGGGGCTGTGTCGGGTGCCTGTTCGCCCTTCTTCTTCAGGTTCTTTCCCAGCGCCGCCTTCCGGGCCACGCCCGCCTTCGTGGCCTTCTTCTCCTTCGGCTTCCTGACGAACGTCTCCGCGAAGTTGCCGGCCCCGCCGCTCACCTCGGCGCGCACCTCTTCGAGGGCTGTGCCCTCACCGCCGACGAGGGTGCGGTCCTCCGCGGGTGCGTCGCTGACCGCCGTCCGAGCCGGCGCAGCGCTGAGATCCCTCGGGGTGGCGAGATCCACCAGGGTGTTGAGGTTCCGCTCACTGATGCGGTCCTTGGTCTGAGCCACGCCGGCGTTCTCCCCGTAGCCCCGGCTCGAGACCTCCCCGTCGGAGCGCTCGGTCCCGGCGGGATCGGGGGCCTCGACGGCTGCGGACGCCGCAGTCGGGGTCTCCTCGGGCTTCGGCGCCGGGGGCTGCGGCTCGAGTTCCGGCTCCTTCGCCTGTTCGCGGTGATCGACCTCCCGGTCGCGGCCATCACCCGTGGCAGCGTCTTCTTCCCTGGGGGGCTCCTTCTTCGCTTCTTCCCGTGGTGCTGCCGCGGCGGAGGTCTCTTCGGCCTCGAGCACTGGCCCTACGGGGGCCATCTCGTGTTTCACGGATGGCCCTTGGGCCGCGTCCCGATCGAACACCCCCGTCTGGAGGGTATAGACCCCCACGCTGATCACGAGCACGAGGGTCAGGGCCCCGGCGAGCTGCGGGGTCAGGAGCCAGGCGGCGATGCGCTCCCAGAAGCCTTGCTCCGCCCCGCGGGCCGTGTCACAGCGAGCCCTCGCTGCGGCCAGGGCCTCGGCCACGGCGGCCTCGGGGGGGTCGGGGATTGAGGCGGCAGCGTCCGTGGCGATGAGGACCACGTGCTGGAGATCCCGGACCTCGCGGGCGAGCGCGGGATCCCGCTCCATCTCCGCTTCGAACCGGGCCGCTTCGTTCGGGCCGAGCTCTCCGTAGATGTAATCGACGACCCGTTCGTCCGGTCGTTTGTCGTCGTGGTGTCTCATCCCGTCCCTCACGCGAAGTCCGCCAGCTCACGCCGCAGCGCCGCGAGCGCGTAGCGCATCCGGGTCTTCGCGGTGTTCACCGGGCAGTCCATGATCTCGGCGATCTCCTTGAACGCCAGCCCCTGGTACTGCCGCATGATGAAGACCTCCCGCTGCTCCGAATTGAGTTCGTGGACCGCTGCGGCCAGTCGCTCCTGCAGCTCCTTGCCCCGAGCCTCCTCCTCTCCGTCGGGTGAGTCGCCGGGGATCGTGTCCCCGAGGGTTGCTGTGCCGTCGCCCTCGAGGGGGCGATCCAGCTCTCGCATCTGGCGCCGGTGGCGCTCGCGCCGCAGGCGATCGTAGATGGTGTTGCGTACGATCGTGTACATCCACACGGAGAAGCGGGCGCCCCGCTGGTAGGAGTCCGCGGCCCGGACCAGCTTCATCAGGGAGTCCTGGAAGACCTCGTCTGCGGTCTCCTTCTGGCTCATGTAGCGGTAGATGAATCGGTAGACCGGCTTCTTGTGTCGCCCCAGGAGGGCCTCGAAAGCCCGTGCGTCTCCTTCGATGAATCGTGCCATGAGCGCCTCGTCGCTGGGCCCTGCGGGGTCCGGTCCTGCCCGATCCCGGCGGGGGGCCACAGCCAGAATGTTGAGGAGTACGCTCAGCATGTGGGGAAGTTTGATACTTTTTGGCGATCTTGTAAAGAAGCCTTTCCTTCCGAAGCCTTGCCAACTCGGGGCCGGCCTCCTACAATGCGCGGGCCCCGGGGAGGCCCCCGGCGGCGGGATTCGAGCCAGGAGGAGCTCATGCGTCGGACGACCATCGGCCTCGTGCTTTTCACCTTGATCCTCTGGAGCCCTGTGGCTCAGGCTCGCGGGGGGGTCTTCTTCGGCCTCGGCCTCGGGGGGGCCGTGACCCAGGGGGATGACTACGTGCAGCTGGAGTCGGGGTACGTGCAGTGCTCGGGAAAGAATGACATCTGCGCCGACGCCGTGCACACCGACGGCACCGGGGGCCTCGGCGTGCAGTTCCTCGTCGGGTACAACTTCTTCGGCTACGCGTCCATCGAGGCGAACATCTCGGGCAACGGAAACGCGAACTCGGGTGGCGGCACCTGGGAAGGCGCCGGGCACGCCGCCGGCCTCATCCGGGTCTACCCGGCACAGTTCGTGCCCCGCGCCGACCTCCGCACGCGCTGGTGGGATCCCAACGTCTATTTCGGCGCCGGGTACTCCTGGATGGGGTATCACCTCGAGTATCACCCGGAGCACGAGGGCCGTGGCTGGGTGGGCATGAACTGGCAGTTCGGCTTCGGGTCGGATTTCTACCTGACCGAAAGCGTCGCCATCGGTGCGGACTTCCGTTTCATCCTGCCGCAGTTCGAGACCTACTACCATAGCTGGGACGACAACATCACCTTCACACCTCAGAAGACCCCGACAGCCCTGGTCTTCGCGCCCATGGTCACGGTCACCTTCCACTTCGCGGATCCCCTCCCCCGGGAGGCGGTGAAGCCCATCGTCAAGTGACCGTCGACGGAGCCCCGGGGAATCCATGAAGCGCACCCTGCCCTACCTGCTGGTCTTCCTCGTGGCCCTCGGCGGCCTGTCCCTCACGTCCTGGAACTACCTGGCGGGGCCCTCGCAGCACTTCCACTTCATCGACCTCGCTGAGTCCTTCCTCCACGGGCGGCTGGACACGGACACCCCGCACCGGCGAAAGGGAGGGTACGCCCTGCCCGATGAACCCGCCGGCCTCCAGGAGGCGGTGGACCGCCACCTCGGCGGAAAGCGGGGCGGCTGGAACGACTGGGTGGCTTATTCCGAGGTGACCCTGCTCAGCGGGGAGCGCTTCAAGGGGGTCTGGCCCTGGACGAACCGCAAGAAGGGGAGGCCGGGGTTCGATCAGCGGGACACCTTCGTCACCCTCTCCGGGGATTGGGTGGAGTTCCACAAGACCCGGGACGTCATGCGCCTCTGTGTGGATCAGCCCGAGTCCAAGGAGCCGGAGGCCGTGGAGACCTGGCGGCACCGGGACCAGTATGGCGCCGCCAGGGCGGCCTGCGCCGCGCCCCCTCAGGAGGCGCCCCGTCGCTGCGCGCCGGACCAGACCCGGATCACCTGCGTGCAGAAGCGCCACTATGTGTCCTTCCCGCCAGGGCCCGCGCTGATGATGCTCCCCTTCGTGGCGGTCTGGCACTACCACTTCCACGACGTGCTCTTCACCCTGCTCTTCGGGGCGGGGGCCGCGGTGCTCCTCTTCGCGCTCCTGGGGCTTCTGAGGCGCCTGGGCTACAGCGAGATGCCGGCGCGGGACCGGTATGTGCTGACCGCGCTCTTCGTCTTCGGCACCGTGTTCCACTTCAGCGCGATCCGGGGGCAGGTCTGGTTCACCGCGCTGGTGTTCGGCGTCTTCTTCCATATGGGCTACCTGTACTTCGCCGTGGAGCTGCGCCGGCCGTTCCTGGCGGGTCTCTTCCTGGCGCTCGGCTTTGCGACCCGGGTGACCCTGCTCTTCCCGGCCCTCTTCGTGGGGCTCCAGCTCCTCCTGGTCCGTCGCCCCTGGGATCGGGATGGGATCGCCTGGCGCCTGAAGAAGATCGGCTGGTTCGCCGTGCCCACCGTCGCGGCGGGGATCGGGCTCATGCTCTACAACGTGGCCCGCTTCGACTCGATCTTTGAGTTCGGGCACCGCTTCCTGCTGGACGGGACCCGGGACAGCATCGTGGATCATGGGCTCTTTGCTCCCTGGTTCCTCCCGCGGAACCTCGCAGCGGCGATCACCAACGTGCCCCAGATCTCCTCGACCTGGCCCTTCATCCGGATCTCGGGCAACGGGCTCTCCCTCCTCGCGACCACCCCGGTGCTCTTCTATCTGTTGTGGCCCCGCCGCGGGGACGAGGCGGGGGAGGGGCTGGACCGCTATCGCTGGCCCATGCGCCGGATCCTGTGGCTCACCGTTGGTCTCACCGCGTTGCCGGGCCTTCTCTACCAGAACACCGGCTGGTTCCAGTTCGGGTATCGGTTCGGGCTGGACTATCTCCCCCTGCTCTTCGTGCTCCTCGCGATGGACCGGCGCCGCCGCGGCTGGCTCTTCTACTCCCTCGTGGGGGTCTCCATCGCGGTGAGCACCTTCGGGGCGATCACCTTCCAGCGCTTCCCGATCTTCTACGACTGATCCAGCAGGCGACCCCGATCAGGAGGACGATCCCCAGGACGATCCAGAGGACGAGCGCGTAGGTGCGCACGAGGGCTTCGAGGCGGTCGAGGTTGGTGCCCAGGGCGACGCCCAGGGCGAGGAGGAGGGCGTTCCAGGCCAGCGCGCTCACCGCAGCCCAGGCCAGCACGGGGCCCGTGCGCATGCGGGCCAGGCCCGCGGCCACGAAGAAGAGGGCGCGGATCCCGGGCAGGAAGCGGTTGAGGGCCAGGAAGGCCGGGCCCCAGCGGCGGTAGCCCGCGAGGACCCGGTCCAGGCCCGGGGACTGTGCGAGCCGCCTTCCCAGCCGCCCCGCGTCCCGCCGCTTCGCCGCGGCGAGGCCCACGCGGAAGTCCACCCAGGCCCCCAGGAGGCTGCCCGCGGTGCACGCAGTGAGCACCGGCCAGAGGTCCCAGCCGCCCACGGACGCCAGCACCGCGCCGGCCAGGACCACCGTGTCCCCGGGGAAGGGGGGGAAGACGTACTCGATGGCCGCGGACAGGGTCAGCACCGACAGGGACAGGGCGGACCCGTGGGTGGTGAGCCAGAGGAGCCATTCCTCGAGTCCCGTCGGCGTCATGATGGGCCTCCCGCCTCAGCCGTCGCGCGTCGGGGGTTTGCCGAGGGGATAGTACCGGAACACCCACCAGCCGAGGAGCATGAACACCCCCGCGGCGGAGAAGGTCACCATGTAGCCCAGGGGGGGCGGCGCGAGCCAGTGCCCCAGGAGCATCACCGCTGGGGCCACCACCGCGGCCACGCCGTCCGCGCCCTTGGTCAGGAGGCCCTCGACGCCGAAGTAGATGGCCTCCCGCCGGCTGCCGCAGCGCTGCTCGTCCAGGTCCACGATCTCGCAGACGATGGGGCGGTACATGCTCATGAGGATCGCTGCTGGGAAGCCCAGGAGGAAGAAGAGGAAGATGATCACCCAGATGCGGGTGCTCCACGCGAGCTCGATGCGAAGGTCGAAGCGCGCCATCAGCTTCTCGATCTCCGTCGGGTCGGACTGGATCGCAGCCAGGCGTGCGGCGGCCGCGCCGCTGCCGAGCTCCGGGGCCTCCCCCGAGAGCCGGAAGTCCGTGAAGGTGACGCTGCCGTCGGACCAGACCAGGC
The DNA here is from genome assembly GCA_043815665.1 of Pseudomonadota bacterium. Classification (GTDB taxonomy): domain Bacteria; phylum Myxococcota_A; class UBA9042; order CAIXZC01; family CAIXZC01; genus CAZNWW01. The sequence continues at coordinate 15,944 of JBDRIT010000087.1, forward strand.
GCGCCGCGAGCTCCATACGGTGCGCGGGGCCGAGGACGAAGCCGCGTGCCTCCGTCGAGGCCGCCCGTTCCTCGGGGGTGGAGAAGAGTCGGCTCCAACCTCCGACGTTGGCGGTCATCTCGGGCTCCTCGTACGCGCCCAGGTCCAGGGAGAACCGCACGGTGCCCCCTGTCAGATCCCCGACGGCCACGGGGGTCGGGAGCGTCGCGAAGAGCCCCTCGTCGAAGCGCTGGTTGTCTACCGGGAACAGGGCCTCCCAGTCCTTCGTCGGGACCCGCACCTCCGTGGGATCGTCCACGTCGCCGAAGACGAGGACCACCTCTTCGGTGTCCTCCCGGGCCTCGATCAGGGACAGCTCGTCCCCGCCCAGGAAGGTCACGGCGAAGAACGCGAGGGTGATCCCGGTGGCCATCCCCGTCGCTGCGCGGAACGCTCCCTTGAGGCCCACCCGTCTCACGACGGCCTCTCCCACCACGAAGCCGATGATCGTGGAGAAGAACAGCGGGATGAAGAGGGTGGCGACGAAGCCCTCGCCCTTGTGGAGCACTGCTGTGGCCACGAAGGGGATCGAGATCATGACGATCCCCATCCCGATCTTGGCTGCAGCCACGGCCAGCAGGTAGGGCGGGAACGCGGGGTTGCGGAAGCACTCCATCACGGACTGCCGGAGCCCGAAGGTGGACATCTTGTCCTTCGCCGGGGGGCGCTCCCGGACCCGGCTGATCGAGACCAGGAAGCCCACCGCGCCGATCACCGCGAGGAGGATCGCCGTGACCTTGTAGCCGTCCTCGAGGAACAGGGGGCCGAGCTGGACGCCTCCCTTCATGGCCTCGATCATCGGCGGGATGGCCACCGCGCTCAGGACGATGGCGCCGGCCTCCCAGTAGGACATGGTCACCGTGAGGCTCACCCGCTCTCCCGGGTCGTTGGTGATCTCGGGCATGAGCGCCAGGTAGGGGGCCACGACGTAGGTGTAGAAGAACCAGGTGCAGCTCAGGGTCACCGCGAGCCAGGCGACGTTCCAGTGGGAGGTCCCGTGCACCGGCGGGAACCACATGAGGATCGCGAAGAAGACCAGGGGAATGAGGCCCCGCTTGATAAAGGGGAGGCGGCGGCCCTTCGGGTTCGTGCTGCGGTCCGACCAGAACGCGACCACGGGGTTGGTGAACGCGTCCACCAGGGATCCGATCAGTCGCGCAAGGCCCACGGCCACGCCGACGCCCAGGAACACCATGCCGCCGTCCACCGCGTTGGGCGGGGGGGAGTAGAAGTAGAGGATCCAGGCCATGACGTTGGCGGTGATGAAGGACGTGGAGAACATCCCGACGCTGTAGGAGATCCGCTGCCCGCGGGTGAGCTGCCAGCCCGGCTTCGCCATCTCAGCGCTCCAACCGGGCTGCGCCCAGGCTCTCCCGCAGCCGGGCAGCGGTGCGCTCTGTCCAGGGCCCCAGGTCCGGGGTGAGGGTCATGGTGCGCTCGTAGGAGTACTCCCGCCGGGAGAGGAGCTCCGCGGGGAGGATGTAGCCCAGCTCATCGTTGGCCAGGGCGAGGATCACGGGGAAGGGCGCATCCAGGGCCTGCGCCAGGCGGTGCCCCAGCTCCGGGAGGGGCTCGCCGGGGATCGTGAGGATCCGGAGGGGGCCCAGCGCGATGAGGTTCATCTCCGTCTCCACGCCCCCGCTCCCGTTGAGATCCCGGTTGAAGACCCCGAGGCGGCTGCCCAGCCGGAAGCGCCAGTTGCGGTTCTCGAGGGCCTCCACCGTGCGCAGGACCTGCAGGGGCGCGTCGGCGAGGGGGAGGAGATCGCCCAGGGCCCCGTGGACCCGGTCCGCGAGCTGGACGCCGAGGTTGTCGCACATCTTCCGGCGCCCGGCGACGTCCATCTTGATGGGGATGTTCGGGGTGAGCATCCCCCCGAGGGGGCCGCTGAAGAACAGGGGCGTGGGCACCCCGAGGTCCCTCAGCCGCTCGCGAAATGACGCCGGGTAGTCGGGGGAGAGCTCGGTGTTCTTCTCCCAGAGGCCCTCGGGGTGGGCCGCGAAGTTCACAAGGACTGCCGCGGGGGCCGTCGCACCCTCTGGGCGGACCGAGAGGACCGTCACCCGGTCGAAGCGTCCTCCCCCCTTCCGGTGGTTCGTCACCCAGGAGTCCGGCGCGTCGAACGCGCCCAGGGCGATCTCCGCCGGGCTCGCTTCCCCTGCGGCGCGGTCCACCGCTTCGGCCACGGTGGCGTGGAGGCGCTCCATGTAGGTCGGGTCGACGCCGCTGCGGAAGGGGAACCCCAGCGCGCCCTTCCCCCACATCCCGATGGTGTCGGGCCCCGCGTGGGTGTGGGTGGCGCAGATCATCACCCGCTCGGGGGGGAGCGCCGTCACCCGGGCGCGGATCGCCTCCACGTCGGGCCGCAGGAGGCCGATGAGATCCGTGGTGACCAGGGCCACCGCCTCGTCGCCCCGGCGCAGGTAGAGGACGCTCGCTTCCAGGGGATGGAGGACCCCGGTGGCCTTGCGGTTCGGTGCGAACCCCGCCATGTAGACCGGAGGATCCAGCGCCGGGGTGATGTCCGTGGTGGCCACGCCGGCCGTGAACGGGGATGTCGCCATTGGGGCCTCCCGGGCTCGTCTCTCGGTGAGGGGTCGCGAATCCCGGTGATTCTTGCGCCCGCGCGGGGCCCTGTCAAGGTGCCCCCCCCGGGAACGCAGGGCAATCGCAAAGTCGCCGCTCCCCCAGCGGTCTATCGAACTCTGGCTCGACTCGGCTGGAAGAATGGTCCGTTGCCGTTGCCGTCGCCGTCGCCGTCTGACGATCGATCACATCTTTTCGCTCTTCGCGATCGCGC
>JBDRIT010000088.1:0-13550 GCA_043815665.1 Pseudomonadota bacterium
CCCTCGGGGGACCTCGGGACGACGGGGGAGGAAGCGCGAGCCCGAGAGGAGCACTTGAGGTCCCTCGGGGGACCTCGGGACGACGGGGGAGGAAGCGCGAGCCCGAGAGGTTCACTTGAGGTCCCTCGGGGGACCTCGGGACGACGGGAATGACGGGAAGAACGGGAAACGGTTGACGGGGGGCGGGGCGGGTGGCTACCTTCGGTGCAGCGGGGTCCCCGTCCCCGGAAAGGAAGGCCGAATGCACCCCAGGCTCATCCCGCTCCTCGTCGCCGCGCTCCTCGTCTCCATGACCGCTCTGGCGGACAGCGGGTACCGGCCCGAGGTGCCGGGACCCGGTGAAGAGGACGGGGTCCGCTGGAACGTCGGCACGGGGGAGTACCGGTTCGCGGTGCACCACCTCACGTCCTTCGACCTGGACCGGGACGGCACCGGGAGCCCCCTGGGCACCTGGGGCGAGCACCGGCTGCGCTGGACCCCGTCTCTCACCTGGGGACCCGTGCGGGTCCTGGCCGACCTGGACTTCGTCGAGGGGCACCTCCTCGGGGACACCGAAGACCTCTCACCAGAGTACCGGCGCCTGGACCGGCGCGCGGAGTACGAGGGCCGGGAGTTCAGCGCCTTCCCCCTGCGACAGGCCTGGTTGGAAGTTCTCTCCCCCGTGGGACTCCTCAAGATCGGGCAGATGACGAGCAGCTACGGCAGCGGGATCCTGTCCAACAACGGCGAAGACGACGACGACCGCTTCGGCCTGCGCCGCCAGGGCGACGTGGTGGAGCGGGTGCTCCTCGCGACGACCCCGTTCCTGCCGGTCACCGGGCCCAGGGCCTGGGGGCAATACCTCACCATTGTGCTCGCCGGGGACCTGGTGTTCCGGGACGAGAACGCGGTGCTCCTGGACGGCGACCGGGCCTGGATGGCCAACGCCGGCGTGTTCTACCGGGATCCCCGCTGGACCAACGGCTTCGTGTTCACCTGGCGGACCCAGGAGGACGACGACGGGGACAGCCTCCTCGCGTACGCGTTCAACCTGAACGGGAAGAACCGCTTCGCGCTCAGCCGGGACGTAAAGGGGAAGCCCGACCTCGAGCTGACCTTCGACTACGAGCTGGCCTGGATCATGGGAGAGACCACCCGGTTCCAGCAGATCGGCTCCGAGGACGGCCTGGACTTGAGCGGCCTCGGCTTCATGGGCCGCCTCGGGGTGACCTCCGAGGCCACGGGGCTCACCGGCGAGGTGGAGCTGGGCTACGCCTCCGGGGACAACGACCCCTACGACGACACCTCCCACGCGTTCTTCTTCGACCCCGACTACAACGTGGGCCTGATCTTCTTCGACGAGATGCTGCCGCTGATCACCGCCCGGTCCGTGGAGATCTCCAGCGACCCCGCGCACCTGGACACCGTCCCCAAGGGCCTGGACCTGGTGCCCACCCAGGGCCGGGTGACCAACACGTTCTATGTCTTCCCGCAGCTGCGGTGGCGGGCCCCGTGGAACCTCGGGCCTCATGTGGAGACGCTCCAAGTCCTCCTGGGCGGGCTGGTGATCACGACCCCCGCGAAGCTGGCCCACTCCTACTACACCTTCGAGAACGGCGGCGTCCCCACGAACCACCTGGGTCGGGAGACCACGTCGAACTATGCAGGGACCGAGCTCCTGGCCGGGATCCGGGCCAACATCTGGGCCTGGCACGAGCACATCGGCTTCGACGTGCGCCTGGACCAGTCCCTCTTCCTCCCGGGCGACGCCTTGAAAGACCTTGCCGGCGACCCCATCGATCCCGTGTGGAAGATCCTGGCGTCGGTGGCGTTGCGCTGGCGGTAGGTCCGCCCGAAGGAGGAGCCGTTGAGCATACTGCACATCCTCCTGAGCCTGGTGTTCACCCTGCCCCCGGTGGGGGACTCCGGGGCGCGGGCTCCCCGGCTCGGGTTCGAGATGCCGCAAGATGGGCTGGCCGGGCCCTTTGCGCCGGTGCCGCCCCGGGACTTCGAGCGGATCCACAACCCGAGCACGCCGGTGGTGGTGCCCTTCGACGCGCCGGGGAAGGGCACGGGCGGCCTGACAGGGAAGCACGTCTACGTGAGCCAGGGCCACGGCTGGACCTGGAGCGACGTCCTGGGGCGCTGGGCCACCCAGCGGGGCAACACCTGGGGCATCGTCGAGGATTTCGTCAACGCCGAGGGGATCAACCAGTACCTGCTGCGCTACCTCGAGAACGCGGGGGCCACGGTCTGGCCCGTCCGGGAGCGGGACCTGCGTCGGGAGATGGTGATCGTGGACGACGGGGACGGGGACGGCGCCCCGAACAACGGCGTCTATGAAGAGATCGGCGGCGGCTTCCAGCACTCCAGCGCGGCAGGGTTCGGGAACTTCCTCGCACCCTACGAGGGGACCGAGAACCCCATGACCCTCGGCGGGAGCCGGTACCACACCACCGGGGACGGCGAGGGAGACTCCGTGCGCTGGACGCCGAACCTGCCGGCGCGGGGGGAGTGGACGGTGTCCGTCTCCTGGGCCGCGTCGGACAACCGGACCACCGACGCCCACTACGTGGTGCGGCACCCGGGGGGTGCGGCCCACTTCCGGGTGGACCAGACCGGTCACGGGAACACCTGGATCTACCTCGGGACCTTCCTCTTCGAGGGCGGGACGAACCCTCAGACCGGCTCCGTGGAGCTGCACACCGACACAGCGGACGGCCCCGGCGTGACCGTGATCTCCGTCGACGCCGTGCGCTTCGGCGGGGGAGAGGGGGTCATCGTCCGGGGGGACGGCACGGGCCTCACCGACGGGCCCACCTCCGGGCGTCCTCGCTGGGAGGAGAACTGCCGCTGCGCGGCGCAGTTCAACGGCGCGCCCCCGACGGTCTACGACGCCTCCTCCAGCGACGGGAACGACGACGTGGGCGCCCGCTCGCGGTACGCGGCCTGGCAGCACGAGGAGGGCGAGGACGCGGTGTACATCTCCTGGCACACCAACGCCCCCGACGGCGGCACCGGGACGTCCACGTATCTCTACGGGCCCAATGAACCCGACGGGCAGTACATCTTCACCGGCACCGAGGGCAGCGACGTCCTCGGCCAGTTGATCCATGCGGAGATCGTGAACGACATCCGCGGCGCCTACGACCCCGCCTGGACCGACCGGGGCCTGCGCACCGCCTGGTTCGGAGAGCTGAACCCCAGCCACAATCCGGAGATGCCCGCGGCCCTGGTAGAGGTTGCCTTCCACGCGACGGAGTCCGACGCCCTGAAGATCCAGGACCCGAAGTTCAGGAACATCGTGTCCCGGGCCTTCTACCAGGGCGTGGTGCGCTACTTCGCCCAGAAGGACGGCCTCACGCCGGTGTTCCTGCCCGAACCCCCCGCGGGGTTCCGGGTGCAGGCCGATGGGCCCGGCGCGGCCCGCCTCACCTGGCGGCCCTCCCCCACGGACGAGGCCGGGGTCCTCGGGCACCCAGCGAGCGGCTACGTCGTGTACACCGGGCGCTGGGGAGCCTGGGACGGCGGCGTCGACGTCGGCGACTCCCTGGAGACCACCGTGGAGGGCCTCGAGCCCGGAGCGGTCCACGAGTTCCGCGTGGCTGCGTACAACGCCGGCGGGCACTCCTTCGCAACCCCGACCCTGGCTCTCTGGGGTGGCGAGGCCGGCGCGGCGGCCGCGTTGGTGGTGGGGGGCTTCGACCGCCTGGACCGCCACGCGCTCCTCACCGAGAATCTCTCACCCTGGGATCTCGCCGTGGTCCTGCGCATGGACCTCGACCGCATGAACACCTACGGCTACGTCCCGGCCCACGGGCGCGCCCTGGCCGCGCTGGGCCTGCCCTTCGACAGCGCCTGGCACGACGCGGCGCTGGACGCCGACGCGTTGGCCGCGTACCCCCTGGTGGACTGGCTCCTCGGCGAGGAGTCCACCGAGGACGAGACCTTCTCGTTCCAGGAGGCCATGGTCCTCTTCGACTACCGGGGTCAGGGCGGCGCGCTCCTGGTCACCGGGGCCGAGGTGGGGTGGGATCTGGTGGAGCTGGGCAGCGTGGACGAGCAGGCGTTCTTCACGGGGGTCCTTCACGGGACCTACCTGGGGGATGACGCGGCGACCTACGATCTCGCCCTTGCGGACGGCACCCCGCTCAACCTGGACGACGGCAGCCTGGGGACCTACGACGTGGACTATCCGGATCTCGTTGGCACCAACGGGTACAGCCAGGAGGTCGCGTTCTACGACGGCGACCCGACCCGACCCGCTGCGGTTGCGTACGAGGATCCGGCGGGGGGCGGCGTCGCGCTGGCCGGGGTGCCCCTGGAGGCGATTTATCCGGAGCCCGCCCGGGAGGCCCTCCTCGCAGCGCTCCTGGACGGCATGGGGTTCACCCACCCCTGGGAGATCCCCGTGGATCCAGCGGAGCCCTCCCCCGAGGAGCCCGAGGCCGATGTCGTCTCCGGGGACACGGCGACGGGAGACGACCTCCCCGGCTCCGACACCCCCGGAACCCCCGACGGCGGCGGTCCCGCCTGCGCCACGAAGTCCTGCCGATGCACCGGCACCTGCCCCTGCAGCAGCGGCTGCGCGGCGAGCCCGGTGCCGCACTCGGGCTTCCCGCTGCTCCTGCTCCTGTTGATCCTGTTGTCGTTGAGGGGACTCTCGGTTCTTCGCGATCGACACTGGGTCGGGCCGCTCGCCTGATCATCAGGTCCCGCGACCTCCCCTCCCCTGGACGAGAAGCGCAGCGACAAGTCCGACCTCCCCTCCCGTCCCCTGGACGAGAAGCGCAGCGACAAGTCCGACCCGCACTCTCGATGGAATTCCGCGATGCGTCTCGCCGGCGCCAGGGTGAGGTGGTGATCTCAGCGAGGGATCGCCGCCGGGAGCAAGGAACGACGACGAAGTCGTAGCAGAGCTACGTCGAGGAGGAGTGACGCCGCTATCCGACGGCGAGAACCGCTGAGATCGCCGCCGAATCCCTGGCGTCGTCGAGACTACTTGTTCTTGTGCCGCATCGCCTTGCGCTGCTTGCGGTACTTGTGCTTCCGGATCTTCTTTCGACGCTGTTTTTTGACGCTCCCCATGACACCTCCGCTCGAAATCACGTACCGCTTCTTTGCGGCAGGGGGATACTGCGGGCCCCGAGGATAGGGAGAGGACCCGGGTTTGTCCAGAGTTTTTTTTCGGACGAGGGGATGCTATGCTCCGGCGCTACGAGGGGGTGTTGTGCCATGGCGGAAGAGAGCGCGCTTCGGAAGACCATCCGCGAGATCGTGGATCCGTTCAAGTCCCTGGCGGGGTCCTCCCAGGCCCTGTGGGCCTTATACATCTCGTACTGGTTCGAGGGCCTGGTCTACTTCGGGATCCTCACGGTCCTGGGGAAGTACCTCTCCGAGAACGTCGGGCTCGCCGACCTCCATGCGGGCTGGGTCTACAGCGGGTTCACCGGGGGCATCACCCTCTCCATGCTCTTCCTGGGCGGCGTCGCCGATCGTCTCGGGGTACGGAAGGCGCTGCTCCTCGCGCTGGGGCTCATGGTGATCGGGCGCCTGCTCCTGGGCGCCTCCGGCGCGGTCTTCGAGCACGGCCAGGGGGCGTCCTCGGGGATGTTCCTGATGGTGACCCTGGGCCTCGCCGTGGTGGTGGTCGGCTACGGCATGTACCAGCCGGCGGCCTACGCCGCAGTGAAGCAGTTCACCGACGAGAAGACGGCGACCATGGGCTACGCCATGATCTACGGCCTGATGAACCTGGGCGCGTTCTTCTCGGGCATCCTCTCCCCTGCGGTACGGAAGTCCCTGGGCCCGAAGCTCGGCTCCCTCCTGGGCGTGCCCCCGGGCCAGGACATGGGGATCGTGGCGGTGCTCCTGGTGTACATCTTCCTGACCCTCCTGGCCTTCCTGACCATCTGGTTCTTCATGACCCGGCGTTCGGTCGCCCGGGACACCCTCACCAACATCGACGCACCCAAGCCGGAGGCAGTGCAGGTCGACGGCGAGACCGCTGGCGGCGCGCCCCCCAGGGCGAAGCTCCTCACCCCCGGCTTCCTGGTCCTGGCCGGCGGCAGCGTCGCGGCGACGGTGGCGGTGATCGTCCTCGCGCTCAGCGCGGCGCCGACCCCCTCCGAGTCCGCGATGGCGGACGCGAAGGGAGCCTACAAGGCGGCGAACAAGGCCCTGGCCGGCGACGAAGTGACCGGGGAGACCCAGGTGAACCTGGGCAAGGCCGCAGAGGACCTCGCCGCGACCATCGCGGATGTTCACCCGGGGGAGCTCCTCCCCGGAGGGACCGAGATCGATGGAGCGGCCTTCGAGGGCATCCGCGGGATCCTCGTTCGGGACGCCGCCGCGCTGCGATCCTTCGCGCCGGCCCTCGGAGCCGAGTTCGTGCCCGGGAGCGGGACGGCCCTCGCGGCCAGGGATCAACTCAGGACCCTCGGCCTCTGGTGCATGACCATCGCCTACGGGCGGGTCAGCGAGGTGGACGACAAGGTGCTGGTGCGCCTGCGGTCCCGCATGAAGGAGTCCGACGAGGACGCGATCCCACTGGAGGGCGACGTGGCGTCGGCCCTGGTGGACTCCACCGGTCACCATGACCTCGGCGAGCAGCTCCGCGCCATCTCGGCGGCGATGGCTTCGACCGCGGCGCGCCTCAGGGAGCTCGCTCCGGAGACAGCGGGCATCCTCGTCCCGATCCTGGACGCGGAGCGGGCGTTCTTCGACGGCCTCGGGGGCATCCCAGCGGACACCCCGGGGGTCTCGGCGCTCCTGCAGGAGCGGCTCCTCAACACTGCGGTGCTGCTGTTGAAGGGGCTGCCGCCGGTGCTCAAGGGCGGCGAAGACAGCGAGCCAGCCCACGGAAAGGACCTCGTCGTCGCCTGGCTCGGCTCTGCGGGAGGGTTCACGAATTCCATGGGTGAGGCGGCCGCATCGGCGGTGGAGATCCCCACGTCCGACCGGCTCATCCGGTGGGGCGTCCGCTACGGCATGGTGCTGCTGGTGGGCCTGTTCCTCCTGATCTTCACCGGGGTCTCGCTGCTCCGGAAGCGCCCTGACCATCCCTTCAACGACGTGCGGTTCGTGTTCTTCATCTTCGTCCTGATCCCGGTCCAGACCCTCTTCGCCCACAACTGGTTGACCCTGCCGTACTATATCGACCGGGCCTTCGGGGGGACCGCGGTCGGCGACAACTTCGAGTTCTTCTCCAACATCAACCCGATCCTGATCTTCTTCCTCGCACCCGCGGTCGCCGCGCTGACGACCCGCGCGAAGGTGTATCCGATGATGATCTGGGGCACCCTGGTCATGGCCGCGCCGACCTTCCTCCTCGTGCTGCCGCCGAGCCCGACCCTGCTCCTGACCTACATCCTGCTCATGTCCATCGGCGAGGCCATGTGGCAGCCCCGGTTCCTCCAGTGGGTCGCGGAGATCGCGCCGGAGGGGCAGACGGGCATGTACATGGGGATCGGGCAGTTCCCGTGGTTCCTCACCAAGGTCATCACCGGGCTCTACTCGGGTTACTTCCTGTCCCAGTACTGCCCGATGGTAGGCCCTCAGGACACCCAGACCATGTGGCTGTTCTACGCGCTCATCGCGATGGTGAGCCCGGTGGCCCTTTGGATGGCCCGGGGCTGGATGTCGAAGGCCGTCGGCAACAAGGCCATGGGCTAGGGCCGAGATGACACACCGGAGGTTGGGCCGCTACATCCTCGTCGAGCGTCTCCGCACCGGGGGCATGGCAGAGGTCTGGCGGGGCCTGGCGGAGGGCCCCGGGGGGTTCCTGAGGAAGGCGGCGATCAAGGTGATCCTCCCGGCCTACGCCGAGGACGAGGACTTCCTGCGGATGTTCATGGACGAGGCGGCCATCGCGGCGCGCCTCACCCACGCCAACATCGCCCAGATCCACGACTTCGACGTGGCGGACGGGATCCCCTACCTGGCCATGGAGTTCGTAGAGGGAAAGGACCTCCGCTCGGTGCTCGCCGCCGCGGCCCGGGCGCACCGACCGATCCCCTGGGAGGTGGCCGCAGGGATCGCACTGGAGGTGGCCAAGGGCCTCTACTACGTCCACAGCCTTCGGGAGGACAGCCGCCCCCTCTCCATCGTCCACCGGGACATCAGCCCCCAGAACCTCATGGTGAGCTACTCCGGAGAGGTGAAGATCGTCGACTTCGGCATCGCCCGGGCGGCCAAGCGGTCCGCTGTGACACGGGTCGGGGAGGTGAAGGGGAAATGCGCCTACATGTCGCCGGAGCAGGCCCTCGGCCGCATGGTGGATGCGCGCTCGGATCAGTTCTCCCTCGGAGTGGTCCTCTGGGAACTGCTCACCGGGCGGCGCCTCTTCGGGGGCGGCACCCCTGCGGAGACCTTGGCCCGCCTGGTCACGACCGTGGTGCCCTCGCCCCACGAGGTGGAGGAGAGCCTGCCCCCGGAGCTGTCCCCGGTGGTCAACCGGGCCCTGGCGCGGGATCCGGGCGACCGCTATCCGAACATGCTGGTCTTCTACGACACCCTCTCCCGCTTCCTCTTTGATCGGAAGCGCTTCCCGGCGCCCCACCGCCTCGCCGCCTGGCTCAAGGACCTGTTCCCCGCAGAGGTCGAGGCCTTCAGCCAGGGGGAGGGGGACGACGGACTCCAGAGCCTGGACGAGACCCCCCTGGAGGTCACGGAGCTGGACACCGGGGAGTGGAAGTTCCTCAAGGAGGCTCCCGAGGATCAGGCCACCCGTCCGATGCGCGCCCACGAGATCGAGGAGACGACCACGGATCGGAGGGCAGCGACGGAGCTCTCCTCCCATGCGGACGACGACTTCGTCCCCTGGGACGACGCCCGACCCGCCGCCCGCAACACAGCGGAGGCCCACCCGGCGCTCCGCCGCACCCAGGCCCGCACCGTCGGTCTGAACCTCGGGCTGGCCTTCGCCGGGGCGGGCCTCGCCGTCGCCGCCTGGGCCTGGATCCTGGGCCTGGGCCCCTTCGGTCGAGCGCCCCTCGAAACAACCCCGGTGGCGACACAGAAGGACGCGGCGGATGCGAAGAGCAACCGGGGCGCGTCGTTGGCGGAGATGGACGTGGTGGTGGCCATGCCCGAGGTGGTCCAGAGCGACGCGACGGACGCCGGCCCCAAGGCTGAGGGAGACACGACCGCCGGTGGAAGTCGGGGCGTGGACGCCCCTCCCACAGAAGAGCCCGAGCCCGTCGAGGCCCCCCCGTCCGACCCACAGCCCTCGGCCCACAGCCCAAAGCCCAAAGAGCCGACGCCAGAGGCAGAGGCGAAACCCGAACCCGAGCTCGAGCCCGTCGAGGCCCCCCCCTCCGACCCACAGCCCACGGCCCACAGCCCTCAGCCCAGGGAGCCGACGCCAGCGACAGAGGCGAAGCCCGAGGCCGACCCCGCCACCTTCGGGACCGTTCACGTCGCCGCCCGTCCCTATGCCCAGATCCGCGCAGACGGCCGCTTCGCCGGTGTCGCGCCCAAGGACCTGCAACTCCCCGCCGGTCCCCACGAGATCGAGCTGACGTACCTCGACACCCGGCACACGTGCCATGTCACCCTCACAGAACGCGGCGAGGCCCGCTGCGAACACAGCTTCACCAGCCCGGAGTCCCCACCACCCGCCCCTTGACACGCGGGTTCAGGATGTTACAGTCGGCCCGTATATCCACGCCCGGGATATGTCCCGACATCGCTGGAATTCTGGGAGGAATGGAACCATGACAGGCAGGCTCGGTACCTTGGCGATCCTGGTGTTCGTGTTGACCTTCAGCGCGGTCCTTGCGACCGGTTGCGGCCCGATCACCGAGGAAGACCTCCAGAAGTGGTCTCACAACGAAGAGGGCTTCAAGAAGATGCAGGAGGTCGTCAACGACCCCGAGGTCCCCTTCGACACCAAGGTCCGTGGCCTCGAGGTGTTGGTGGAGAACGGCGCCGGTGAGCGTGTCCGCGGCATCATCCGGGACCATGATCAGCGCGCCGAGCTGGTCTCGCAGCTGTCCACGAGCCTCATCGAGAAGCTCAAGGGCGACAACGAGGACATCCAGGGCAAGGCACGGGACACCCTGATGCAGCTCCTCGCGATGCTCGGAGACGAGGGCCGGACCGAGGTCCAGAAGGAGCTCGCTGCCTGGGCCTTCAGTGACATCACGGCGGACCTGTCGAAAGAGGAGGTCTGGGAGAAGGTCCAGAACCGCATCAGCTTCTCCCAGGTACGGGAGCTCGAGGGCTTCGGCGTGGAGCCGGCGCTGGTCATGATCCAGAAGCGCCTGGAGACCAAGGAGTTCGGAACCCTCGACTGGATCGACTACATCCAGTCCCAGGCTGCGGAGCAGGAGAACAAGGACCTCTCCAGGCGCGCCCTGGCGGCCCTTCGGATCGCACACGAGGGTCTCTTCGCGGACATGAAGGCCGACGAGAACCTCTACTTCCGGCCCCAGCAGCTGATCATCGTCGAGAAGTTCTACAACATCGAAGCGGTGCTGTATCTCCTCGAGTTGAGCGAGCACTTCATGCTCGACCGCGGGACCCAAATGGAGGCCCTGATGCGGGCCCACGAGCTCTTCGACAAGATCATCCCCGAGGATCAGCGCACGAAGTACACCGACAAGCTCCTCCCTGTGATGATGCGCCGCCTGCCCCTCCTCAACGGCCAGAATCGGATCGAGTGGGCCAGCGAGGTCCTCGCGCGCTCCAGCATCCCCGGGCTCGAGAAGATCTCGATGTTCGACATCGTCAAGCCGAAGACGGGGAAGGAGAAGGAGCAGAAGACCATCAAGATCTGGCTGTCCCGGAAGTACTACAACACCGGCGCGTACCTGTACGGGGTCATGGACGAGTACCTCGGCTCCCGACTCGACGCCCAGGTGGGCATCCTCAAGGCGCAGTGGGGGAAGGACGGCCGCTGGCCGCCGAAGCCGCCCGAGCCGGCGCCCGAGCCGGCGCCCGAGACGGCCCCCGCGGTGGCCGCTGTCGGCGACGGCGAGGAGAAGCCCGCCGAGGGCGAAGCTGCCGGAGAGCCCAAGGCCGCAGAGACAGAGAAGGCCGCAGAGGCCAAGCCCGCCGCTACGGGCGACACCGGGGGACCCGAGACAGCGGAGCAGGAGGGCGGCCTCAAGATCGAGAACGACCCGCAGTTCCAGGCGGAGCTGAACGCCGTCCTCGATTCAACCCTGGTGCCCGAGCTCCAGCGCCACCTGGCCTCGCCAATGCTCATCGCACGGCTCCTGGGTCTCGCCGGCCTCCGGCGCATGGGCACCCCCGGCGCGGTGAAGGTCCTGCAGGGCCTCAAGGCCGACAAGACCGATGTGGACATGTACTTCCTGGAGCGGGACGAAAGCGGGAAGCTGGTCAAGAGGGGGTACACCCTCGGCGGTCTGGCGGACTCCGCCCTGGCGGCGATCCAGCTCGACAAGGAGTTCGCCGCCCTCCAGGTCGAGATGGAGGAGAAGCAGCAGCTCCCCGCGAAGCACCTCGAGATCATCCGCCGGCAGATGATGCTCGACATGGGCGCCGACTCGGTGGAGCTCAGGAAGAAGTACACCGGTAAGATCGAAGAGCAGAAGCAGAAGGTCGAGGCCTACAAGCAGCGCTTCAAGGAGGAGCTGGACAAGTACCACAGGTACATCAAGATCCTCTGCGCCAAGCAGGTCAAGGAGTACCCCTCCATCGTCGACGCCCAGGCCGTGGAGCGCTACATCGACACGACGGCGCTGATCTGCGAGAAGGAGGCCCGGGAGGCGCTCAACGAGAAGAAGCTCGGCCTCTTCAAGTTCACGAAGGAGCACTACCGCGCCGCGGTCATCCTGGCCATCAAGAAGCGCGAGGAGGTCAGGAAGCGCGTCCTGCGTGCCCGGGTGCGGGCCTACCTGCGGGTGGCCGCCGAGATCTTCGTCCAGACGCAGGCCGGCCAGAAGACCCTCGAGAAGCTCAAGGAGTGGACGCTCAAGAACGCGGACAGCCGCAAGGTCGTGGACCAGATCGTCGAGGAGGCCCTCAAGAAGGCCAAGGAAGTCCACGATCAGGCGCCGGCGGACAAGCGGGATCGCATCGGCCTCACCGAACCGACGATCCAGGAATACGCCACCATGGAGCTGGCTGAGGGCTATGTGCTCTCGATCCTCATCGGCCTCAACTTCGGCCTGGACTGGTCCGAGGCGACACCGGAGACGGCGGGGCTGCCCCCGGAGCAGCAGCAATACCGC
The DNA here is from genome assembly GCA_043815665.1 of Pseudomonadota bacterium. Taxonomy (GTDB): domain Bacteria; phylum Myxococcota_A; class UBA9042; order CAIXZC01; family CAIXZC01; genus CAZNWW01. The sequence goes on from JBDRIT010000088.1 coordinate 12,180, forward strand.
TACTGGTCACATCTCCTGGAGGTCTCGTTGAAGGACTTCAACGACGACTACTGGCTGAAGATCAACCCCACGCTCCTCGACTTCTTCAACGAGGACCTGGACGCCTCCTACGCTGCCTTCACCGTCGCGATCGACGGGCTGGACGTAGGGATGAAGACCTGGGGCATGTCCGAGGACACGAGACCCAAGTGGGAGAAGGTCATGGCGGCCCTGAACGGCGTCGAGGTCAAGGCGCAGGCCATGGCGCAGGCCAAGGCGCAGGCGCCGATCCCTGAGGAGATCCTGGCCACCTACCAGAAGTACTACCCGGCCAAGGAGCTGCTCGCAGAGACCTACATCATCAGCTACGACAAGGCCCGCCGCATCAAGGCCGAGGCGGACAGGAAGGCCGCAGAGGCCGAGGAGGCCAAGGCGAAGCCCGACGAGGCAGCGAAGCCCGACGAGGCGGCAAAGCCCGACGAGGCGGCGAAGCCCGACGAGGCGGCGAAGCCCGACGAAGCAGCGAAGCCCGCTGAGGCCACGGGCGACGCCTGCGCCGCCTACGCCGCCTGCTGCCTGGCCTTCGCGGACACACTCGGCAAGATCCAGGGGGTCCCCGCCGAGGCGGTCAAGGCGACGAAGGACGGGTGTGCACAGGTGGAGCAGTTCAAGGCCATGGGCCCTGGCGCTGCCCAGGCCTGCCAGCAGGCCCTCACGGCCATGGAGCAGGCCGGCGCCGCCTACAAGGCGATGCCGGGCTTCGTCTACCCCGATGCCTGCAAGACGAAGTAGCCCCGCCCATGCCCCGAGTTCTCCGCACCCTTCTTCCAGCCATCATCATCTCCTTGCTGCTCGCTGGCTGCTCCGGCGCAGGCGGCGGCAGCTCCGGGTCACCCCTCCAGCAGTCGGTCACCATGTACAACGAGATGCTGCGGTGGGGCACCCCCATGGGGGGGCTGGAGTACGTGGCGATCGAAGCGCGTGACGACTTCGTCAGGGCCATCCAGGAGGGCTCCGCCCGGGCGCGGGTGCTCGAGGTCGAGATCCAGGCGGTCCGCATGGGCCCCAAGGGTGAGACAGCGGAGGTCTTCGTGTCGTTCCTGTGGACCGCCGGTGACTCGATCACCACGGTCGCGTCAGTGCAACGACAGACCTGGAAACGCACCAAAAAGGTGTGGCGCATCCACGAGTCCAGCCCTGTAGGGGACGGACAGTCGATCTTCACTTATTAAACTATCGAGGCCCTACGGGCGGGTGTGATGCAAAGCAGTTGGTAGGGGTGAGTTACCCAGGGCCGAAGGCCCGGTGCCCAGGGCCGGAGGCCCGGTGCCCAGTCGGCGTAGCCGACGGTGCCCAGTCCAAATGACGGTGCCCAGCCCGAAGGGCGGTGCC